>NZ_CP026949.1:1896841-2529122 GCF_003065425.1 Mycetocola zhujimingii
TCGAGCAGTTCGATGCCGACCGACTCGCCCCTGTTCGACAGCGAGACGACGAGCGCGAGGTCGGAGTTGTCTGGGTCGAATGCGAACTCGAAGGCCGCGAACGGCGCGCCCTCACCGGTCTGGTGGGGGTGGATCGCGACGCGGATGAGCTGGAGCGAACGGATGATGTCGACGTCGTTATCACCTGACCGGTCGACGAGCATCTCGGGCAGGTCCTCCCCCACCTCTTCGACCGTTGCTTCGATGAAGCTCGTCACGTCAGAGCTGCGGTTATCGACGTCGCTGAGCATCGCCTCACGGGCACGCAGGTCGAGCCCGTCGAGGGAGCTGACGAAGCCGGCAGCGGTGTCGAGGCCTTCAACGGTGACGGTCCGGTCGCCGGGAGAACTCACCGAGACGTCGACGGGCTGGTCGCCGACCTCGACGGTCTCCGACCAGTAGATTCCGCCGTGTTCGTCGCTTTCGAGCGCGCCGAAGAAGTCGTGTTCCGTTGTCATGTCAGCCAACCAGTTTCTGTGCGAAGACGTGTGGAGTAAAGCCGGTGAGATCGTGGATGCCCTCGCCCTGGCCAACGAGCTTGATCGGAATACCGGTCTTCTCCTGGACCGCGAGCACGAAGCCGCCCTTCGCGGATCCGTCCAGCTTGGTGAGGACGAGCCCTGTCACACCGGCGTGCTCAATGAACGCCTCCGCCTGCGCGAGCCCGTTCTGACCCGTCGTCGCGTCGAGCACGAGCAGCACCTCAGAGATCGGCGCCTGCTTCTCGACGACGCGGCGGATCTTGGAGAGTTCGTCCATCAGGCCGCCCTTGGTCTGCAGCCGTCCAGCGGTGTCGATGAGGACGATCTCGATGCCGTTCCTCTTGGCGAAGTCGACGGTCTGGAAAGCGACGGATGCCGGGTCCTGAGCGTGCTGCTGCGGGCGCACGATCTGCGCTCCCCCGCGTTCAGCCCAGGTGGCGAGCTGCTCGACGGCGGCGGCGCGGAAGGTGTCAGCCGCTCCGACGACGACAGTGCGTCCGTACGTGCCGAGGAACTTCGAGAACTTGCCGATCGTCGTGGTCTTGCCGACGCCGTTCACGCCGACGACGAGCACAACGGCGGGCCGTTCGGTGAGCTTCAACGTTGTGTCGTATTTCGAGAGACGCTCTTCGATCGATTCGCGGAGCATCCGCTGGAGGTCACGCGGGTCGGTGGTGCGGTACCTGTCGACCTTGGCGTGCAGGTCATCGATGACCGCCTCGGTGACATCCGGGCCGAAGTCAGCGGTGAGCAGCGCGTACTCGAGGTCTTCCCACGTGGTCTCGTCGATGGTGGGCTTGGAGAACATGCCCTTGAGTGCGCCCGACAGGGACCAGGACGAAGTTTGTGCCATGTACTAAGACTAACGAGTCGTCAGCTCGCCTTCTCCTCGTTTGCCACCCGCTGACCGACGACGGCAGACACTCCGTCCTGCCGCATGGAGACGCCGTAGAGGGCATCCGCGATCTCCATCGTGCGCTTCTGGTGCGTGATCACGATGAGCTGACTCGACCGCCGAAGGTCTTCGAAGATCGTGAGCAGTCGGCCGAGGTTCGCGTCATCGAGGGCTGCCTCGACCTCGTCCATGATGTAGAACGGGCTCGGCCTCGCCTTGAAAATAGCGATGAGCAGGGCGACTGCCGCCAGCGAGCGCTCCCCACCGGAGAGGAGCGACAGCCGTTCGATCTTTTTGCCCGCCGGCTTCACGGTGACCTCGATGCCCGTCGTGAGCAGGTCGTCGGGGTTGGTCAGCGAGATGCTGCCGGTACCGCCGGGGAACAGGACGGGGAAGACCTCACCGAACGCGGTGAGAGTGTCGTCGAAGGCGCTGGCGAAGATCGCCTGCATCTTGTCGTCGAGCTCCTCGATGATCGTCAGCAGGTCCTTGCGCGTGTTGGTGAGGTCGGTGAGCTGCTCGGTGAGGAACTTGTGTCGCTGTTCGAGCGCGGCGAACTCCTCGAGGGCGAGCGGGTTCACGCGCCCGAGCTGAGCGAGTTTGCGCTCCGCTTTCTCGAGCCGCTTCTGCTGTTGGGGACGAGAGAACGGCATGCCGTCGCTCTCGTTCTCGCCGTCGCCTTCGTTTGTCGCCTGCTCGGTGGGGATGAGCACATCGGGCCCGTACTCGGCAACGAGCACGTCCTCGACCAGTCCCAGCTCCGAAGCCGCCCGTTCGAGCAGGCTGGAGAGGTGCAGCTTCTTCTCATAGATCTGAAGTTCGAGTGCGTGCACGTTTTCGGTGATGACCTGAAGCCGTTCACGCAGGCCCTGCTCCTCGCGGCGCAAGCCGGTGAGCTCGGCATTCTGGCTCGCTCGTTCCTCCTCCGCCCTGGCCAGTACGAGCTTTGCCTCGGCAACGGACCCGTCCACCGAGTCGAGCACCGAGGGAAGGATGTTCGCGACGGCGGTTGCGGCGTCGATCTGGCGCCCACGGATCACGGCGCGACGCGCGGCTGCTTCCGCGGCGACGCGGTCGGATTCCATTTGAGTGAGCAGGTTCTTGACCCGCTGCTCCTCTGACCTGACGCGTTCCCTCGCCGTCTCGAGCTGCAGCCGGGACTCGATCTCACGTTCCCTGGCCTGCTCGAGTTCGACAAGCAGGGCTTCGCGTCCCGAAACGTCGAGAATTGGCCGGGGCCTTGAGCGCGCGGCATCCAGTTCGGCCCTGGCCTTGTTGGCTGCGGACTCCGCCTCGGCCACCGCACCAGCAGACTCCGCGAAAGCGGTCTGAAGCCTGTCGCTCTCCGCGGTCGACGCCTCGACCTGGACCCGTGCCCGGTTGAGTTTCTCCGCCTGCGCCGCCAGCTGCGCGTCGAACTCGCGCAGTGCGCCGAGTGCGGCACGCGAGAGTTCCTTCGCTCCGGCGAGCGCGGTCCGCTGCTCGTCGAGTTCGAACCTGACGTCCTCGAGCGCCGAGGTCACCTCGGTCAGCCGCTCAGCCGCGGCGTCGCGCTCGGCGATGAGTTCGATGCGGCCCTGCTTGGCGCCCGATCCTCCCCGGAGGACGAAGTCGGTGAGCACGTCTCCGGTGCGGGTGATCAGGGTGACGGGTCCACCGAGCGTGCCGAGTTGCGGTGCGGCGAGGCGTGCAGCGTCGACATCGTCGGCGATTCCAATGAAACTCAGGATGCCGAGCACACCGGCCGGAGCTGTGACCACACTCGTTGCGGGAACCACGCCCGCGATCGCCGGCCATTCGATCCGCCGCGCCGTGGCATCCGCCATCACGATTTCGACCCGGCCGAGGTCGTGATCCTTCGCGTGCGCGATGGCGCGCTCGGCGGCAGCCCTGTCGTCGGCGAGGAGCCCGTCCGCGAGCGTCCCGAGGGCCGATGCGACGGCGGCCTCGAATCCGGGCTTCACTGAGACCGCATCGGCGACAACGCCGCGGATGCCGTCGAGGCCGGCGGCGATGAGGTCGGCAGAGGCGTCCTTGATGTTGAGTGCCCGGGAAAGGGCGCTGGTCTGTGCGGCGAGCGCGTCACGCTCACGCTCGTGGCCGTGGAGCAGTTCGCGGAGGCGTTCGATCTCGGCCTCGGTCTCGAAGACCCTCCCCTGGGCGAGTTCGTACGCTTCGTCGAGCCCGTTCTCCCCCGCATCCACGTCTGCCGCGCTTTCCTCCACCTCGGCGAAGTGCTGCACGGCAGCATCCCTGCGTTCCGTCGCTGCCGCAAGGGCGTTCTCCTGACGGAGACGCTCACCACGCACCGCGGCCAGTCTCGACGACGCGGCGTCCGCCTGTCCGGTGAGCTTCGTGATCTCCAGGTCGTGCCGGGAGACGAGAGCGCTCTGGGCGGCAATTTCCATGTCGACGGCGTCGAGTCGCTCGCGGGAGGCGATGGTCGCCTGCTGTGCTGATCGCCAGGCGTCTTCCGCGGTGAGGATGGCCTGCTTCAACGCATCGACCTCGGCCCGCGCATCGTCGACCATGCTCCGCGTGACACTCGAGGATGCGTCGAATGACTCTGACTGCGCTCCGAGAAGAGCGAGCCGCTGGTTGGCAAGGGTGAAGAGGTTGCGGAGCCGCTCCTGCACGGACTCGAGCGCGAAGCTCGTGCGCCGTGCCGCATCGACGGCGTCGCCGACCTGAGCCTGCTCGATCCGCGCGATGCGCAGCTGTTTCTGCTCGAGCTGTTCCTGCAGCACGATGCGTTCGGTGTGCCGCTCGCTTTCGGTTCGGCCGTAACCGTCGAGCAGGGTCCTGAGTGTGACGACCTCGTCGGCGAGCAGCCTCGCCTTGGCATCACGAACGATGGAAGCGATGGTCTGCGCTTCCCGTGCGATCTCGGCCTGGTGTCCGAGCGGCTTGAGCTGCCTGCGGATCTCCCCCGCGAGGTCGCTCAGCCGCGTGAGATTGGTCTGCATGGCCTCGAGCTTGCGAAGCGTCTTCTCTTTGCGGCGGCGGTGTTTCAGGATGCCTGCGGCCTCCTCAATGAAGCCGCGGCGTTCCTCCGGGCTCGCCCTGAGCACCGCATCGAGCTGGCCCTGCCCCACGATGACGTGCATCTCGCGCCCAAGCCCCGAGTCGCTCAAGAGTTCCTGTACGTCGAGCAGCCTGCAGGTGTCGCCGTTGATCGCGTACTCGCTGCCCCCGTTCCTGAACAGCGTGCGGCTGATTGTCACCTCGGTGTATTCGATCGGGAGCGCACCGTCCGAGTTGTCGATGGTGAGGATCACCTGGGCGCGGCCGAGCGGCCCGCGCGTCGACGTGCCGGCAAAGATGACGTCGTCCATCTTGCCGCCGCGAAGTGTCTTCGCGCCCTGCTCGCCCATCACCCAGGCGAGAGCGTCCACGACGTTGGACTTCCCGGATCCGTTGGGGCCGACCACACAGGTCACACCGGGCTCGAATGCGAAGGTCGTCGGTTGCGCGAACGATTTGAAGCCCTTGAGGGTAAGGCTCTTCAAATACACGCTGTCTCCGGTCTCTTCGCGCTTATGCCACGCGAATTCTCAGCACTACCGTACCCAACGAACCGTCGTAAACCCCGACAGACCCGGGCATTCGCGCGAAATAGCCACCCTTTACAGCCTGATCGGCCGTGGCTAGGCTGATCCGCTGCCTGGCGGCACGCCGGCACAAGACAGGGAGGAACCGAACATGTTTACGCACCCGCTGATTGACGCGGTGTCGATCGACGAACTCGCCATTCCCGCCACCCTCGATTCGCCCGACGGCCGATCATTCATCGAGATGGTGGACCTGCGCAACAGGGTCGAGGAGGAAACGCTCGGCACAGACGACCTGACGCGGACGCCGAAGGAGTACTTTCCGGGCTGGCACGACCGCTTCGCTCCCAAGCGGCTCTTCCTCGCCCGTCTGGATGGCCGCATCGTCGGGTACGGAGTGTATGAGTGGCAACCGGAGGAGGGTGCTACTGCCGCGTTTCTCGAAATCGAGGTGGACCGAGACTTTCGCCGGAGAGGTATTGGTACAGCCCTGCTTCGAGTGCTCGAGGCTCTCGCCGACGGCAACGGCCTGCGGGTGCTCCAGCCGTTCAGCATGCACCGTCCGTCGGAGAGCAACGATGTCGTCGTGCCGCCCACCGGCTTTGGTGCCGTTGACCGTGACTCAACCGCCGCCCGGTTCGCCGAGGTCAACGGTTACCGCCTGGAGCAGGTGGCGCGGGTGTCACGAATCGACCTCCCTGTCGATCCGGAGGTTATCGCCGACAACCGACGTGTCGCCGAATCGCACGCGACGGGTTACCGGGTCGTTCAGTGGGTGGGCCGGTGCCCTGAGCAGTGGCTCGCCGACATCGCACGGTTGCACCAGAGAATGTCGACGGATGCCCCCGCCGCCGGTCTGGAATTCGCTGAAGAGCAGTGGGACGAAGCTCGCGTGGCCAATCTCGACGATCGCAACGAGGCCGGAGGGCGGACGAACCTGACCTCAGCGGCGCTGGACATCGCGTCGGGCCGGCTCGTCGGCTATACCGACATCGCGATTCCCGAAGCGGAGGGCAAGACGGCTATTCAGGAGGACACGCTCGTACTCCGGGAGCACCGTGGACACCGGCTGGGGATGCTGCTGAAGCTCGCAAACCTCGAGCAGCTCATGCGCGTCTCGCCCGGGACACCCGCCATCATCACGTTCAACGCCGAGGAGAACCGTCCGATGCTGAGCGTGAACGAAGCCGTCGGCTTTATCCCTGTGGCTTACGAAGCGTCATGGAAGAAGGTGGTGTGACCGGAACTACCGGTTGCAGCGTCACCTCAGTCACGAGTCGTGCCGGGGCTCCGGTACGGCCGCTCAGCCGACGGGCACCTCTTCGACCGGTTCGTCGTTGACGCTGAGCACCCGCCACCCTTCGCCCAGCCTGTCGAATGTCGCGACAGACGCGTTGCGAATCTGGTCGAACCGACGTCCGGCGAGCGACGACAGCGTGTACCGAATGATCGTGCCGTGGCACACGATGAGTGTGTTGCGGTCGCCGTAGTCGGCGTGTACCCGCTCGATTGCTGCCGTGCCGCGTGCGACGACTGACTCGAGTGATTCGAGACCAGGGAAGTCCCTGTCCGGCCAGCGCTCAGCGATGATCTCCGCGGTTGCACCCTCGGCTTCGCCGTAATTCCGCTCGACGAGCTCGTCGTATGCGGGGCCGAGTTCGATGCCGAGGCCCTCGGCGATGATCGACGCGGTCTCCCTGGCGCGGCGGAGAGGTGAGCTGACGATGACCTCCCAGTTGACTCCATCCAGCGTCGCGATCGCGTCACGCGCCTGCTGCCGACCCGTGTCGTTGAGGGGAATATCGGTGGAACCCTGGAGCCGGTTCTCAAAGTTCCATTCGGTCTGGCCGTGGCGGATGAAGGCGAGTGTCATACATCCATCTTCCCCTGCCCCGACGGTTCGGTGGTCGCGAACGCACGTCACGGAGCGTTATGGCGTGCGTTTGCGACAGTTGAACCCGACGGCGGCGCCGCCCCGGCGGTTCGGTGGTCGCAAACGCACGTAACGAAGCGGCATGGCGTGCGTTTGCGACAGTTGAAGCCGACGGCACCGGATGCCGGGACGCGGTGGTGTGCGGGCGGAGTCACGGTTCGGTGGTCGCAAATGCACGGAACGGAGCGTTATGACGTGCGTTTGCGACAGTTGAAGCCGGCGGCGCACGGATGCCGGGCGGTTTGGCGGTCGCAAATGCACGGGACGGATCGTATTAGCGTGCATCTGCGACAGTTGAAGCCGGCGGCGCACGGATGCCCTAGCGGGGTGGTGCGGGCGGGGGTGGCGGTTTCGGTTGTCGCGAACGCCTGCTCAGCGCCGACGCTGGCAGCGCGGACAGAAGTGCGATGACCGGTTCATGAATTCCTCCCGCCGCAGCGGTGTTCCACAGCGGGGATACGGCTGGCCCTGTCTCCCGTAAGCGTTGAGGCTGTGCGCGAAGTACCCGCTCCCCCCGTTCACGTTGACGTATTGCGCGTCGACGCTGGAGCGCAGGCAGACGTTCGATGACCCGTTCATGAACTTCTCACAGCGAACCGGAATCCGCTTGACTCGCAGACTCTGCCAATGAGCGCGGGCGTTGTGCTTAACGCAATGTTGCCCAAGCAAGGCGTGTCCAGCGCCTCGCCGCGCGTTAGAACCTGGGCAAATCCCTCTACGAGACTATCCTCGCGCCCTTCGAGCGGTTGCAACGCCAGCACAGCGTCTGAAGGTTTTCGGGCGTACTGAGGCCGCCCCTAGAAACGGGCATGATGTGGTCGACCTCGAGTAACAGGTGCGGCTCATCGACCAGCGAGACTCCGCACTGCAAACACGCGTACCGGTCGCGTTCCTTGATCTGTCCGCGAAGCCTCGCTGTCATGAGCGCGCGCTGGCCAGCAGCGGACTTCGCCCAGCGGATTCTCTCCACCAAAACCTCGGACAGCGCCTCCAACGTCGGAGTGTTCAGCTGAATGTTGGTCGCCTGCCCCGTATTGCCCCCCGCGGACGTGTACTGAAACTTGTAATGCGGGTATGGCACTTCGATGGGTGATAGGTGAACCCCCACCTGCTTCCAAAACTCCTCGCGGTAGTGTTTCAGAATGAACCCAGGCGGGTCGATTCGTGCCGTGATATCAGCTTCGCGTTCTCGGACGTTGGCCACAGCCTGTTCGAGCCGAGAGACGTCATCAGCGACCCGCTGAACATCGGAGAGGGTCGCCGGATCAGCCTTGATGCCGAAGTACTTCATTAGGTATTTGATTGGGTCGGCGCTCGCGTTGCGCACGACCTGCAGTGATGCGTTGTGGACGTGGGGTGCGTACTCAGCTACGTTTCGGTCGCGACGGTTGTTCCACGCAGACGTATTCTCGAACGACGCAAGGTGGGCATGCTGACCGGTTGAGGAGGCTCCCAGGTCGAACGCACCGTGCGATCGGATCTCCTGGACGTAATTCACCACGTCGTTGTGCTCGGCCACGACCGTCGCAATCTCAGTTTTCAGAGCCTGAAAGTGTTCGGATCCGAAATATCGGTTTTTGCGGATGGTGCGGATAACCGGGTTCGCGATGAGAACCAACGAGAGGGTGAGCACGAAGAAGAGACCGTCGCCTGTCGCTCCCCCAATGATGAACGGAAGCACGATTAGTAGCGTGATGAACAGCGGCTTAGGCATTCTCTGGTCCTTCAAATGGAGCGAGCGAAGTCAACATCGAGATTCTGGCACAAGCACGACATTTATCCCTTGCAAGCATGCTGAGCGGTCGCCCAGTGTCGCGAACGCGTACTCAGCGCCGTCGCTGGCAGCGCGGACAGAAGTGCGATGACCGGTTCATGAACTTCTCCCGCCGCAGTGGTGTTCCACAGCGGGGACACGGCTGGCCCTGTCGCCCGTAGGCATTGAGGCTGTGGGCGAAGTACCCGCTCGCCCCGTTCACGTTGACGTATTGCGCGTCGAAGCTGGTCCCGCCCTCGGCCAGTGCCTTCTCGAGCACGGCGCGAACCTCAGCGAGCAGGAGCCCGGCTCTCCGCTTCGACAGGGAAGACGCCGGCTGCTCGTAGTGGATCTTCGCAGCCCACAGCGCCTCGTCGGCGTAGATGTTGCCGATGCCAGAGATCAGGGTCTGGTCGAGAAGCGCGCGCTTGACCCCTGTGCCCTTGCGGCCAAGGCGTTCCAGGAACCCCGCGTCGTCGAAGGCCTCATCGAGCGGATCCCGTGCGATATGGGCCACCTGGCTTGGTACGCGCGCCGGCCCTTGGGCAGCACCGGAGAAACCACCGGGACGACCGTCCGGCGTAGGCAGCAGGGTGTCGACAGCCATCCCGCCGAAGATGCGCTGGTCGACGAAATTGACGAGGAGTTCACCGTGGTCTGGCGACTCGATGCCGATGCGAATACGTGTCAGCCGGTCGTCGGTCCCCGGCGAACGCAGCAGCATCTGCCCGCTCATGCCGAGATGGGTGACGAGCGCGGTGTCGTCATCGAGCGGAAACCACAGGAACTTGCCACGACGCGTCGCGGCGAGGATCCGCCGTCCCTCGAGCAGGTCGACGAAGACCCCGGATGCCGCCGGGTGGCGTTTGAGGCTCCTCGCGTCGAGAACGTCGACGCTCGTGATCAGCGCACGGGTGACGGCGGGCTCGAGGCCGGCTCGCACCACCTCGACCTCAGGAAGCTCGGGCACTCAGCTCGGTCCATGCGCTCAACGCTGCCGCCATTTCGGCGTGTTTCTTGCTCGAGCCCTCACCGACCGCGGTCGCGAGAGTGCCCACGGTCACCGTGGCGACGAACATCCGGTTGTGATCCGGCCCGGACGCTTCGATCTCGTAGACAGGGGCCGGAGCGTTGAGGCGTGCAGCGACTTCCTGCAGGCTCGTCTTCGGGTCCATCGCCGCGCCGAACCGTGCCGGGTCCTCCAGGAGCGGCTCGACCAGTCGCAGCACAAGTGCGGAGGCGGTCTCGAGGCCCTGGTCAAGGTACACGGCGCCGATGAGCGCTTCCATCGTGTCGGCCAGGATCGAGGCCTTGTCGCGGCCGCCCGTAAGTTCTTCGCCCCTGCCGAGCCGGAGATGGGGGCCGAGGCCGATGGTTCTCGCGATCTCAGCGAGCGCAACGGTGGAGACGACGCTCGCGCGCATCTTTGCGAGTGCGCCCTCGGGCAGCTCCGGGTTCTCCCGGTACAGCTTCTGGGTGACGCTCAGTCCGAGCACCGAATCGCCGAGGAACTCGAGGCGTTCGTTGTGCGGGATGCCGCCGTTTTCGTACGCAAAAGAGCGGTGTGTGAGCGCATGCTCCAACACCGCTTCGTTAAGCGACACACCGAGGGCCGCCAGTAGCGACCCTCGGTCTGTCGTGCTGTCTGTTACCGACACTTCTCAGCCTTCGGTCTCAGCGAGCGAAGGGCTGACTAAACGTCGGCGACCTTGCGGCCCTTGTATTCCATGAAGAGCGCGGTGCCGGCGGAGTCTTCGACGACCTTGGCACGGTGCGGAAGGCTGTACGTAACCTTGCCGTTCTCGACCGTCTTCACCAGGGTGGGGGCTTCAGCCTTCCACTGCGCACGGCGTGCACGGGTGGAGGCTCGTGACATTTTCCGCTTCGGAACAGCCATGACTTATCTCTCTTCTTTGCTTGGAGCATCCGAGTTGTCGGAGCTTGGGTCTTGGGAGAACCCGGCGAGCGCGGACCAGCGAGGATCCAGATGCTCTTGGGGTTTTCTATCCGGGTTATCTGCCAGTCGCTCGCCGGTCTCTGGGTCGAGTCCGGGGCAATCTGGCCGGCATACCGGCTGAAACGGCAGTGATAAAACCACTGCGTCTCTGATCAGAGGTTCAAGATCCACATGGTCATTGTGAACCTCTAGGTCAGAAGCTTCTTCACCAGAGTACGCGAAAAGCTCCTGAAACTCGACTTGGACGCTCTGGGAGATGTCAATCAGGCATCTTCCGCACTCTCCGGTCGCAACAGTTTCGGCTTCGGCAGTAACGAGGATCCCCTCGTGAACCGACTCAAGGCGGACTCGTTCGTAAACCGGGGTTCCCTGAGTGACGGCGATGAGGCCGGCGCCCCAGGTCTCCGGAGCGTCGACCGTGATGTCGCGTTCCTGCATTTCACCCGGTCGCCGTATGAGGTCGCGGACGTTCACCGCGAATGGCAGTTTGGTGTATTTGGTCACCGAGAAATTCTACAGTGACCTTGGCACGCCCGCTGAGCGTCTGCTGGGTGTTGGGTGCAGAACGGATGCCGGCGCAAGCGTCGCGCGTAACCGTACGGGCAGCGTCGACGCCGTGGCCATCGCCCTCGTGATCCGTTCGACATCGGCCGCGAGCGCCTCGCCCGCGCTCGGGTCGGCGCGAGCCGAGAATCTGAGCCGCTCGACGCTGCCGAGCAGGCGATCGAGCGCCTCGGCGTCTGATCCGGTGAGCGCGACTGACCGGGTGAGCTGCGCCGCGAATCCGCGTGGGGTCTCGGTGACATTCGCTCCGATGCCGAAATCGAGCGCCGTCTCGCTCACCTCCTGCCAGGCGTCGATGGGGCCGGCGCGTCCCGCTCTGAGCGCGCGGAACCGGCGGCGACGTCGCAGGCCTCTGGCCACGCCGGGGAACCCGACGATGGCGAGAATGACGGCGCCGAGGGCGGCGATGATTCCCACCGGCGGTGCGGAATCGGCCTGTGCCGAACCGGCGGGTGTTGTCGGCGCCTGCTCGACCGGGGCGCGCTCCTGCGCATTCCGGTTGCCGGAGTCGAGGTCATTGGGATTTGCCGTTGGGCTGCCCGTCGCCACCGACACTGCATAGTCCGGAACGAAACCCCGCCCCGGCGTCGGTTCGAACGGAACCCAGCCGATGCCGGTGAAATACAACTCTGGCCAGGAGTGCAGGTCATCGGTCGCGACTGCGTAGTTGCGCCGCTCCCCCACACTCCCCACCCTGTCGCCGGGCAGGTACCCGAGCGACACCCGTGCCGGAATGCCGAGCACCCGCGCCATGATGGCCATGGCAGAGGCGTAATGGACGCAATACCCGCTTTTCTTCTCGAGGAACCGGGCGATGACGTCGAAGCCGTCGCCGTCATAGCCATCGTCGACGGGGGCCTCAATGGAGTAGGTGAAGTCGGTACTCCGCAGGTATTGCTGGAGCGCAAACGCCCGGTCGAACCCGTTTGTCGACTGCCCTGCAATCTGGGCAGCGGTATCCGTAATGATCGGGGGGATGTCGTCAGGCAGTTCGAGGAACCGGCTGACGTTATCCGGGTAGTCACCGGGTGCGGCGATCAGTTGCTCCCGCGTCGGCTTGATCAGCACGCTCTCGGCGATGTAGGTCTGCCCGCTCGCACTCGACAGGCGGCTGGAGAGCGTGAGCCCATCCACGTCCCACGACCACCGCCCCGAGAGACCGGCGACGCGAACGCTGGGGAACGGAACGGGAACCCACGGCGCAACCATGGCGGCGACATCGACCGTCGTGGTCGTCGGCTCCGTCGCCACGTCACTGGACAGCCCTGGCACCTCGACCATGAGGTCTGGTTCGTTGACCACCCGTTCGCTCGAACGGCTCGACGACCACGTGGTCCCGTCGAACTGGTCGAGAGTGAGCAAGCGGAAGTACAGGGATTCATCTGTCGTCGTCGTGTAGGTGAACTGACGGGCGCCACCCGGGCGCCGGAGGTCTTTGCCGAGATCGACGAGCGGACTCACACCGCGACCGAATGTCGAACCCCCCGTCGCCTGGAAGAGGCTCTCACCGTTGTAGCCGGGGGCGACCGCTGCCGCGAGCAGTGCGCCGATGACCGCGAACGCTCCGATGCCGAGCATGCCTTTCGGATGCCGCGCTGCCGACTGGCGCACCCGCGTATCCGCCGCGAGGAGAACAAGATAGGCGGCGGCACACAGGGCGAGCGCGACAAGGTTGACCTCGCCGATAACGAAACCGGGAACCAGTGCAATGGCCACGACCGGAATTCCGACGAGCGCCGGCATCCGGCTGACGATCGCGAGCAGGTCGCTGAGTAAAGCGAATGCACCGGCTCCCACCGCGAGGACGAAGAGGATTCCGACGTCGGCGTTTGCCGGGGTGCCCTGTCGACTGATCGAGCGGAAGCCATCCGACGTCAGTTCACGGAAGGTCTCGACGGTGTCCCAGGTGGGGACCACGAGGGCGAGCGCGGTATCCGGAGCGAAAAAGAGGACCAGCATGGCGAGCCAGACCACAACGCCGACGAGCCACCCGATGCCCGTCCTGGCACCGAGCGCGCGAGCCGTTGCTGCTGAGCAGAGAATGACGACTCCGAGCATGGCGATACTCAGCCACCACGAAGCGCCGCTGAGGAGCGGGGACAGTGTGGAAATGGCGACGGTGTAGACCAGCAGGGTCGCAAGGCTCATCGGCCAGAGGTCGCCGCCCGTCCTCCGCCTGGCCGCCTGGCCGCGGCCCGGCTGGCGTCCGGTCGCCGTCGCCGGCTGCGGCGCCGCCGGACGCCGGGGCGCTGTCTTAGTTCCCGACACGGTCGCGACCCCCCTTGCCCGTCTGCCCTCCGGCCGCTCCGAACGCCACGAGAGACCAGGCCTCGACGACCGGAGTGCGCTCGGTCAACTGTGCGGTTCGCCACCCGGCGTCGCCGAGCACCTGGGCCTCGGTCGAGTCGGCGTTTCGCAGCTGGCGCTCGTCCTGAGTGATGAAAGCGACGGCTGGCGCTGCGTTGATCTTCATCGCGGCCAGCCGCCTGGCACCGGTGGGCGATACGTGCCCGAGAACCGCGAAGACGGGCATCACCTTTCCGGTTCTCCTGATCACCGTGCCGAGGCCGGCTGTGGCGTCGTAACCGTCCCGAACGGGATGGCGCTGTGTTTCAGCGAGGGTATCCAGCAGGGCGGGCGCAGCGCCTGGTTCGAACCGTGAGATCCGGTATGGCGAGGCCCCGTCGGCGTTCGAGACAGCATCCGTCGCCGATTCGATGAGCGAGAGCTGGTAGCCCGCATCGAGGAGATGTACGCCGAGCGATGCAGCCAGCTCGACCATGCGTTCGAAGTGGGCGTCGGAGGTGGCACCGTTCGCCTCTCCCCTGCCGGCGAGTGCGGTGTCGAGCACAATGGCCGCCTCCGGGTCCCCCTGGCGCTCCTCCTGCCTCACCATGAGTTCGCCCCTGCGGGCCGTTTGGCTCCAGTGCACGCGACGCAGCGAATCGCCCGTGCGGTACTCACGCGCGATGAGTTCGTCCGCGCGGTGGGCCGCGAAGTGATTCAGCTCGTGACGGACGCCATCACCGCTCGCGTTCGCGAGCCCCGCGTTGGCGAGGACACTGACGCGGGGAGTGATCGAAATCTCCCTCGAACCGGCGATCGCCCGTTCGGCCACAACGAGGCCGAACGGATCACCGTGGGTCACCCACAGTGGCCCGATCGGGTACCGTCCACGGCGCGACGACCTGAGTTCGTATTCGAGGTCGGCGGAATACCCTCGCCCGGGTTGCCACCTGCCGCGCGGCAGTTCGCCGGTCGGGGTGCGTCCGAACGCCGCTGGTACCTGCTCCGTCCAGACGGTCACAGTCTCCAGGTCCGTCTTCGATGTCACTCTCGTGTGCACCAGGGCCGGCTCGCCGACCATCACGCTCGGTGGCGAGAACGAGCGAACAGCGGTGAGCCTTGGCCTGTGACCGTGGACGTAAACAACGCTGCCCGCAAACAGCAGCACCAGGAACGCTGAAAGGTAGAGGCCTTCCCTCCTGTCGATGAGGGTCGCACCGACGAGGACAGCACCAGCGGTGAGAAGCACACTCCAGCCGCGCCTCGTGGGCCTGACGGCCCGCGAACTCCCACGGCTGGGCGTCGGCATGTCAGGTCCCGGTGTTGCGTGACGGTGGCACGGCCGTCTCGTCGACGATGCCGTCGATGATGTCGCGGATGAGTTCGTCGGTGTGCTGGTGGTTGCCGAGAGCCCTGCTCGTTGGCATCAGGCGATGGCCGAGCACAGCGTTCGCGAGCGCGTCGATGTCGTCGGGAAGAACGAAATCCCTGCCCTCGACGAGCGCGAAGCTCTTCGCGGCCCGCACGAGCTGGAGCGTGGCGCGCGGGCTCCCCCCGAGTCTGATGTCGGGGTGCTCACGGGTCGCCCGCAGGATCCGGACCGCGTACTCCTTGACGGCATCCGAGACATAGACCTCCCGAACGCTCGCCATCAGGCGCTGAACAGCGGCCGCCGAGACGACGGGTTCGAGATCGGCGAGCGGATTCGTGACGTTCCGCGAAGCGAGCATGCTGAGCTCGGCGGACTCGTCGGGGTAGCCCATGGAAATACGCGCCATGAACCTGTCCCGCTGGGCCTCCGGGAGTGCGTACGTTCCTTCCATCTCGATCGGGTTCTGTGTCGCGATCACGGTAAACGGCGTGGCCAGATGGTAGGTCGTCCCGTCCACGGTGACCTGGCGCTCCTCCATGCACTCGAGCAGGGCCGACTGTGTTTTTGGCGACGCCCTGTTGATCTCGTCGCCGATCACGATGTTCGCGAAGACCGCTCCCGGCTTGAACTCAAACCGCCGCTCGGCCTGGTTGTACACGGAGATTCCGGTCACGTCACTCGGCAGGAGATCCGGCGTGAACTGGATGCGGCTCACCGTCGCCGTGATCGACCTGGCGAGCGCTTTCGCCAGCATCGTCTTGCCGACGCCAGGTACATCCTCGATGAGCAGGTGCCCTTCGGCGAGGAGAACGGTGAGCGCTGTCCGCACTACCTGGTGCTTCCCATCGATGACCGACTCGACGTTGCGGATGATGTCGGAGGCGACGCGATGCGCCTCACCGATGTCGAAACCCGGGGTCTCTTCGACGGCCGTGGCCTGGCCGTCGGTCGCCGACGTCGGGAACGAAGTCATGATCGCTGGAGGAACCGTGTGACTGCCGCCGGCACGTACGGGCTGACATCCCCGCCGAGGGAGGACACCTGTCGAACGAGCGAGCTCGACACGTGGGCGTGGGCCGGGTCAGGCAGCATGAACACTGTCTCAACGCCGGCGAGGTGACGGTTGACGATGGCCATCGGCGTTTCGTAGGCCACGTCGACCTGTGAACGGATGCCTTTCACCAGGACCGAAGCGCCGACGTCCGTCGCGTAGTCCACGAGAAGGCCGACGCTCCACGACGCCACCACGATCTTTCCCGCTATCCCGGCGTCACGAATGGACTCCTCGAGGAGAGCGACGCGCTCCGAGATCGGGAGGAGGGCCACCTTCGACGGGTTGTGCACGACGAGCACGTGGAGTTCGTCGAACAGGCCGGCTGCCCTCTCGATCACATCGAGATGCCCCAGGGTGACGGGGTCAAACGAGCCTGGAACGACGGCGATCCTCTGCATGGGCTCAGCCTACCGGCACACACAAGAGTCACGGCCAGTCCCCCAGACAATCCGCAGTGACGAGCCCCGATTCGCCGCGACGGTTCTTAGTTCTTTGACAACGCCGCGCGCGCCGACGCGTCAACGCGCTGTTCAAGTGCGTGACGCAGCTCGACGTGCTCGTCGAGCCCCGGGTCGAGCTCGAGGACATGCTGCGCGTCTTCCCTGGCCATGGCAATGAGGTCGCCGTCTGAGGCCACACGCAGCAGCTTGAGCGAGGACCGTCCGCCGGACTGGGCGCTGCCGAGGACGTCACCCTCCTGGCGCAGCTCGAGGTCGGCCTGGGCGAGTTCGAAACCGTCGAGGGTGCCGGCAACCGCGTCGACGCGGGTCCTGGCGAGAGTGCCGGGAGCGGCGTTCGTCACGAGCAGGCACAACCCTGCCCACTCCCCCCTGCCGACCCGACCACGGAGCTGATGCAACTGGGAGACCCCGAACCGGTCTGCGTCGAGCACGACCATCGTCGATGCGTTCGGAACGTCCACACCGACCTCGATCACCGTTGTAGCGACGAGCACGTCGATCTCGTGGGCAGCGAAAGCACGCATGATGCGGTCTTTCTCATCGCCGGGCATGCGACCGTGGAGCGCCTCGATGCGAAGATTCTTTGTCGCGGGCAACTGGCGAAGTTCGGCGAGCGTCCCGACCACTGTTGAACGCGGCGGTCCCTGGTCCTTCTCGTCCTTCAGGTCCGGCAGCTGCGCATCGGGGTCGGTGGGGTCGAAATCAACGTCGTCGGGCTCGTTGACGTCGATCGCTGAGCAGACCACGAATGCCTGGCGGCCCGCAGCCACTTCCTCGCTGACCCGTTCCCAGACCCGGTGAATCCATCCCGGATGTTCGGCAAGACCGGCGACGAACGATTCGATTCCTGCCCGGCCCGCCGGAAGCTCACGAATCGTGCTGACCTCGAGGTCGCCGAAGACGGTCATGGCGACGGTGCGCGGGATGGGAGTCGCGGTCAGCACAAGCACGTGGGGCGGCTGATGCCCCTTCTGCCGAAGCGCTTCGCGCTGCTCGACCCCGAATCGGTGCTGTTCGTCGACGACGACGAGTCCGAGGTCGTAGAAGGTCACGCTCTCTCCGAGCAGGGCGTGGGTTCCGACGACGATTCGCGCCTGGCCGCTCACGATTCGCAGCAGCGCCTTGCGCCTCTCAGCGGTCGGCATCGTTCCGGTGAGCAGCGTCGGGAACAGTTGCGCGGACAGGTCAGGGCCGAGCGACTTCGCCAGCGACCTGAGGTGCTGGCCCGCGAGCACCTCGGTTGGCGCCAGCAACGCGGACTGTCCGCCCGAGTCGGCGGCAGCGAGCATTGCCCTGAGGGCGACGAGGGTCTTGCCGGAGCCCACCTCGCCCTGCACGAGCCGGTTCATCGGCACCGGCTCCGCCATGTCCCTGGCGATTTCAGCACCCACCCGGGTCTGATCGCCAGTGAGGGTGAAGCTCAGCTGCTTGTCGAACTGTTCGAGCAGGCCGCCCGGCACGGCCACGCGGGGGGTCGTTTCTTCCAGCCGGGCGATCTGCCGCTGCTGAAGCAGGGCCGCCTGGAGCAGGAACGCCTCACGGTACCGCAGGGTGTCCTGCGCGACGTGCCAATCGGCATCCGACGTCGGCCGGTGGATTTTCTCGATCGCCTGGCCGTAGGTCAGCAGGTTCTCGCGGGCCCTGACGTCAGCCGGAACCGGGTCCGGCAGTTCCGGCAGCGAGTCAAGGACAAGCGCCATCGCCTTGTGTACCTGCCAGCTCGCCACGGTGCTCGTCGCCGGGTAGATCGGGATGGGGGTCTCTGCCCACTTCCTGGCAGCATCCGGGCTGGTGTCCGCGTCGCTCGACTCGAAGAGTTCATAGTCGGGGTGGGCCAGCTGGAGTGCGCCCTTGTAGTCGCCGACCTTGCCGGCGAAGATCCCGCGCGCTCCGGGGCGAAGCTCTCGCGTCCGCCACGCCTGGTTGAAGAACGTGAGGCTCAGGATGCCTTTTCCGTCGGTGATGCGAACCTCGAGGATCGACCCCCTGCGGGCCTTCATGGTGCGCTCACGCACCTCGATCACCTCGGCGACGATCGTCACCGGTTCACCAACCGGCAGCTCACTCAGGGCCGTGAGCTCGCCCCTCCGCGCGTATCGTCTCGGGTAGTGCTCCAGCAGGTCGCCGACGGTGACGACGCCAAAGGCACGCTTGAACGCTGACGCCGTGCGACCACCGATGACGCTGTCAAGCTTGGCGGCCAGAGGCTGGGCGTTCATGCTCCGAGTCTATTCGGCCGCACCGACGTCGCGGCTCAGCGTACTGTGGGCTGGTGACAAGAATCGTTTCCGGATTTGCCGGTTCCCTGCCCCTGAAGGTCCCCAAATCCGGCACGCGGCCGACGAGCGACCAGGTTCGCGAGGCCATGTTCTCGGCACTCGACGCTCGCGATATTCTCGATGGTGCACAGGTGCTCGACCTCTATGCCGGATCCGGTGCCCTCGGCCTTGAAGCGGCGAGTCGTGGCGCGAGCGAGGTGGTTCTCGTTGAACGCTCGTCGCAGGCGGCAGCGGTGTGCCGGCTCAACGCAAAGGCCGTATCGAACGCAGCGCCGGGCACGGTGAAGATCGACGTGGCGTCACGGCCGGTGCAGAGCTACCTCGAGTCAGCGGTCGGTCCGTTCGACCTCGTGTTCCTCGACCCGCCGTACGACCTGCCCGAGGCGGAGCTGGCGTCGAACCTCGCGGCAGTCCTGAGGATCCTCGGCCCAGACTCGCTCGTCGTGGTCGAACGGAGCTCACGCTCCCCCGAGCCGGTCTGGCCAGCGGGTCTCGTGCAGGCGCGACGCAAGAAGTACGGCGAGACCACTGTGTGGTGGGCCGTCCCGGAATAGGCCCTAACCCGTGCCGCCGTTCCAGCCCTCGTATGGATCCCAGCCGAGCACACCGGCGACCGGTTCACCGTCGACGGTCACACCGTCGCCATCGGTCACACTGCCGATAACACGGAAGCCCTCCGGCAGCGCTCTGCCGGGTGGGAACGTCGCGAGCAGGGCGTGGTCCTCGCCTCCACGCAGTGCCGTGTCCGGGTCGTCGCCCAGGCTGGCTCGGTTCAGAGCGATTGCGACACCGGATGCTGAAGCAATCCTTCGCGCGTCGAGGGCAAGGCCGTCGGACACGTCGAGCATCGCTGTCGCGCCGGCGAGTGCTGCGGCGACGCCGGACGCGATGGGCGGACGCGGTGCCAGCTGGGCCCCGACGGCGCGGGGATGATCCTGTCTCAGCCGTTGAGCCCTCACGTGATCCGGCCTCCCGTCGTGCGTCACGGCATCCGAGAAGAGCAGTTTCAGGCCGGTCGCTGAGACGCCGGCATCGCCGCACAGCGCGAGGGTATCGCCGGGTCGCGCTCCCGAGCGCAGAACCGGCGCACGCCCCTCGAGGTCGCCGAATGCCGTGATGGCGAGGGTGAAGGTGTCTGACACCGAGAGGTCACCGCCAACGACGCCACAGCCAGGCGCGAGTTCAGCGCAGGCATCCCGAAGCCCTCTCGCGATGTCCTCGAGCAGCGTTACCGGGGTGTCGCGGGTCGCGGCGATGGCCACGACGAGTCCCGTCGGCCGTGCACCCATTGCGGCAACATCGGCGAGGTTTGATGCCGCTGCCTTCCAGCCGAGGTCGTGCCCGGTCGACCAGGCGAAGCGGAAATCGGGTCCGTGCACCATCATGTCAGTGGTCACGACGAACCTGCCGTCCGGCGCCGCCATCACCGCTGCGTCATCGCCTGGGCCGACCGTTGCCGCTGTGGCCGCAGGCAGAAGCGGGAAGATGCGTGACAGTACGGCAAGCTCGTGCACGCTGCCGACCGTGTCTGACCCGGCATCCGGGTGGGAGTTGTCAGGCTGCGTCATGCGTTCAACGGTAGCCTGAACCTGATGTCTCCTCGCGCTCTCCCCCTCCGTTCCCTCGCCGGCGGCGTACTCCTCGCCGCGCTCATCGGGCTCACCGGTTGCTCGTCTGCCGTGACCCTCGAACCGGCGGAAGACGCCAACAACCCGGCGTGCGCCGACGTGATCGTCCGGCTTCCAGACACGGTTGCCGACAAACCGAAGCGCGAGACGAACGCCCAGTCGACGGCCGCGTGGGGATCACCGGCCGCTGTCATCCTTCGCTGCGGAGTCGCTGTTCCCGGCCCGACGACCGATCCCTGCATCGCCCTCAACGGCATCGACTGGATCGCCGACGAGAGCGAGGCGGCGAACGACACCTACCGTTACACCACCTACGGGCGTGAGCCCGCCGTCGAGGTCATCATCAACGCGGATGCTGCAACCGGCGGCGTCTCGGGAACCACGGCGCTCATCGACCTCGGGAGCGCCGTGTCGGCGCTCCCGGCGACGACGGCCTGTGTCGGCCCCGAAGACGTCCTCGACTAGCTGTAGAGCGCCCCTGCGCGGCGCGCGTGGGCCACGTCGATGAGCTCGGTGATGAGGTCCGCGTAGCTGAGGCCGCTCGCGATCCAGCAGCTCGGGAACATCGAGATGGGCGTGAATCCCGGCATCGTGTTGACCTCATTGACGACGATGCCGTCTTCGGTGAGGAAGAAGTCGACGCGCGCGAGTCCCTCGGCGCCGATGGCGTCGAACGCACGGAGTGCGATCGACTGCAGCGCCGCGAGCGTGTCCGCGTCGATGTCTGCCGGGCAGACGAGTTCGATTCCCGGGGCGTCGAGATACTTCGCGTCGAAGTCGTAGAAGTCCCGACCGGTGATCATGATCTCACCGGCGACGGATGCCCGCGCTGGCTCGCCCGGACGGCCGCCGAGCACGGCGATTTCAACTTCGCGCCCAGGCATGCCCTTCTCGATGAGTACCTTGTCGTCCTCCGCGAACGCGGTGCGCATGGCACTGTCGAGCTGTTCCGGCGAGGTGACCTTGCTCACACCGACACTCGAGCCTGCCCTCGCCGGTTTGACGAACACGGGTGCACCGAGGGTGTTGAGCCCCTCGAATGCTGCCGAGTCGTCGACGTGGTAGTCGCGCTGCGAGACGGTCCGCCACGGCGCGACGGTGATGCCCGCGTGCTCGAGCACAGTCTTGGTGAAGTGCTTGTCCATCCCGAGGGCAGACGCGAGCACTCCACTGCCGACGTACGGCATGTCGATGAGTTCGAGCATGCCCTGGAGCGTCCCGTCTTCACCGAACGGCCCGTGCAGGATGGGAAAGACCATATCGACGTTGCCGAGCGACGTGGTGACGCCGTCGGCGGTGACGGTCAGCTCGCGGCTGGTCGCACTGTCAGGCCAGCGCACACGAGTGCCGTTGTCGACGACCTCGGGCAGGCGAGACTTGTCGAGCGCGAACCTGTCCGGGTCGTCCTGTTCGAGAACGAAGACACCATCGCGGGTGATCCCGACGGGAACGATGTCGAACAGCGAGCGATCAATTGCCCGCAGCACTCCGCCCGCCGTAGCGCAACTGATCGAATGCTCGCTTGACCGACCTCCAAACAACACCACCACCAGGCGCTTCTGCGTCATCATTTGTCCTTTCGCCCTGGGGCTCGTCGCTGTCTGTCGTGAGGTGAGGTGCAATGTCTTTGGGGTCGAGGGTACCGTCGAGCACCTGCTTGACCTGCTCGACGATCGGCATTTCGACGCCGATCGATCGCGCGAGTTCGAGAACAGGGGCGACGCTCGCGAGGCCCTCAGCGGTCTGCTGCATTTGCTTGACCACCGCGGGAAAACTGTAGCCCTGGCCGAGCAGCCGGCCCGCTGTGTTGTTGCGCGAGAGCGGCGACTGGCAGGTAGCGATGAGGTCGCCGAGCCCTGCGAGGCCGGACAGCGTCTCGGCCTTTGCACCCTGAGCGACGGCGAAGTCGGTCATCTCAACGAGTCCGCGGGTGATGATCGATGCCTTCGTGTTTTCGCCGTAACCGACGCCGTCGACGATGCCGATGGCAACGGCGATGAGGTTCTTCAGCACACCGCCGAACTCAGTGCCGATGACATCCGTGTTCACGAACGTCCGGAAGTACTTGTTGCGGGCGAGGAGCGCGACGGCCTGCGCGGTCTCGAGGCTCTGCGAGGAGATCACCGCTGCGGTCGGCTGTTCCCTGGCGATCTCGAGCGCGAGGTTCGGGCCAGAGGCGACAGCGATTCTCGACGGGTCGATGCCGAGGCCCTCGGCGATGACCTCGCTCATGCGAAGCCCTGTTCCGCGTTCGACGCCCTTCATGAGAGACACGACGATCGTCGTCGGTTCGATGTGGGGGCGGATCGCTGCCAGATTCTCGCGGAGCGACTGGCTGGGAACGGCGATGAAGACCTGCTGTGCGCCCTTGAGCGCATCCTGGAGGTTCGCTGTTGCCGTGAGGTTGGCGGGCAGCACGACGCCGGGGAGATAGTCGCTGTTGCGGTGGCTGCGGGAGATCTCTGCGGCGAGTTCCGGCCGGCGTGCCCACATGGTGACGTGGGAGCCGCCATCCGCGAGAATCTTGCCGAACGTTGTTCCCCAGCTGCCCGTTCCGAGCACGGCAACGCGCGCGGTTGTCTTACGGCTCAAAATCGGCCTGTGTCTTTCTGGTTGTGCTTACTCGGGTCCCACGGCTCATCCGGCGGCGTCTCACCGCGGATCTCGACGAGCAACGCCGTGATCGCTTCCATCACGACGGCGGTCGCCTCGGTGAGTGTCGCGGCGTCGAGCGGGCGGTCGGCGAACCGCGACAGGTCGACCGGGTCGCCGACGATGACGTCGATGCGCTTGGGCGGGAAAAAGCTTATCTTGCGCGAGTACCTCGCCATGACCTTGTCGGTGCCCCAGTGCGCCATCGGCGTGATCGGAATGCCGTGGGTGAGCGCAATTCTGACCGCACCGGTCTTGCCGCGCATCGGCCACAGGTCGGGGTCGCGGGTGAGCGACCCTTCCGGGTAGACAACGACCCCCCTGCCCTTGGCGACGAGCTCCCCGCCGGCCGCGACCGGGTCCTGGCCCCGGACCGAACCGGTCCGTTGCACAGGAACCTGGCCCGACTTGGTGAGCAGGTACCCGATCACCGGCACGCTGAACAAGCCGGCCTTTGCCATGAACCGCGGCGCACGGCCGAGCTTCCACACGGCCATGCCGACCACGATCGGATCGATCTCGCTGAAGTGGTTCGGCGCGAGGACGAACGGTCCGCTCCGAGGCAGCTTCTCACCGCCGGAGATGTTGAGCCGCATCATCAGGCTCGCCGGCGGTAAAGCAATCGACGCCAGGAGCCAGTAGATGGACGGTCGGGTTTTTTCCGGGCTCGCCCTGAGGCGCGCTGGTTTCGGTGAGGTCACCGCCCCATTATCCTTCGAGAACGAAGTCGGCTCCCAGTTGCTCGAGCTTGGTGATGAACTTCTCGTAGCCCCTGCTGATGATGCCGACGTTCGACACCGTCGAGGTTCCTTCGGCGCTCAGCGCGGCGATGAGGTGTGAGAACCCGCCACGAAGGTCGGGAACAACGATGTCTGCCCCGTGCAGCTTGGTCGGTCCGGAGATCACAGCGGAGTGGTTGAAGTTACGCTGCCCGAAGCGGCACGCCTGTCCGCCGAGGCATTCCTTGTGAACCTGGATTGTCGCGCCCATCTCGACGAGCGCGTCAACGAAGCCGAAGCGCTGCTCGTACACGGTCTCGTGCACGATGGAGACGCCCTTCGCCTTGGTCAGCGCGACGACGAGTGGCTGCTGCCAGTCGGTCATGAAGCCGGGGTGGACGTCGGTCTCGATGATCACCGGGTTGAGTTCGGTGCCGGGGTGGTAGAAACGGATGCCGTCATCGTGGATGTCGAACTTGCCGCCGACCTTGCGGTACACGTTGAGGAAGGTGAGCATCTCGGCCTGGCGCGCTCCACCGACGAAGATGTCTCCCTCTGTCGCGAGTGCCGCCGCTGCCCAGCTTGCAGCCTCGTTACGGTCAAAGAGGGCTGTGTGGCTGTAGCCCTCGAGCCGTTCGACGCCCTCGATGCGGATGACGCGGTCGGTGTCGACAGCGATGATCGCACCCATCTTCTGCAGGATGTTGATGAGGTCCATGATCTCGGGCTCGATCGCCGCGCCACGCAGCTCAGTGATGCCCTCTGCGCGAACGGCGGTCAGCAGGACCTGTTCGGTCGCGCCAACGCTCGGGTACGGCAGGTGAACCTTGGTGCCCTTGAGGCCGTTCGGTGCACTCATCCGGATGCCACTGGGCTGCTTCTCCACGACGGCACCGAACTGGCGAAGAACTTCCAGGTGGTAGTCGATCGGGCGGTCGCCGATGCGGCAGCCACCGAGGTCGGGAATGAACGCTTCGCCGAGACGGTGCAGCAGCGGGCCGCAGAACAGGATCGGAATACGGCTTGATCCCGCGTGAGCGTCGATGTCCGCCATGTGGGCGCTCTCAACGTTCGAGGGGTCGAGGGTGAGTACGCCGTCCTCGTCGCTTGTGACCTTGACGCCGTGGACGTCGAGCAAGCCACGAACCACTCGGACATCGCTGATGTCCGGCACATCGCGGAGTACGCTCGGCGTCTCACCGAGGATGGCGGCAACCATGGCCTTGGTGACCAGGTTCTTCGCCCCCTTCAGCTCGATTCGTCCGTTGAGCGGGCGTCCACCGTGGATGGTGATTTTGTCACCTGCGAGCCCCACGCTGGCTCCTGCCCGTGATGCGTCCTGAAGAAGTGAAGTCAAATGTTTTACCTGCGCAGCCTGATTACTTAATGGGAAGGGTCTTGGGGCGCCAGGATTCCCTGGCAGCCTCAAATTCAGTGATCCGCGCCTCGTCACGCAGGGTCAGGCCTATGTCGTCCAGGCCTTCAATCAATCGCCACCTAGTGTAATCATCGATCTCAAATGAAACCGTGAGGTCACCGATAGCGACTTCTTTCGCAACCAGATCGACTGTAATTTCTATTCCCGGCTGTCGATCGATTTCAGCCCAGATTTTTTTCGTGTCGTCTTCGGAGATCTCTGCGGCCAGGAGTCCCTGTTTGCCGGAGTTCCCACGGAAGATGTCGCCGAAGCGGGGGCTGAGGATGACCTTGAAGCCGAAGTCGCGCAACGCCCACACAGCGTGCTCGCGCGAGGAGCCCGTCCCGAAGTCCGGGCCGGCAACGAGAACCGTCGCTCCCTGGAACTCCGGGCGGTTGAGAACGAAGTTCTCGTCCTGGCGCCAGCCGGCGAAGAGTGCGTCCTCGAAGCCGGTCTTGGTGACGCGCTTGAGGTAGACGGCGGGGATGATCTGGTCGGTGTCGACATTCGAGCGCATCAGCGGCGCTGCGATACCGGTGACCGTGGTGAACTTGTCCATTGTCAGTTCGCTCCTTCGAGGTCTGCGGGACTCGACAGTGTGCCACGGATGGCTGTCGCTGCTGCCACGAGCGGCGACACGAGGTGGGTACGCCCACCCTTGCCCTGGCGGCCCTCGAAGTTGCGGTTACTCGTAGACGCACAACGCTCACCCGGCGCGAGCTGGTCAGGGTTCATGCCGAGGCACATCGAGCAGCCGGCGAACCGCCACTCGGCGCCGAAGTCCTTGATCACCTGGTCGAGGCCCTCGGCTTCCGCTTCGATCCGCACGCGGGCCGATCCGGGCACGACCATCACACGGACTCCGTCAGCCTTCTTCTTGCCGGCGATCACCGACGCGAAGGCGCGGAGGTCTTCGATCCGGCTGTTCGTGCACGAACCCATGAACACGGCGTCGACGGGAATCTCCTTCATCGGGGTGCCCGCGACGAGGTCCATGTACTCGAGCGCCCGCTCGGCGGCTGCGCGCTCGTTGGGGTCGACGATGGCTTCCGGGTGAGGCACAGCGTCGCTCAGCGAGACGCCCTGCCCCGGGTTGGTACCCCAGGTGACGAAGGGATCGAGAGTGTTGGCGTCGAGGAAGACCTCGGCGTCGAAGGTGGCGCCCTCATCGGTCGAAAGGGTGTTCCAGTAGGCGACGGCCTCGTCCCAGTCCGCGCCGCTCGGTGCGTGCGGCCTTCCCTTGAGGTACTCGTATGTCGTGTCGTCTGGAGCGACCATGCCCGCGCGGGCGCCTGCTTCGATCGACATATTGCAGATCGTCATCCGGCCCTCCATGGAGAGCGCGCGGATGGCCGAACCGCGGTACTCGAGCACGTAACCCTGCCCGCCGCCCGTCCCGATCTTCGCGATGACCGCGAGGATGATGTCCTTCGCGGTCACGCCGGGTCGCAGTGTTCCATCGACGTTGATCGCCATGGTCTTGAACGGTTTGAGCGGGAGGGTCTGCGTCGCCATGACGTGCTCGACCTCGCTCGTGCCGATGCCGAACGCCATGGCTCCGAATGCGCCGTGGGTCGAGGTGTGCGAGTCACCGCAGACCACGGTGATGCCGGGCATCGTGAGGCCAAGCTGCGGACCGACGACGTGCACGATCCCCTGCTCGATATCGCCGAGCGAATGCAGGCGGATGCCGAATTCCGCGGCGTTCTTGCGCAGCGTCTCGATCTGGGTCCGGCTGGTCAGGTCGGCAATGGGCTTGTCGATGCCGATCGTCGGCGTGTTGTGGTCCTCGGTGGCGATGGTGAGGTCGGGACGCCGTACCGGTCGACCGGCCAGCCGGAGACCGTCGAAGGCCTGTGGGCTGGTGACCTCGTGCACGAGGTGCAGGTCGATGTAGATCAGGTCGGGATTGCCGTCTTCGCCCTTGGCAACCAGATGGTCATCCCAGACCTTCTCGGCGAGCGTTCGCGGCGGCGCCGCTGGCGCCGCGTGCTTCGGGTGCCCGGTGCCTGTGGACGGCGTCGGTGCTGTGGACTCTGTTGTCTGCTGCATGCTGCATTCCTTGCGAAGAGTGATGGTTCAGGCAACGACGAACCCCGCGACGGGGCAGCCTGGTGACTAGGCCCCGTCGCGGCAGCTAAGAAGCATCCCGAACAGCACGCGCTCAGAATATCACTCGCTGGGAACTGATTCCTTCGGCTCAGCGCGTCGCGCGTCGCGGCCCGACTTGATGAGGCTCGCGATCGTGGCGACAGCCATCGATACGACGATCACGCCGAGCGATGTCCAGGTGTTGATCTCCGGTGCCCACTCGATGTGCTGTCCACCGTTGATGAACGGAAGTTCGTTCTCGTGCATGGCGTGGAGCACGAGCTTCACTCCGATGAACGCGAGGATGAACGCGATGCCGTACTTGAGGTAGTGCAGGCGCTCGAGCAGGCCGCCGAGCATGAAGTACAGCTGGCGGAGTCCCATCAGAGCGAAGATGTTCGCGGTGAACACGATGAACGGGCTCTGCGTGATTCCGAAGATTGCGGGGATCGAGTCGAGCGCGAACATCACGTCGGTGGTTCCGATGGCGATGAAGACGATGAGCATCGGCGTCCACACCTTCTTGCCGTCGATGACCGTGCGGAGCTTGGAGTCGTGGAAGTCGGGCGAAACGCTGATGTGGCGCTTCATGTAGGTGATGAGGGCGGTTTCGCCATCCTCAGCGTCGTCGTTGTGGCCGAACGCCTGCTTCCACGCGGTGTAGAGCAGGAAGGCGCCGAAGAGGTAGAACACCCAGCTGAAGCTCTCGATGAGCTGCGCACCGAGGAGGATGAAGACTCCGCGGAAGATGAGGGCGATGATGATGCCCACCATGAGGACTTCCTGCTGGAGCCGCTTGGGCACCGAGAACCTCGCCATGATGATGACGAAGACGAAGAGATTGTCGATCGACAGGCTGTATTCGGTGAGCCAGCCCGCGAGGAACTGCCCGGCGAACTCGCCGCCGGAGATGAGGAACATCAGGCCGGCGAAGACGAGCGCGAGTGTGACGTAGAAGACGACCCACAGGGTCGATTCCTTCATCGACGGAATGTGTGGACGTTTCACCACCAGGGCGAGGTCAGCGATCAGGATGAGGCCGAGTACGACGTATGAGCCGATTTCAAACCAGAGGGGCAATACCGGGTGCATCCGGGACCTTTCGGTGGAGGGTGTGACGGGGGTGGGTACGAGAAACGCCCGAAAGTCTCTCCCGCATCGGCCACAACAGGCCGTGCCACGGCGCCCGGGGTCTCAACGATGTGACCCGTGATGACGGATGCCGTGCAGAGGGATACTCCCCTTCGCGGTGTCCACTTTAGTCGACTTCGCGCGTCAGCCGCTCTCCGCCGGGAACTCGCAGCTTTCCCGCTCTAGGATTTATCCCGCGTATCCCTCGAGCGCCCCCTTCCGCCCTCTGCCCAGGAGCCCCATGTCTTCCGTCCCTCCCCCCGCCGGCCGCAGCCTCGCTGTCTCGAGCATCGGTTACATGATCTTCTTCAGCCGGTGGCTGCAGGCCCCGCTGTATCTGGGGCTCATCGCCGCCCAGATGATCTACGTGTGGGTCTTCGTCCAGGAGTTGTGGCACCTCGGCGACGACGTGATCAACCACTCCGCGGATGTGACGGAAGCGAGCGTCATGCTCGCCGTTCTCGGTCTGATCGACGTCGTGATGATCGCGAACCTCCTCATCATGGTCATCATCGGTGGCTACGAGACCTTCGTGTCGAAGATCAACCTCAATGGGCACCCCGACCAGCCCGAGTGGCTTTCGCACGTCAACGCCAACGTGCTCAAGGTCAAGCTCGCGATGGCCATCATCGGGATCTCGTCGATCCACCTGCTCAAGACGTTCATCGAAGTGGGCAACATGACGGATGCCGGAAGCGGCCAGGAGGTCACGGACGAGGCGTACACCTCCCTCGGCGTCTTCTGGCAGGTCGTCATCCACATGGTGTTCATCGTTTCAGCCCTTGCCCTCGCCGCGATCGACAGGATGTCGAAGTACACGCCTCCGCTGGGGCACGGCGCCCCCGGTGCTGCCACCGGAGTCGATCCAGCCGGGAGCGCGCAGTCGGAACACCGACTGACCGACGCCTATGTCGCCCCTGACGCTCTGTCCCGGGCCGCCGGGGAGCGCGAGATCTCGCGACTCTAGTCATTGTCAGCCACGCGGTGCCTCGCGGGCGCGAAACCAGGTGGTGACGAGGCGAAGTGACGGTGCCAGACTGAGCCAGTGGCATCCCGCATCGAAGACTACGCACTGATCAGTGACTGCTACACGGCGGCGCTCGTCGGTCGTGACGGAAGCATCGACTGGCTGTGTATGCCACGTTATGACTCTCCGTCGATGTTCGCTGCGCTCCTCGGTACCGAGGATCACGGTCGGTGGAAACTGGCGCCAACGGCTGCGACGGCGACGTCCCGTCGGCGTTACGACGGAGAGTCATTCACCCTCCTGACCACCTGGACCTCCCCAGACGGGGTAGCCGAAGTGACAGACGTCATGCCGAGAGCCGACCATCGCGCCGATCTCATTCGCCGGGTGCGCGGAGTTTCCGGACGGGTCGAGTTCGCCCAGGAGGTACGGTTCCGTTTCGGTTACGCAACGGCGATGCCCTGGGTCCGCAAGGTCAGGGACGACAACGGAACCGCGCTTCTCGCTGTCGCCGGCCCCGACGCCGTCGTCGTGCGCGGCCCGGAGCTGTTCGCGTCCGACAGGGAACACGCGAACAGGTTCACCGTGAGTCCCGGCGAGATCGTCGACATCACAATGACGTGGTATCCGTCACACCGTGAACCACCGGCGCCAATCGATGTCGACGAGAATCTGGCGCGAACTCACGATTGGTGGCGTGAGTGGTCTTCGACTCTCGAACAGCGCGGTCCATACGCTGACGAAACGGCCAGGTCGCTGTTGATCCTCAGGGCGCTGACCCACGAGGAGACGGGCGGAATCGTCGCTGCGGCAACCACGTCGCTTCCCGAAAACTTCGGCGGCAGCCGCAACTGGGATTACCGGTACGTCTGGCTCCGTGACGCCTCCCTCACCGTGACAGCTCTCCTCTCCTGCGGGGCCATCGAGGGGGTCGACCGCTGGCGGCTCTGGCTGTTGCGGGCAATCGCCGGTGACCCGAAAGATGTCCAGATCATGTATGGGCTCAGCGGTGAACGTGACCTGGCCGAGCGCGAGCTCACCGCACTGCCCGGATATCTGGGATCCCGGCCCGTTCGCATCGGTAACGCAGCAGCCCTGCAGCTTCAGTCAGACGTCATCGGCGAGGTCATGATCGCCCTGCACGACGCGCGTGTCGCCGGGGTGGAGGAGACGTCATACTCCTGGGCGCTCCAGCGCGCACTGGTGAGCTACATGGAGACTCACTGGCAGGCGGCTGACCAGGGCATCTGGGAAATCCGTGGCGCGCCCCAGCGATTCACCCACTCACGCGTAATGATGTGGGCGGCCTTTGACCGGGCGATTCGCGCGGTCACCGAGTTCGGTCTCGACGGCCCGGTGGACAGGTGGATCGAGCTGCGCGCTCTCATCCGCGAAGAAATCGAGACAGAGGGCTTCGACCCGGAACGCAACAGCTACACCCAGTTCTACGGAACGACCGAGGTCGACGCATCGTTGCTGCAACTTGTCGATGTCGGGTATTGCCATCCCCGCGATCCACGGATGCTCGGAACCGTCGCGGCCATCGAGACCGATCTTCTGCGTGACGGGTTACTGCGCCGCTATCGGACAGAGGCGGGCGTTGACGGGCTGCCCGGCGACGAGCATCCGTTTCTCGCCTGCTCATTCTGGCTCGTCTCGCAGTACGCGGCGAGCGGACGGCTCGCAGAGGCCAGGGCGCTGATGGACCGCCTCGTCCGCTTCGCCAACGACGTCGGCCTGATGTCAGAGCAATATGACGTCGGACGCGGCAGGCAGGCCGGTAACACGCCACAGGCGTTCTCCCACCTCGCCCTGGTGCTCGCGGTGAGGGCCATCCGCGCCGCGGAGCTTGGCGAGGATCGGTGATCTCCGCTCTCAACCCGAGCCGGAGGCGAGGGCGATCGCTCGCTCAAGCGGACCCTTGCCGAGGTACCGCTGCCACAGCCACGAGCCAATGAGGGAACCGATCACGAGACCGCCGAGGAGAGGCCAGCCCGGGTAGTCGACGAGCCCCGAGCTGTCCCGAACCTGCACGGCGATCGCGAGGATCAGGATTTGAACCGTATACACGCTCAGCGCCATCGCTCCAGCGGCCCCGACGGGAGCGAACACCGTTCGCACGACGCGACGAGCGGCCGCAGGCGCGGTCGTGGTTGCGGCAACCAGAATTCCGATAATCGCGAGAGCGACGCCCCCGGAGCCGAACACTTCCGCGGTCGTACCCGAGTGGGCCGCCGCCGTCACCCCCTGCAGGACAGCGGCAGCACCGTAGCCCGCCAGCGCTGCCCCGCTCCCGCAGCCGATCATGATGGCCTGGGTGCGGGGCCGGGCAAGCCCCGACCGAGCGGCGATCAACCCGGCAAAGACGAAGGGAAGCCAGATCAGCACCGGGTAGAAACCGGTGAGGAAGTACTCACGGAGAATCTCGGAGATCGACGGCGATCTGCTCACATCATCGGTGACGATGGAGGCGAGAAGGGGCGCGGCGAAGGCGAAGATCAGGAGGAGCACGCCCAGCCAGATCCGGGGCAGGAACAACACAGGCAGGGCGACGAGGAACATGATCGCGTAGTAGTCGAGAATGATCGCGATCTCACTGCCGAGCGAGGTGAGCACCACCCCGAGCAGAAAAATGGAGAGTGCCCTGATCACGATCCGGCGGTAGACGCCCGACCGTGATCCTCGCGGCTTCGGAGAGTCCTGCCCGGACAAGATGCCGAGTGACACCCCGGCCAGGGTGGCGAACAGGATCGAGGACCGGCCGTCGACAAGCAGTTCCCTGTCGCCGGGGTTTGGCATGGTGTGGGCGACGAACATGCCGATGATCGCCAGCCCTCGCGCGATGTCGACCCCGACGATCCGGGAAGAACCGAACCGGTCGGGGTCGACATCGCCGCTCATGGTGCGGCCTACACCGGCGAGGTCTGTGTCAGCGTCGCCAGGACGCGGCGACGCTCGGCCTGGGCGACAGGATCCGGCACCGGCAGAGAAGCGAGCAGCCTCTGGGTGTATGCCTCCCGAGGCGCGCCGAGCACCTCTGCGCCCGTCCCCTCTTCGACGAGCCTGCCGTGGTACAGGACAGCGATCCGGTCGGCGAGGATATCGACGACGGCGAGGTCGTGGCTGATGAACAGCGCGGCGAAGCCGAGCTCGGCCTGGAGCTCTGCGAAGAGTTCGAGCACCCGTGCCTGCACCGAGACGTCGAGCGCGCTCGTCGGTTCATCAGCGATCAGCAGTTTCGGGTCAAGCGCGAGTGCCCTCGCCAGGCTTGCACGCTGTCGCTGTCCTCCGCTCAATTCGTGCGGGTATCGCTCGCCGTACGACTTCGGAAGTTGAACGGCCTCGAGCAGCTCGCCGACCCTCTGCGTCACGGCGCGGAAATCGAGGTCCTTGCGGTGCACCCTCAGTGGCTCTGCAACGCACTCGGTGATGGTCAGCAGCGGGTTGAAACTCGAGGCTGGATCCTGGAAGACGAAGCCGATCGAACTTCGCTTCTTCCGGAACGACCGCTCCTTCATCCCGTTCATTTCGGAGTCGAGCACGCGGAGCGATCCGCCCGTCACTTTCGTGAGTCCGGCGATGGCACGGCCGATCGTGGTCTTGCCAGACCCCGACTCCCCCACGAGACCGAGAACCTCGCCCGGCGCGATGGTGAAACTGACACCGTCGACGGCGAGGAAACCCGGTTGTCCGAGGCGACCCGGGTATTCGATCCGCAGGTTGTCTGCGGCAACCACGGGGGGTGCGTCGCGGTTGATCGGCGCTTTGCGCTCGGCAGCCTCGATTCTCTGACCGATTCGCGGTACAGCGCCCAGGAGCTTTTTGGTGTACTCGTTCTGCGGGTTGGTGAAGAGACTGTGCACGTCGGCCTCTTCGACCACCGCGCCCTGATACATGACGACAACCCGGTCGGCCAGGTCTGCCACGACACCCATGTTGTGTGTGATGAGAACGATGCTCGAGCCGAACTCGTCCCGGCAACGCCGAAGCAGATCGAGGATCTCGGCCTGGACGGTCACGTCGAGCGCCGTCGTCGGCTCGTCGGCCACGATGAGCCCCGGGTTGAGAACGAGCGCCATGGCGATGACAACGCGCTGCTTCTGCCCACCGGAGAACTGGTGCGGGTAGTAGTCCACCCGGGTTTCGGGATCGGGGATCCCGACCTTTGTCAGGATTTCGATGGCGCGGGCCCTGGCGACCTTCCGGCTGAGTTTTGGATCGTGGGCGCGGAGGCCCTCCGCAATCTGCCAGCCGACGGTGTACACGGGGTTGAGGGCCGTTGATGGCTCCTGGAAGACCATGGAGACGTCACTGCCGCGGATGCGACGCAGCTGGTCCTTCGACACGGAGACAACGTCGTTCTCCCCCGTTCCGTCTTTGTGCCTCAGGATGACGGCGCCCGCCCGCGTCGCCGTCTCGGGCAGGAGCCCGAGAATCGTCTTCGCGGTTACGGTCTTGCCACTGCCAGACTCCCCCACTATCGCGACGACCTCACGAGGACCGACGCTGAGGCTGACATTGTCGACGGCCTTGACCGCACCGGCATCCGTCGCAAATGAGACGTCGAGGTTCCTGATCTGCAGTACGTCGGTCATGATCGTCCTTCGTTCTCGAGCCCGGCGAGTCCGCCCGGCCCGGCTGTGAGCGTTCCACCGGGGACCACTGACGTCTCGGCGACGGTACCTGAAGCGGCGCTGACCGCCCTGCGGCCGCGAAGCCTCGGGTCTGCGAGGTCGTTGAGGCTTTCGCCGACGAGGGTCACACCGAGAACGGTCAGCACGATGGCGAGCCCGGGTGGCACCGAGGTCCACCAGATGCCACTCGACACGTCAGAGAGCGCCTTGTTAAGGTCGAAACCCCATTCGCTCGCCGACGTCGGCTCGATGCCGAAGCCGAGGAACCCGAGCCCCGCCAGGGTCAGGATGGCCTCTGAGGCGTTGAGCGTGAAGATCAGCGGGAGCGTGCGGGTGGCGTTTCTGAGTACGTGCCTGAACATGATGCGCACGTTGCCGGTACCGACGACCTTGGCGCTCTCCACGTACGCCTCGCTCTTGATCCGGACTGTCTCGGCGCGGATGACACGGAAGTACTGCGGAATGAAGACGACGGTGATCGAGATCGCGGCGGCGAAGATTCCACCCCACAGGCTCGACTGTCCGCCGGAGATCGCGATCGACATGACGATCGCGAGCAGCAGCGTCGGGAAGGCGTAGATCGCATCGCAGACGACAACGAGAACGCGGTCGAGCCAGCCGCCGAAGTAGCCGGAGACCAGCCCGAGGGCCACTCCCGCGAAGATCGACAGCAGAACGGCGACGACCACAACGCTGAGCCCGGTCTGCGCGCCCCAGATGACGCGGGAGAGAACGTCGTACCCGCCCACCGTTGTGCCAAGAAGGTGCTCAGCGCTCGGTGGGCGCTGGGCCCCGAACGCGCCGGCGTCGTCGCGCAGCTGGTTGTAGCCGTACGGCGCCAGGATGGGCGCGAAAATCGCTGTCAGCACGAAGATCGCCGTCAGGACGAGGCCGGCAACAAGCATCCCTCGCTGAATTCCAACGCTCTGGGAGAGTTGGTGCACGACGGGCAGGCGGCGCCAGCGGCTGTGCCTGAACGAGGGTGTTTCGGTAACCATATCAGTACCTCACTCGCGGGTCGATGAGTGCCGCGATCACGTCGACGATGAAGTTGGTCAGTGCCACGATGACGGCGAGCAGCACGACGATCCCCTGCACGGCCACGAAGTCGCGGGCCTGCAGGTATTCGCTGAGCTGGAAGCCGAGGCCTTTCCACTCGAACGTGGTCTCGGTGAGGACCGCGCCGCCGAGCAGAAGGGCGATCTGCAGGCCGATGACGGTGATGATCGGGATGAGGGCCGGGCGGTAGGCGTGCTTGGTCACCAGGCGATACTCGCTGACTCCGCGGGACCGGCCGGCGTCGACGTAGTCGGTCGACAGCGTTCCGATGACGTTGGTTCGCACGAGCCGAAGGAAGATTCCCGCGGTGAGGAGTCCGAGGGTCAACCCGGGGAGCACGGCGTGTGCGAGCACATCTCCGATGATGCCCGGGTCTCCGATGCGAAGCGCGTCCCACAGGTAGATTCCCGTTTTGCCCTCGAGGAGCTGCATCTCGAGTTCGGTGTTCGTTGTTCCCCTGCCCGAGACCGGGAGCACCTTCAGCCAGACCGAGAAGATCAGTTTGAGGAGCATTCCCGCGAAGAACACGGGGGTCGCGTAAGCGAGGATCGCAAGAACCCGCAGGATGGCATCCGGAGTCTTGTCCCTGAAGTACGCGGCGACCATGCCGAGCGGGATGCCGACGATGAACGCGACGATGAGTGCGTAGAACGCGAGCTCGAGCGTGGCTGCACCGTAGGTGAGGAGGACCTCGAGAACCGGCCGGTTATCGCTCAGCGTCGTGCCGAAGTTTCCGGTGAAGATCTGGCCGAGGTATTCGAGGTACTGCACAAAGATGGGCCGGTCGTATCCGGCGGCGGCGACGCGTTCGGCGAGCTGATCGGCCGTGAGGCGGTCACCGAGGGCCGCCGTGATGGGGTCACCCGTCGTCCTCATCAGGACGAAGACGAGGGTCACGAGAATGAAGACGGTCGGAATGATGAGGAGGAATCGTACGACGAGATAGCGCCAGAATCCTCCGCCGGAGGTCTTCCGGGAATTCGTGGGCGCCGACGGAGGAACGGGAGTGGGTTTTCCGTTCGTCGCCGGGATGGTGAGGGAACTCAGGGGTCGACCTGCCAATCGAAAAGGGTGCAGGGCGACCGGACGGAACCGGTCGCCCTGCAGTGTGTGCCGAAGAAGACCTCGGCGGTGTGTTACTTGCTCAGTGGTGCGTAGCGGAACTTGAACGACGCGTCGAGCGTGACTCCGTCGACGTCAGAACCGGATACGGCCACCTGGGCGCCCTGAAGGTAGGGAACCGTTGACAGGTCAGCGCCTACCTTGGCCTGGATCTGCTCGAAGATCGCCGAGCGCTCGTCCGGGTCGACAGTCGTCGCCGACGAGAGGATCAGGTCGTTGACTTCCTGGTTGTCGTAGTGGTTGGCGAGGAAGTTCTCCTGGAGGAAGAACGGCGTCAGGTAGTTGTCACCGTCGGAGTAGTCCGGGAACCAGCCGAGCTGGTACGCCGGGTACACATCGGTCGTGCGGTCCTCCGAGTACTGCACCCACTCGGTGGTCTGCAGGTTGACCGTGAACAGGCCTGACGCCTCGAGCTGAGACTTGATCAGCGCGTACTCGTCACCGGACGACGGTCCGTAGTGGTCGTTCGAGTACTGCAGGTTCAGTTCGACCGGCGTTGTAATGCCGACAGCTTCGAGCCGCTCGGTGGCCTTCTCCTCAGAGGGAGCTCCGTTGCCGTCGCCGTAGAGATCCTTGAGGATCGTCGTCGCGCCCGTCAGGCCCTCCGGCATGAACGAGTACAGGGGCGTGTACGTGCCCTTGTAGACCTCTTCCGCGATCTCCTCGCGGTCGATGAGGTCAGCAACGGCCTGGCGAACAGCGAGTGCCTTTGCCGGGTCAGCCTCAGCGGTCGTTGCGCCGAACGGCTGCGTGTTGAAGTTGAAGACGATGTAGCGGATCTCACCACCGGGTCCCTGGTGGACCGTGACGTCGTCGTTGCCCTCGAGGTCTGCGGTGTCCGTTGCGCTGAGGCTGCGGAACGCCACGTCGATGTCACCCTCCTGGACGGCCAGTTTGAGGTTCGAGGACTCCGCGTAGTACTTGACGTTGACGGTCTCTGTCTCTGCGTCGCCGAGGAGACCCTGGTAGTCGGGGTTCGCCTTGTATGAGATCAGGTTGTTGAAGTCGTAGCTCGCGATCGTGTACTGGCCGGCAAACGCCTCACCGTCCACGATCTCGTCGTCTGGTGTCAGCGCGTCAGCGGCGAACACCTCTTCGTCGACGATCGGCCCTGCGGGGCTCGACAGGATCTGCGCGAAGACCTGGTCGTTCTCCTGCTTGAGGTTGAACACGGCGGTGAGCTCGTCAGGGGTCTCGACGCTGTCGAGGTTGTAGAGAAGCGACGACGGACCGTTGTCATCGGCGATGGCGAGCTGACGGTCGAACGAGAACTTGACGTCGGATGACGTGAGTTCGTTGCCGTTCGCCCAGGTGAGTCCCTCCTTCAGCGTCACCGTGTACTGGGTCGGCGACGTGAACTCCGCGGACTCCGCGATGTCCGGCTCGACATCCGGGCTGCCGTACGGGGTGTTCATGAGGAACGGGAACACCTGGTTCATGACGGCGAACGACCCGTTGTCGTATGAGCCTGCCGGGTCGAGGGTGGTCACCTTGTCGGTCGTACCGACGGTGATGGCGTCTCCCCCTGAGCCCGATGAGTTGTTGCCTGAGGTTCCTGCGCAACCGGAGATTGCGAGGGCAGTGACAGCGAATGCTGCTGTGGCTGTCGCGATTCGCTTGCCGTTGGTGGATGCGGATGCCATATCCGTCTCCCCTTCTGTGAATGTGCGGACACGACAGCGCAGACGGGTGTCTGCAGCGCCGCAGTGTTTGGTGTGATCCTTTACTAGCACAGGACGATGCAGGAGGTGAGGCAATGTCCTCTTCAGCACGATGGATTTACACAGTCGCAACATTGGGATGAAGATCCTGCGACGGATGCCCGGTGGTGGGCGATCCGTTCGAAAAATCATCCGTTCATCAGTTCGAGCGGTTAAACACAAAACCCCCGCAACAGTTACCTGTTACGAGGGTTTGGTGAGTTGTGACCCCAACGGGATTTGAACCCGTGCTGCCGCCGTGAGAGGGCGGTGTCCTAGGCCGCTAAACGATGGGGCCGGAAACAACGTGTTCGAGTATGGCACACGAATCACACACTTTCAAATTGAGCGGGGAACGAGCGCTTCGGCGCGCAATTGTATGCATCGCAGAGAATATTTCAAGCTCAGCCGGACTCTTGCCCCGGAGGGCTGAGACGGTATTAGCTCTGGGTATGAAACTGACAAAGCTGGAACACGCCGCCCTCGTTCTCGAAGAGTCAGGGAGGAAGCTGTTTGTCGATCCCGGGTCATTCACGACGCCGATTACGGACGGTGCGCAGGCGGATGCCATCGTCGTCACCCACGAACACGCGGACCACTGGACGCCGGAGCAGCTGGAGCGGATCCGCTCCAAGAGCCCCGATGTCCAGATCTTCGGTCCTGCCGGTTTTGCCAGTGCGGCGTCAGGATTCGACGTCCACGTGGTGAAAGAGGGCGACAGGGTCGAGGTTGGGCCGTTCGCGCTCGAGTTCTTCGGGTCCAAACACAACGAGATTCATTCTTCGATTCCGATCATCGACAACGTGGGAGTGCTCATCAACAACAGCGTTTACTACGCCGGTGATTCGTACACGATCCCCGAGGGCGTTGATGTCGACGTGATGGCGGTTCCCGCCGGTGCGCCGTGGCTGAAGATCGGCGAGGTGATGGATTTTGTTCTCGCGGTGAAGCCACGTCGAACGTTCCCTGCCCACGAGATGGTGCTCGCGAAAGCGGGCAAGGAAATGGCCAACGCACGGATCGAGTGGGCGACCACGCAAAACGGAGGGGCGTTCTTCCCCCTTGCCCCTGGCGACACGCTGGACATCTGACGATTCGCCGCCACGACGGCGCTCCATACACCACAGCGGTTCGCCACGCCACAGTGCCCCGCGCGTTACCACTCAGCTCTGAATGCGGGGCATACTCGTGCATAGCGGAACGGTCGAGCGCCGCTCCGCACGCACAGGGCTAGAGGAGCACGCAACGATGACAGACGAACCAGAGATCGAGCCGATCGAGATCACCTACGACGAGGATCGCTACCCGGCTCGCCCTCAACGGCTCCGTCCACGGTCCAACATGAGGACCAGCAGCATTCGCCGCTCATTCTCTGACCCCCGCTCCGCCGACGCATCGAACCCGTCGTACGTTGAGTGGCTGATTCGCCAGTCCATGCTCCGTGACGCCGAGGTGCTCGGGCGAGGCCTGTCCGGCCAGCCCAGCATGTGGCGGAACCCCTACGCACGTCCCGACGCGCGCCGAGCGATTCAGACGGCATCCGTCTGGTTCACCGCTTACCCGATTTCACTCATCACCGGACACCAGTCCTACCTTGCTGCGCTCGGGGATGACGCCCTGTGGGATGCCTTCGAGAAAATCGGCATCACAGCGGTCCACACCGGCCCGGTGAAGCAGGCCGGCGGAATCACCGGTTGGACATCGACGGCAAGCGTCGACGGCCACTTCGACAGGATCAGCACGCAGATCGACCCAGCCTTCGGCTCGGACGACGAGTTCAGGCAGCTCTCCGACGTCGCTGAGCACCACGGTGGAAGCGTCATCGACGACATCGTTCCTGGGCACACCGGCAAGGGCGCGGACTTCCGCCTCGCCGAAATGGGTTACAAGGACTACCCCGGGATCTACCACATGATCGAGATCCCGGAGGAAGACTGGCACGAACTTCCCGAGGTACCCGACCACCGCGATTCAGTGAACCTCGACCCGGCAACAGAAGCCCGGCTTGCCGAGCTCGGCTACATCATCGGCCAGCTGCAGCGGGTTATTTTCTACTCCCCGGGCACCAAGGAGACGAACTGGAGCGTCACCGCTCCTGTGCTCGGCCCGGACGGCCGGACCCGCCGCTGGGTGTACCTGCACTACTTCAAGCAGGGTCAGCCGTCGATCAACTGGCTCGACCCAACATTCGCCGGAATGCGCCTCGTGATCGGCGACGCGCTGCACTCGCTCGGCGACCTGGGTTCGAGTGCACTCCGCCTTGACGCCAACGGGTTCCTCGGTGTGGAGAAAAGCGCTGAGGGCTCCCCCGCCTGGTCCGAGGGGCACCCGCTCTCCGAAGCGGCCAACCACGTGATCGCGAGCATGGTCCGCAAGGTCGGCGGGTTCTCCTTCCAGGAGCTCAACCTCACGATGGAAGACATCCGCGACACCGGTCGGGTTGGCGCTGACCTGTCGTATGACTTCATCAACAGGCCTGCCTACCAGCACGCTCTGGCGATGGGCGACACCGAGTTCCTCCGACTGACCCTCCGGACCTCGCTGTCCACCGGTGTTGAGCCGGTCAGCCTTGTCCACGCCATGCAGAACCACGACGAGCTGACCTACGAGCTTGTCCACTGGGCAACCCTGCACCGCGCTGACCTGTACCCGTTCCGCGATGAAGAGATGACGGGCGCGCAGCTCGCAGAGACCATCAGGGCCGATCTCCTGGAGAAGCTCACCGGTGAGGCTGCCGACTACAACCTCGTCTTCACGACCAACGGAATCGCCTGCACCACGGCATCCGTCATCGCTGCGGCACAGGGCCTGCCCACGCTCGACTCGATCACCGATGACCACATCGATGACATCAGGCGTGCGCACCTGGTCCTCGTCATGTTCAACGCATGGCAGCCCGGCGTCTTCGCGCTCTCCGCGTGGGACCTCCTGGGAATGCTCCCCCTGCCGTCGAGCGAGGTCAAGGACCTCATCGCCGAGGGTGACACCCGCTGGGTGCACCGCGGTGCACACGACCTCATGGACGTCGAGCCGGATGCCACGGCATCGAGCTCGGGGATGCCGCGCGGCCGTTCGCTGTACGGCTCACTGCCGACACAGCTCGAGGACGAGAATTCCTTCGCCAGCCAGGTGTCGCAAATCCTCTCCGTCCGGTCATCGCTCGGAATCGACGTCGGCACCCAGCTCGACATTCCCGACGTGGCCCACCCCGGAATGCTCGTTATGGTCCACCGTCTCGACGGTGGCGACGCGACACTCGAAGATGCGCCTCTCCAGGTGACAGTGCTCAACTTCACCGGCGAGACGATCGAGGGCACCGTGCGGTCCGAGGCCTTCACTCCGCGTCACGTTGTGTACGACGCACAGACGCGGGAGGAGATCGGTAACGTCGACGACCTCCAGAGCTTCACCGTTCGCCTCGAGCCGTATGCGGGCCTCTGCCTCCTCGGCCGGGCGCCCGACGAGGAGCAGGTCGACCTCAGCGAGCTCGACGAGTAACTCTCCACTCCAGCCTCAGGGCACCCCGGCAGACACTGCCGGGGCGCCCTGAGCCGTTAACCGACGAAACGGCTGGACGCACTCGCCCCCGCGCCGTGCTCTGATCCCGCCTCTTGCTCAGTCAGAAACGGCTGGACGCTCTCGCCGCCCCCGTTGCTCGGCCAGAAATGGCGACGCAATCACGGCATTCGTGACCGTTATTGACCGAGCGAGGCGACGGCATCCGACCGGCGCGAAATCGGCAGACAGCTCGGGCCCGACCGGCGCTAGTGGTCGATGGCCGCGAGAAACGCGTTGCGCTGCTCGATCAGCCTTCGCATATACCTGGCGAGCACGGGCCTTTCGGCCAGGCGGCCAAGGACCCCAAGCGGCGCGGCGAACGAGACCCGGTCAACCATGACCGAGCCCGTTCCGTGCGGGCTGAACAGGTGCTCGTGCCGGAAGTACCGGAACGGGCCGCGAACCTGCTCGTCGGTGAACGAGTGCGGTGCGCTCATCGCGGTGATTCGACTCGTCATGCGAAGCGGCAGCCCGAAATGCCAGGCGCGCCACGTCACCTCCTCGGTGAGGCCGATGAGCCCGTCCGTCACACCGCCGACGGCTGTCTCCCGTGACCTCGACAGTGAGGCGGTGTGAGCTGTGATGTCGCGGGAGAGATCGAAGAGACGGTCAACGGACAGCACCGACTCCGTGGTGCATTCGAAGGAGACCGGCATGGCGCACAACCTACCAGCAGGCCGCGATCCTCGGGCTCGGAAGCGTCTCGGAGGCGTCGGTGTCTCGCCGACTCCCCCGCTACCTCACTGGCGGCTGCGTTTCCTGGCGGTGTAGATCCGCTCGACCACCCACAGCACAACACCGATGCCGAGGAGCGCGAGGGCGATCCCGTACTGCCCGCCAGGTCGGCCAGAGGTCCACGGAAGCACCAGGTAGAGGCACGTGATCGCACCGATGACCGGCAGAACCACAGGGGTACGGAAGGTCTTGTGCTCGACGGGCTGTCGCCGGAGTACCAGGACCGTGACGTTGACGACCGCGAACACGGTGAGCAGGAGGAGCGAGGTAGTGCCACCCAGAAGAGCGACGATGGAGCCCTCGGCATCGAGCGAAACGTAGACGATGAGGCCAGCCGCGAGCACGCTCGTGAAGAGGATCGCCGCCCACGGAGTGCGGCGTTTCGGCGCCACTTTTGCCAGGAAGGGCGGCAGAACATTCTGTCTGCTCATGCCGTAGAGCAACCGGCTCGCCATCATCATGTTGATGAGGGCGGTGTTGGCGACCGCGAACATCGAGATGAATGGCAGCAGGGCGTTGATCGGGAAGCCGGGAGCTGCGGCCTCGACCGCCGTCACGAGCGGTGTCTCGCTGCCGACGAGGTCTCCGATGGGTACGAGGGCAACAACGGTGATCGACACAAGCACGTAGATCACCGCCGCGATGCCGAGTCCGCCCAGCATCATCTTGGGGAAGATGCGGCTCGGATCTTTCGTCTCCTCTGCCATATTCACCGAGTCTTCGAACCCAACCATCGCGAAGAATGCCAGTGACGTCGCCGTGCTGACCGCGAGCACCACGTTCTTGTCTTCGGGAGTGTCGAAGGCGACAACTTGCGACCAGTCGGCGTTGCCGCCCGCAATCGCCCACATGCCGATGAGAATGACGAGGAGCAGACCAGACAACTCGACAAGGGTCAGGAGAACGTTGAGCCAGACGCTTTCGGTAACACCGCGAAGATTGACCACCATGATCAGCAGGATGAACCCGAGCGCGATGAACATGGTCATCACGGTCTCGTCGGGGAGGTTGAAGGCGACAGCGAGGTTGGCCGCGAACGCACGGGACGCCGTCGAGGCCGAGGTGATACCCGAACTCATCACGATGAAGCACACGATGAAGGTGAAGAAGTGGATGCCGAATGCCTTGTGTGTGTACAGCGCAGCACCGGCAGCCTGCGGGAACTTCGTCACGAGTTCCAGATACGAGAACGCGGTGACAGTGGCCACCGCGAACGCGAGGAGGAAAGGCAGCCACGCCGCGCCACCGACCTCAGCGGCAACCTGGCCGGTGAGCGCGTAGATCCCCGTACCGAGGATGTCGCCGACGATAAAGAGGAGCAGCAACCCCGGCCCGAGCACTCGCTTGAGTTCCGGTTGCTCCGGTGCGACAGTTTTGACGACTTGCGTCCAGGACGGATCACTCACGTTGTGCCTCCTTCGTCGGGCACCCAGCCGATCACATCGGGCGGTTTACATCAAGCCTTTTTCGTCGAGATGTCGCGAGGCACACCCGCAACCGGTCGATGTTCGAGCCGGTTGCGGGTGCGACTGCTGGCGACTATGTCCGTGCGCTCACGAGGTCTCTGCCGAATGATCGACCGCCTGGATCAGGGCGTCGACCGCGTTCAGCAGCTCGTGGATGGCCTGGCGTTCTATGGAGTCCTCACGCAGTTGTTGAACCGCGAAGGTGGCCGCGTTCGCGTATTTCCGAGCGTCAGCGATGAATGACTCTGATTCGAAGTCGGTCATGGCAGTCCTTTCGCCAGATGTCGTTGAAGAGGTGCACGAAAACGTCATCGGCGATGACGTTCGGCATCACTCTTTCAGCTTCGCGCGCTGGAACGTAAGGCCCTAGGACCCTGCCGCCCGGGCACCGATGTTCGTGGCTTAAGCCAGGTCGCGAAGCCGGTCGGTGACCGTGTTAGCGTCACCGGCGCGACGCTCGTAGGTGACGGCAATGATGAGAAGCACAGCGCCGACAACGGCAAGGGTTATCCACCACGGCATTGACTCGATCCCCCGGCCGATCTGTACCAGGAAGACGACCACGTTCTCGATCGGAAGCACGACGATGCCGAGCACGAAGGGAGCCGCGAGCTTCAGACTCGAACCGATGAGGATGGCAACGAGCGCGACGACGATCACGAAAATGGCGCGCCACGTTTGCGGGTCGGTGAAGGTGGCGGTGACGGATGCCGACAGCAGCGTCACGAGGCCTGGGGAAAGGAGCGCCCACGAACCGCCCCAGCCTGCGGGCCAGCTGTTGACGGTGGCGTCGGTCCTTCGATCAGCATCCGGATGCTCACGAGCGGCCAGGATGATCGCGCCGGCGGCGAGCAGGAAAAGCCCGAGGGGCACCGAGAACCACTCCACCCGCAGATCACGGGGGCTCCAGGCGACAATCGAGGTGACAAAGGCGATCCCGAAGATGAACCAGACCGGAGGCAGGCTCGACGCATGGGTGCGCACCCGCCACGCGATGACGAGAACGGTAATGAGGTAAGCGAGCATGAGCGACCACATCGCCCAGATCGTGAACCAGTCGCGCTCGATCGCGGTCCACGTTGCGACGGCGACGTAAAGCGCCGCTGGCGCATACAGCCAACGTGTGTGAGTCAGCAGCGATTTATCCACGGCCGCCGACCGAAGGGCCCGCGCAGCAGCGGCAGCAGGCAAAGCACCCGCCAGTCCGATCCCGAAACACAGCAGGACGAGCGGTATCCCTCCGGTGATGATCGGGTCAGCGCCGAGTCCGAACCTCACGCCCTGGATCGCACCGGCCGCCCCGGCAGCCATCGCGACACACAGGGTCGGCGTGCGGAGGGTGTGTAACAACCGCGCACGGGTTGACGAGCCGCGCCCGAGCACAGCGCCGAGCGCAAGCAACACCCAGGACGCAGCGACAAGGCCGTACCCCCGCCACGGCGCCAGGGCGAGATCGCCTGTGCCCGAAACCGCCAGGACGACCAGGACGGGTGCGACGGCCATGACCAGGCCCGTCGTGTAGAGAGGGCCGGCCCGGTGACCGCGCGCAGTGAGGATCATGCCGATCGTTGCGGCTGCGAGGCTCGGCGGAAGCAGGTACGGCTCGAGCACATCGATACCGGCGATGGCCCACAGGCACCAGAGTGCACCAGTGAACGCCGCCCCGGCTACCCACCAGCCGTAGCGACGGTCCGCCCAGACCGACGTGGCCGCTGCGCCGAATCCGAGGATCACGAGAACGATAAACGTGGTCGGCAATCCCGCCGCATCACGCACGAGCGCCAGTACAACCGCGATGACGGCGGTGAGTGCGGTGGACGCTTCGATCGCGATGCGCGCCGCCGTGGCATCCGGAGCCCCAATGCCACGCTTTTCGAGAACCGAGCCAATGAGACTCGTGCTCGGCAAGACGGTAGCCGCGATCGCGGCGATGACCGGCAGCGTCACGGGGGACGCGCTACCGAGGAGCACCTGGGCGCCGAGGCACACCACCACTACCGCGAGCGACGGAACGAGCAGGCCGGCAGCGATCGCACGGAGCACCACGCTGAGACCGGGACGACGCGAAACCAGGAGGGTGAGCGCGAGCAGGAAGATCAGGGAGGTGGAGAGCGCTGTCCAGCCGCTGCGCTCAAAGACGACCTGCAGGATCCCGATCAGGAACGGCACACTCGTCACAACGAGGATCGCGTGCCACGCCGCCGGCGTGACCCAGCGGATGAAGGTTGCGGCGATGGCGCCGATCGAGGCAACGGATGTGGTCAAACAGAGCAATGGGATGGTTTCGACGCCCTGTTCGGCGAGTGCAGTGGCGACGATGACCAGCGCATATGCGTAGCCTGCGCCGACATGGAGAAACCGCGCCCGGGTCGGCACTGTTCGACCGAGCACGGCGATGGTCACAACGACCGCGATGCCCGCGAGCACCGTCGCGCTGTCGTCGGTCCGCGAATAAACAATGGCAAGCAGCACAGCGAGATGGCTGCCGACGATGAGCGGCAGCCTCGTTGTCACCGCGGCATCCCTGATCCGTGGCACAGCAACGATCGCCAGGCTCACCGTCGCCGCCAGGCCCAGGGCGAGCGCGATGCGCGCCCACACCGGAAAGACACTCAGACAGGCGAAGGTGAGCCCGGCCAGGGCGAGAATCCAGAGGGCGAGGGTGCCGATGACCGACGCCAGTCGGACGGAGGCAGCTTCGGACAGCGTGTCATCAGCCCAGGCGGCACCACCGCGCCCCGTAATCGCCGAGAACGCTCCAAGCCCCGCCGCCGCGGCCGCGAGGCCGACAACAACAGCGATGATGCTGCCCGGCGGCACGGTCAGTATCCTGGCGTCGGCGGGATCGACGAGCGAGCTGAGAACCGTGGACGTCCCGATTTGCATGGCGATCAGAACGGGCGACACCACGCTCACACCAGCAACGACGAGCGCACCGCCCAGAAACGACCGCCGCCCCAGGGAAGGCACCGTTCGCGTGAGCGCGTTCAGTACGAGCACCGCGGCGACCCCCGCTGCGGGCAACAGCGCCTGATCCCACTCGCCGACCCCGTGGCTGGCGAGCGCAAGAGCGAGCGGGAGGCTGATGGCGGCGCCCACACCGGCGGCCCCGGCCGTCGCACTCCAGAAGGTCCTGGCAAACTGCCGTGTCGTGAGGACAGCGAGCACGGCGACGACGGCCAGGACAGCAGATATCGTCAGCCAGTACGCTGTGGTCGAGCGGGACCCGACGAACCACACCTGAGTGAGCACGATCGCTACCGCGAGGACCTGAAGTATCGCGAGCGCCGTGCGCTCCGGCTGTACCCGCTCGCCAAATGATCGCTCCAGCCGCGGCATCAGCCCCATCAGGGCGAGAGCTGCAAACGCCACTCCGAGGTGTCCAATCGTCGCCGACAGCGAGGTTCCACCACCCGCGTATCCCAGCATCGCGGGAACCAGTGCGACACCCAGGAGAGAGATCCAGAGCCAGCTGCGGATGCGCGCGCGAACCGACGCGACGACCATGACGGTGCCGCCGATCAGGGTCCCGGTGGCGGCGAACACCCACGGGCTGGCTCCGCCCGGCGCGAGTTCGGAGAAGGCGGAGATATCGAGGGCGAGGAAGAGCATCCCGAGGCCGCCGACGGCTTCGGCCGAGAACTGCAGCTTGCGGCGCGCAAGCAGCCAGGCTCCGCCGAGGAAGAGAATCGTGACCAGGCCGACGATGACGCTCCGGAGGGCGCGATCGGTGAGGTCGGGGTTGACGAAGGTGAAGACAAAAGCGGAGACGGCGAACAGTCCGGCACCGGCCACCGCGAGCACCGACTGCACCGTGGCGCTCGAGCGCGGTTCGGGGGGAACGACCGCTTCGGTGCTCGGCTGACGCGGTACTGACACGCGCGGGGGCGCCTGCACCCCCGGTTCTGTCGCTGTCCTGTCGGCAGGGGCGGGGCGAAGCACGCGTTCGAGCACTTCCTGGCGCGCCATGAGCGCCTCGGCGGCCGCCTTCGAGGCGGTCCACAGCTCGGCTGCCATGTCGTCTGACAGTTCAGCTCCGCAGTTGCGGCACCGTCGATCCACCAGCGCATCGACCTCGCAGACCGGGCACGACGTGCCGTCGAGGAGATGGTTGACAGCGACAGTGCTCCACGGGCGCAGGGTGCGCAGCGTGGTCACGCGTCCGCACCTTCCGTGCTGGCGCCGGTACCGGCATCCGCACCGCCCTCTTCATCAGGAACCCACACGAAGATGTCGCCCGGCTGGCATTCGAGCACGCGACAAATGGCGTCGAGAGTCGAGAAACGCACGGCCTTCGCGCGTCCGTTCTTCAAAACCGACACATTGGCCGGGGTGATGTCGATGGCGGCGGCGAAGTCGGCGACCGACATTTTCTTTTTCGCCAGCTCCACGTCGAGGTTGATCACGATGGGCATCAGACGACTTCCGCCAGGTCTTGCTCGAGCTGGGATGCCTTGCGCAGAAGCCCGCGCAGGACGACGATCAGCAAGCCAAATCCGGAACCGAGGACGATTCCGAGCGCACACAGGATGGTGACGGACGGCGAGGCGACACCGGCCAACGCGAGGGTGATGAACGATCCGGCGATGAGGAGGGTCGCAACGGCAACGGCGACCAGGATGATGTCGACCCACCTGAACGCATCGATGCTGAAGATGCTCGAGCCCCGGACCAGAGACACGAGTCGCCACACACAGAGGAGCGCGACCTGCACACAGACGAGGAACGCCACTGTGATGAGGATGCCCGGCCCTTCGAGGTAACGCAGTTCGGGCGACCTCTCCGCCATCTGGTCTGCAACGGCGGGAACCACAAACACCTGGCACACCAGCAACAGCGCGATCATCACGACGATGAGCGCTTTCAGGGCGACGATCGCTGTCCGGTCCAAGGTGACTCCTATCGATTATCGATTTCTATCTATCGAAAAACAATATAGTCACACTTCGACGGAAACGGCTAGACATTCTTACTTTCCGCTTCGGTTGCGCGAGTCGGGACTCATCCAACAGGAAGTGGAATGCATGGCCGCCGCAACTGGTTAGGACCAAGGAGCGTGATGGCTGTTGCACGGCTCCTCCGAGTACGCTGCACCCCAGGCGGACCACCACACGACACCGACTGATCGACATCAAGGAGAGCGACATGAAAGAAATCGGAATCATCGGCAGCGGAGCGATCGGATCCGCCATCGCTCGTCTCGCCGTCAAGGCCGACTTCACGGTCGTGATTGCGAACTCGCGCGGGCCAGAGTCGCTGACAGATCTTATCGACGAACTCGGACCCAATGCCCGGGCCGGCACGGTTCAGGATGCTGCGACCTTCGGAGACCTCGTCGTCCTGGCCGTTCCCCTGAGTTCATACTCCAACCTGCCGGTGGACAGCCTCGCTGGCAGAACGATTCTCTCGACCGGGAACTACTATCCGTACCGAGACGGGCGTATTGCACAGCTGGACGCCCTTGAGACCACGACGGCGGAGTACGAGCAGTCACTCCTCCCCCACACGCACATCGTCAAGGCGTTCAACAACATCGTTGCCCATCACATCCCACTTCTCGCTCACTCGGAGCCACGCACAGCTCTCCCGGTCGCCGGCGACGATGTCGCGGCGAAGAAGGACGTCTCGAGCGTCGTACATGCGGTGGGCTTCGACACCGTCGACGCCGGGACCCTGGCCGAGTCCTGGCGATTCGAGCCCGAGTCGGGCGCGTATACGGAGATCTACGCCGCGAACCAGGAGGGCTTCAGCAAGGACTTCCTCGCTGACCGCGGAGCTCCCGTCACCGCAGACCGCCTGCGTGAGCTGCTCGCCGCATCACATCGACCCGACGTCGCGGCCCGGCAGTTCTGACCGACGGGCGCCGGGGCTCTCAAAAGCACCGGTGAGGCGGGCGCGTCACTGAGCGTCGAGCCGCGCAGCAACCTCGGGTGGGAAGCCGCCGGTGGCAATCGGACCCCACCGGGTGGGCGTGATCCGGATCAACGACTTGTCCTGGACGGCCATGGCCTGGCGGTACTCATCCCAGTCCGGATGCTCCCCCGCGATGCACCGGAAGTAGTCCACCAGCCCGTCAGCCGCCTCAGGCATGTTCAGAACCTCGGCATCGCCGTCGATCTGCACCCACGGGCCGTCCCAGTCGTCTGAAAAGACCACGACCGAGGTGTGCGGATCGCGGGCGGCATTGCGGGCCTTGCTCCGCGCCGGGTAGGTGGAGATCACGATGCGGCCTTCGGCGTCGACTCCCCCGGTCACGGGAGACATCTGGGGCCGGCCGTCCGCACGCGTCGTTGCGAGAAGCATCCGGTGACGGGGGCGGATGAAATCGAGGACTTCGTCGCGGTCGACGGTGGTTGAGGTTGCGATCGTTCGAGCCATGCCCCGACTATATCGCCGCCGGCATGGTCGGGACCGGCATCACTGTGGTCCCGAGGAGCTGAAGGCCCTCGAAGTCGTGCGACCCGGGTTCCGCTGTCAGAACAGTGAGTTGCGCGGGCAGATCTCCGACAAGATCCAGGCCGTTGTAGTGCAAGGTCAGTTCGCCGACGACGGGGTGGTTGATCCTTTTCAGTCCCGTCGCGTGTTGCCATACGTCGTGGCGACTCCAGAGTTGCCGGAATTGGTCGCTACGGGTCGAAAGCTCACCGACGAGGTCGTGGAGTTCCTTGCTGTGGGGGTCGCGGCCAGCTTCGGTGCGCAGCTGCGCGACATTGGTCCCGGCCACGGCTTCCCAGTCGGGGTAAAAGCGTCGGGCAACCGGCTCGAGGAAGATGAATCTGGCAAAGTTCGGCGGCGATGTGGTCGAAGTCGAGATCATTTCGTTCATCAGCGCTCCGCCGAGCGGGTTCCACGCCAGCAGATCTGTCCGACCGTTCCCGACCAGCGCGGCAGCAGATTGCATTGAGTCGAGGAACCACTGGATGCTCGGCGATGGCCGCCAGTATCTCGCGGCCTTCGCCTTTGCGCGTGGGGCCGCGGCCCCTCTATCCGTCTGACGCGCGAGCCGGTACAGGTGCTCCCGCTCAGCGGCATCCATCAGCAGCGCCTGTGCCAGACCGTCAAGTACCGCGTCAGACGCGCCACCAATAGCGCCGCGTTCCAGGCGCGCGTAGTACTCCACACTGACACCCGCCAGCGCGGCGGCCTCGCCCCGACGCAGACCCGGTACCCGCCGGTCGCTGCCACGCGGAAGTCCGACCTGCTCGGGCTCGACCCGGGCCCTCCGCGTCATCAGGAAGTCGCGAACCTCCGCTTGGTGATCCATTACTGAAGTTTAGGTCGACACGGATCGCGGGTGGGATGCCCTGTCGGGGCACGTTAAGACGGGGACTCCCGCGCGCACGAATCACACGGTTTCCTGAGGTCATGCCAGTTCGATTCCTTGCCGCACCTGTGGCCGTCCTGCTGCTTGCGACCGTTACAGCGTTTGCCAGCACCGCGACCGCGCTGTTCAGCGACCGCGTGGGCACCGCTCAGGTCCCTGATCTGGCCCAGCCGCCTGCAGATGAGTGATCACCGGACGGACGCGCCGGGATGGAGAAACCGATGGATAACACCGCCCCCTCAACAAGTCGCGGGCACTACCTGCTCCGTCTCCGGTCCGCCCCGGTATGGATCGCGACGATTCTCGCAACCTTGACCGTGTTTGGTCCGTTGTCGATGGATCTCTACCTCCCGGTTCTCCCGAGCCTTGCGGACGACCTCAGCACCACGGTTTCCGCCGCGCAACTGACCATGACGACCTGCTTGTTTGGCCTCGCTTTTGGGCAAATCATCGCGGGTCCGCTTTCCGACCGGTATGGCCGTCGACGCCCCCTCGTTGCGGGCCTGATCATCTACACGATCGCGTCTCTGTTGTGCGCACTCAGCCCGTCCATTGCTGCGCTGGTCGCTTTTCGACTCGTGCAGGGACTCGCCGGAGGCGTCGGCCTCGTGATCGCGCAAGCCGTCGGCAAGGACATTTATCACGGACACAAACTGACGCGCTACTACAGTCGCATCATCGTCCTTTCCGGCCTTGCAGCAATCGTCGCTCCCGTGATCGGTGGGCTGATCGCCTCGATCATCGACTGGCGCGGTTTCTTCGTCATTCTGACGGTCGTGGGGGTACTCGTCACGGCAGCGGTCACAGCAGGATTCGGCGAGACCCTTCCCAGGGACGCACGGCTCGCTGGCGGGATGCGTCAAATGGCTGGCCACGTCGGTGTGCTGCTGCGGGACCGACTGTTCGTTGGTGCGACCATCTCCAGCTCGCTCACCTCGGCTGCCTACTTCGCCTATCTCGCTGGCTCCCCGTTCGTGCTCGAGAACATCTACGGGATGTCGCCCGCGCAATTCGCCCTCGTGTTTGGGGCAAATGCGGCCGGATTTGCCACATTCGGTTTCCTCGCCGGACGCGCGGCCGAGCGCTGGAGCGAACGCCGCGTCTTCGTGAGCGGACTTGTGCTGATGATTCTCGGTGGCGCGATCCTCACAGCCAACGTTCTGACTGGACTGCCACTTCCGCTCACGCTTGTTGCGCTCTTCCTTATCGCCGCCGGGGCGGCCACGGTTTCACCCCCCGCGACGACTCTGGCACTCGTCGACTACCCCCAGTACGCAGGCACCGCCGCGGCTATCCTCGGACTCGCGAGATTCGCCGCGGGAGGCATTGCAGCGCCGTTCGTTGGCCTGGCCGGCCCCCAAAGCATGGTGCCCATGGCGCTGGTCGTTCTGGGAACCGCCATAACCGCCACGGTCGTGTACCTGAGGCTCGTCCACCCGGCGCCCGTGAGAACGGAACCATGATCAGGGGCTCGCGCACGAAATCTGTTGCCTGACGGGCAACCCGGGCGCGGTGTGCCGCATCGGCCACCTCCACTACGGCGCCTCGCTTGCCGTCGTTCTCTTTGCAGCGTTAGCGAGGCGCCGGGGCGGCCGCCTCGATTTGTGCCAGCGCGTTGAGCGTGCGGGGATAGCCGATGTACGCGACCAAGGCGGTGAGTACGCCAACCAAGTCGGTGCGACTGTTACCAACGTTGAAGTTGGCCGTCACGTGGCTCTTCACCTGGCTGTCGGCGCCGCCCAGCGCCGCGAGCAGAGCGAACGTGATGAGTTCACGCTGTTTCAGGTCGAAACCGGTGCGGGTGTAGTAATCACCGAAGCAGTTCCCCGAGAGGAATTGCTGGAAGTGGAGACTGTCGGGTGATGAACGGGCGTAAAGTCCGTCGATGGCCTCTGGCCCGAAGATCTCCTTCTGCAGTGCCAGCCCGGCGGCCATCCGTGTATCGGGAGTCGTCGTCGCCTGACCGTCCACGGGAAGCGGGATGCCGCGCTCGGTGAAAATCTCGTTAGTGGCAACAATGGCGTCGAGGGCGCGCGCAATGCCGACGTACGCGACGGATTGATAAGTCAGCTCCTTCACCTGGATCGCTGTGACACCAACGTCGAGCGCTGCGCCAAGAAGGAGCCGGAACTCGCGCACAGCGCCAACGGCGATCGCTGCCGCGAGTTGATAGATAAGTCGGTCCCTGCGGTCCAGATCGACGTGTCGGAGGGTCTCGCCGAAAGCAAAATCCTGGTAGAGCGCAAAGAACTCAGGATCGGTCTCCGAAAGCGGCGGTCCCGAGGATACTCGTGCAGTGGGATGGACGATCTCACGTTCTCGCCGGGCTTCGTCGCGGATGGTCATCGTGTTCCTTTGCGCTGTTGCGTCGACAGCGAAGTCAGATGAAGTCGAGGACTTCGTCGCGGTCGACGGTGGTTGAGGTAGCGATTGTTCGAGCCATGCCCCGACTCTATCCGCGACGCCGCGAAACCGTGGAAGGACGACGTGTTTTCATTTCGTGGATGGGAGTGCGCTCCTGATGACCACCGCTAAGCGTCGAAACGACCCTCCGCGCGGAGCCTCTCCGTGAGGACATCCAGCACAGGCAGCTGCCCCTTGACCAGCTTCCCCCGTGCCTCTGTTAGCCCCACCCACCGCGCATCGTCGATTTCTGGGAACTCTTTCACGACCCCAGACCCCTTGGGCCACTCCAACTGGAACGTATTGCTCGCCACCCGATCGACGGCGAAGTCTGTCTCAGCGGCGAAAACGGTGACCACCTTGCCCGATGGCTGCCGGAATTCCCCCAGGCTGGTGTACCGCGCGTCAGGTGCCGGCGCACCGATCTCCTCCGTGAACTCGCGCCGTGCGGCTGCAAAGGGATCCTCGTCCGGCTCGTACTCCCCCTTCGGAATGGACCAGGCCGCCGTCTGCCTGCCCTCCCAGAACGGTCCGCCCATGTGGGCGATCCACACCTGCGGCTCACTTGCGTCCGTCAGCCGATACAGCAGGATGCCCGCACTGCGCACTACCATCAGCTCGCCACTCCGTTCCCCTTTCTCGCCCTCTTGACCCACCGATGACCTCGAGCTTAGGCGCCTCACGAGGTTCCAAGAGCTGCCACTGCAGCGGCGCCCGGCCGGTTCTACTGCCACTCACCCAGGCCGGCGATCGAGGCGTCAATCATGTCGTCGTCCGTGGCTTTGTGTTCGATGGTGCTGCGGTAGTAAATGGGGCCGATAACCTGGGCGGCTGCGAGCAACGGATCGGAGAGAAGGACGATCTCGCCGCGGTTCTGTGCATCGACGAGGCACGCCGCCAGACGTTTGGATAGCGTTTGGGCGAATCGGCTTCGACGGGCGTCCATGCCGTCGTCCCAGAGTGCGGTGCTGGCAAGCGTCGCGGCGACGACGCGCACATCATGGTGATCGAGTTGACGGGCCAGCGAGACGAGTTCCACGCGGAGCCACTCCCTGGTGGGAATCTTGGGACTATCGAAGAAGGGCATCGGAACGGTGGTCATCGCCTCCGCGAGCAGCTCAGCGCTGGTGGGCCAGTGCCGATAGACCGTCGCGCGTCCGATTCCCGCGTGTTCGGCGATCCGCGCGTGGGTCACCGCGCTTGGCCCCGCAGTTACAAGCAAGTGTCGCGCTGCGTCCAGGATCGCTTCCCTGCTCCGCTGGAATCTCGGGTCCGTTTCCTTCTTCATGCCTTAAGTCTATGAGACAGCTTGACTTGTAGCCGATACCCCATCAAGCTTTGTCCTATGACGCATAATGTCTCACAAAAGCTGAGAGTGGCGGTTCTCGGGGCGACAGGCGCCACGGGTCGCCACGTCGTTACCGCTGGTCTTCGTTCCGGCCACGACGTGGTCGCCCTCACGCGCACGCCACGCTCTTTCGAGCCTTCACGTGGGCTCACGGAGTTCGCGTGGCCCGACGTCACGGATCCCGGTCCGCTGACGGGTGCGTTGATGGGTGTGGACGCAGTTATCAGCACCATCGGCGGACCAGCCAAGGGGCCGACCACGGTGTGCACCGACGCGATTGATGGGGCCGTGCCGGCAATGATCGAGGCGGGGGTGTCGCGTCTGATCGTGGTCAGCGCTCATGGTGTTCTCGAGAGCCACGACCGGTCGCTTTATTCGATTCTGGCGTGGGCGGGGGTGGGCGAAAAGCTCAAGGACAAGGAGACGATGGAACCGCTGATCACGACTTCCGGGCTGGAGTGGACAATTGTTCGCCCGCCGACGCTGAAGAACGCTCCCCCGGCCGGGAACTATAAGGTCGGCGAGAATCTTCCCATTCGTCCGTGGCACGCCATCGGCCGAGCAGACCTCGCAGCATTCCTGATTCACGAGGCAGAGGTGGCCCGGTTTGTTCGTCAATACCCGAGGATCCACCGATGACGGCCCCTTACGAGCTCGAGGGGAAGGTCGCGGTGGTTACGGGGGCAACCGGGGGCATGGGGCAGGTCATCGCCCTCGAGCTGGCCCGGGCCGGCGCTCTTGTGATCGCCATTGCCAGGAACCCGCAGACTGCCGATTCCCTCGCTTCGCAGATCCGAAGTGAAAATGGCCCCGGCGGCTTCGAGGTCGTCATCGGCGATCTGTCCAAGCGAGACGGAATAATCGGTGCCGGTCGCGCCATCCTTGCGCAGCACACCTCCATCCATCTCCTGGTGAACAACGCCGGTGCCCATTTCCGCGAGCGCCGCGTCTCCCCCGATGGGCTGGAAATGCATGTCGCCGTGGACTACCTGGCCGCTTACGGTGTGACCACACTCCTTCTACCCGCCCTTCGGCGGGGACGGGCGCGAGTGGTCAACGTGGCATCCGACAGTCTCCGGGACACCCGACAGGTGAAGCTGCTCGGCAAACCTCGACCAGCGACGCTCGACACCAGTGACCTGGGCGACCTCACGAGGCTCAACCCCGAGACAGGTTTCGTGCCGTTCAAAGCGTATGCACGGGCGAAGCTGCTCACGGTGATGGCCGGATACGACCTCGCCCGCGCCGTTGCGGCAGACGGTGTCACCCTGAACGCGCTACACCCCGGAATCGTGGCGACCGAGATCATCGATGACCTCATTCCTGCCGTGCTCCGTCCGCTTGAGGGCGTGATCCGACGGTCCATGCTCACCCCGGCAAAGGGTGCGGCTGCAACGCTGCACCTGGCTACCACCGCTGGACTGAATGGGGTGACCGGGCGGTACTTCGTCCATGGCGCCGAGGCCCGCACCCCGACCATTTCGTATGACCTGATCGCACAAGCCCGGCTAAGAGACGCCAGCGATCGGTTTCTCGCCGGCGATTGATACGAAGCCGCGGCAGGCGATCTTCCCGTGATGCCCTCGGCATGCACCTATTCCCTCAGACGGGCCCGCGCTTACTCATGCCTCAAACGTTGCCGCGGCGTCACGCAGAATCTGCATGACCTTTTCCTCGGGCACCTCACACGGCCTGAGAACCGAGCCCTCAGACGTATTCCACACGTTCGCGCCGAGATACTCGTTGTTGCCAAGGTGTTCGGCGTCGAAGGAGATCGTCCTGCCGCCCGCACGCGTAGTGCGCGTGATCCCCCAGCCTTGACCAGCGATCTGAACACGGGTCCAGCCCTCCGGTATCGCCCCGATCAGCGCGTCGAGCTCCCGATCCGGTTCTTCAGTCATGTGTTCCATTCTCACCCGTGAGACAGACGATCACCATGTGAGATGCGCTCACCGTCAACACGCCGCTGGCCCCAAGATCTCGCGAGCAATCAGCAAACCCGGGCCACATGCCTCGTAAACCGCGCGTGGGCGACGAGGACGCCCCAACTGTTCGAGCCTCCTTGGACTACCGGCTACCGGACCGTCGTGTCGCTCCTTAACCCTGCCTTTCCGAGACAGTCGTCTCGACCTGAACAATCGGTCCCAAGGAAGCTTCTGTTCAGAGAAAGATGACAGCGATCGTCATGAATGCCCCTCTCGCCGCCAGGGTTTATCGAGACTTCAAAGGACCTGTCTAGAAGACTAGAGCTCATAGCTGCTTGCGCTAATCCAACCTGAACCCACCGACGGTTCAGCAGACGGCCGCCCGGGATGCCGCTAGCGGGATACAACGGAACCACCATGCGGGCTCTCGAAAGTGAGCTAATTCTCATGCGATAAGGGAACACCGACAGCGCGTGCGATCTCGGGTAGCACCGTTTTCGCCGCGGCGTTCGTCATCGCGGTCGCTGGAAAGTAGCGCTCTCGATCCCCGCTTTCGACGCCGAGCATCTTGACATGCCTTCCCAAAATATCCTCGTCTGCCCAATTGTTCAGATATCCCGAGTAGTAGCAGACGAGGATCTCTTCGATCAGATCGCATTCAATCTGGTAGGTGCGCCACCAGCTCACAACCTTCAAAGTCGATCCGTCGATGCTGACACCGATCAGTGGGGCGCGCGCAGCAAGGAGTACTCCGGGAAGTAACCATGCGACCGTGGAACACTGGACCAGTTCGACCGGCTCTGCGCCTGCGCCTATGGCGCCGAGAGGGAGGAGAAGGGTCCAGCCGATGCCAATGACGAGGCCGGTTACGCGGGAAACACGTCCCACTGCTCTAAGCGGCACCGCCGTAGTCACGGTTCGCACACTCAGGGATCGCTGATGGCTCACTTCGCTTCACCATGCAATACTCCGACCGCCACGGAACTTAATATAGGCCCCGGATCGCGACGAACCGTAAGTAGGACCGTTGACCACGCCGTTGACTGATCGGTTGATACCGCAGCCAACCTTGTGACCCACGGTCGTTGTGGAAAGGTTCGCCCCTTTGACGTATGCCAGTCAGCCGGTCCTTCCAGAAGCTGCTCGGCAAACCTCGACCAGCGACGCTCGACACCAGCGACCTGGGCGACCTCACGAGGCTCAACCCCGAGCCGGGTTTCGTGCCGTTCGAGGCGTATGCGCGGGCGAAGCTGCTCACGGTGATGGCCGGATACGACCTCGCCCGCGCCGTTGCGGCAGACGGTGTCACCCTGAACGCGCTACATCCCGGAATCGTGGCGACCGGGATCATCGATGACCTCATACCCGCCGTGCTCCGTCCGCTTGAGGGCGTGATCCGACGGTCCATGCTCACCCCGGCACAGGGTGCGTCGGCAACGCTGCACCTGGCTACCACCGCCGGACTGAACGGGGTGACCGGGCGGTACTTCGTCCATGGCACCGAGGCCCGCACCCCGCCCATTTCGTACGATCTGATCGCACAAGCCCGGCTAAGAGACGCCAGCGATCGGTTTCTCGCCGGAGATTGAGACGAAGCCGGCGCAAGCGACATTTGCGAGGCCTGCATATTGAATGACGCGCTGGCGCGATCGCTACGTGCGGGTTACGACGGCTACTCACACGGGAAATTGTGTTCCCAGAACGAGGTCAACCCAATTGCGAGTCGATCAGCCACGAACAGGTGCCTCTTGACTCGGTGGTTGGAACACGGTTTTGAATATGACCGTCTAACACCGAGAGCAAACGACATGGTCGTGGCTTCACGAGTGAGCCCCTCGGAGTGACGTAGAACCCAATCGTAAGGAGCAAAAAAAATGCGAGTCACCAGAACTGTGACCTTGGCCGTGATAATCGTCGCTTGGATTGTCGCGCTTGGAAGCCTCATCAACAGCTTTACCGATGTGGCCGCGTTCCCGGAGGTTGTGCGGAGTATTCTCGGGCTCTGGCCGGATCCCGACAGTTCGACGGGGACAGTGGTCCGGTTCGGAGCGGTGGCGGTGCTGATCGCCAGCATCCTCGGATACCGATTCCTCGGAAAAGCGATACAACGCAGTGAGCAGGACCCCGACCAGGCCGCCCGCATGGTCGGGTCTGGCAAGTGAGAACCGGGCGAGCACGCAGAGCCCTCGTCTGCTTCTTCCGTGTCTCCGAAGCCGCCCGCGGAGAAACCCTTCTCACCCTCCGCGGCGCATTCGTCGTCAGCATCGTCACCGCGCTGCTCTTCCGTAAAATGCAATCCGTCTGGCCCGGTGTCATGGTTCACGCGGTGAACAACGCTACTGCCATGACTGTCCCACTGCTGCTCTCCGCTGTCAGCGGATAGGTCGCCACGGGAGGGTATCAATCCCCAAAATAACGAGCGCCTCGCCCACCCGAGGAAGTAAGGAAAAGCAAATGAACGAATTCAAGATCGGTGACACCGTTCAGGCCACCGGATCCGTGACGACTCTGGATAGGGTGACCCACGAGCGGCGATTCTCCACCCATCGCGGTGAGCCGGTGGACCTTTCGTCTCGCGAGCGCGGGGAATTAGCCGAGAGCACCGCCGAACAGCAATGACACCATCATCGCGACAATCACGGTGTTGAAGGTGAAAGCGAAGAGGACGTTCACTCGGACGAGCGTCCATGCGCGTCGCGAGCGGATGTTCGCTGATACCGTCGCTGCCATGGTGGAAAGAAGAATGGCTAGTGTCAGGTAGTCGGTGAACTGCGGATCGCCGTCGACGTTCACCTCGATGAGGGCCCCGTCCTCGTCTTTCACCGATGCCAGACGCAGGTACTCCAGCGCAAAGGAGTACACCATGAGAGCCCACGAACTAGCCACCGTGAGCAGTCCGAGCAGAATGAAGACCCAATCGCCCTGGAACGCCGGGTTCTGTGCGACGACGATCGTCAGCGCAACGGCGACCAGAGCGCCCAGGAGTGCCCAGTTTGACGCACCGCCGTAGCCGAAGATTCGCACCCATACGCGTCGCAGGGACCGGGACTCCTGTCGTGCCACCACGGCCAGAGCGCGGGGGCCGCGTTGGGCATAGACAACATGCGTCCACACGAGATAAATCGCGACGAAAGCCGGCCATGCCGCGAGGTAAGCCGCGATCAGCACCGTCGACGCCTCGAGCTCATCGTTGCCGCCACGAGTGCTCACGAAAAATGCCGCCGATGCGAGTCCCGCGGCGCCGGAGATCAGCGAGCTCCAGTTGGCTCTCGCAAGATCACTCACATACCGGACGCCCACGCATCCATGCTCGCACACAGGTGCGTCATCCTCGCGTGTACGAATCGGAGCGATTTTTGCGCTGACCCTGACCATGTGCGCAGAACATGGGGTCGCACTCCGCCTCATCGCGGGGCGCTGATTGCCGCACAACCGCTGGCCAGCGCGAATCGGACTGAAATGACGGCAAACAAAAAACCCCCGCCGAAGCGAAGGTTTTCTACTGCTGGGGTACCTGGACTCGAACCAAGAACAAATGAACCAGAATCATCCGTGTTGCCAATTACACCATACCCCAATGGCCAAAAGTGTTACCCCCGGCCGAGAGTCAACTGTAGCCTAACCGCGACCCACTCTCAAATTGAGTCGCGAACGATGGCCGCCGAGACCTGCGCGCCAGCACCTGCGGCAACGATAAGCTGCTCCGGCCCCGGCGGGGTGATGTCTCCAGCGGCATATAAGCCCGGAACGCTCGTCCGCCCACCCGAGTCCACGAGAAGGAGCCCCAGGTCGTCGGTGAGCGGCTGAGGCCCGCTCAGGTAGGAGTGGGTCGCATGCCACAGCGGCCGAATGAAGCCAGCGGTTCGCTCGATCACGGTTCCGTCGACCAGTCGCAGCCCCGTGAGGACACCGCGCTCGCCCACGAACTCGGCAACCTCACGACGCTCGACGGGAATGTTCCGTTCCGCCAGCATGCGTTCATCGGCATCCGTTACCGTTCCGACCCCGTTGGTGAAGACCATGACGTCGCGTGACCACACCGTAGCGAGCAGCGCGTGCTGGGCGAGGTCATCACTCTCGCCGACAATGGCCAGCGGCTCCCCCGCCTTCTCGAAACCATCGCATTCGTAGCAGCTGTGCAGCGCAGTGCCGTAGTACGCACGGATGTTGCCGATCGACGGCAGCGTCTCGGTGAGCCCGGTCGCGACCAGGACCCGGCGGGCCAGCACGTCGCGATCCGCCGATCCGCGGATGCCATCGGCCTTCACCCGGAATCCCGCGTCGTCGGCGCTGACCTCGGTGACGGTGCCGAATTGCACCTCGGCATTGTCGTACCCGGCCACTTCCTCGCGACCGAGCTTCCGCAGTTCAAGCGGCGAGACACCGTCGCGGGTGAGGAAGCCGTGCGAGTTCAACGTCGCGGCATTTCTCGGCCGGTTGCCGTCGAGCAGCAGCACCCGCTGCCTGGCCCGCACGAGGTTCAGCGCGGCGGAGAGCCCGGCCGGCCCTCCCCCGATCACGACGACGTCGAACGTGTCGCTCACGACTCGAGGAACGCTTTCAGCCGCTCCAGGCGCGCCAGAGAGTCGGCCTTTCCGAGGATCTCCATGGACTCGAACAGCGGCGGGGACACCCGGCGGCCAGACACCGCGACACGAAGCGGCCCGTATGCGATTCGCGGCTTGAGCCCGAGTCCGTCGATGAGCGACGCAGCAAGCGCACCCTGGATGCTCTCCGCCTTCCAGGCGGCGTCATCGACGTCGCCCAGGGCTGCAAGGGCTGCGTCGAGCACCTCGACGGCGTTCTTGGGGAGGCTCTTCAGTGCGTCATCCTGATACTCGATGCCTGTGGCATCCGTGAAGAGGAATCCGAGCATGCCCGGCGCCTCGCCGAGCAGAGCGATGCGCTCCTGGACGAGCGGCGCGGCCTCAGCGAGGATCGCCCGCTCCTTCTCGGTGAGCGGTTCGGTCAGGATGCCGTCACGAACGAGATACGGAATCGTGCGCTCCGCAAAGTCATCGGCGGCAAGGAGACGGATGTGGTCGCCGTTGATCGACTCGGCCTTCTTGAGGTCGAACCGGGCCGGGCTCGGGTTGACGTTGACCACGTCGAAGGCCGCGACCATCTCGTCGAGCGAGAAGACGTCACGGTCGGCCGACAGGCCCCAGCCGAGGAGGGCGAGGTAGTTGACGAGTCCCTCGGGGATGAAGCCGCGGTCCTTGTGGTGGAACAGGTTCGACTCAGGGTCACGCTTTGAGAGCTTCTTGTTGCCATCGCCCATGACATAGGGCAGGTGGCCGAAGCGCGGAACGAACGTCGTCAGCCCGATGTCGATGAGTGCGTGGTAGAGCGCGATCTGGCGCGGCGTCGAGGGCAGCAGGTCTTCGCCGCGGAGCACGTGGGTGATGCCCATGAGCGCGTCATCGACGGGGTTCACGAACGGGTACAGCGGCTGCCCGTTGGGCCGAACGACGACGAAGTCGGTGAAGGACCCCGCCGGGAAGGTGATCTCGCCGCGGACGAGGTCGTCGAAGCTGAGGTCGGTGTCCGGTACCTTCAGGCGCAGCGCGGGCGAACGGCCCTCGGCCCTGAAGGCCGCCTTCTGCTCCTCGGTCAGGTCGCGGTCGAAGTTGTCGTAGCCGAACTGCTTCGGCCGGCCGGCGGCAGCGTTGCGCTCGTCGATCTCTTCAGCATTCGAGAAGCTCTCGTAGACGTGGCCGGCTTCCTTGAGTCGCTCGATGACGCCGGTGTAGATGTCGGCGCGCTGCGACTGGCGGTATGGTCCCTGGTCTCCGCCGACACCCTCGCCCTCGTCCCAGTCGAGCTTCAGCCAGGTGAGGGCGTCGATGATCTGCTGGTAGCTTTCTTCGCTATCCCTCGCGGCGTCCGTGTCTTCGATCCGGAAGATGAGCTTGCCGCCGGTGTGCCTCGCGTATGCCCAGTTGAAGAGGGCAGTACGGATGAGGCCCACGTGGGGCGTGCCCGTCGGAGAGGGGCAGAACCGGACGCGAACGTCGGTGCCGGTGGCGGTGGAAAACTGGGGTGTAGTTGCGCTTGACATCGAGCACAATCCTAGCCGCTCGTGCTCTCACACCCCGAGGGGGTTTAGACGGCGGAGTTCCTCAGGATGCCGAGCCCGCTGACCTCGACCTCGACGACGTCGCCCGAGACGATGGGTCCGACGCCGGCCGGTGTTCCGGTGAGGATGACGTCACCCGGCAGCAGCGTGAACACCGCAGAAGCGTACGCGATGATCTCGGCGACCGAGTGGATCATGTCTGACAGCGGCGCGTGCTGGCGAACGTCGCCGTTGACCCGCGTCTCGAGCGTCGCGCTCTCGAGGTCGAACTCGGTCTCGACGATCGGACCGAGCGGGCAGAAGGTATCAAAGCCCTTGGCCCGCGTCCACTGGCCGTCCGTGCGCTGGAGGTCACGGGCTGTGACGTCGTTGCCGATGGTGTAACCGAAGATCACACTGTCGGCGTCTTCGGCGCGAACGTTCTTAGCCACAGAACCGATGATGACGGCGAGTTCGCCCTCGTGCTCCACCTGCTGCGACAGCGACGGAAGAATGATGCGGTCGCTTGGCCCGATCACCGAGGTGTTCGGCTTGAGGAAGAGCAGAGGCTCGGCAGGAGCGTCCCCACCCATCTCCTTCGCGTGGTCGGCATAGTTCTTGCCGACGCAGACCACCTTGGACCGAGGGATGACCGGTGCGAGCAGAACAGCGTCGGCGAGCGGAACGCGCTCCCCCGTGGTCTCGAAGCCCTGGAACATCGGGTCACCCGCGAGAACGACAAAGTCGCCCTCGTCGAGGATTCCGAAGTTGATGGCGCCGTCGTGGCTGAAGCGTGCGATTTTCACAAAAGTCCTTAGGTTCGGTTAAGCGTCGAGCCGGTACAGCCAGCCGTGAACGTCTTCGCGGCGCCCGTGCTGGATGTCGGTCAGTTCGTCACGGATGCTCATGGTCAGTTCACCCGGTTCGGCGTCGGGAGTGCCGATGGAGAAGTCGGGGCCCTTGAGCTCACCGATCGGAGTGATGACGGCCGCCGTGCCGCAGGCGAACACCTCGGTGATGTCACCGGACTCGACGCCGTCACGCCACTCATCGATCGTCACCGCCCGCTCCTCGACCTCGAAGCCCCTGTCACGCGCCAGCTGGATGATGCTGTCGCGGGTGACGCCCTCGAGGATGCTTCCGGTCAGCTCTGGCGTGACAACCTTCTTGTCCTTGTGGACGAAGAAAATGTTCATGCCGCCGAGCTCCTCGATGCGATTTCCCGACTCAGAATCAAGGAAGAGCACCTGGGCGCAGCCGTTCTCCGCTGCTTCCTGCTGCGGGAGCAGCGACGCTGCGTAGTTGCCGCCGCACTTGGCGGCACCCGTTCCACCGCGGCTGGCGCGGCTGTAGGTCGTGGACAGCCAGATCGACACCGGCTTCACCCCGCCGGGGAAGTACGCGCCCGCCGGGCTGGCAATGACGTAGTAGCTGACCTTCTGCGCGGCCCGAACGCCGAGGAATGACTCGTTGGCGATCATGAACGGACGGAGGTAGAGGCTCGTGTCTTCGCCGTCGGGCACCCAGTTGATGTCGGCACGGACCAACTGCTTGAGCGATTCAAGGAAGTCCTCGGTCGAGAGCTCGGGAAGCGCGAGCCGGTGCGCTGAGCGTTGGAACCGCTCGGCGTTCTTCTCCGGCCGGAAGGTCCAGACCGAACCGTCGGCGTGACGGTAGGCCTTGAGTCCCTCGAAGATCTCCTGCGCGTAGTGCAGGACGGATGCCGCGGGGTCGAGCAGGAGCGGACCGTACGGCTGGACGCGAGCGTCATGCCAGCCCTCATCGAGCGTCCAGTCGATGGCGACCATGTGGTCGGTGAAGTGTTTTCCGAATCCAGGGTTGGCGAGGATGACCTCGCGCTCGACCTGGGCAACGACGCTGTCATTCGGCCGCTGCTCGAACGACAGCGGGAAGTACTCGGTCTCGATCTCTGATGCCAGTGCCATGATCTTCAATCCTTCAGTGAGCGGATGCTCGTTTCGCGATGTGTCTAGTGTGCGCCGAGAGCGTGCGCGATGGCATCCCCGATCTCGGAGGTTGTTCTCGCCTCTGGGCCACGGCTGGCGATATCCGCGGTGACGGCCGAGGTGACCGCCGCTGCTTCTTCGGTGAGGCCGAGGTGCTCGAGCAGGAGCGCGACGCTGAGGATTGCCGCGGTCGGATCCGCTTTCTGCTGCCCGGCAATGTCGGGAGCAGAACCGTGGACCGGCTCGAACATGCTCGGGAAGGCGCCATCCGGGTTGATGTTTCCCGAGGCCGCGAGCCCGATGCCGCCGCTGATTGCGCCGGCCAGGTCGGTGAGAATGTCGCCGAAGAGGTTGTCCGTGACGATGACGTCAAATCTAGCAGGGTCGGTGACGAGGAAGATCGTTGCGGCATCCACGTGGAGGTAATCGACGCTCACACCGGGGAACTCCGCGGCCACCTCGTTGACGATGCGCTGCCACATTCCGCCGGCAAACGTCAAAACGTTGGTCTTGTGCACGAGCGTGAGCTTGTTGCGGCGCTGGGCAGCCTGCGCGAAGGCGAAGCGCACAACCCGCTCAACCCCGAACGCTGTATTGACGGATACCTCGTTCGCCACCTCGTGCCCGGTGCCGCGGCGAATCGCACCGCCGTTTCCGACGTATGGTCCCTCCGTTCCCTCCCGGACAACGATGAAGTCGACATCGCCGGGGTTCGACAGGGGGCTGGGCACGCCGGGATAGACGTGCGTCGGCCGCAGGTTGACGTAGTGATCGAGCGCGAAGCGCAGCCCGAGGAGGAGTCCTCGTTCGATATTCGCGTCTTTCAGCCGTGGGTCTCCCGGCACTCCACCGACGGCGCCGAGCAGGATGGCGTCGTGCGCGGAGATGCTCGCGAGGTCAGCGTCGGTGAGCACATCACCGGTCTCGAGGAAGCGGGCAGCACCGAGCGAGAACCACGTCTTCTCGAACGTCGTCGCGCTCTGCGCCGTCACGGCATCCAGTACCTTGATCGCCTCAGCGACGACCTCAGGGCCGATCCCGTCGCCAGGAATGACAGCAAGCTTGACGGGACCTGGCATGAACGCTCCATGTGTGCGAGAAGGCGGGTGTGACTGCCATCCAGCCTACTGCGCCGTCTTGACGCCCTCCGGCACGTGGCGAAGCGACACCAGGGCGACGATTCCCGCAGCGACGATGAGTCCGAAGCCCACCCACGCGGCGAGGCCGACACCGCTGTCGAAGGCGACCCGCGCCGATTCGAGCAACGTGTCACCGGCCGAAGCGGGCAGTTGTCCCGCCACAGACACGGCTCCCCCGAGGGTCTCGGACGCGGCGTGCGACTGTTCGGCGGTGAGTCCGTCAGGGACGGCAACGGCATTCCGGTAGGAGGCGGTGAGGATCGTCCCGAGGATCGCGGTGCCAAGAACGGCACCGAGTTCGTACGCGGTCTCGGAGACCGCCGACGCGGCGCCTGCTTTGGCAGCGGGCGCATGAGCGAGAACCAGCTCGTTCGATACCGTTTCCGCTGCACCGATGCCGAGCCCAAGGGCCACGAAGCACGCCCCGATCCCGAACGCCGAGACGTCTCCACCGGTCAACGCGATCGCGCCGTAACCGCCAGCGGAGAAGAGGAGTGCAACCGGGACAACGATCGACGGCCGCACCCGCGCAGCGATGGGCACGACGACGAGGCCGGCGACGATCATCGTGACGAGTCCCGGCAGGAGGGTGAAGCCCGCCGTGAGCGGCGACAGCGCGAGCACCAGCTGCAGGTGCTGGGTGACGAAGAACAGCCCGCCAACGAGCGCGATGACGCTGAACAGGTTCACCACAATGGCACCGCTGAACTGCGGGATCCGGAACAGCGCCATGTCGATCATCGGGGTCTCGACCCGGAACTGACGGCGGACGAAGGCGACTCCGGATGCCACCGCGATCAGAATGCAGAGGATGGAAAGGACGTCGATTCCCTCGGTCGCCGCGTGCTTGATCCCATAGACGAGGGGAAACATCGTGACGAGCGAGAGCCCGATACTCACGACGTCGAGCCGGCCAGGGTGAGGGTCGCGCGACTCGGGGACGAGGAAGGGAGAGAGGATCAGCAGCGGCGCGAGGAAGGGCACCGCGATCAGGAAGACAGACCCCCACCAGAGGTGCTCGAGCAGAACCCCGCCGATGATCGGGCCGAGGGCGCTGCCAGCGGCAAAACCACTCGCCCAGACGGCCACCGCGAGCCGGCGCTGGTTCCGGTCCTGGAAGATGTTGCGCAGCAGCGAGAGCGTCGACGGCATGAGCATCGCACCGAAGAACCCGAGGATGGCGCGGGCGGTGATGAGTAACTCAATGGACGACGCGAACGCGGCGACGACCGAGACTACCCCGAATCCGGCCGAGCCGATGAGGAGGAGTTTCCGTCGCCCGATCCTGTCGCCCAGGCTGCCCATCGAGACGAGCAGGCCCGCGAGGACGAGCGGGTAGATATCGATCATCCACAGCAGCTGGGCGCCCGTCGGCGTGAGGTCTTCCGACACGGCGGGCAGCGCAAAATTCAGCACTGTGTTGTCGACGGAGACGAGCAGCACAGGAAGCATCAGCACGGCGAGGGCGACCCAGCCACGGATGCCGACACGTGCGTCGGTCGACTCGGTAACTGCCGGAACTGTGGTGCTCATGGGGTCACTTCCCTTCGGGGCTCAAAACTGGTCTCGACTAGTGTACCGGCTGGACGGTACAGTAATGCCATGACCAGTAACGCACAGGAACGGATGCCGGATACCGCTTCAACGCGCGACCGAATTCTCGTCGCCTATGAAGACCTGCTCATCGAGGCTGGCGAACGCGGCGCGACTCTCGACGCTGTCGCCGCGCGGGCCGGGGTGTCCAAGGGCGGCCTGCTCTACCACTTTGGTTCGAAGGATGCCCTGTCCGCCGGCCTCGTCGAGCGACTGCAGCACCTCACCGGCCTCGACGTCAGAAAGATGAGGGCGGCACCGGCCGGACCCGTCGATTACCTCATTCGCACATCGATCGATTCGGGAAGCGCCCTCGACCGGTCACTCGTTGCGACGTCGCGGCTGGCCCAAGCCGACGACCCCCGTGCGAGCGAGGCCCTCGCCGCCATCCGCGGCGAGTGGCTCGCGGTCATCACCGAGTCCATCGGAGACCCGGCCGTTGCCCGAGCCATCATGCTCGTCAGCGACGGCCTGTATTTCAACTCGGCCATGCTCGGCATGGGGACGCCGGACCCCGCCGATGTCTCGACCGCGGCAATCGACGGCCTTCTCACAGTTCTGTCGCGGCTCACTCCCCCTAGCGCCCACGATTGACAAGCCAGTAGTGTGACCTCGGATCGAACTCGATCTCACCGCACGATCCACCGAATTATGAGGAGTAACACGATGAGTATTGGCCTGGGAATTTTCCTGTTTGCGGTCGGAGCGATCCTGACATTCGCCGTGAACGTATCGGTGGAATGGGTGAACCTCGACCTGATCGGGTACATCCTCATGGGTGCCGGCCTCGTGGTCTTCATCGTCGGCCTCGCGCTCATGACACGCAAGCGTCACTCCGTCGTGACCAACCGCACAGCGGTTGACCCAACCACCGGAACCCGCGTCGAGACCGCGGAGCGCAACGACTCGCTCTAAGCGACAGGCGCACAAAAGAGGGAGGGCAACACTCGTTGCCCTCCCTCTTTTATGTCTCGACGGCTTGTATGTCTCGCCTGCGTGCGGCGCTACTCCGTGATGTCGATTTCGCGAAGCACTGTCGCGTCGATGTCGGCGCGGACGGCCTCGAGGATCTCGTCCGGCACCGGTGAGTCAACGGTGAGCACGCTGAGTGCCTGTCCCCCGGCCTCGCGGCGTGCGACCTGCATTCCCGCAATGTTGATGGCTGCCTCGCCGAAGCGCTGGCCGTAGACGGCGACGATTCCGGGTCGGTCGGTGTAGAGCATGACGATGTGGTGGCTCGAGATGGGAACCTCGACGTCGTAGCCGTTGATCTCAACGAGCTTCTCGATCTGCTTCGTGCCCGTCAGCGTGCCGGACACCGACACCTGGGAACCGTCGCTCAGCGCACCGCGCAGGGTGATGACGTTGCGGTATTCGTTGCTCTCGTCATCCGTGATCAACCGAACGACGATCCCACGCTGTTCGGCCAGCAGTGGTGCGTTGACGTACGACACGGTCTCGCTGACGATGTTGGTGAAGATGCCCTTGAGAGCGGCGAGCTTGAGCACGCTGACGTCGTATTCGCTGAGCTCACCGTGCACCTCGACGTCAATGCTCGTGAGCGGCGACGTGGTGAGGGCGGCAAAGATCTGCCCGAGCTTTTCAACCAGCGGGATGCCGGGGCGTACGTACGGGTCGATGACACCGCCGGCGACGTTCACGGCGTCCGGCACCAGTTCGCCTCCGAGCGCGAGCCGCACCGACTTGGCCACGGAGACACCGGCCTTCTCCTGCGCTTCGCCCGTCGATGCACCGAGGTGCGGGGTGACGATGATGTTCGGGAGGGAGAGGAGCTTGTCGTTCGTCGGCGGCTCGGAGACGAACACGTCGAGGCCGGCGCCGGCGATCTTTCCGTCGAGCAGCGCGTCGTACAGCGCGTCTTCGTCGATGAGCCCGCCGCGGGCGACGTTGACGATGTACGCCGTGGGCTTCATCATGGCGAACTGTTCAGCGCCGATCATGCCGGTGGTTTCGGGGGTCTTGGGCATGTGGATGGTGATGAAGTCCGACTGGGCAAGCAGCTCGTCGAGGGTGACGAGCTGGACGCCAAGCTGCTGCGCCCGTGCGCTCGTGACATAGGGGTCGTATGCGATGACGTTCGTTCCGAACGCCTGCATGCGAGCGGTGATCAGGGCGCCGATGCGGCCGAGGCCGATGATGCCGATGGTCTTCTCATACAGCTCGGTACCGGTGTACTTCGAGCGCTTCCACTGGGAACCGGCGAGGGCGTTGTGAGCCTGCGGGATGTGACGGGCGAGGCTGAGGATGTGACCGACCGTGAGTTCGGCCGCCGAGATGATGTTCGAGGTGGGCGCGTTCACGACCATGACGCCGGCGGTTGTCGCCGCCTTGATGTCGACGTTGTCGAGTCCGACACCCGCGCGGGCGATCACCTTGAGGTTCGGCGCAGCCGCAATGGCCTCCTCGTCAACCTTCGTCGCCGAGCGCACGAGCACAGCGTTGGCGTCGGCGAGTGCGGAGAGAAGCGCCTGGCGGTCGGTGCCGTCGACGGTGCGGACATCAAAGTCGGGCCCGAGGGCATCGACAGTTGCTGGGGAAAGTTCTTCGGCGATCAACACGACCGGTTTTGACACAGGTGGAATCCTTTGTTTGCAACGGGGGATGTCGGGCACTGCAGCCGTCGGAGCGCTCGTTCTCTCGACTTTAGTGGACGAGCCAGCGGTTGTACTCGACGAGTCGGCAGTGTTACGTCAGCAACTCGCCAGCGCCGAAGAGTGCGACGATCCCAAGGGACACCACAGCGACGACGCCAAGACCGGCGAGGTAGACGAGGACCTGAGCCAGAATGTCCCGCCCCCGACCGAGCCGAAGCGCGATAAGGAAGACGACGATCGGCACAGCGACGCCGATGCTGAGCACCACCCAGCCGAGCACGGAGATCGACGTGTCGAGACCGGATGCCAGTGTGCTGATGCCGACAACGTTGCCGACGGCCTCCCACACGTCGTAGGCGTAGAAGAGCCCGAACACAACGGCGAGCGTCGTGGCCAGCCAGCGAGGAAGGGCCCTGCGCGCGGGGGCAGTCCGGGTCGGTTCGGCGCTCATGCGGCACCCCCCAGGAGGAACGGCACAGGGGCAAGCACGATGGCGCCGACCGCGAGCGCAATCAGGCGCGCCCTGGACGTGACCGACGCCCGCGTGAGCCAGAGCGTGGCGCCAAACCAGAGCGCCGGGGCGAGCACGGCGAGCCACAGGCCGACGCCGTACATCGCACCTCCGATGATGTCGGAGGGTGCCGCGGTGTCGCGCTGCACGACGATAAGCCAGCCGATGCTGTAGAGCAGGTAGATTCCGGCGATAACCCCGTGCGCGACGAGAGCGACGGAACCTATCTGGCCCCTGGGCTGGTCGTTCCCGGGCCCGGCGGTTGTGCCAGGGTTCCCGACAACTTTCCAGCCCGGCGCTACGGTCGCATCGGCTGGCGCTGTCGCCGCGGGAGCGTCGCCTGGGGCGCTCACGGCCCGCTCGCTCAGAGCCGGCTCATCGTCACCGGCCCAGCTCAGGGCCTCATCATCACTGTCTCGGGGCATGGCATCCAGAATACCGCCGCACAAACAAACACCCGGTCCCCGCCCTGCCGCCGAAGCGGACAGGGCACGGACCGGGTGATCTGTCGGGGTCGAACGAACTAGCGTGCGACCGAACCGTCGGTGTAGTCGTCGTCGCTCGAGGCGTTCCATGCGAAGAGCTTGCGCAGCTCACGACCGGTCTCCTCGATCGAGTGTGCTTCGCCCTTGGCACGCAGCTCCAGGAACTCAGGGGCTCCCGCGTCCTGGTCGTCGATGAAGCGCTTCGCGAACGCGCCGGACTGGATGTCGGTGAGAACGGCCTTCATGTTGTCCTTGACACTCGGGTCGATGACGCGGGGGCCCGAGACGTAGTCGCCGTACTCGGCGGTGTCTGAGACGCTCCAGCGCTGCTTGGCGATGCCACCCTCCCACATGAGGTCGACGATGAGCTTGAGCTCGTGCAGCACCTCGAAGTAGGCAACCTGCGGCTGGTAGCCAGCCTCGGTGAGAACCTCGAAGCCGTACTGGACGAGCTGCGATGCGCCACCGCAGAGAACAGCCTGCTCACCGAACAGGTCGGTCTCGGTCTCTTCCGTGAACGTGGTCTTGATGCCACCGGCGCGGAGGCCACCGATCGCCTTGGCGTAGCTCAGGGTGAGCGGCCAGGCGTTGCCAGACGCGTCCTTTTCGACGGCGACGATGACGGGAACGCCACGGCCTGCCTCGTACTCGCGGCGGACTGTGTGTCCGGGTCCCTTCGGGGCGACCATGATCACGTCAACGCCCTCGGGCGCTTCGATGTATCCGAAACGGATGTTGAAGCCGTGACCGAAGACGAGGGCCTTGCCCTCGGTGAGCTGGTCCTTGATGGACTCAGCGTAGATCGTGCGCTGGAACTGGTCGGGAGCGAGGATGACGATGACGTCTGCCCAGGCGGCAGCATCCGAAACGCTCTTGACGACGAAGCCCTGCTCCTCGGCCTTTGCGATCGACTTCGACCCTTCCTTGAGCCCGATGACGACGTCGACACCCGAGTCACGGAGGTTCAGCGCGTGTGCGTGCCCCTGTGAGCCGTAACCGACGACGGCAACCTTCTTGCCCTGGATGATCGAGAGGTCGGCGTCAGCGTCGTAGAAAATCTCAGCCACTTGTTTATCTCCTTGTTGTTGAGGTTGGTGCGGTGCGTTGTGTCGCAGAGTGCGACGTCACGCTCGTTAGTTCTTGAATACGCGTTCGGTGATCGACTTGGAACCGCGGCCGATCGCAAGCTGCCCGGACTGCGCGAGTTCCTTGATGCCGAAGGGCTCGAGGACCTTCAGCAGCGCGTTGGTCTTGCCCGAGTCACCCGTGACCTCGATGACGAGGGCGTCAGTTGCAACGTCGACGACGCGGGCGCGGAACAGGTTGACGGCCTCGAGCACCTGTGAGCGTGTCGTGTTGTCGACCCGCACCTTGATGAGGAGGTGCTCGCGCTGGACGGACTGCGCCGGGTCGAGTTCGACGATCTTGATCACGTTGACGAGCTTGTTGAGCTGTTTGGTTATCTGCTCGAGCGGCAGGCCTTCGACGGTGACGACGACGGTGATGCGGCTCAGGCCGGGGACTTCACTCTTGCCGACGGCCAATGACTCGATGTTGAATCCGCGGCGGGCAAAGAGACCAGCGACACGGGTGAGCAGACCCGGTTTGTCTTCGACGAGCAGACTGAGAACGTGGGTAGTCATCTCTAGACCTCCTCATCGAATGACGGGCTGTGTTCCCTGGCGTACTGCACATAGCTGTTGCTGACGCCCTGGGGAACCATCGGCCACGCCATAGCGTCTGCGCTCACGACGAAGTCGATGACGACGGGCCGGTCGTTGGTCTCGAGCGCCAGCTGAATGGCGGCATCCACCTCGTCCATCGATGTCACGCGGATGCCGAGACATCCGTATGCCTCAGCGAGCTTCACGAAATCCGGAACCCGGATGGTGTCGTGGCCCGTGTTGAGATCGGTGTTCGAGTATCGGCCGTCGTAGAACAGTGTCTGCCACTGGCGAACCATTCCGAGCGACGAGTTGTTGATGATCGCGACCTTGATCGGGATCTTGTTGATCGCACAGGTGGCGAGTTCCTGATTGGTCATCTGGAAGCATCCGTCACCGTCGATCGCCCAGACCGTACGCTCAGGCTCGGCAACCTTGGCGCCCATAGCCGCCGGGACCGAGTAACCCATGGTTCCTGCGCCGCCGGAGTTGAGCCACGAGTTAGGCCGCTCGTACTTGATGAACTGGGCTGCCCACATCTGGTGCTGGCCGACGCCGGACGCGAAGATTCCTTCCGGCCCCGTGAGTTCGCCGATCCGCGAGATGACGTGCTGGGGCGCGAGCAGACCGTCGCTCGGGGTGGAGAACCCGAGCGGGAACTCCTCGCGCAGCCCATTGAGGTAGGTCCACCAGACCTCGATGTCGGGGACGGTGTCCCGACGGGCCGAGGTGATGGCCGCGGTGAGATCGGCGATGACATCCTTGGCATCGCCGACGATCGGGACGTCTGCTGTGCGGATCTTGGAGATCTCCGCGGGGTCGACGTCAACGTGGACAACTTTGGCGTTCGGCGCGAAGAGCGCCGTCTTTCCGGTCACCCGGTCGTCGAACCTGGCGCCGAGTGCGACGATCAGGTCAGACTCCTGCAGCGCGAGCACCGCGGGAACCGTCCCGTGCATCCCGGGCATGCCGAGGTGCTGCGGGTGGGAGTCCGGGAATGCACCGCGGGCCATCAGCGTCGTCACAACGGGAGCACCGCTGAGCTCAGCCAGCTCGAGCAATTCCGCCGAAGCGTGTGCCCGAATGACACCTCCACCGACATAGAGAACCGGCTTTTTGGCTTCCACCATCAGCTGCGCTGCGGCCTGGATCTGCTTGCCGTGCGCCTTCGTCACCGGGCGGTAGCCGGGGAGATCGATCTTCGGCGGCCAGATAAACGGCACGGTGTCTTGCTGCGCGTCCTTGGTGATGTCGACGAGCACCGGTCCCGGGCGGCCGGTCGACGCGATGTGGTACGCCGCGGCAATCGTCGCGGGGATGTCGGCGGCATCCGTGACCAGGAAGGAGTGCTTCGTGATCGGCATGGTGATGCCGACGATGTCGGCCTCCTGGAACGCGTCGGTCCCCATCAGGGTGGAGAACACCTGGCCGGTGATCGCGAGAAGCGGCACCGAGTCCATGTGGGCATCCATGATGGCGGTGACGAGGTTGGTCGCGCCAGGGCCGGACGTGGCGATGGCTACGCCGACTTTCCCGCTCGCCGCGGCATAGCCCTCGGCTGCGTGTCCGGCGCCCTGCTCGTGACGCACGAGGATGTGACGGATCTTCTTCGTGTCCATGAGCGGGTCATAGACAGGAAGGATCGCGCCGCCCGGCAGTCCGAACACGTCGGTGATACCGATCAGCTCGAGCGTACGGACGACGGCCTGGGCCCCGGTCAGGAGCTCTGGCGCCTCGGCGTCGGTGGTCTTGGCAGCCCTGAGGCTGGATGGCGATATGGCGGGAGAAGAATCCGCAGGCATCGTATGGGTTCCCTTGTGAGAGTGGAGATCTGAAGAGGACGTCCTGTTACCCGGTGATCGCGCCTTCTGCGGCGGAGTGCACGAGCTTGGAGTACTTTGCGAGGACGCCACGGGTATAGCGCGGGGGAAGCGGTGCCCAGCCGTTGCGGCGGGCTGCCAGCTCTTGTTCGTCGACAAGTAGGTCGAGCGACCGAGCTGCGATATCGACCCGTATCAGATCACCATCGCGCACGAAGGCAATGGGACCAGCGTCCACTGCTTCGGGTGCTATGTGGCCGATGCAGAGGCCGGTTGTGCCGCCTGAGAATCGACCGTCCGTCAATAGTAGTACATCTTTTCCGAGCCCTGCGCCCTTGATGGCGGCGGTGATGGCGAGCATCTCGCGCATGCCAGGCCCACCCTTCGGACCCTCGTACCTGATGACGATGACGTCGCCGGCGGAGATCTCCCCGTTGGTCAGTGCATCCATCGCGCCGCGCTCACGTTCGAAGACCCGGGCGGGCCCCTCGAAGACGTCTGCGTCGAAGCCGGCCGTCTTAACAACGGCTCCCTCGGGCGCGAACGAGCCGTGCAGCACGGTGATGCCGCCCGTCGCGTGAATCGGATTGTCGAGTGTGCGGATGACCTCGCCGTCGAGCGGCATGGGGTTGAGCTCAGCGAGGTTCTCGGCGAGGGTCTTGCCCGTTACCGTGAGCGCGTCGCCGTGGAGCAGCCCGGCATCGAGCAGCGCCTTCATCACGACGGGAACTCCGCCGTGACGGTCGACATCGTTCATGACGTACTTGCCGAACGGCTTGAGGTCGCCGATGTGGGGCACTTTGTCGCCGATGCGGTTGAAGTCGTCGAGCGTGAGGTCCACTTCGGCCTCGCGCGCAATGGCGAGCAGGTGCAGGACGACGTTGGTCGATCCGCCGAACGCCATTGCAACGGCGATCGCGTTCTCGAATGCCTTCTTGGTCAGGATGTCGCGGGCGGTGATTCCGAGCCGGAGCATGTTGACGACGGCCTCACCCGAGCGGTGCGCGAAGTAGTCGCGACGGCGGTCGGCCGACGGCGGCGCGGCAGAGCCCGGGAGGCTCATACCGAGTGCCTCGGCGACGGATGCCATGGTGTTGGCCGTGTACATGCCGCCACAGGCACCTTCACCTGGCGCGATGGCGCACTCGATGCGCTTGAGGTCTTCCTCGCTCATGGTGCCGGCCTTGCAGGCGCCGACCGCTTCGAAGGCGTCGATGATCGTGACGTCCTTCTCGGTTCCGTCACTGAGCTTCACCCAGCCGGGAGCGATCGATCCGGCGTAGAGAAAGACACTCGCGAGGTCGAGCCTGGCCGCGGCCATGAGCATCCCGGGCAGCGACTTGTCGCAGCCCGCGAGCAGGACAGTGCCGTCGAGGCGCTCCGCCATGACCACCGTCTCGACGGAGTCAGCGATGACCTCGCGGGACACCAGCGAGAAGTGCATGCCCTCGTGGCCCATCGAGATGCCGTCAGAAACCGAGATGGTTCCGAACTGCAGCGGGTATCCCCCACCGGAGTGAACGCCTTCCTTGGCGCCCTGCGCGAGCCGGTCAAGCGACAGGTTGCACGGCGTGATTTCGTTCCAGCTCGACGCGATTCCGATCTGGGGCTTGTCCCAGTCCGCGTCGCCCATGCCGACGGCGCGGAGCATCCCGCGCGATGTTGTTGCTTCGATTCCGTCTGTGACTGCTCTACTGCGAGGTTTCAGGTCGATCTCTGACATGCATCGAGTCTAGAACCTCGAACATGCCCGGGGAGTCATCGGCCGGTGGCAGCGCGGAGCTCGGCAAGCCGGGCGAGTACGTCGGCGACGTCGGCCGGTGTCGCAACGCGATACCTGGCGACGGAATCCCCCTCGCCGCACTTGAGCGAGAGGTCTCCATCGCCGAGCACGGCGAACGCGTCTTCGTCCGTCACGTCGTCGCCGGCATAGAGCACCGCGGTCGCCCCGGTGTAGTCGCGAAGGTGCCTGATGGCGTCGCCCTTCGTGACGCTCAACACCGAAAACTCGATGACGTTCTTGCCATCGCGCACCTTGGCTGGAACCCCTGCGGCCTCAGCGGCTGCGCGAGCTGCATCATTCGCCGCGTTCTCGGCATGACCGTCGAGGTGCCTCGTGTGCAGGGCGAATCCGGCGGGCTTCGCCTCAATCCAGGTGCCGGGGTGGGCGGCGCTGACCTCTTCGAGAGCGACAGAGAGGGTTGCGACACGGGCCAGGTCATCGTCCCCGAGCGGCGGGTGGGTGTCGACGCCGTCGAACCGGTATTCCGCCCCGTGTGAGCCGACGAGCAGGATGCCGTCTGGCGCCTGGGACGCTCGCTGCAGGCTGTCGACGGCGCGGCCGGAGACGAACGCCACTGTGGTGTGCGAGACGTCGAGGAGTCTCGCCACAGCCTCGGCGGCTTCCGGGATGGCGCGGGAATCGTCGGGATTGTCGACGAACGGCGCAAGGGTCCCGTCGAAATCGAGAGCGACAAGCAGGTGCTCTGCGTCGGCAAGACGCCCAAGCGCCGCATTGAGCTCGGCGGACAGCCCGGTCATCGCCGGTCGTCCGGGTGCTCGTGCGATACCGGGTGTTCCGTTGCCGACTGTGTGAGTTCCTCGAGGAACACGCGTGACCACTTGACGACGTCATTCTCGAGAACACGTTTGCGGAGGGCGCGCATACGCCTCCTCCGCTCAGCGACCGGCATCTCGACCGCCTTCAGAATGGCTTCCTTGACCCCCTCGATGTCATGGGGGTTGATCAGGATGGCCTGGCGGAGGTCATCGGATGCCCCGGCGAATTCGCTCAGGACGAGCACGCCTCCCAAATCGGCGCGGGTCGCGACATACTCCTTGGCAACGAGGTTCATGCCGTCCCTGAGCGCGGTGACGAGCATGACGTCGGCGGCGAGGTACAGGGCCACCATCTCCTCGCGGGGATAACCCTGGTGAAGGTAATTGATCGCGGAGTGCCCGATGGAACCGTAATCGCCGTTGATGCGCCCGACCGTGAGTTCGATTTCATCGCGGAGCTGCATGTAGCTCGCGACGCGCTCACGGCTCGGGCTCGCAACCTGCACGAGCGTCACATCGTGAGCGTCGAGGCGCCCCTCGGCGAGCAGCTCGCCGTACGCCTTGAGCCTGTGGCCGATTCCCTTGGTGTAGTCGAGCCTGTCGACGCCGAGCATGATCGTCCTGGGGTTGCCGAGCTCCTCGCGGATCTGACGCGCCCTGGCCTGGACGTCGGGGCGCTGTGCCAGCTCGACATAACTTGTCGCGTCGATGGAGATCGGGTACGCCCTGGCGATGACCCGGCGCATCGGCGCACCGCTCACGTGCGACCTGTCGCCCGTCGTCGCGTCCGAGGAGTCGCCGACGGGAACCCACACGCGAGTGCCCTTGGTTTCATACCCGAAGAGACGGCGAACCGCTCGCGTGAAGTTCCCGGCATCGGCGACGCGCTGGAAGCCGATGACGTCGGCGCCGAGAAGGCCCGAGATGATCTGCTGCCGCCACGGGAGCTGGGAAAAGATCCCGTATGCGGGGAAAGGAATGTGGTTGAAGAAACCGATTGTGAGGTCTGGACGCAACTCGCGGAGCATCCCGGGAACAAGCTGGAGCTGGTAGTCGTGAACCCAGACCGTCGCACCGACATCCGCGATCCGTGCTGTCGTTTCAGCAAATCGACGGTTCACCGCGACGTATGTCTCCCACCATTCACGGTGATAGCTCGGCTGAGCGATGACGTCGTGATACAGCGGCCAGAGAGTGTCGTTGGAGAAGCCCTCGTAGTAGCGCTCGATCTCTTCCGCGTTCAGTGCAACGGGGACCATGCGGATGTTCTCGTGCTCGAATGGCTCGAGGACGACGTCGGCAGCACCGGGCCAGCCGACCCAGGCGCCATCCGTGGTCTTCATCAGTGGTTCAAGGGCCGCGACAAGACCGCCAGGGGACATCCGCCACTGCTGGTTTCCGTTGCTGTCGGTGACGCTGTCGACCGGCAGCCGGTTCGCGACGACGATGAAATCGTAGGTATCCGGCCCGTCTTCGGTCTGCGATGCCACGCTGTTCCCCTTTATTGCCACTGATTCGTGGAGGCCAACGCTACCAGCCGGGCCCAATCACGACTCCGGGGAGGATTGGGGCGAACAATTATGGTAAGCGCCCGATCGGCCGGATATTGCACAGGGCGCCACGTTGTCAAGCGTGTCACCGGGGCAGGCAATAGTCGCTACCGTTGTCGCAAACGGAGGGAATCCCACATGCGTAAGTACGTCATGAACATCAGTGTCCTAAGCGCCATCGCCGGCGCGTTTTCACTCATCCGGACCTCGAAGAGCGCCCCGCGCGACTGGCGCCTGGTCTTGTTGTGGGTCGGCTGGCTCGTCACGGTTGCCAACGCTGTGGCAATGGTGAGCGAAAAGTCGGACCAGAAGAAGCTGAAGGCCTAGCCCAGAGGCTCTCTTTACCCCGGCATCCGGGGCGTGTCGGCGTGTCAGGCGGGCGACTGGGGCGGGTCAGGTCCACACTGGAGCTATCACTCGCACCAGTACCAGGGAGACCGCACATGTTTGGTCGACGCCGACACCGCGCTCGCGCACAGGTTGCCCTTCCGACGCCCGTCGAGGCGCCGACTCCCACCCCTCAGCTCTCCGAGGAGCAGCTGTTCGACGTGGTGCGGGATCGCCTCGACGAGTTTTTGGGCGCCCAGGGTGAATGGACCCTCGTACGGCGTTCCGCGGGCGATACAGACGAGTTCTTCCAGAGCATGACTGCGTTCTCCGTCGCTCGCGACGTCACATCGTCGATTCTTGCGACGGCACGCGGCGAACTCGCAGGGGCAAAGACGGCCGAACAGGCCTCGACAGTGACGCTCTCCGACTTTGTCGGCTTTGGAGCATCGGCTCTCCAGCCCGCTACGGTCAGCTCCACCGACAGCGACGAGTTCGTGACTCGTCCGGTCGCCGACCAGGTCACCTTCGAGCTCAACGCCATCGCCGTGTGGGCCGACCCGCAGCGCCACGATCCCGGCCATGTCAGCCCGGATCTCGTGACCCCGCCAGCCGCTTCGATCGCTTCGGCCTCACAAACCCACGCTTCCTGACCGTCTGGTTCGACTCCACCGCGTGTGCGGCTGGCAGGCTGGCAATGGAACCAGACAGCTGATTAACCGTCCTGACGACGGCCACGCACGAAATACGCGATGGGTCCAATCCAGTTCACAGCGATCACGGCTGCCCAGAGTGGCTTCGGTCCGTTGATCTCTGCCGCGGGCCGCTTGGCGAGATCTGCCCAGGCCGCCGCCGCCAGCGCGACCTGAACCGATCCCCCGACGACCACAGCGATCTTCCGCCCGAGGCTGAGGCTGCTGAACTTCAGATCTTTTTTCATCGCGGTTCTCCTCTTTGACCATGACGGAAACTCCGTCGCTCCAGCTTGACGGCATCCGTACGTCGACACAATCGCGCGCACAAAAAACCCCGACCATGTGTCATGATCGGGGCTATCTGGTGCACCCCCCGGGACTTGAACCCGGAACCCACTGATTAAGAGTCAGTTGCTCTGCCAATTGAGCTAGAGGTGCGTTTCTCGTTCGAAACTCGCGCTTCGAACCGTGGAAAACAATAGCACGCGTTGAGCCCCCGAGCGAATCGAGGGGGCCTCAGCATTTCGGGCCGCCGGTATCGTAGGTGCCATGACGACTCCCCCGATCTCGCTCGCAGACGACCTCGCCCTGGCTCTCCGCCTTGCGGATGCCGCTGATGCCATCTCCCTGTCACGTTTTCGTTCCGCAAACCTCGAGATTTCAACAAAACGGGATGCAACACACGTGACGGATGCTGACCTTGCCGTCGAGCGAGCTCTCCGTGACATTCTGGCGGCCGAACGCCCCGACGACGGCATCCTCGGTGAGGAGTACGGTACAGCGGGCTCCACCGCGCGGCAGTGGATCATCGACCCCATCGACGGCACAGCAAACTTTCTCCGTGGCGTGCCCAACTGGGCGACCCTCATCAGCCTCGCCGTCGACGGGGTTCCGGTCGTCGGCGTCGCGAGCGCTCCGGCGTTCCGCAAGCGCTGGTGGGCGCAGGAAGGCGCAGGAGCGTGGCTCGCCGAGGACGGCACCGAACCCCGGCGGCTCTGGGTCTCCGGGGTTGAGAAACTCGAAGACGCGTCACTGAGCTTCCAGAGCCTCAGTCAGTGGGATGAGGCGGGTTACCTCGACCAGCTCGTCTCGCTGACGCGTCAGGTCTGGCGGGACCGGGCATACGGCGATATGTGGTCGTACGGACTGCTGGCCGAAGGGCTCATCGACATCGTGGGCGAGTTCGACGTCAAGGAGTACGACATCGCTCCGTTCGCGATCCTCATCCGCGAGGCTGGCGGTCGGTTCAGCGCCATCAACGGGGAGAACTCGATCGCCGCACGCAGTTCGCTCGCGACCAACGGCATACTGCACGACGAGGTCCTGCGCAACCTCGGACACTGAGCAGGCTGGTTAACAACACCTGCCTCTACTATTCCTGTATGAGAACGCTCCCCAGTGAACCCGTCTACAGCACAGCCGTCGCGGTCGGCAAGACCATTTTCGGCGGCTTGGGCCTGAAGCGCATTGTCACCGGGGCCGAGAACATTCCGGCTACCGGGGGCGCGATTCTCGCGATCACCCACTTCGGGTACATGGATTTCGCACTCACCGAGTGGATGGTGTGGGATCGCACTCGGAGGCGCGTTCGCTTCATGGCAAAGAAGGGCGCTTTCGACAAGCCCGTGGTCGGCTGGCTGTTGCGGGGCATGAAGCACATCTCGGTTGACATGTCGGCGGGAGCCGAGGCGTACTCCAAGGCGATCGGCGCACTGAAGGCCGGCGAGATGATCGGCGTGTTTCCCGAGGCAGGCGTCAACACCTCGTTCACCGTGCGCGAGTTGAAGACCGGCACGGTACGCATGGCCGCCGAGGCCGGGGTGCCCGTCATTCCGATCGCTGTCTGGGGCGGCCATCGCCTTCTCACCAAGGGCAGGAAGCCCACGCTCCGCGAAGCGTTCCGCACCCCCATCAGATACACCGTCGGTGAACCGATCCACGTGGATGCCTCGTCCGATGTCCGCGAAAGCACGCTGGCTCTTCGGGTGACCATGCAGGCCCTGCTCGACGAGGCTCAGGCTTCATACCCGGCCGACGGCAACGGTGCGTGGTGGCAGCCCGCCCACCTGGGCGGAACCGCGCCCACCCCTGAGGAAGCCGCGATCGCCGAGGCCGAGCGACAGAAGCGCAAAGCAGCCGAGGCCGCGCGCAAGTGACGTCGGCGAGGCGACTGGGGCGGGTGGCACTCTGGGTGCTTGCCGCCATCGTGCTCGCCGGAGTGATCGGAGCGGTGTGGCTCCACCAGGTGATGGCCGGAGACCGGGATCGAGCGCTCGAGGCCTGGCAGAACGACGCCATCGAGATCACCGACACCGAAACGGGAATCGTCATGGAGCCAGCCTCGGGGGCCACCTCCACGGGACTGGTCTTCGTGCCGGGGGCGAAAGTCGATCCGTACGCCTACCTCTACAAGCTGTCGGGAATCGTCGAGAACGGCACCACAGTGGTGATTACGAAACCGACACTCAACCTCGCCTTTGCCGACCTCAGGCCCCTCGACGCATTCACCACCAACGCCCCGCGGATCGACGAGTGGTTCGTTGGTGGACATTCCCTCGGCGGGGTCAAGTCCTGCCAGTATGCATCCGACACTTCCGTCGCGGGTCTCGTGTTCTTCGGCAGTTACTGTGCGACCGACCTCTCAGGCACGGATCTCCCGGTTCTGAGCTACGTCGCGCAGAACGACGGACTCAGCACGCCGCAGAACATCGAGGATGCCGCTGGCTTGCTCCCCGCGGACACGATCACCGTTGAACTCCCCGGTGCGAACCACGCGGACTTCGGCGACTACGGTGTCCAGCCGGGTGACGGCGAGTCCACCGTTGACGACTCCGACGTCAGGGATGCCATCACCGATGAGTTCCAGGCCTGGCTGGACGCGCTGGAGCCCTGACGCCCACCGCGCGAATTCTCAGCGCCGAACGGATGCCAGTCTTCCCGATCCGAAGAACAGCGGTGGCGCCCAATAGTGCACCGGCTCCGGCGACTCGGCATCGATGACCGTTGTGGCGTGCCCGAACTTCCACAGCCGGTTGAACAGGAAGACCGTCACCTCCGTTGGGCCCTCCTCCGACAGCTGCCAGGTACCCGTTCCCCACTGCGCCGGCTGCCCGCGGCCGTTGAAGACCACGGTCGGCCTCGGGAACCAGCCCACCCTGGGCTTGTGAAGCGTGAGTTCAAGTCGTCGGGTCTCGGCCATCCTCCCAGCTAACCACGAATATCCCGCTGGCGATTCCGGGGCACAAAAAAGGGCCACCAGCCGGTGGCCCTTCTGTGTTCAGCAACGCGTGATAGCAATTCGATGGTGGAGATGCGGGGAATTGAACCCCGGTCCACTGCTGTGGTCGTGTGCCTTCTACGGGTGTATCCAGTGAAGACGTTCTACTCGGCTCCGGAATTTGCCACTGGCACCTACTCCGACAAGCCCAGCCTCAGTTTGAGTCCCTCTACGCCCTGAGACGAAACGTAGAAGCAATCTCTCTAAATGGCGCCAGGATCCGGGTAGAGAGCATTCCCGGTCTGACGGACTTCTTTAGTGCGCTCGCTTAGGCAGCGAGGGCGAAGTCAGTGCGCTTTGAATTGGCACTTATTGTTTTCCAGAGATCGTTAACGAGATAACCCTGGATCCTCGACCCGCTTCTCACAGTTGCGCAGGCAGTGTCGAAACCGATCATCCCCATGCGAATCGTGTGCTTCGCCCTGCGTGCAGAACGAGCCTCGAAGTGAATCACTATCACGCGCTGTTGAGTTGTAAAACCGGGAGACCCGGCGCTTGCTGCATCTTCCGATCCAGCTTTCCAGTATACCTCGCGAACGAGCACGCCGGAAATGATTTCGGCTTGTATTCTCGCAGCATGAGCACAGAAGCGCACAACACCGCCGACCCGACAGTGATCGCCGTTCGAGGCGAAGCCTGGATCGAGGTGCCACCGGAGCGTGCCAGGGTCAACATCGTGATCGAGGTGGACGGAGCTGACAAGACCGATGTCGAACGCCGCGCGTCCGACGCGCGAAACGTGTGTATCGACGCCGCTCAGGCTGGCCATGACCCGGTAAACGGACCGATCACCGACTGGGCCGCCGGCCAGCTTCAGGTCTGGAGCCAGCGGCCATGGAACGCCGATGGCGTCCAGCTCCCGCTGGTATTCCATTCACGGTCGACGCTGTCAGCCACGTTCTCCGATCTCGAGGCGGTCGGCCCCTGGATCGACGCGGCGACTCACGATGGCGCGGTCGCTCTCGCGGGAATCGACTGGAGCATCACCGACAGCACGCGGCGCGAACTCGAGGAAGGGTGCCAGCGGGACGCCGTCCGGAACGCCGTCTCAAAGGCATCCGTTTATGCCTCATCGCTCGGACTCGGGAGCGTGCGTCCCACCGAGATCGCCGAACCTGTGGTGCTCGGCTCGCCAGACGCAGAGTTCGGTGCCGTGAGCAGGATGGCGCTTGCCTCTGCCCCGGGGACTCCGACCGGCTTCGCGCCAGAGCCGATACGCATCCACGTGGCGGTCAACGCCAGGTTCGAAGCGCGACCGGCGGATTAATCCTGCTCGACGAGAGCGCTTCGCAGTCGGCCGAGTTCGTTGAGGGTGAACCCTGCGCCGAGCAAATACTGGCGAACCGAGCCATGTTCGGCTTCGAGCTCATCCAGGACTTCGTCGAGCACCTCGCCGGGGCTTCCGCCCATGAGAACACGGAGCTCGGGCGTCTCGGTGCCCCCGTGCTCAACGATGATCGAGATCATGTTCTCGAGCCACTCACCGCTCAGGTTCTCTTCCGATCGGGCGTAGTCCTCGACCACGAGACGCCGGTCGACACCGACAGCGAGCAGGGCGAGTGCGACGACAACGCCCGTGCGGTCCTTGCCCGCCGTGCAGTGGATCAGAACCGGATGCTCCTCCATCGCCAACAGCTCGCGAAGAGCCCTGGCCACAACGCCCGAGTGCTGGGTGAGAATACGGCGGTAGAGCGTCGCCAGGCTCACGGCCGCTTCACCCTGCGACGCACCGGATCCCTCGAATAACGGCAGATGCACCCTGCGGACATCGAGCCCGTCGAGGTCGTCGGGCATGACCCTGACCTCGAAGTCGTCGCGCAGGTCGATGACCACGCCGACTCCGAGATCACGAACGTCCTGTTTGCCGTCGTCGCCGAGCCGGTAGAGGCCGTCGGAGCGAAGCAGGCGGCCGTATCTCACCCGCCCGTCCAGGGTCGGATAACCGCCGACGTCGCGAAAGTTGTACGTGCCGTTCACCGTCAACTTCGGTGCGATCGTCACTACTCCCCCAGGTGGTTCTTTGCCGCGATTGCCCTGGCTGCCTCGCGCGTTGCTTCACGCTCACGCAGCGTCTGGCGCTTGTCGTATTCCTTCTTACCCTTGGCGATGGCTATTTCAACCTTCGCCTTGCCATCGCTGAAGTACAGCTTGAGCGGGATGATCGTGTATCCGCCCGGTGCAACCTTGTGGCTGATCTTCAGGATCTGCGCCTTGTGCAGCAGCAGCTTTCGCTTGCGCCGCGGCGGGTGGTTGTTCCAGGTGCCGCCGGTGTACTCGGGGATGTGGACAGCGTCGAGCCAGGCTTCGCCGCCCTCGATGAAGGCGTACCCGTCGACGAGCGACGCGCGACCGGCGCGCAGTGACTTCACCTCGGTACCGGTGAGCACCAGCCCGGCCTCATAGGTGTCTTCGATGAGGTAGTCATGGCGCGCCTTGCGATTGGTGGCCACAACGTTTTGACCACGTTCCCTGGGCACGAGCTACTCCGTTGTTTGTTGTGAGCGGATGCTATGCCCCGCGTGAAACCGCCGAACCTGTTGCCCGGCAGCCCATCAGTCTAACAACACGATCTGCCCGTGCACGCTAGATCTTCAGATACCGCTTGATCGCAAAGTTGGCCGAGAGCGCGGCCAGCACCATTCCGACGACGAGCAGGAGCGGCACAACAACGATGGCGTCGGAGATGCCCACGAAGTTGACGAACGGCATCATCGGCGCAAGATAGCCGTCGATGAAGAAGTACACGATGGCGATGACCGCTCCCCCGGCCAGTACCGAGCCGATCACCGCGGAGAAAACTCCCTCGAGGATGAACGGGGTCTGGATGAACCGGTTCGACGCACCAACCAGGCGCATGATCCCGATCTCCTTGCGGCGAGAGTATGCCGATAGCCGGATCGTGGTTGCGATGAGCAGCACGGCGGCGACGAGCATGAGCGCCGCGATGCCGATCGCCGTGTAACTGGCGACGTTGAGCACCCGGAAGATGGCGTCGAGGTACTGGCGCTGGTCTGTCACTTCCTCAACACCCGGGGTCCCCGAGAACGCTTCGACGAGCACCTCGGACTGCGACGGGTCCTTGAGGTTGACCCAGTAGGTCTCGTTGAGCTGCTCGGGCGACACCAGCTGTGCGAGCTGGTTGCCCTCGAACTGCTTCTGGAAGTTGTCGTATGCCTGCTGGTGGTCTTCGAAGTAGTTCTTGTCGATGAACGGAGAGAGGGTCTCAGACTCGAGCTGGCCGAGAACCCCAGCCTTCTGCTCGTCGTTGGCGGCGCCAGCCGTGCAGGTCTCGGCCTGCGAATCGCCGGTGCAGAGGTAGATGGCGACCTGCGCCCGGTCGTACCAGTAGTTCTTCATCTGGCCGATCTGCATCTGCAGCAGCACGGCGGTTCCCACGAAGGTGAGCGAGATAAAGGTGACGAGGATGACAGAAATCACCATCGAGACGTTGCGGCGGAGCCCGGTTGTTGCCTCCTGCCAGATGAGCGAGAGCCTCATTTGACCGGACCCACGTTCTGTTCGTCGCCTGTCTCCGGGTCGACGGTACCCCGAAGTCCCAGCCGCTCCGCGAGGGAGAGGTGCTCGGTGAGGTCGCTCGTCGTTTCCTGACGGGGCAGTGCGATGGCGCCTGTCGCGTTCGCGCCGGCTCCGGCGTCGGCGGTATCGCTGACGGGTGCAGGTGCGGAGCGGGATGGAGCTGGGCCGGTCGCCACGGCATCCGGTGTTGAAATCAAAATCTGGTGGGCTTTCGTTTCTGCGTCGGCTTCTGCGGCGGCTTCGCGCACTTCCTGACGGGCTTTCTTGGCCGACTGCCCCTTGGCGACGGCGGGCCTGAGCTCAGGCACGACTCCGGTGGTGCCGTAACCGCCCTCACGTTCGTCGCGGACGATGACGCCGTCGACGAGTTCGATCACGCGGCGCTGCATCTTGTCGACGATGCCCGCCTCGTGGGTTGCCATCAGCACTGTCGTACCGCCGGCGTTGATGCGCTCGAGAATCTGCATAATGCCCGCGCTCGTAGCCGGGTCGAGGTTTCCCGTCGGCTCGTCGGCGAGCAGGATCTGCGGCTTGTTGACCACGGCGCGCGCGATCGCGACGCGCTGCTGCTCACCACCCGAGAGCTCGTGCGGCAGCCGGTCGGCCTTGGTCTCAAGTCCGACCATCTTGAGCACGTCGGGAACGGCCTCCTGCACATAGCCGCGCGACTTGCCGATCACCTGAAGCGTGAACGCGACGTTCTGGAACACCGTCTTGTTCGGCAGCAGGCGGAAGTCCTGGAACACCACTCCGAGGTTCCGACGGAAGTATGGGATCTTCCGGCTCGAGATCGACCCGAGGTCGTTGCCGAGGACGAAGATCGACCCGTCCGTCGGCTTTTCCTCTTTGAGGATCAACCGCAGGCAACTCGACTTTCCTGAACCGGACGCACCGACGAGGAAGACGAATTCTCCCTTGGCGATTTCCAGGTCCATGCTGTCGATTGCCGGACGCTTGGTACCGGAGTATTTCTTCGTAACGTTCTCAAACCGAATCATGACCTCTTGAGCCTAGGCAGCGATCCGGGCATTGCCGGCATGACACGCCTGCCGGGCAGGACTCGGCTCCGAGGCCGGGTCCGGCTAGCTGTCGACGGGCTGCTTGCGCCAGCGGATGCCCGCGGCGATGAAACCGTCGAGGTCACCGTCGAAGACGTTCTGCGGGTTGTTCACCTCGAAGTCGGTGCGGAGGTCCTTGACCATTTGGTACGGCGCGAGCACGTAGGAGCGCATCTGGTCGCCCCAGCTCGCCGTGATGTTGCCGGCGAGTTCCTTCTTCTTCGCGTTTTCCTGTTCACGCTGCACGAGGAGAAGGCGCGACTTGAGCACGCGCATGGCTGCGGCGCGGTTCTGGATCTGGCTCTTCTCGTTCTGGCAGCTCACGACGATTCCGGTCGGCAGGTGAGTGATGCGCACAGCGGAGTCCGTGGTGTTGACGGACTGACCACCGGGGCCTGACGAACGGAACACGTCGACGCGGATGTCGTTGTCGGGGATGTCGACCTCTTCGGTCTCGGCCATCAACGGAACGACTTCGACGGCAGCGAAGCTGGTCTGGCGCTTCCCCGCCGAGTTGAACGGGCTCATCCGCACGAGACGGTGTGTGCCCGCCTCAACGCTGAGCGTTCCAAAGGCATACGGCGCGTCGATCTCGAACGTTGCGCTCTTGATTCCCGCTTCTTCGGCGTAGCTCGTGTCGAGCACTGTCGCCTTGTACTTGTGCTGCTCAGCCCAGCGCAGGTACATCCGGAACAGCATGTCAGCGAAGTCAGCAGCATCGACTCCGCCGGCTCCCGCACGGATGGTGACGACCGCCGGCAGCGGGTCGTACTCACCGTTGAGCAACGTCTGCACCTCGAGGTTGCCGATCTGCTTCTGCAGGTCGGCGAGTTCAGTGCGCGCTTCGGCGGCAGAGTCTTCATCGCCCTCTGCATTGGCCAGTTCGATGAGCACCTCGAGGTCGTCGAGTTGCTGCTCGATCGCGACGATCCGGGCGAGCTCCGACTGTCGGTGGCTGAGCGCGCTGGTGATCTCCTGCGCTTTCTCGGTGTCGTCCCACAGGTCGGGAACACCGGCCTGTGCACTGAGGTCGGCGATCTCGGCGCGCAACCCGTCGAGGTCGACAACCTCACGGATGTCGTTGAAGGTCGCGCGGATGGAGGCGATTTGGGCACTCAGGTCTAGATCTAACATGTCAAGCCCAGCCTACCTTCGGCACGGCATCCGTTCGCGGGCATACACTGAAAAGTGATGACAGAGAAGAAGACCGACGAGTTCTCGTTCCGCGGTGTCGCTGTCGTCGTCTTCCTCCCCACCCTGTTGTTTTCCATCGGTGAGGGCGCGCTGATCCCGCTGATTCCCGCGGCGGCAACCAACCTCGGCGCGAGCCTCGCGATAGCCGGCGTGATCTCCGGCATGGTGATGATCGGTGAACTCGTCGGTGACATCCCGAGCGGCTGGCTCGTTCACAAGATCGGGGAACGCGTCGCCATGATCGGCGCAGCGGCCGTCTCGGTCCTCGCGGTACTCGGAGCCGTCCTCGCACCGAACGCATGGATCCTTGCCGCATCCATCTTCGTACTCGGGCTTTCCACCGCCGTGTTTGCCCTCGCCCGGCACGCGTTCATGACGAGCTATGTCCCGATCCAGTACCGCGCTCGGGCTCTGTCGACCCTCGGCGGCGTCTTCAGGGCCGGCCTCTTCATCGGCCCCCTTCTCGCGGCCCCCGTGATTCACTTCACCGGCGGTACACAGGGCGCGTTCTGGATCATGGTGATCTCGTGCCTCGCCGCCGTCGTGATCCTCATCCTGCTTCCTGACCCCGAGTCGATGTTCGGTCACGCCCGCCGCTCCCCCTCGGCCGACGGGATCGACGAGACCGCGGCTGATGAGACGGCAGCACCGCAGAACCCTGGCCTGTTCACCACCATCTGGACCTTCCGCGGGGTTTTGCTCCGCATGGGCTCCGGCGCGGCCATGATCTCGGCAATGCGCGCCGCCCGCACTGTCATCCTTCCGCTGTGGGCAGTCAGCCTCGGCGTGAGCGAGGTGAACACCGCGCTCATCATCGGCATCGCCGGTGCCGTCGATTTCGCCCTGTTCTATGCGAGCGGGCAGATCATGGATCGATTCGGCCGCATGTTCAGCGCCATTCCCTCGATGACCGGACTCGGCCTGGGGATGCTCGTGCTCGCGTTCACCCACGACGCACCAAACGCCGTTGCGTGGTTCATCGCTGCGGCCGGCATCCTGTCCGTTGCGAACGGCATTGGCAGCGGCATCCTCATGACGCTCGGTGCCGACCTTGCCCCCGTTGGCCGGCCCGCGCCGTTCCTCGGCGCCTGGCGCTTCACTGGAGACGTCGGTGCGGCCGCCGCGCCGCTCGTGGTCGGTGGACTCACGGCCGCGGTCTCCGTGTCATTCGCCTCCGGCCTGATCGGGGTGGTCGGCATCCTGGGCGCGGTTCGGCTGGCGAGGATCATGCCTCGATACCTCAAGCCGCGCCCTGGACGCCGATTTCCCTGATCTCAGCGGAGCGATTCGGCCTGGATGCTGCTCACGAGAAAGACCGCGAGCAGGCCGACCACGGCGATCCCCACGAAGAGCGACGCCATCATGGCGAGCCGTGCGCGCCCGGCTCCGATGCGGAATCGCGCGACCAGCAACCCAAGAAACAGCAGTACCACGAGTCCGATGCCCACTCCGGCGATCATCGCATTGAGCGCGAGCATCGGTACGAGTACGGCGATGACGACGGCGCTCATGATCGCGCCGGTCACGATCCAGATCGCGCCGGTCGAGGTTTGAAGGGCGGGCTGGTTGCGGACCCGCGTCGGGTCGTCCTCCGGTCGGTTACGTGGATCTGTCACTGTGAGTCCGCATCCCGCCAGGTGTCGTTCTCCAAGTGCGAACCGGCCTGCGGACCCATCTGCAGCATGCCGCCGTCGACGACCCATGACGCGCCGGTGACATAGGCCGATGCCGGAGACGCCAGGAAAGCGATAACCGAAGCCACCTCACGAGCGTCGCCTGGCCGGCCGAGCGGAATGCCCGGGCGGGACGTACCCCGTGGGTCCTCATCGGTTTGCCCGGTCATCGGCGTCGCGATCTCACCGGGAGCGACAGCGTTGGCCGTAATGCCGTACTGCCCAAGCTCGAGCGCAACAGTCTTGATCAGCCCGCCGAGCCCGTGCTTCGCGGCGTCGTACGCGGCGGAACCGACACGCGGCTGGTGTTCGTGCACGCTCGTCACACCGATGATCCGGCCACCGTTGCCAGCGGCGACCATCCGACGCGCGGCACGCTGGATGCAGACGAATGCTCCGTCGAGGTCGGCGGCCATGGTGTGCCTCCAGTCCTCGAGCGGCATCTCCAGAAACGGTCCGTTGTCGCCGGTGCCTGCGTTGTTCACGAAAACGTCAAGCCCGCCGAGTTTGTCGGCGAGCGCGTCGACGGCGTCGCCGACCCCATCGAGGTCTGTCGTGTCCAACCGGGCCGTGATGGCCTCCCGCCCGAGGTTCCGCACCTCGCGCGCGGTCTCCTCCGCGCCTTCTTCGTCACTGTGCCAGGTCACCCCGACGTCCATCCCCGCTTCGGCGAGCGCGACAGCCGTCGCGCGGCCGATTCCTGAGTCGGCTCCCGTAACAATCGCGAATCGTGGCTCAAAGCTCATCAAGCTGCTCCTTCGGTCGGGCACGCACGCCGAGTGCGTGCGGGGTCGACCTCTACGCAACACCGCCCGTCCGCGCGGCTCAACCCCTTGACACTTCTCTGAGGCCTGCATGAGTGCCCCCGCCCGCCGCGACGGTCAGCCGAAGACACTCCGCGCCACACTGGTGACGTCGAGACGGATGCCGTCAGGCACGAAGGCAGTGATCACCGGCGGTCTCCAGTACGACGAGAGCGTCACGGTTGCGCTCTTCCCGTCTACGCTCACCGCCTGCTCCAGCCGCAGCTCCTCGAACTTTCCGCTGGGGTGCCCGTCGAGGAAGTCCTCGACCGCGGCGTGAACATCCCCGGATGACAATTCGACGCTTGGCACCCCATCCGCGAGTGACACCGTCGACAGGTCGAATGCCTCAGCGCCGACGAGTGCAGCGGAGTCGGCCAGGCTGAACAGCCGTTTACGTTCCAGATACAGCGACGTTGCTGCCGAAACCACAAGGATCAGAATCAGTGCGAGCATTCCGTAGAAGATCACCAGGATCAGAGTCGAACCCTCCTCCCCACCAACCCGCCGCCGGAACACGATCATTGTCCGGTCCAGAACCGTGACACGCGCTGGGTCGCGGTCGACTCAACGGGAACACTCGCTCCCGTTGAGAGGTCGAGCACGTCAGGTACGAGCGGGAGCGGAATTGCCACCCTGACCGTCACGGTCACCGTCGCGTTGCGGGCGGGACAGGCAGGGGCGCCGGTGCAGTGGACCGCGACCGTGGCCGCGGACGAGTCGACGCCATAATCGGCCAGGCCAAACTCAACGGCACGCCCCGCCCGGATCGCTGCCTCCTCCTGGTTCGGCGCCTGCACGTAGACCCTGGCCGCCTGACGTGCGGCGCCTTCCACCGCGAGCGTCCCGGCCTGGAGTGCGGCGAGCGCGAGAACGAGGTAGACGAGGGGCACAAGAAGGATGAGACCGACCGTGATGAATTCGAGGGATGCCGTCCCTCTCTCTCCGCGGAACATCCGGCGCAAGGACCGGCACCTGCGCCTAAGCGTTGTCGTCGAGCGTTTCCACGGCGGCATGCGCGGTCACCTCCAACCCGCTGCCAGGCCCGAGCAGGCCGATGAGCGGCAGCGTCGTCACCACGCGGACCTCCGCGCTCGGGTGACCACGGTACGTGCCGTAGCTCGCGGTGACGTCGTCGGCGTAGTCCGGCCCTACTGCTGCCGCGATCAACTGCCGTGTTCTCTCGACCCCCTCGGCCAGGCCGTTGTCCGCGAGCGCTGCATACCGCGCACCCTCCGCTGCAGCGTCGGTGACGGTGTTGCGAACGTGGAGCGCAAGGCCGAGCTGCATCACCGAAACGGTGAGCAGTGTCAGCAGAACGGTGACAAGCGTGAACTCGACGACGGCGGAACCGTCGTCGCTTCGCCAGTCGGGCTGCCTGATCACCTCACAGCCCGGAGACCCTGCTGATCGCCTGCTCGAAGATTTGGCTCAGAGCGGGGCCGGCAAGCCCCCAAATGACGATCACGAGGCCAGCCGTCATCAGGGTGATAAGTACCCAGCCCGGCACATCACCCGCATCGTCGGCGAGTTGCCCTGTGGCTGATCGGTGAAGGCGCCGCAGTGTTTTCATGAGGTTCCTCTCTCGTTGTGGTGGTGCGCGTGTGTTAGAAGCCGGCTTGAAGGACGAAGATGCCAGGGAAGATCGCGAAGAGAATCGACAGCGGGAGGATGAGGAAGACGAGGGGCACAAGCATGGCCACCTCTTTCTTCCCCGCCACCTCGAGCAGCGCTCTTTTCGCCTCGTCTCGAGCGTCTTGCGCCTGGGCACGGAGCACCTCGGCGAGGGGCGATCCGCGTTCGAGCGCAGCGACGATCTGCTCAATGCAGCGTGTGAGCGAGGGGACGTCGGCGCGGCGTGAGACATCCGTCAGGGCGGTGGCCAGCGGAATCCCGGTATTGACCGCTGTGACGACCGCACGAAACTCCTGGCTCAGTTCGCCCGAGCCGATTGCACCCATCCGCCGGAGTGCATCGAGGATCCCCTCCCCCGCTGACAGGCTCAAACTCAGGAACTCGAGAACTGTCGGCAACTCAGCTGAGATACGGGCAACCCGGGCAGTCGCCTGCCGAGTGAGAATGGTGTCACGGAGGACGAGCCCGACGATGCCGCACGCTGGTGGAAGCGCGACAACGAGCGGAAGAGGCAGGAGCTGGTTGCTGCCTCCGATGCCGGCGCAGATCACACCGACACCGGTCCCCGCAAGAAACCACAGCACCTGTTCCATCCGGAACCGCTGCACATCCCCGTCGGAGCCGGCACGGTCGAGGTTGCGCCGCACGGTGGCGTTACCCCCGAGCGCCGCAGTGAGAACCGCCGTAAGGCGATGCACGACAGGACTGAACAACCGCCCGAGTATCGGCAGCGGGTCGGTAAACCGCTTCTCGCTGTATTTGCGCGCCCCCTCGGATACATCGACGAGATACGGGGCAACCCGGTCCGCCAGCGTTGGACCGCCGAACCTCGGCAGCATCGCCACGATCGACCAGAGCCCAAGTCCGAGTGTCACACCGAACACGAGTCCCCACGCCACAGCCGTGGTCACGTGAACCACCGTCTCTCCTGCGGGAGCCGACCAAGCGCCAGCATCAACCGATATGCCACCACCGACACCGCCGCTCCAACCACGATGAGCACAGACCCGCCCGCTGAGTTGTACGCGAGCGATGCCTCCGGCCTGGTCGACAGCAAAAGCAGGATCAACCACGGCGCAGCGACACCGAGCTTGGCTGCACTCTTGATCCAGGACTGCCGGGCTTCCACCTCGGAGCGGATCGCGTTGTCTGACCTGAGATAGCTGGAGAGGCTCCGCAGGACCGTGGTGAGGTCAGCTCCGCCAACCTCTCGAGCCATCCGCAGCGTCTCGATGATGCGATCAGGAACCGGATCAGCCAGTGCATCCTTCAAACGATCGAGGCTGCCACCGAACGATCCCGTGCTGCGGTAGTCGCGCTCGAACGAAACGAACTCTCCACGCAGCGCTTCCGGCCCTGTGTGTGCGAGGGACGCGACGGCATCGGGCAGCGCGAGTCCTGACCTGACGGAACCAATCAGGTGATCGACGACGTCCGGCCAGAGTGCACGGTGCGCCGCACGTTTCACGCGCGCGCGCCACCGCACGAGCAGCACAGGAATCGCGCCACCGAGAACCGCGGCGCTCACGGCGAGGGCGACAACGCCAGTGACGGCGAACGCGACGGCGGCGAACAAGACACCGGTGAGCACGGAGAGGGCCAGGAAAACACCGACGGGAACTGCGCCGAACCCGGCTGCAGACAGCGTGGTCGTGAGTCTCCCTGTCCGCCGTAGCCGGGGCTCTGGCCGGGGTGCTCGCGGGGGAAAGAGCCACGGCGATGCGGTCAGCACCACGCCGGCGGCGAGCAGGCAACCCAGCAGCAGCGTCACCCGAGTCCCCTCCGCAGGATGGGCAGAGGATCGATACCGGCCGCCTCGAATTTTCCGGTCCGTGTCGGGTAACTCCCGCTCGGCTCGAGAAGTCCGTCACGCACCGCGAACAACCGGCTTGTCTCAATTACGGGGCCGGTGACGACACCCGTGACAGCGAGGATCTCATTGACGCGTCGGAGCCCACGTCGGTCAATATCGAGGTGCACCACCAGGTCGATGCAGGAGGCCACCGTGGGCTGGACGAAAGACGAATCGATGTTGCGGCCGGCGAGGAGCGGAAGGGTGGCCAGCTTGACCAGGGCGTCTCGCCCCGAATTGGCGTGAATCGAGCACATCCCTGGCAGTCCGCTGTTGAGCGCGATGAGCAGGTCAAGGCTCTCCGCCTCACGCACCTCACCGACGATGAGTCGGTCGGGCCGCATTCGGAGCGCCTCCTTGATGAGCCGCCGCAGGGTGATCTCGCCGGAGCCCTCGAGGTTTGCCTGCCGACACTGCATCGCAACGACATCCTGTGCGGACAAATCAAGCTCGAATGTTTCCTCGACGGTGACGATGCGCTCCCGCGCCGGCGCGGTTCCGAGCAGAGCGCCGAGGAGCGTGGTCTTTCCTGCCTGGGTCGCCCCCGACACCAGGATGTTCAGGCCCGCGCCCACCGACGCCCGCAGGAATTCCGCCGCCTGCGCACTCAGCGACCCGAGGGCCACCAGCTGCGCCAGGTCACGGACGCTGCGCCGGAACTTCCGGATATTGACGGACATGTGTTTTCGAGTCACGTCGGGGATAACGACGTGCAGGCGAGAGCCGTCAGGGAGTGATGCGTCGACGAACGGAGAACTGAGGTCGACGCGGCGGCCCGTGGATTGCAGCATCCGTTCCACGAGGTCCCGCACCCCAGCCTCGGTGAGAACCGTGTTCGTCAGTTCAGAGACACCATCGCGTGCGATGAAGATCCTGGTCGGTGAGTTGATCCAGATCTCCTCGACGCTCGGGTCGTCGAGGTACTCCTGGAGCGGCCCGAGGCCGGTGAGTGAGGCCACAACCTCACGCTCTGTCGCAGCCTCGTCGTCGATGAGCGGATGGGCTCCGGCCAGCGCTCTCTCGCTGTATCGCCGCACCTCGTCACGAACATAAGTCTGGGCCAGTCCTGTCGACGTCGAGAGATCAGCACCATCTCGACGCACGCGCTCACGAACACGGTCCGTGATGATCTGCGCCGCCGACGACATGGACGAATTCTGCACGAAGCGGAAAGCTCCCGTGTGAGTTATCCACAGGCCCCGCTGCGGGTCCGGAGATCGAAGCATCCGTGACCCTGCGAATCCGGTTCGCGAACGCCCGCTTCCCCCTAGACTTGTTGCGCCAGCGGGAGTGGTGAAATTGGCAGACACGCAGGATTTAGGTTCCTGTGCTTTCGAGCGTGTGGGTTCAAGTCCCACCTTCCGCACGGAACCGGTGGCGTAAGCCGCTCTGACCATCCACGAGCACGACCTACGGAGTAGTAGCCGCCATGATTTCGACAGGCCTCATTCCCTGGCTGGACCCTGAGAGCATCATCAGCGCGGCCGGACCATGGGCGCTCGTCGTTGTGTGCTTCATCGTTTTCGCCGAGACCGGATTGCTGATCGGATTCCTCCTTCCCGGAGATACGCTCCTCGTCATCACCGGGCTGCTCACGTTCCACGGCATGCACTCGGCCACGACTGCCGGCCTCGAGCTCGACATCTGGTGGGTGGCGCTCGCCATTGGGTTTGCCGCGTTCCTCGGCGGTGAGGTCGGCTATCTGATCGGCCATAAGGCAGGCCCCCGGATATTCGAGCGCAAGGAATCAGGGCTCTTCAGTGTGAAGAACGTCCAGCGCACCAACGCGTTCTTCACCCGATTCGGCGGCCTCGCCGTGATTCTCGCCCGCTTCGTGCCGATCGTTCGCACCTTCGCCCCCGTCGCTGCGGGCGTCGGCCACATGGACTACAAGAAGTACTCGTTCTACAACTTCGTCGGCGCCATCATCTGGGGTGTCGGACTCACCTACTTCGGTTACCTTCTTGGCTACATCCCGCCGGTCGCCACCTTCGTCCAGGAGTACATCGACGTCATCCTGATCGGCGCCGTCGTGATCACCCTGATTCCGACGGTCTGGCACTACGTACAGTCGAGCCGCAAGGCGAAGCGCGAGATGGCCGCGGGACCCGATGGCCTCACCGACGCTGAAGAAGCCGCCCGGCTCGTGCTTGACCCGGAGACCTTCAACAAGAAGCCTGATCTTCCCTAGGGGTGCTGCGGATGCTCGTGGCCGGCGTGTTTCGCCGGCTCGAGCTGGAACGTGGAGTGCTCAACGTCGAAGTGGCCGCTCAGGCACTCGGACAGCGTGTCGAGCATTTCTCCGGTTCTCCCCTCGCTGAACACCTCGGAATCGACGACCACGTGGGCGGTGAACACCGGTTCGCCCGACGTGATCGACCAGACGTGGACGTCATGCACATCGACGACGCCTGGCGCGCGCCTGATGTGGTCGCGAATCTGCTGCACATCGGTGTCTGACGGAGACGATTCGTTGAGCACCCGCCACACGTCCCGGAGCAGGACCCACGCGCGGGGAAGGATGCCAGCGGCGATCAGCAGCGACGCTATGGCATCCACCTGGACCAGGCCGGTGAACAGGATGATGATTCCGGCGATGAGAACGCCAACCGACCCGAGCAGGTCGCCGAGCACCTCGAGGTAGGCACCGCGCATGTTGAGGGATTCTTTGGCGCCACTGCGCAGGACCATCATCGATACCGCGTTCGCGACGAGACCGATGGCTGCGACGACGAGCATGGGCGCGGCGAGGATCTCGATCCCGCTCGGGTCGATCAGGCGCTGGATGCCCTGGAACGCGATTCCGACGGCGACCACGACGAGCAGCAGCCCGTTGAGCAGCGCGCCGAGCACCTCGGTGCGGCGGTAGCCATAGGTATGCCGTTCGCTCGCCGGCCGGGCAGCGATGATCAGAGCGACGAGGGCGATGACCAGCCCGGTGAGGTCACTGAGCATGTGTCCGGCGTCGGCGAGCAGGGCAAGCGATCCGGTCAGGATGCCGCCGACAACCTCCGCGACGAGCACGACAGAGACGATCGCGATGACGATGAGCAGCCGCGAGCGGTTGACGTCGTGTGGGGCGTGGTCATGGGCCATACCTCAACGCTAGGCCGAGCGGGACCCATCCGCCACACGGCAACGCTTGATGCTAACGATGGCCATTCTCATTCCGGTGCGCCCGATCGGCCAGCGCAACTGCTGGCCGCACTGGCTCGTGTGATGAGGGTTCGGTGATTCAGGCGGATGCGACGGATTGCAGGGTCGGGATGAGATCGGCGAAAGCCCTCGCTCGATGGCTGATTTCGTTCTTCGTCTCGGGTGGCAGCTCGGCCGACGATACGTCGTACCCCGATGGGATGAAGATCGGGTCGTAGCCAAAGCCGTTTTCGCCCCTGGCCTCTGTTGCGAGCGTCCCTGGCCACACTCCGACCGAAACGTGCTCGAATCCCTCTCGGTCCTGATTTCCAGGAACCACGAGCGCGATGTGGCAGTGGAACTCTGCCCCGCGGTGCTCGGGGGCGATGTCAGACAGCTGCGCGAGCAAGAGATTCAGGTTGTCTCTGTCGTCGTGCCCCGGGCCTGACCACCGCGCCGAGAAGATCCCCGGCGCGCCGCCAAGAACGTCGACGGAGATACCGCTGTCGTCGGCCATGGCGATGCGACCGGTGTGCGCGGCGGCTGTGCGCGCCTTGATCAGCGCATTTTCGCTGAAGGTCACGCCGTCTTCGACGGGTTCAGGGCCGTCGTAGGCGAGAACGGTGATCTCCGGCATGGCCGCGCTGAGGATCCGCTGGAACTCCTGGACCTTGTGCTGGTTATGGGTTGCCAGCACGACCTCGATCGTCACTCTGCGCTCCGAGCGAGAGACTTCACCTGGAGCGCGGTGAGGTCCGCGGCGCCACCGACGGCAAGGTCAAGCAGTGCGTCGAGCTCCCGGCGATCGAACGGTGCGCCCTCCGCGGTGCCCTGGACCTCAACAAAGAGACCGCGACCGGTCACAACGACGTTCATGTCGGTTTCGGCGCGGACGTCCTCGACGTATGCGAGATCCAGCATCGGCTCTCCGTCGATGATGCCAACCGATACTGCAGCGACGCTGTCGATGAGTGGAGTTGCCTTCTGCCCGATGAACTTCTTCTCCCGCGCCCACTCGATCGCGTCAGCGAGAGCGACGTACGCACCGGTGATCGCTGCTGTGCGCGTTCCGCCGTCAGCCTGAAGCACGTCGCAGTCGATGACAATGGTGTTCTCGCCGAGGGCTTTCGTGTCGATGACCGCACGAAGGCTGCGCCCGATCAGGCGGGAGATTTCGTGGGTGCGGCCACCGATCCTGCCCTTGACCGATTCCCGGTCCATGCGGCTGTTCGTCGACCGTGGAAGCATCGAGTACTCAGCGGTCACCCATCCCTTGCCCTTGCCTGCGAGCCAGCGGGGTACGCCGTTGGTGAAGGATGCCGTGCAGAGAACCTTCGTCTTTCCGAACGAGATGAGCGCACTGCCTTCGGCCTGGTCGCTCCATCCGCGCTCAATGGTCACCTCCCGCAGCTGGGTGTTGGTGCGGCCGTCTTTGCGGATGGTGTCTGTCACGGGTACTCCTGAGAAAAGCGCCGACGATCGGCGGATGTGGAAAAAGACTGGCTAAGAACCGTATGCCCTGAGCGCCGCGAGATCGATGACACCTGTCTGGACCAGGTCGACGTGGGATATCTCCCGACCGATCAGACGGTGGGCGAGTTCGAGGAACTCAGCCTCGCTGGGTCCGGTCGCCTCGTAGTGGTGCGCCGGCGGCCTGGGGCTCGTACGTTCCATATCCCCGGAGACCAGCACACGGTACACATCGTTTGCGGTCTCGGTGTCGCTCGAGACGAGCGTCACCCCTGGGCCCATGACGTACGAAATCGCACCCTTGAGGAACGGATAGTGGGTGCATCCGAGAACAACGGTGTCGACATCAGCGGATACGAGCGGACGGAGATACTCCTGAGCGGTTGCCAGCACCTCGGGTCCCGTGGTGATCCCCGCCTCAACGAATTCGACGAACCGCGGGCATGCTGCCGTGAACAGCTGCAGTTCCGGCGCAGCGGCGAACGCGTCTTCATAAGCTCGGGAGTTGATGGTCCCCTCGGTGCCGATGACACCGACGCGCCCATTCCTGGTGCTCGCCACAGCGCGGCGCACAGCGGGCTGGATCACTTCGATCACCGGGACGGAGTAACGCTCCCGCGCGTCCCTGAGCATGGCGGCGGACGCCGTGTTGCAGGCAATGACGATCATCTTGACACCCTGTGCCACGAGGTCGTCCAGCACCTCGAGCGAGAACCGCCTGACGTCAGCGATGGGCTTCGGGCCGTATGGCGAGTGCGCGGTATCGCCGACGTAGAGGATTTCTTCGTTGGGCAGCTGGTCCTGAATCGCACGAGCGACTGTCAGCCCGCCGACTCCGGAGTCAAAGATTCCGATTGGCGCATCATTCACGCGTTCCAGCCTACCGGCTCCATACGGCCGCAACCCGGCACGCGCAAGCGGGCACCGGATGCCTGACGCCATCGATAGGCTGGCGGGGTGAGCCACTCGACGTCATCGGAAACCTCAACAGCCCTCTTTACCGACCGTTATGAACTGACGATGGTCGATGCTGCGCTCGCGCACGGCACCGCCGACACGGAGTGCATCTTTGAGGTGTTCGGGCGCCGGCTGCCCGGTGCCAGGCGCTACGGCATTGTCGCGGGCACCGGTCGCCTCCTCGAGCTGATCCGCGACTTCCGTTTCGGCGACCCGGAACTCAGCTGGTTGCGGGAGAACAACGTGGTGTCGGCACGCACTCTCGACTGGCTGAGCAATTACAGGTTCTCCGGAGACATCTGGGGGTATCGCGAGGGTGAGGCATACTTCCCGAACTCTCCCGTGCTCACCGTTGAGTCGACGTTCGCGGAGGGGGTCCTCCTCGAAACCCTCATCCTCAGCGTCCTCAACTACGACACCGCGGTCGCGAACGCGGCAACGCGCATGGTGACGGCGGCCCACGGCAGGCCGGTTGCCGAAATGGGCTCCCGACGTGCAAACGAGCACTCGGCGGTGGCGGCCGCACGTGCCGCGTACATCGCCGGGTTCGACGCGACGAGCAACCTGGAAGCCGGCCGTACCTGGGGCATCCCGACGATGGGGACGGCTGCGCACGCCTTCTCCCTGCTGCACGAAACCGAGGAGGAAGCGTTCCGTGCACAGATCGCTGCGTCCGGGCCGGAGACAACGCTCCTCGTCGACACCTACGACGTGGAGCAGGGCATCACGACGGCGGTGAAAGTGGCGGGTCCCGAACTCGGCGCGGTCCGGCTGGACTCGGGCGACCTGCCCACCCTCGTCCTCGAGGTTCGCGAACAACTCGATTCGCTCGGTGCGACCCAGACAAAGATCACCGTCACCAACGACCTCGACGAGCATGCCATCGCCGCCCTCGCGGCAGTGCCGGTTGATTCCTACGGGGTAGGGACGTCAGTCGTCACCGGGTCTGGATCGCCCGCCGCTGGCATGGTCTACAAGCTCGTCGCCCGAAAGGACAACGACGGCGGCTGGGTGGCCGTCGCCAAAACGTCTGAGGGCAAGGTCGGGGTCGGCGGACGCAAGTTCCCGGTGCGCCGGCTGAATGGCTCCCGCGTGGCTGTGGAGGAACTCATCTACGTCGGTGACGGACCCGAGACGACGTCCGCAAGGAGTGAACTCGAACGCCCCCTGCTCGTGCAACTGGTGAGCGGCGGCAGGGTTGACGAACGGTACACCGGCCCCGCTGGCACGGCACTCGCTCGAGAGCATCGCGCGCACATCCTCACAGAACTTCCTGCGGATTCCGCCCGGCTGGGTCGCGGGGACCCCGCCTTGCCGACGCGGTTCGCGAAGTAAGGCGCCGGCGTCTACTCGGACTTCATCTTTTCGTAGATGTCCTTGCAGGTCGGGCACACGGGAAACTTCTCCGGGTCACGTCCTGGCGTCCACTTCTTGCCGCAGAGCGCCTTGACGGGCTTGCCGCTGATGGCCGACTGAAGGATTTTGTCCTTCTTCACGTAGTGGGAGAACCGCTCGTGATCGCCGGGCTCAACGCCCTCGCTGTTGAGAAGTTCTTCAAGTTCACGGTCGAGGACTGAGGTGCCACCGGCATCCGGCCGGGATCCGGGATCTGCGATGCTCACGCGTGCGTCAATCATGATCCAATTGTACGCCGTGGCCGTTACCTAATGGCTGACGGCAAACGCGACGATCTCGGGGCCGCGGCGGTCGAAGACGCGTCCGCCTGCCCAAACGCCGAGAACCAGCGTGAACACACCAAGGCCCACTCCCGCCCAGAGGGCGAGCACGTGCCATGACGCATCGTCGGTGAACCCCAGCCAGGCGAGCACACCCGCGGGGGTCGCGACGAGAACGGATGCGAGGAGCCCTGCCGCCTGCGACACGCCGCCGGAGGCGCCACTGGACTGCGGCTGCTGGAACGGGCTGTCTCCCGGCAACGCTACCGGATAGGGAAAGCGCGCAGAGATGAAGCTGGACAGTCCGAGGCCACCGAGGAACAGTGCAGAGGAAACCCCGATCATCGAGGGCAGAACGACCCAGTCGCCGTAGAACTGAATGCTGATCATGGAGCCGACGACCACAAGCGGAACGCCGATCAGGGCCACCGGGAAGAGACGGCCAAGTCGGTCAGCGTAGCCCCGCACTCCCGAGGCGAAATGCAGCCACACGGCGGTCGAGTCAAAGGCGAGGTCGTTGTGCACCGACCAGCCGAGGAAGATCGCCATCACCGGAAGCGGCAGGAGTGCGAGCGGTTCGATCGGCACCCCGACAACGAGGAACGGCACCATCATCACAAACGGCACGATCGGGATGATCACGACCGACATGAGATAACGGGGGTCGCGGGCCCAGTAGGTCATGCTTCGAGCTGCCACGGCTGCGCCTGGCCGCGCGGGCATCAGGTCGAACCAACCCATTCCCGCGCTGGAGGTGGTCACCACATCGCGTCCGGGATTAACGAGCATGTACGCAACGAGGCGGTCCCAGACAAACCAGAGACCTGCGACTGTTGCCGCGGCGATCAGGAATTTGAGGATGGCGGCGCCGCCATCGCCGATGGCCACATCGCCGGGGAATGACCAGACCGCGCCGAACGGTGTCCAGCTGATGACGTCAGCAGCGCTCCCGAGCACTGCCGCACCGTCTCTGCCCCAGTTCACGCTCGACAGCAGGATGACCGCGGGTGCCAGCAGCACGAGAACGGCAATACCGATGAGGCCCGTGAGTTCCTTCGACCGGCGGGAAGCGAGCAGTAGTGAGGCCGCGGCGGTGGCGATACGGGCCGCGATTACGCAGGTGGCAACAGCGAGCACGGCAGAAAGAAGCGCGAGCATCACGGGCAGGAACCCGCGTGAACCGCTGACCGCGGTTGTGAGGCTCAGGACCAGAACGATCAACACGAGAATGAGCGACGGCACACTCACGAGTGCGGCCACGAGCAGACCGGTGGAGAGCGAGCGGTCGCGCACCCCGAACAGTGCAAACGAGCGCGGGTCAAGGTCGTCCTCGACCCCGAAGATCAAGGGGATGAGAATGAAGCCGAGGATGACGAACGACCCGAGCAAGACAAGAGTGTTCCTCGTGAGTTCGTCTGGAGCGGACCGCAACGCGGCGAGCGTGGCACCGAACAGGTAGAGGAGCGCAAACCCTGCGGCAGCGATCACGACCGCGCCTATCACCCGCCTGGGGCTCTGTCGGAACAGGTTGCCGAGGAACTGAAGCCTCAGTCGGAGAAGCTGTGCAACCATTCCATTCCTTCTGCGGCCTTGCGCCCGCCAGCCAGCTCGACGAAGCGCTCTTCGAGCGTTCCGTCACGCCTGACATCGTCAACAGCACCCGCGTCGAGCACCTCGCCGTTCACGATGATGGCGACGTGGTCGCACACCCTCTGAATCAGGTCCATTCCGTGGCTTGACAGCACGACGGTGCCGCCATTGGCCACATAGTCCTGAAGAATCTCAATCACATTCGCAGCGGAGACCGGGTCCACCGACTCGAACGGCTCATCGAGAACGAGCAGGCGCGGAGAGTGAATCAGGGCGGATGCCAGGGCGACCTTCTTGGTCATTCCCGCTGAGTAGTCGGCAACCAGGCGGTTGAGGGCGTCTTCGAGACCGAACGCGGATGCGAGGTCCTTCACCCGCGCCCGTACCGTCCGGCCGTCAAGGCCGCGGAGGACTCCCGAGTAGTAGAGCAGCTGTGCGCCAGTGAGCCGGTCGAAGAGGCGCAGTCGGTCAGGGAGCACGCCAATCGTTTTCTTGGCCTTCGCCGGGTCTTTCCACACGTCGAGCCCGTTCACGCTGATGGTCCCGGAGTCTGGCCTGAGCAGCCCGGTGACCATCGACAGCGTCGTGGTCTTGCCCGCGCCGTTAGGGCCGACGATCCCGTAGAACGAGCCGCGGCGTACGTCGAGATCGATGCCGTTGACCGCGACCGTGTCACCGAAGCTGCGCGAGAGATTCCGGATGCTCAGGACGACGGGCGACTCGTCAGGTACTGTGTCCCCCGCGAGCGCCGGACTCTCGGCACGACCAACAGGTTCGCCGGCTTCGACACCTTCGACAGCAGACGGAACAGGCTCAACGTTGTCCAGCGGCCGGGGCATCACCTCGGTTGCGGAGTCCGCAACCGGAAGAACAACCGTCGACGCCTCTGTGGCGAAAACTTCGGTCTCAGCGTCGTCGTTCGCCAGGAGTTCGATGGTGACGTCGTCGCCGATGGGGTCGTGGGAGGCCGGCACCTCGGAATCGGCCCACGCGGTGCCGTCCCATGCCGTCTCAGTCCACGCGGCATCCGCCCACTCGGGATCGGCCGATCCAGCGGCGGCCTCATCGGCCGGGTGGTCATCGACGGCCAAAGGCTGTTCGTCCGCAGCGGTGAAGCGCGGTTCGGCGGCCGCTCCGATGTCGGGAACGACCGTGCCGTCGATCGCGGCGTCGCCGGCAACGGGATCGGGCGTGAACGGATCCCGGGGCTCATCCTCGACCGCGATGGCGCGTTCGTCGCGATCACCGTTGTCGGTATCGAAAACAGACCAGTCGTCCGCCGTCGGCTCTGCACGGCCGCCGAGGTCACCCTCTGCGGTGCCAGCGTCGCCCTCTGCGGTGCCAGGCGTTGCGCGAGCCTCCGGCTCGTCGACTTCGGACCCCGCTGCGGTGGCCGGAACGAGCGTGAGGAACGGCCAGCGTTTACTCCAGACGAACTTGAGCGGCTCGTGCTCCTCGAGGCCCGTCGCTTGCTCCGCGGCATCCGGCATCGTTTCGAAGCGGAGGGCGGCTTCTTCCGCGGACATCGGAGGAAGCGGGGGCAGATCGTCGGTTACCCGGGGCGTCACGACGGTCTCGTCGACGAGCCGTGCGCTCTCAGCCACCGGCGAATCGCCAGCCGCATGGGAGGGAGCGCCCTCGGGTGCTGCGCCCGTCAGTGCATCGACAGCTTCGTCACTCCCCTGGCCATCGGCGGCGACCGGAGAGACCGCCTCTGCCGGGAGCGGTGGCACGGGAGGAACGACGGGAAGAGGCGGCGCGGGGGGAATATCCAACTGAGCCGGAGCGACGTGCCCAGCGATACCGGAGGGCGACTTCGCCACCGCGGCAGCGGCCTGCGCGCGAGGGGTCCCGGTTTTCGATCCGGCAGCCTTATTCGTGCGCGCTGACGCTGCCACCTTCTTCGTCGCGGGTTTTTTCTTCGGCACCGTCGGAGTCGCTTCGGCGGGAGCGGGGGTACCGCTGTCGTCGAACGCAGTGGTTCCGCCGGAGGGTGGCTGAGTTTGCGATTCGGATGCCGGGGTCGTCGCCGGCGCCTCCACTGAGGCGCTGTCGTTTGAGGCGCTGTCGTTTGAGGCGCTGTCGTTTGAGGCGCTGTCGTTCGCGAACGACGGGTCAACTGCCGCTGACGCCGTTGCTGCCGTCTTCGCCGTGCTCCGCCCGGGAGTCGTGGCCGGCTTTGTCCTTGGTGGCGTCTTTGCCGGTTCGCTCCCGGCCTCAGTCCCGGTACCGGCAGCGGGGGCGTCGGTCTGCTTCCTGGCGGCGGTCGACCGGGTCGTCTTCTTTGCAGTCGTGGGCGTCGGCGCAGAGGCCGGAACCGCAGCCCCTGAGGAGGCGTCAGAGCCTTCCGCGACCGGAGAGCCAGCGGGAGCCGATGTCCCGGCCTTCGTGCTTGGCGCCCGTGGCGCCCTGGGCTTCGTTGTGCGTGGGGCAGCCTTCTTTACAGAGGGACGCGCTTCATCGGGCTGACCGCTCTCGCCGTCGCCCGCTCCAGCGGCTGTCGCCTCTGCCTCCGCAGGCGAGACCGTCTCCGGAGCGCGCTTAACAGGTGTTTTCCTCGGCGCCGAAGCAGTCCGGGGCTTGGCAGGCGTTTTGGGCTTGGCAGGCGTCGCGGGCTTGCCGGCTGACGTGCCAGTGGTGTCCTTGACCAGCCCGGTTTCCACGTCGAGGCTGTCGCCGGATACAGGACTTGTCCGGGTCTCGTGCGCATCGCTCAGCGAACTGTCGGGACGTGAACCGTTCTCGGGGTCTTCTGGTGTGTCGTCGGGGAAAGCGCGCGGCACAATAGTCACTGATCCAACCTACCCCTTTGGCCCTGCCTGATTCGAGGCCGATGCAATTTTTCCGTTACAACCGAACCTGTCAATACGCCGAGTGCCTTATTACGATACGGCAACAACGACCGCCCTGATGCTGACCCCACTACAGGTGCCGCGCTAACGTAGGCGAAGGCATAACGGGGTGTCGTTTCATCTACTTTCAGGTTAACTCCGCGTAAATTCCGCCACAGCAGGCGGCCGGACAACGTGAATCAATCTTGAGGAGAATCTCGTGACCACCCAGGTTGTAATTCTGGCAGCAGGTATGGGAAGCCGACTCGGCCGTTCACTGCCAAAGCCACTCACCGAGTTGAGCGACGGCCGCACCATCATGCAGCAGCAGTTCGACAACATCCACCACGCGTTCGGCAAGAACGTCAAGGTGACGATCGTCGTCGGCTACAAGCTCGAGCACATCATCGAAGCCTTCCCCGAAGCATCGTTCGTTTACAACGAGCAGTACGACCAGACCAACACTTCGAAGAGCCTCATGCGCGCCCTGAACTCGTCGCAGCCCGGTGGCGTGCTGTGGATGAACGGCGACGTGGTGTTCGACCCCGCAGTTCTCGATCGCGCCGCAGTAATGATGGCGCGCGACCAGTCGTTCGTCACCGTCAACACGTCGAAGGTGTCTGACGAAGAGGTCAAGTACACGACAAGTGCCGAGGGCTACATTCAGGAACTCTCCAAAACCGTCAAGGGCGGACTCGGCGAGGCTGTCGGCATCAACTACGTATCCCGCGACGACAAGGCCAACCTGCTCCGCCAGCTGGCTCGTGTCGACGACCAGGACTACTTCGAGCGCGGTATCGAGCTCGCAATCGCCCAGGACCGGATGCTCGTTGAGCCTGTCGACATCTCCGACCTGTACGCCGTCGAAGTCGACTTCGCAGAAGACCTCGAGCGAGCGAACCTTTACGTTTGATCCTCATCGTTCGAACGACCGGCACGCGTCACTGACCGTGCCGGTCTTCGTTTGCGGATATGTTTGAGCCTGTGAGTTTTGATCCCGGCGCGCACCGCAGACAGCGGTCGTACCTCACCCGATATCGCAATGCTCTCTGGCTTCTGACGAAGCGGGATCTCCGCGTGCGTTACTCGACGAGCGCGCTCGGCTACGTGTGGTCCATCCTCGACCCGCTGGTCATGGCGTTCATTTACTACTTCGTTTTCGTTGTGGTGTTCGGGCGTGGCGGCTCGGTGGGCGAAGACCCGTACATCGTCTTCCTTCTCGCCGGACTCCTCCCCTGGATGTGGTTCAACGGCGCCGTGTCTGACAGCACGCGCGCGTTCATTCGCGAGGCTAAGCTCGTCCGCTCCACGTCGATCCCCCGCACGATCTGGGTCAACCGGCTCGTACTGTCCAAGGGGATCGAATACGTCGCAGCTCTTCCCGTCCTCGCTGCGTTCGCGATCTTCACGGGGGCATCCGTCAGCTGGGACGTGCTCCTCTTCCCGCTCGCGATCCTGATACAGGCGACGCTCACGGTGGGGATCTGCCTCATCGTCGCCCCACTGGTTGTGTTCTTCAGGGATCTCGAACGCGCCGTGAAGCTCGTCCTCCGGTTCCTCTTCTACGCGTCCCCGATCGTCTACGGTTTCAGCGATCTCCCCGCCGAACTTCAGCCGTTCGCCGCCTTCAATCCCCTCGGCGGCATCTTCTCGCTGTACCGGTCCGCCTTCTTCCCGCAGCAACTCGACTGGTACCCCGTTATCGTCTCCGCGATCATGAGCATCCTCTTCCTGCTGGTTGGCCTGTGGGTATTCAAGCGTTCCGAGCGCACCGTCCTGAAGGAGCTGTGATGTCAGGACAAGCCCCGGTCATCAGCGTCGTCGACGCCGGCATCCGCTTCCGCCGCAACCGCGGCGGTCGGCGCAATTTCAAGGACCTGTTCTCCGGCAGTACTCGTCGGTCGCGCCCAGGGGAATTCTGGGCGTTCCGGAACGTGAGTTTCGACGTCTCGCCCGGTGAAGCGATCGGCGTGGTCGGCCGGAACGGTCAGGGCAAATCAACTCTGCTGAAGCTCGTCGCCGGCGTCGTCCTTCCCGACGAGGGCCAGGTCACGGTAGCGGGCGGCGTCGCTCCCCTCATCGAGATCACCGGTGGCTTCGTCAATGACCTCACCGTTCGCGACAACGTGTTCCTGACTGCCGGCCTGCACGGTATGACCAGGCGTGAGATCGAAGCGCGATTCGACGACATCATCGAGTTCGCCGAGATCAGTGACTTCATCGACACCCCGTACAAGCACCTGTCGAGCGGGATGAAGGTGCGAATCGCCTTCAGCGTCATCTCGATGCTGGAAGAGCCGATCATTCTCGTCGACGAGGTCCTGGCGGTCGGCGACCGTGGGTTCCGCGAAAAGTGCTACAAGCGCATTGAAGAACTGCTCGCCGGCGGACGCACGCTGTTCTTCGTTTCCCACAACGAAAAGGACCTGCGCCGCTTTTGCACACGCGGTCTGTACCTCGACAAGGGCAAGCTCGTCCTGGACGGCCCGATCAACGAGGTCCTTGACCGGTACAACGCCGAGTACCACAGCTGACGGAGACCGCTGTCAAGCCCGACAGTCTCTCAGCGTACGAACCTAAGCTTGAAGTCCTGCGCCACGCGTCATTGGGGAGTTCCATGAGTACACAGTCCGAACAGGTCCGGATCGTCGACGACGCATTCACCGCAACGCCGCCGATGGACGCCGCCAGGGGCCCGCTCTGGCTTCGCGGCATCGACAAGACCCTCTCCGTGCAGCGGCCCGTGGTTGTTGCGCACGTTCGCGCCGTCCGCCGCCAGTACCCGGGAGCCACTCCCGAGCAGCTCATCCGCGTTCTGGAAAAGCGGTATCTGGCCGCCATCACGTCGGGCGGTGCCGCTGTCGGCGCGACCGCGATGGTACCGGGGTTCGGGACAGGAATCACTATCGCGCTTTCCGGTGCTGAGACGGTCGGGTTCCTCGAAACCACAGCCCTCTTCGCACAGTCGATCGCCGAGGTGCACGGTATCGCGCTGGACGACCCGGTGCGTTCCCGCGCGCTCGTCATGACGCTCATGCTCGGCAAATCCGGCACAGACCTCGTGAAACAGTTCACAGGGCAGGCGTTGAGAGGTGGACCGCCGCGCACGAAGTACTGGGGCCAGCTGGTGGCCTCGAACGTGCCGCAGGCCGTCATGGGTCCCGTCGCAGACGAGCTGAAGCGGCGCTTTCTCAAGCACTTCGCACGGAACCAGGGCTCCTCACTCGTCGGCAAGGCGATGCCGTTCGGTATCGGCGCGGCGATTGGCGGCATCGGAAACCATCTGGCAGGCAAACAGGTGATCGAAGCATCGAGAAGCGCCTTCGGGCCTGCTCCGCTCGTGCTGCCGCTCGAGTTGGAAGCCAGGCAGGGACCGGGACGCGTGTCGACTACCGTTCGTGCGTTGCGCGAGCGGATGCCGACACGGTCACGTCAGGCGAAGGCCAGCCGCTCTACCGAGCGCCCCGACTGACCGAAGCCGCTCGCTCACACCTCGTCGTCGTCCTCGCCCGTTCCACCGGGGGGAACGTCGCTCTGCACGGCCCTGGTCGCAGCGACCGAAACCTGCGGCGCCGAGATCTGCTGCTCCTCATCCGGGGAGTGAAGTTCAGCGAAGTAGTCCCAGCGGTCCATGAGCTGCTGCACTGCCGCGTGGAAACGGGCGGTGGCCGCCCCGGGAGTTGTGTCTCCGAAGTATCTCTCAACCCACTCCGCCAGGCGTCCGACGGCATCCGGATCATGGAGGAGCCTGTCGGTGTGGCGGACAATATTCGGGGCCTCGTCTGCGTCCAGCCACTCGCACGCCGAGAGATAGCCGCCGAGGTCGATCTTCGCTTCCGGGTCGACCGGACGTGTGATCATGAGCGGTTTGCCGCTCGCAAGCCGGTCATAGACCATGGCGGAGATGTCGACGATTGCGACATCCGCCGAAGCGAGCTGCCAGCCGAGCTCTGAGCCGGTGTCGTGCACGTGCCCTGCAGCCGGGTCTGAGGCATTCGCCGCGGCAATCATACTGATGATCTCGCGGTTGGCGGCACCGTATGTGTGCTCGACGACACCGCTCCGCGGGTGCGGTCGGTAGATGACGCGGTGTTTACCCGTCGCGAGAAGCGCACGGACCAGCGCGACACCATGGCTTGCGATCGACCCGTACGCGGCCGATCGGCGGTCGCCCTCCCAGGTCGGTGCGTAGAGCACCACTGTGCGTTCGTCGGGGGTGTACGGGAGCACCCCGGAATAGTGGTCGGCCTGAGGGCGCCCAATCTTGATCGCGCGCTTGTCGAAGTCGTAATCCCAGAGCACCTTTTCGAGGCGTGCAAGCGCAGCGTCACCGGCGACGAAGCTGTAGTCATACGCCTTGAACTGGTTGGTGGTCATGTACATCTTGTCGCTCTCACCGTGGTTGATGAAAACGTGCCACCGCTGTCCGTAGCGGAACATCTGGAAATTCTTGGTGTTCTGGTTGACGTAGAACACGATGCGGATGTCCTGTTCCGCCAGTGTCTGCTCGAGCGACGCGACGGTCCGAACGTAAGCGACCGGCAACGGCGACTCCTCGAAGAGCCGCGTGGCCGCTGTCGCTCCCCTGCTCAGCACGACGACGGGCCAGGTACGAGCCAGTTCTGCCAGCGGTTTGTACCACTGGCGGATCTGGTACATGTTCACCTCGCCGTCGGCGAAATAGACAGCGATCTTGTACTTGCCCGGCTGAAGCGGAGGCAGCTTCGCGAGCCGCTGCGACAGTTCACCCCTGGCACGTCTGTTGGCCAGAAGGTTCCTGCCCATCTTGACGGCTTTGCGCGCGTCGCCGAGTACACCCATGCCTTCAAGGGTACCGAACTAGATGACGGGCGGCCGCCCAGCGCGGGCCATCCGCACAACTGTGCGCCACTTCATCGGCCGCCGTTCGCCGGGGTACACGCGCCACCCTTCGCGCCAACCGGCGAACCATGCTTTCAGTACGGCGGGGTTCCTCCACCAGCGCAGTAACTGGATCCCGGTCCACGTCGCAACGTAGATCGGAACGAGCACGACCGGCAGATTGCGTCGCGCAAGCCACACCCTGTTGCGCGCGTTGAGCCGGTAGTAGTCAGCGTGACGCGTTGGCTGGACCACCGGGTGGTTCGCCTCCAGGTCTCCCGCGTACCAGACGCGCTTTCCCTGGTCCCACACCCGCCAGGCGAGCTCAATGCCCTCATGCGCGTAGAAGAACTCGTCCGCCCACCCTCCGGTGGCATCGAAAACGGACCTCGGCAGGAAGACAGCGGCTTCGAGACAGGAAAACACGTTGCTCGGATGCCGCGGGTCTCCTTTTCGGATCCGGGGAACCCAGCGCAGGGGCGGGGTGATGCCCGTCGGGTCATCGAGCCTCGGCTGCACCAGGCCAATGTCAGGCTGCTGCGTCACAAGGTCGATGCACGCGGTAAGGAATCCGGCATCCGGGATCGAGGCGTCGTCGTCGAGGAAGAAGATGTATTCACCGCTGACCACGGCGGCTCCGCGATTGCGGCCGGCCGGAATCCCGAGGTTCTCAGCGAGACCGAGAGCCCTGACGCCGTCGGGAAGTCCCGTCGGCTGCCATCCGTTGCCCACAACAACGATGTCGAGATCGACAGCATCCTGTGCCTGAACACTGCGGATGCCGCGGGCGAGGTCGTCGGGACGGGTTCCCTGGGTGAGGATCACCACGCCGACAGTGGGGCGGCGGGAGTCAGGCACGAACGCGCCTCGACGCCATGATCGCAACGAAGTGGCCAAACAGCGTAACGATACCGAGGGCGAGCAGAATCACAAGGACCCAGCGCATGGCGAGGACCTCGCCGACGAACAAACCGACAACCGCTGCAACGAAAATCACCATGGTCAGTTCGACCGAGTGGAAAATGCGGTGGAACGGCAGGAACCTGGCGACGCGTCTGGCGACAGCCAGTATCCCGGGGCTCGGGGCTGACTCGCTCTCGCTATAGGTGAGCTTCGCCGCGCCGTAGTTCGCCCGCGCCACCCTGACCATGTCGTTGAGCGCCTTGTTGAGCACGATGACAAGCGCAAGCAACGCGCCGAGGGTCGTGTAGAGATAATCGGCAGGCGCCTCGAACGGATACCCGGCCGCCCGGATCGCGAGAGCCAGCGGGATGAGCGACTCTGTTGAGTAGTGCCCGACCGCGTCGAGGAACGCACCGGCCGGCGACGACGTCCGCCGCCACCTGGCGACTTCACCGTCACTGCAGTCGACGAGCATCTGCAGCTGGCCGAGGACCAGACCGAGAAGCGCGCCCCAGATTCCGGGGATGAGCAGCGCTCCGGCGACACTCCACCCGGTGAGAATCATGAGACCGGTGACTCCGTTCGCGGTAATCCGCGTTCGGAGCAGCAGCCAGGTCAGGTATGGCGAGATATCGCGCAGGTAGAGCGATGCAGTCCAGTGCTCTGCGTTGCGCCTGCTCCGGACCTCCGGCGGCTGGGCAACATCCCGCAGTTCTGAAATCGAGCGTGGTTTGAGGGGGCGTTCAGCCGACGCTTCCGACACTCGAACCTCCGGTTCTTTCGTTCTTCAACGCTGAGATGTTGCTGGCCAGCGAGAGGAAGCCGAGCACAAAGCCGACTCCCCAGCAGAAATGAATACAGGGCAACACTACGAGAAACCAGAGCTGCGTTCTGACGCCGTCATGCCGCGCCACGGTGAACGTGGCTCCGATGACGAGCAGAAGATAGAGGGCGGGGATCGCCCAGCCCAGGGTCAGAATTGCGGTACCGCCCAGCGCCGCCTGAACCAGTCCGATGATTCCCAACACCACACCGATGGCCACGCCCAGCACCATGACGGGTGGCGCGAAGTACCGAAGCGTGTTTTTGCTCGGGAACCGCCGCGTCAGTTCGCCGCGCCACATTCCCGTCGAGAAGAATTGCCGGGCCAGTGCCGACAGTCGCGGTCGCGGCCGATAGGTGACCCTGAGCTCGGGGGTGAACCAGACCACGCCTCCCGCAGCACGCAGGCGGCGATTGAGTTCCCAGTCCTGGCCACGTTTGATGCGCTCATCGAACATGCCCACCCGTTCGAGAGGCTCCCGGCGAAACACACCGAGATAGACCGTGTCGGCAGGCCCTTCGGCCCCGCCGACATGGTGGGGCGTACCGCCGAGCCCGACCTTGCTGCCATACGCACGTGCAACGGCGCGCTCGAACGGCGTCGTCCCCTGCGCATCCATGATGCCGCCAACGTTGGCCGCTCCGGTGCGAGCGATCGCATCCACCGCGAGCCGGGCGTAGTCGGATGGAAGTACTGAGTGAGCGTCGACCCTGACCACGACGGGGTACGTCGTCGCACGGATGGCGATGTTCAGTCCGGCGGGAGTCGACCCGACCGGGTTCTGGATCACACGGATCCGAGGGTCTGCGCGGGAAAGCTCGTCGACCAGCTCGTTCGTACCGTCGATACTCGGCCCGACGGCAATGGCAATCTCGAACGGCCCCTGGTAATCCTGCTCAAGCAGGCTGGTCACCGCTGCCTTGACGTGGGTGACATCGTTGAGAACCGGCATGACATATGAAACACCGACAAGTTCGGCGGTTCCGCCAACTGATGAGTTCTCAGTCATGGTCTCCACTCGCTGAATTGGTCGGCTAGAGCCTACCAGTGAGGATTTGAGCGTCTCCTGCGAGACACACGCCCCGACGGCGCGGAGCGCTCACGACCAAGCGCCCGCGGGCAGATGCCCACGGACGCTTGAATTCGATGTCGCTAGAGAACGAGCTGCCCCAGCGTGACCGTTGCGGTCCTGGTGTCGCCGTCGCGCACGTACGTAACTTCTGCTTCGTCGCCGGCCGCGAGAGCCCGCACCTGTGCGGTCAGGTCGGTCGCCCCCGTGATCGGGTACCCGTTGAAGTTGGTGACGATGTCTCCTGACCTGAGCCCGGCCTCTTCGGCCGCGCCACCGGGCGTGACTTCATTGATCAACGCACCGACGACAGGGCTTCCCTCTGCGCTGGCCGCATCTCCGACCGTTGCACCAAGGAGCCCGTGAGTCGCTTCGCCGTCTTCGATGATCTCCTCGGCGACGCGCTTCGCGACGTTCGACGGGATCGCAAACCCGACGCCGATGCTGCCGCCCTGGCTCGAATCGGAGCCAGCGGTCGCAATCGCGACATTGACACCGATGAGCTTCGCCTCAGCATCAACGAGCGCACCACCGGAGTTACCGGGGTTGATTGCGGCATCCGTCTGGATGACCGACAGTGAGATGACGGCCTGCTCACTCGGGGTCGTCTCCGGCGTCTGACCGGGGATGTCGAAGCCCCACACGTCGTACGGGTCCTGTTCGGTGTCGTCTCCGTTGGAGCCCTCTTCAGGAACCGCGGACGAAGCCACGGTGATGCTTCGGTTCAGGGCGCTGATGATGCCGTCGGTGACGGAACCCGCGAGACCGAGCGGCGCACCGATCGCAACCGCGAGGTCACCCACGTTGAGCTTGTTTGAGTCGGCGAATTCAATCGGGGTGAGCCCCGATGCGTCTTCGAGCTGGATGACGGCCAGGTCGTACGCGGGGTCAGTGCCGACAACTGTGGCGTCGTAGAGCTTGCCGTCGTTGCTGGTCACCCGGATCGCGGGATCTCTGAGCTGCCCATCGAGGGTAACGACGTGGTTGTTGGTCAGAACGTAGCCGTCATCGCTCAGGATGATTCCGGAGCCACTCCCCGCGCTCTCGCTGCCCTCAACGGACAGCGTGACAACACTGGGCGACGCCTTGGCTGCGATGGCGGACACGAGCGAGACATCCGACGTGTCGTTGATCGTGATGTTCTCGGAACCGGTGGCGTTCGGACTGACGGTGCCAGACTCATTGGACATGATCAGGGCGGACGTTCCCGCGCCGGCAGCCCCACCGACGAGCGCGCCAACGGCGAGACCGGCGATCAACAGTCCCACGTTTGACCTACGCTTTTCGCGAGGGGCCGGTGGCTGCGGGTGCGACCCTGGCGCGTAGCCGGTTGAGTCATACCCGGTGTTCGCCGACGCTCCCTGTGCCGGATAGGCGTTGCCCGCAAAGTGGGAGGTGCCGTCATAACCGTTTGCCGTTGGGGCGCCCGGGTACTGGTGAGTCGGGTACTGGGCAGCCGTTGGCACCGTCGGGTCGTGCCGCGGTGAGTGTTGCGCAGACGGCGTTCCCAACTGGTGACCAGCGGGTGTGGGAGCACCGTCCGCCGCGCGTGCCCGGTCAGCGCTGCCGTGAACAGCCGGCCCGCTTTCACTCGATCCCTGCCCGGCGGCCGCCTGCGGCAGATTCGGAGCGGGGGGCGCGCTCTCCTGTGCCTGAGTACCGGCGCTGGGCTCGCCGGACGACGCGGGGCCCGTTTCGGGCGACACGGCGGCATCAGGGTTCTGCGCAGAGGGAACCTGAGGGCTTCCCTCTGGACTGGAATCCTTCGAGTGATCGGTCATGGTGGCGCTCCTTCCAAAGCACAATCAGCATCCCGTTCGGAGCTGTGCGTTTCATTCACGCTGCCTGTGAGCGGGCCAAGTGTCGACTGAGACGTCAAAGCCGCTCGAAGAAACCGGCGTGGAGCGGGATCTCACATCATCAAAGACTACCTACTCTGCCCTAATCGAGCCCGGGACCTTCGTCCTGTCACGGGTTCGACTGCTCCGGAGATACGCGCAGGTGTCAGCAGCCTGGACCCCGCGGATTTCTGGTGCACTCTTTGTCTACGAGGACCGTCCTGGCGTCGCCCGCGAGTGCCGCGATGGTGACCGCGGGTGACGAAAGAGTGCCATCGATCGTTATCCAGGATGCGCCAGCCGCTCGGTATTCCACGGCGAACGCGACGGTCACCGTGACGGCGTAAACGCCCGTGTCCGCATAAATGTGGCTGGTCGCGGTTGGTGAGAACTCGGGCAGCCCGAGCTCGGCCCACGTCGCGCCCGGAACTGTGGTCCGGGAGCGCGAACCATCTCCCCACGACCAGTGATAGCTCACCGGTGTGAAGCGAACCTCGATAGGTACGTCGAAGAGAACACCCGGTTGAACATGACGGCTCGTATCCGCGATGAAATTTGCCGGAAGGCCGGTTACGAGCCAGCCGTCAGGCTCCATCGTGAGCGTCGGAGCGGTCGGGCTGAAGCGCGCGAGGTCGCTCAGCGTCACTACATCGGGAAGACAGAGCGTGCCCGAGACACACTGCAGGCTGCGGTCGATTCCTCCCGGCCCGTCGGAACCATCCGCGTTGCCATTGTCACCAGTTCCGCCATCGTCGTCGCCGCCGTCGTCGCCGCCGTTCTGACCGCCGCCACCCCCTCCGCCGCCGTTGTCCTGATCACCACGGATGATGGCCTCGCCGTTCTCGAGACTGCCGCCGGTGCAGAATCCATTCAGCTTGTCCACCACGTCGCAATTAGCGGCCTCCGCGACCTCTGCCCCGGGCATAAGTGCCACTGCTGCTGCGAACACCAGCGCAGTCAACAGGCGACGTCTTCGGTCCACGATTCGACTTTCGATACAAGTAGCTTTCTCGGATCCTCATTCGCTGAAGTCAGCGTGACCGAGAGCGGGAGAACACTCGAACGCTCCACAGGCGTTACGTCTGAACCATCGGCTGCAACGATTCTCACTTGGGAGACATCGCGACAGAGGTTCAATATGACCTCGGCTCGCTCTCCCTCCTGCTTGAAGCGATCGATACTGGCGGGGGTGAACGTTGAGATGCCTGTTGTGTGCCATCCGTTCTCTTGAAGAACTCCAGGTACGCCCAAGTCCATGAGGTGCGCATCCGTCACGTAGGGAGCCACGGACGACATGTCCTTCCCGCCGAGCGAGTTGCTCAGGTCGTAGGCCGCAGAGTACTTCGCGTACGTGTCCGTCGCTGCAGCGAGCGCCTCGTCCTCGCTCGCGAAGATGGCCGTCGGCGTTGGAGTGGGTTGTGCGGACGGCTGCGCACAGGCGAAGAGGGACACCGCCCCGCCAGCGATCGCGAGACCGGCCACGACAGCGCGCAACAGCGTCGGCATCCGGTGTCGCGCGCCGCGTTCCATGCAGTCACGCTAGAGCAGGTCAGCCTGATCCCGCAGAAGTTATCCACAGACCGAGATCCGTCTGCCAGGCGCCGGCGCCATACTCCGCCGGATAGCCTAGGAATGCGACAGACAACGAACGTCTGCCCGCGAAAGGATTACGCATGACTGTGCACGGCTCCTGGCAGCGGACAGCGGAAGGTGCCGGGCTCCTCCGGCCCGATGGCTCCATCGCCGCCACCATCTTCGCTGAAATGAGTGCACTGGCTTCCTCAACCGGAGCCATTAACCTCGGACAGGGGTTCCCGGACGAGGACGGTCCGCGCGAGGTCCTGGATGAAGCGCACCGTGCAATCAGCGATGGGATGAACCAGTACCCTCCTGGCCGCGGCACACCCGAGCTCCGCGCGGCGATCTCCGAGCATCAGCAGCGTTTCTACGGCATCCCCTCCAACCCTGACACCGACGTTCTCGTCACAGCGGGTGCCACCGAGGCGCTGGCGGCGACGATCCTCGCCCTCACCGACGCCGGCGACGAAGTGCTCACCCTCGAGCCTTTCTACGACGCGTACGGCGGTCTCATCGCGCTGGGCCGCGCCAGGCACACCACTGTGCAGTTGCGCTGGCCCGATTTTCAGCCAGACCATGATGAACTGCGCCGGGCGGTCACTGACCGAACCCGGATCATTCTCATCAACAACCCGCACAACCCAACGGGCTCAGTGCTCTCCCGCGAAACGCTGGAACTTCTCGTGGAACTGGCGCATCAGCACGACGCGATACTGGTCACCGACGAGGTCTACGAACACCTCACCTTCGGCGTCGAGCACGTGCCGGTCGCCAGTCTGCCCGGCGCGTGGGACCGAACGGTCACGATCTCTTCCGGTGGCAAGACGTTCAACACGACGGGGTGGAAAATCGGCTGGGCCGTTGGACCGGCCGCGCTCATCACCGCGATTACCACCGTCAAGCAGTTCCTTACCTATGTGAACGGCGCACCGTTCCAGCCAGCCATTGCGGCGGGACTCAGGCTGGGTGATGACTACTTCGCCGAGGTCGCCGACGGCCTCCAGCACAAACGCGATCTTCTGGCATCCGGACTCGATGCAGCCGGATTCGCCCTGTCCAGGCCCGACGGCTCGTATTTCATCGTCGCGGATGCCGCAGCGCTCGGCTTCCACGATGCAACCGAATTCTGCCGTCGCCTCCCAGACCTCGCCGGTGTCGTCGCTGTTCCACTCGCGGCGTTCGTGAGCGCGGAGCACCTCGCCGACTATGCGTCGCTCGCCAGGTTCGCATTCTGCAAGAAGGTCGATGTGCTCCAACGGGCTGCGGCTCAATTGGCTCGACTCGGTCGCTGACCGTGTGCCCCGCTCAGGTTCGAGGGACGACCTGGAACCGCCGTAACTCGAGAGCGGGGTTGGACTCACGGACCTCAGCGACCCGGTTCGCTGAGGCGAAAGCCACGGCAACATCGATCTCCACGCCGATACCGGCTACTTGAACGCCCGCGGGATCCACGATCATGCTGTTGCCGACGCCGATGGGCGGTGTGTGGTCCGCGCCAGCAACATAGACGGCGTTCTCTATCGCTCGTGCGGTGATGAGCGTCTTCCAGTGGTGCTCCTTGAGCGGACCGCGCACCCACTCAGCCGGAACCAGCACGACCTCCGCACCGGCGTCGACGATGCGACGGGTCACCTCGGGGAATCGGATGTCGTAACAGGTCTGGATCCCCATTCGCAGCCCGCCGACGGTGAAGGTCTCGGGATCCGACAGGTCACCGGCGACAACGTAGTCACTCTCGGTCTGCCCGAAAGCGTCGTAGAGATGTTGCTTGCGGTAGCTGGCCACGAGCTCAGCCTGCGGGGAAACAGCAATGATCGTGTTGGAAAAGCGGCTGCTGTCCCCCGTGCGCTCCACCATGCCAGCGACGAGATGGATTCCCAGGTCCTGCGCCATACCGGCCAGACTCTCCACGAACACACCATCAAGCGGCTCTGCCCGCGCGACCAATTCCGGCCCAAGGGGATTGATAAAGGCGCTGGAGTACTCCGGGAACACGACGACATCCGCCCCACGGTCGGCCGCGCGCTCAGCGAGTACCCGAATGTCCAGGAGATTCGCCTCCACATCAGCGTCAGGGGCGAACTGGGCAACGGCAATACCTATCGGAGCATGCTCGGTCATGCGCCCAGCATAGACACCGGGAGGCGTTTCGGCCCAGATGCGGACAATGCATGCCCTGTCGTGCAGAATGATCCCATGGGATACCTCGTCTACGGCGACGGCACGGAATACGAAATCGATGACCGCGCCCTTGCTCACCTCAAAATCGTTATCGGCTCGAAGCTCCGCCGTCAGGAGGGGTTTTTCGTCAGCTGGGAGCACCGTCCCGAAGACGGATCCGGTCGCGTCTCGGTTTGGGTATCCCCCGCTATCCCTCTTCAGTTCCGGTTCGTGGGAAGCAAACCGCCACAGCTCAACCGTCACTGGCTTGAAGTCCTCGCTGATTCATCGTTCGGACCGCGCGGCCTGCACCTCGTGAGTGAAGCGGAAGCGGACAAGATGCCGCCCGTTCGCTCGAACGGAGCCTAAGCCCAGCTGAACCTCGGATTCAGTTTCCTGAGTCCGAGGTTCGTCATCCGCAGGATACTGTGCGCTATTCGCCGATCCCACACAGGTTCTTGCCGTTTTCCGCGTCGTAAACGTGTTATTTGCGAATTGTTCACGTTATAAACCTGTTATAAATCTGCCATTTAAGATGCAATGCCCAGTGATTTAGCGTAGCCTTGGGCACGTCCACCGGCCTCTTCAGCGCCAACGGATGCCAGGTGAGGCGCCTCGAGTCGTCTCCTCAGCTGGAGAAACCCGAACTACCGTGAATGACGACGCAATAGCCCGTAATTGTCCCTGAGGCCCGGAGAAAAACACTTTGGCGAATACTGCTGCCCCCCAGCCATCGAACGTCCAGTCGACCCCTCGAGGCACCGAGCAGCAGTCCCCTACCCTCACCACCGGTGAGCAGCTCCCCAGCCGCCGCAGCCGCAGAATGCAGGCAGCGCTTGAGGCAGAAGCAGCACTCCTCGCCGAACAGGCCGTCGCCACCGCGCTCGCACACTCGGAAGCCGTGGCCGCTGCGGTCGCCCAGCCGGAAGAGGCGCCGCTTCTTCGCCGCCGCCGCAACCGCACGCCCGCGCCGCTCGTGGAGCGCACCGCACCGGCCACCGAGGCCGAGTCGACCACTGTCTTCCCTCCCGCCGTTGCACCGGATGCTGAACCCCAGCCCGTCGAGATCGACGAGATAGTCCTGCCGACACCGGCGTGGACCGAAACTCCAGAGGTCGTAGCGGCTGCCCCCGCTTTCAGCCAGGAGGCCAAGCCTGAGCAGAGCGTCGAACCCCCCGTGCTCGCCAACGACACCTCGGCATTCCTCGCCGCAGCATTCATTGCGCCGCCCACCTCCGCACACGCTCCCCGCGCCACCGCTCGCCGGCTCTCCGCCGATGCTGCCATCAGCTCGACCGTTCCGGCCTCCTCGGTCGCACGCGACACCGAGAGCCTGCTACCGGGCGAACGCAAGAGCCGCTGGAACTCCCTGCGCTCGACGAGCATCGTAGCTCTCGCCATTCCCGGCCTCCTCGCAACCGTTGCCCTTCCGGCATACGCTTTTGCCCCCTCTGACGGCGCTGTCGCAGATGCCAACGCCCAGATCATGAGCAGCGCGGTGAAGGGCCAGTCACTCACCGTGAGCGGCGACGTCACACTCGCAGAGCTCGAACGGGACGGCTACTCAGCAACCAGCGAGGAAGAACTCGACGCCGCGTACGCGTCGAGCACGTACATCTTCGACAACGCGACCGCGCTCGCTGCGTACCTCGCCCCATCGGCAAGCGGCTGGTGGCGTCCGCTTCCGGGTGTCATCACGTCGAAGTACGGGCCGCGCGGTCTCATTTGCAACAGCGTCGGATGCTCCAACTCCTTCCACGAAGGAATGGACTTCGCCGGCGCCTGCGGAACACCGATCAAGGCAACCGCCGCCGGTCGCGTGACCTTCGTCGGCAATGCCGGCGCGTACGGCAACCGCGTCATCATCGACCACGGTGATGGCACTGAGACCATCTACGGCCACCTGCTGAGCGGTTCATACTCGGTTGCGGTTGGCGACACGGTTGCCGGTGGCGACGTTATCGCCGAGGTCGGAGCCACGGGCGTTGTGAGCGGATGCCACCTCGACCTCAAGGTAAACGTCGACGGCGAGCACACGAACCCGGCTCCGTTCCTCCGCGAAAAGGGCGTCGTGGTCTAAGCACACTGCCCGGGCACACTGCCTGGGCACACCGCTCGGGCGCTCCGTCAGGCATGCCCTCGCGGCGTGCCACCATCGCCGTGACGTCCTGTCTTTCTCCCAGCTCAATGGGACCGCGGACACGCCGACAATCGATGTTGAATCGCGGGGTTGCACCGTTAGGCCGGATGCCCCGTCCGGACACAGCTCCGACCCATGCCGGTCGGATGCCCTGCGCTCTTCAGCGCTGCACCAGCTCCCCAGAAACGGGTCAGGCGGCCAGCCACCGCGGCGCTGCGATCCTGCCGGCCTGGGGGCACTTCTCACGCCCCGAGGGCGCTGCGCAGGCCTCCCGCGTCGCTCCTTCCGCGTGACGCCGCACTCCCCCGCCTGACCCGCACACGGGCGCTCTGACGCACACACGTAGCCTCGCCTTGCACGCGGCGTCTGGCCTTGCACGCGGCGAGCCTGGCCTGCGTACAGCGTTACAGCAGCGCACAGCGCACAGCGCACAGCGCACAGCGCCAAAGCAAAAGGCCCGGAATCTTTCGATTCCGGGCCTTTATTGTTGCGGGGGCAGGATTTGAACCTACGACCTCTGGGTTATGAGCCCAGCGAGCTACCGAACTGCTCCACCCCGCGGCACAAGAAACAACTCTAGCATGGGACCGAAGCACCCCCTGACCGAGGGCCGGAGCCGAAACCGGGACCGCCTTGTCAGATCCGCAAGAGGGCAAAGCAAAAGGCCCGGAATCTTCCGATTCCGGGCCTTTATTGTTGCGGGGGCAGGATTTGAACCTACGACCTCTGGGTTATGAGCCCAGCGAGCTACCGAACTGCTCCACCCCGCGGCACAAGAAATTACTCTATCACGGCGCTCACTGACGCGCGAATCGAGGGCAGCAGAGATGGGAGTCGCCAGCGCCGTTAACTGAAGATGGGGTGATGACCACTCTCGGTCACCACCCCACACGTCAGACTTCGCTAGCCGATCAGCGTGATCGCCCGTGCGAGGGCTTCAGAGAGCCGCTTGTCGGCTTCACCGTACGCGGTCCAGTCGCCGGCCTGGAGGGCCGCATCGCGCTCTGCCATCGCGGTCCTGGCCTCTTCCAGCGCGGCCTTGATCTCGGCGTCTGTCGCGGGGTCGCCGGTCTCGGTTCCACCGGTACCGCCGTCACCCGCCTCAGTATCAGGATCCGCCTCGCCACCGGCATCCGTTTCAGGAACGATCGGATCGTCGGTCGGCGGCGTATTCGTGTCACCGGCGGTTGCGCCGGAGTCACCACCGAACAGCGAGTCGAGCGCCTCATCGAGCGTGTTCTCAAATGCGATCTGGTCACCGAAGGCAACGAGAACCTTCTGGAGCAGCGGATAGCTTGTCTCACCGGTCGACTGCACATACACCGGCTGCACGTAGAGCAGTCCGCCTCCGACAGGAAGAGTCAGCAGGTTACCGTTGAGGACCTTCGACTGTCCCTGCTTGAGCAGGTTGATGAGCGACGACACTTCGGGGTCGGTGTTGAACGCGTTCTGCACCTGGCCCGGGCCCGGAACCGTCACTTCCTTCGGAAGCGTCAGCAGTCTCATCTTGCCGTAGTCGTCGCCGATCGTTCCGTCCTCGGCTCCAGCGTCAGCGTCAACGGCCAGGTAACCGGTCAGGACGCTCGACGCGCTGTCACCCGTTCCTCGCGGAACGAAGGTCGAGTAGAGCGAGAAGGTCGGAGCTTCCTGTCCCGGCATCTGCAGGGTCAGGTAGTACGGCGGCTGGAGCAGGTTCTCGGCGGCCTCCGACTGCGGGTCAGCCGGGGTCGACCATGCGTCGGTCTTGGAGTAGAACTTGCCGGCGTCGGTCACGTGGTACTGGCCGAGGATGGACCGCTGGACCTTGAACAGGTCTGCCGGGTAACGCACGTGACTCATCAGGTCGCCGCTCATCTCGGAGATCGGCTGGAGTGACGACGGGTAGATCTTCTGCCAGGTCTTGAGGATCGGGTCCTCGGTGTCCCAGGCGTAGAGAGTGACCGAACCGTCATAGGCGTCGACAGTCGCCTTCACCGAGTTACGAATGTAGTTGATGTTGTCGAGCGCGAACCGCTGGTCGTTGTCCTCGCTGTCAGCGATGGCTGTCGACAGTCCCACGGTTCGTGAGTACGGGTACGCATCTGACGTGGTGTAACCGTCAACGATCCAGACCACTCGACCGTCAACGACGCTCGGGTACGGGTCGGAATCGAGCGTCAGGTACGGGGCGACCTTCTGCACTCGCGTCGACGGGTCACGGTCGTACATGATCTGCGACTCGTTGGTGACGGCATCCGACAGGAAGATCTGTTCCGACTGGAACTTCAGCGCGTAGACCAGCTTGTTCAGCACGCTGTCGAGCTTCGGCCCACCGTCACCCTCGAAGGTGTTGTAGGTTTCCGAGTTGCCCTCTTCACCTGACGGGTAGTCGAGCTCAACGGGGGTTGAGTCTTTGGGTGCACCGACGATCGAGTACTCAGGAGAGGCCTCGCCGAAGTAGATCCGCGGCTCGAAGTCACCGAGTGCGCCTGTGGTCGGGATACCCGACTCGAGGAACACCGGCTGGCCGTCGACGGAACGCTGGTTTCCGTACGCGGCAACAAGACCGTAACCGTGGGTGTAGACGAGAGTGTTGTTGACCCAGTTGTCCTCGGCGTCCTGCCTGAGTTCACGGAGGGCGATGACCGTGTCCTGGCTCTCACCGTTGATGGAGTAGCGGTCGACGTCGAGGTCTTCGGAGAACGCGTAGTAGTTCTTGAACCGCTCGAGCTGCGAAATCGACGGGCTGACGAGCGCCGGGTCGATGATCCGGATGGATGCCGTTGTCTCGGCATCTTCGCGGAGCGCACCGGCGGTGGTGTCGGTCTTCGCGTTGAAGGGGATCTCCTCGACGTCCTTGACGTCGTAGGCCTCACGGGTCAGGTCGATGTTGCGCTGAATGTAGGGCTGCTCGAGGCTCTTGGCGTTCGGGTCGACCTGGAAGCGCTGCACCACCCACGGGTAGGCCGTTCCGATAAGGAGTCCTGCCACGAGCAGAAGCGCGGTTCCGACAACCGGCAGGCGCCAGCGTCCGATGAAGGCAGTGACGAAGAAGAAGAGGGCGACGAGCGCAGCGATTCCGGCGAGGATGACACGTCCGGGGATCGTCGCGTTGTCATCGGTGTAGTTTGCGCCGGTGATGAGGTCGCCGGTCTGGTTGAGCGTCGCGTACTGGTCGAGCCAGATGGAAACGGCCTGGAGGGCGAGGTACAGCCCGGCGAGAACCGCGATCTGGATTCGCGCAGCTTTGGAGATGCGCAGTTCGCGCCCCGAGGCGTGGATCGAACCGTAGAGGTAGCAGACGGCGACGGTGAGGAGCGTCGCGATGAGGACGACGGCCGAGGCAAATCCGACGAGGCCACGGTAGAACGGCAACTCGAACATGTAGAACGACACGTCGAGACCGAACTGCGGGTCAACGGTTCCTGCCGGCGTGCGGTTGAACCAGACCCACACGGTCTCCCACCGAGTGGCTGCGGAGAAACCGGCGAAGAGGCCGAGCAGCGCGGGGATGCCGTAGGTCGCGGCGCGGCGAAGCGGCTCAACGAGCTCCTGGTACCTGTCGAGCTGGCTGGAGAGCTTGGCGTAGCCGGGGCGGAGGCGGTATGCGAGCTGAATCGCAACGTAGACCGGCACTGCCATGCCCAGGAAGCCGATGACGAACATGATCGCGGAGGCGTACCACTGGGTGGTCAGCACGTTGGTGAATCCAACCTGCTGGAACCACAGGAAATCAGAGTACAGACCCGCGAAGATGAAGAACGCCACCACGAGGGCGCCGACAACAGCAGCGGTAATCGCCAGCGGTGCTCGAGTCTTGTTCGGTGCTGTGGAACTTGCGGATGTAGCGGAAGTCAATTTTGGCCTCTGTCAATACTCGGACGGACTTTCATTCTATTGGGGAGATCAGCCGCTCTGGCCCTGTGGCCCAGCGGTCACCGCTCACTCACAGGTAGCGAGCATCTCAAGTCCAGATTCGTCGGCGATCGCCTCAAGAACGGTGACGGCGTCATCGAGGGTCGCGACGCTGAAGACGCTCAGTCCATCGGGCACGTGGCCGACAACTTCGTTGCAGTTGGCCTCGGGAGCGAGGAAGTATTCGGCCCCCGCGTCTTTCGCGCCGAACAGTTTCTGGCGGATGCCCCCGATGGCGCCGACAGCACCCTCGGCGTCGATGGTCCCTGTGCCAGCGACATCCGCTCCTCCGTTGAGTTCACCCTCGGTGAGCTTGTCGACGATTCCCAAGGCGAACATCATGCCAGCGCTCGGGCCGCCGACATTATCGAGCTGGATAGTCACGTCGATCGGGAAGTCGTAGACCATCTTGGTTGCGATTCCGATCACCCCGGTTTCTGTGCCGTCGGCCGCCGTTGCCGGCGTCGGGGTGATCGAGATCGTCATCGGGACGCCGGCACGCACGATGTCGAACGCGGCGGGTTGCTCTGTGCCGTTGTCGGCAATGGCCTCACGGAGCGAGGCGAGGTCTGTCACCGGCACGCCATTCACGCCCATGATTTCGTCCTCGACCTTGAGCTCCCCCTCCGCCGGGGCGCCGTCAGCAATCTGGCCGACCGTCAGCTGTGCGGGAAACTCGTAACCGAGTTCGGTGAGCGCAGCAGCGACGGCATCCTGCTGCGAATCGACCATCAGCGCGGCGTTCTGCGCATCGCGTTGCTCGGTCGTCTCGCCCACCGGGAAGACCGATTCGAGGGGAACAACGGTTTTGCTCGGGTTGAACCACGCGAGGGTGATTTCGAACCAGTTGGGTCGCTGCTCAGGATTACCGACGGCCTGAACCGTCAGCATGTCGAGGGCACCGCTCGTCTCGAACGTCTCTGCGCCTTCGACGGTGATCATCGGCACCTTTTTGTCGTCGATCTCGACGGTTCCGAGGGTGTTGAACACCGGGCCGGGCTGCTGGATCACATACGAGCTCGGCCAGAGCGCGAGCGCGAGCAGGATGACGAACGACAGCCCGAGCGCCAGCCAGCCACGCTGCGACCGTTTCTGGGCGCGTTCCAGGCGTGCGAGGTCGGCATCCGTCGCCAGATACTGCTCGTCCGGTTCAGGCGTCGAGGGGAGATAGAGGGTCACTGCGGCCTTTCGTGCTGTTCGCGGCGGGCGGACACCGGCAAGCCGAAGCCACGCGAAACTCAGAGGTTCACGCACTAGCGTAGATCGAGCAACCGCACGATGTCTGAAAGGTGGCCTCAGTGCCCGACGTACCTGACAACAATCCTGAAGACGAATTCCGCGACATGCTCCGGGATTTCCTGTCGGGAAAGGGCGGAGTCGACCCGAGCCAACTCGCCGGTGCTGCTGGCCTGCCGTCGGATCCAGCGAGCATCCAGGCCATGCTCGCCCAGCTGCAGAACGCCATGCGCGGTGCGTCTGATGGTGGCATCAACTGGCAGGTGGCAACGGACCAGGCGGTGAAGATCGCTACGGCGAGCGCCGTACCCACCTCACCCGAGCAAAGGGCCCAGCTCGACCAGGCCTTTCACATTGCGGCCCTGTGGCTCGACGACGTGACCCAGATCACCGAGCTGACCAACGTTCCAGGTCTCATGACGCGCGGGGAATGGGTCCGGGCGACGATGCCGGTGTGGACCCAGCTCGCTGAGCCGGTAGCGACAAGCATCTCCGACGCGCTGACGCGGGTCCTGAGCGAACAGGCGCCGGAGGAAATGCAGGGCATGGTGCAGGGCGCGAGCAGCCTGCTCCGAAGCATCGGAGGAGCGCTCTTCGCCATGCAACTGGGCCAGGTCGTCGGCCAGCTCTCAACCGAGGTGGTGTCAGGCGGAGATATCGGCATCCCTCTCCTCGACGACAACCAGGCCGCACTGCTCCCCCAGAGCGTTTCAGCGTTCGGTGAGGGCCTCGACATCCCCGACGACCAGGTCCAGATCTACCTGGCTGTCCGCGAACTCGCGCACGCTCGCCTGTTCCGGCACGCGCGGTGGCTGCGCCTGCACCTCATCACCTCGATCACGGAGTTCGCTCGCGGCATCCGGATCGACACAGACCGACTCGAGGGCCTTGCAGACAGCTTTGACCCCGCGAACCCTGAGGAACTCAGGCAGGCGATGGTCGACGGTTCGCTCATCCCGCCGAAGACGGACGCCCAACTGGTCACCCTTGCCAGGCTCGAGACGATTCTCGCCCTCGTGGAGGGCTGGGTCGACGTCGTCACCGGTGCCGCAACAGCCCGGCTCCCCAAGTCCGATGCCGTCGCTGAGACCGTGAAACGCCGTCGTGCGACCGGGGGTCCGGCCGAATCCGCCTTCTCGACCCTGGTCGGACTCGAGCTGAGGCCCCGCCGGCTGCGCGAGGCCGCCGCGATGTGGCAGAAGATCACGGATGCCGTCGGCAACGAGCAGCGCGATTCGCTCTGGTCCCACCCCGACCTCATCCCAACCGCCGAAGACATCGACGACCCGACCGCCCTCATCCAGCGGCTCGAAGCCAGCGCGCGTGGCGAAGCGCCCGAACCCGACGAGTTCGACACGGCGCTCCAGGACCTCCTGCGCGGCGAGGAAGACGGAACCGGCACGACAACAGACGGCGAAACCCCGCCGAACGTCTGAGTCCGCGCGATCACGTCTGAGCCCGGCCCGCTCTGTGGATAACTTCCCGGAGCTCGTACCGGCTCGGGCAAGATGGCGTGCATGGTGCTCAGACTCGACCCGCGATATCCGCTCGTCTGGCGCGACCCGCTGTCTCTCCAGATCGGCGCAGAGACACCCGTCGTCACCCTCGAGCAGGTGAGCGGACCGGTCGAACGGCTGATCGGTGCCCTGATGGCCGGCATCAGCCGGGCGGAACTCGACAGGCTGGCTGCCCGACTCGGCATCGAGGAGAACGAGGTGTCCCGTCTGGTCAGCCAGGTCGGGCCCGCGCTTCTTCCCGAACCTGGCCCACCGCCTGACGCGAGCTGGATCGTCGAGGGATCGGGACCGACGGCCGCACGACTTGCGTCCCTGCTGACGGCGACCGGGATTCCTGGCCGTGAACCCGACGACCCGCGAAGCCCCGGTCTCGCCATCATCATCGCCCACCACGTCATCGACCCGCGCCGCTATGTCCGCTGGCTGAGTCGCGACATCCCCCACCTCGCCCTCGTCTACACGGATACCGGCGTGCGCGTCGGCCCCCTCGTCGAGCCAGGAACGGGGCCGTGCCTGCACTGTCTCGCCAGAGACACGGCGGAACGCGATCCGGCATGGCCGGCCATCGCCTCGCAACTGCTCGGACAGGAAACGTCGTCCGAGCGCGAGCCCCTCATCAGCGTCGTTGCCGGTCTCGCCGCCCGGGTCAGCGAGTCACGGCTGATCGGCGGAGTGAACGACCTCGCGTCGGCGACGCTCAGCTTTGACGCGCGCTCGCAGTCGGGGCGCCGCGCCTGGCACCGGCAACACCCGCACTGCGGATGCCGATCTCTGTCAGGAATCGAGACCGCTCACGTGGCTGTGAGCCACGACCGGGCTGTTCTCCCCACGACAGAAAGAGCCGCGAGCGGGCTCGGGTGATCCCGACGTAGAGCAGCCGGCGTTCCTCGTCGATCTGCTCGAACGTTTTCGCATAGCTGATCGGGACGAGGCCCTCGCTGAGGCCGGGCAGGTAGACGACATCCCACTCGAGCCCCTTCGCGGAGTGCAGCGTTGCCAGGGTCACCGCAGACACCGTCGGTTCGTGCTGCCCTGCCTGCCGCTCGAGCAGTTCATCGGTGAATTCGCGGAAGGTGGTTCCGGGCGGCATCGTGTCGACGAGGCCCATGATCGCGTTGAGTGACTCCCACTTGTCGCGGACCGCTCCGGCGGTCTCCGGCGCCTTCTGGGTCCAGCCGAGGGAGCGCAGCACATCGGACACCGATTTGAACAGCGGTTCGCCGGTGACCGAGACCGACGCTCCACGCAGGGTCAGGATCGCCTGGCGCACCTCGGGCAGGTCGAAGAAGCGTTTGCTTCCCCGCAGCAGGTACGGCACTCCGACATCACCGAGAGCTGTTTCGATCGCGGCGGACTGCACGTTGATCCGATAGAGGATCGCGATGTTCTCAGGTTTCACGCCGGAGGCGATCTGCTGCAGCACCGACTGGGCGATCGCGCGTGCTTCCGCGTGGTCGTGCGGGTACGCCGTCACCTCGGGCGCCGGCTGGGCGTCGCCCGATCGGTCGGCCTGCAGGGTGAGCGCTCCGGTCCTCCCCCGCATCAGCCGGTTGGCGGTGTCGACGATCTGCGGGGTCGACCGATAGTTGTGCTCAAGGCGCACGACGGTGGCATCCGCGTGCCGTGAGGGGAAGTCGAGGAGGTAATCACTCTTTGCCCCCGCGAACGAGTAGATGGTCTGGCTCGCGTCGCCGACGACACACACATCGTTGCGGTTTCCGATCCAGAGGTCGAGCAGTTGTTGCTGGAGTGGCGAGACATCCTGGTACTCGTCAACGACGAAGAACCGATACTGCTCGTGCACCTGCATCGCGACGGCTGGTTCGGTTTCGATCATGCCGGCGCAGGCGAGCAGGACGTCCTCGAAGTCGAGTTGCTTGCGTTCGTCCTTGAGGTCCTCGTACGCCTGCTGCATGTCTGCAACCTGCTCGACGGTGAGCGCCTGCGGCGTCGGTCGGCCGGCCGCGGCGTACTGCTCGATACTCAAACCGGATACCTTGCGCCACTCGACCTCTGCGGCAATGTCACGAAGGGTGGCCGTGTCGAGCTTGAGCCGAAGTCGCTCAGCGGCGTGACCGAGCATGCGGCCCTTGCTGTTGATGAGGGCGGGCATCGTGCCCCCGACCGTGTGCGGCCAGAAGTAGTTGAGCTGGCTGAGCGCGGCAGCGTGGAAAGTACGGGCGTGCACGGACCCGGCGCCGAGGTTGCGAAGCCTCCCCCGAAGTTCCGCCGCGGCACGGTTGGTGAAGGTCAGCGCCATCACCCGGTTCGCCGCGTAGGTTCCCGTCGCGACGCCGTAGGCGATCCGGTGCGTGATGGCTCGCGTCTTTCCCGTTCCCGCACCCGCCAGGATGCACACGGGTCCCCTGAGGGCCTCGGCCGCGACCCGCTGGTCATCGTCGAGTCCGGCGAGTAATGCCGCTGGTTCTGTAACGGATGCCGTCATCGCGCGCTCTTCGCTGCCTCGTCGAGGCTCGGTCCGCCATCTGCGGCAAGCCAGTGCTCGATGAGGGCGCGTGCGATGGACGTGGAGCCGGGGAGCAACAGGGTTCCGGCTTCGGCGCGGAGCTCGGCGCGGCTCAACCAGCGCAGGTCGACGATCTCGAGTCCGTCTGGTTCAATTCCGGCAGGGTTTTGCCCCGGTGCGACCCGAGCCGAAAAGCCCAACATGATCGAGCGCGGGAACGGCCAGGCCTGCGAGCCGAGGTACTGCGGGCTGTCAACACGGACCCCCGCCTCCTCGAAGATTTCCCGGACGACGGCCTGCTCAAGCGACTCGCCCGCTTCGACGAACCCGGCGAGCAGCGAGTACCGCCCCTCCGGCCAGAGAATGTTCGAGCCGAGCAGGAGCCGGTCGTCATCGTCGAGCACGAGAACGATGACGGCGGGGTCTGTGCGAGGGAAGATCTGGTTGTTGCACGCCACACAGCGCCGGGCCCACCCGGCGCTTTCGGGCTCGGTCGCCGACCCGCAGCGGGGGCAGAACGCCGAGCTGAGGTGCCAGTTCGACAATGCAGCAGCCTCGATCATGAGGCTCGAGTACGGCTCACCGACCAGCGGTGCCGCCGAGCGGAAACTGACCCACTTCTCCTCGTCCGGCTCGATCGCGAGAGCCACGTCGTCGGTGGCGATCACCAGCACCACCCGGGTCCCGGCCGACAGCGAAGGAGAATCGGCGATAGTCCTGCCCAGATAGACGAGCGTGGACTGCCCGGTGGCGATGTCGGCCGGGCTGAGTCGCACGGCATCACCGTCGAGAACCAGGCGGCCGCGCCACAGAACCAGCGTCCGCGTCGCCGGGTCTGCCGCGAGGTCCGTGAAAATCTCGGACAGCTCTCGCGCGTCAGCGTCGCGGTCGACAGCGCTTGGCGCCAGGAGCAGATTAGCTAGCGCGCCAGGAATCAACGACATACACTCCGGTTCAGAAGGGCGTGGCGTGTGGCTGCCATCCCGTTTGGCGACCTAACCTAGATGCCATGGCCAGATCGCATCTAACTCTAGCCGCGTTGGCAACTTCAGCTGTCGCGGACCTGCAGCTCGTCGGCAGCGGCCCGTTCGGTCACGGCCAGACCGGCGACTTCGACTCCGCGCTCCTTCGCACGAGCGACGACAGGGAACTTGTCGTCCGGGTGCCCGCCAACGATCAGTCTGCGAGTGACCAGTCGGTCGAACTCATCGCGCTCCAGGCCATGACCGCCGGGATCCGCAGCCGCCTGCCGTTCGTGGTCCCCACCATCGTCGGCCAGACATCCGTCCGCGGAACACGCGCTGTCGTCTATGACTACCTGCCCGGGTACGGTGTTCCCGCTGAGCACATCCCGGCCGGCGATGGAGTCGCGACGTCCATCGGCGCTGCGATCGCCGCCATCCACTCTCTCCCTGGCTCGTTTGTGGCCGAGGTCGGTCTGCCGTCGCTGACCGCAGCCGACTGCCGCACCGAAGCCCGCAATGTCATCGAGCGCGCCGCGGCAACCCGGCTGCTCCCCGCAGCGGTCAAGCAGCGCTGGACGGACGCCGCCGCTGACGAGTCGCTGTGGCAGTTCCAGCCGACGGTCATCAATGGCTCCCTGAGCGCTGAATCGTTCGTCGTCACCGATCACAATGTTGGCCCGATCGTCACCGGAATCATCGGCTGGGGTTCGCTGCGCGTTGGCGACCCGGCACGCGACCTGCACTGGCTGAGCGGAGCGGGTGAGGCCGCCGACAGCGTCCTCGCCGCCTACCGGTTGAGCGCTGCACGGCACCCGGATCGGCTCATCAGTCAGCGATCGATGCTGCACGCCGAGCTCGAGCTCGCGCGCTGGCTGCTGCACGGCGTCGACACGAAGGACCAGCAGGTCATTGACGATGCTGTGGCGCTCCTCGACGGTCTGGTCGATCACGTGCTCGGTGACCTGATGCACCCGCTGTCACCCCAGACCGGCCCGATCATGGCCGTTGCAGATGTCGAAGAGATGCTCTCACGCACCCCGCAGACCGCGGCGGCCGCGCAGGCGCACGGCTTCGCCATGGAGACCGACAGCTACGACCGGTCCCAGTTCGAGGCGGCGCTGGCCGAGGACGACGCTGAAGGAACGCGCGACGAGAACGACGGCACACACAATACGGATGCCATCGAGACCGGTCCGATCGACCTTGCCGCCGTCGAGAAAGCCCGCGCGGCCGCTGCCGACGCGAACGATGCCGCGCGCGACCAGCCAGCATCCGGCTCACCCGCAACCGGCGCAACCGACGCAACCGGCACTCCAACAACCGGCACAACCGGCGACGGCTACACCGCCGAGCTGGACTTCGCTGCGCTCGAGGCTGCGGAATCGGGCGAGATCACTCCGCTGACCCAGCGGCGACCGAGTTCCTCCGCCGAGTAGAGGTTCTCCGGCCTGAGGACGAGGTCGTCAGCGACGTAGTAGAACACGGCGTCGATGAGTTCGGGGTCGACGCCTTTCCACTCGGCATAGGCCTGCCGGTACAGCGCGAGCTGGAACTGGCGGTCGTCGAGCTCGGCGGCCGTCTTCGGCGCGCGACCCGTCTTCCAGTCGACGATCTGGAACCTGCCGTCGCGCTCATACACCGCGTCGAGCTTGCAGATGATGATCTGGCCCTCGAGCACGAAGTTGATCTCGCGTTCCACGTCGATCGGAGCGAGGTCTGCCCACTCCGACCTCTCGAAGGTGCGCTGAAGCACGTCGAGCGCCTCCCGTTCCTGCTGCTCGATCGGCATCAGAGTGCCCTCCCCCGACCCGAGGATTGCGTCGGGGTCGAGGTCCATCTGGAACGGATCCGAATCGAGACTCTCCTGGCCGCCCGCGATACCTGACCGCTGCTCGACCCAGCTGTGGAAGAGGGTTCCGAGCCGGGTCTGGCGGTACGGCTTTTCGGGGAGCGGGCGGCGCATGCGAGCGGCGAGACCGGAAGCATCCGTCACGTAGTCCTTGAAGCGCGACGCAGGAACGCGATCGGGGATCGGCACGAACTCCTCGGCGTGCATCCGGCGGTTTCGTTCGGCGAGCAGCAGGTCGATGTCTCCCGACCAGACGGTGTCTGCCGCGGAGTTTGCTTCGGCGACGGATGCTGCGGCAGCGTGGACGGCATCGGCGCGGGTACCGAGCGGATTCAGCGGCCAGACCTCGAACTTGTCGTCGGCCGCAAGCGGGTTCTCCTCGGCCTGTGGGCTCTCCGGGAGGTCGTCACAGCTCGACGGGACGGCGCCGACGATCTCACGGAGGAAAGATCCTGGACCACGGGGCTGCTTCTGGGTTGCCCAGAAAGACCCGGTGACGAGGAGTGCGTCCTTCGCCCGAGTGACGGCGACGTACGCCAGTCGTCGTTGCTCGGCGTCGTTTCGGGCCTCGAGTTCTTCGCCGAACCGCACGTACGCGTCGTCGACATCCGCCTGGGTGACGGCTCCACGCCAGGCGAAGACCGGAAGCTCGTGCCGATCGCCCCGGAATTCGAACGGAAGCTCTCCGAAAGCCGTCCAGCCGCGCTTGCTCCGAAGCGGCGATGGCAACTCGCCGTGGACCATGCGCGGCACGACAACACTGTCCCACTCGAGTCCTTTTGAACCGTGAATGGTGAGGATCTGCACGGTCCCCGGTTCGGGATCCTCAGCGCGGGGGCTGAGGTTCTCGCGCTGCTCGGCGTCGGCGAGCCACGACAGGAACGACCCGAGCGAGCCGTTCTCGTCGACCGAGAGGTACGACGAGATCTGGTCGGTGAACTCGTCGAGGCTCGGCTGGCCCAGAGGCGCGTGCGCATTGGCGGCCACCTCGACGTCGAGCAGGAACTCCTGCACGACGAGATTGACAAGGTCGTAGAGGTCGAGTCCCGAGCGACGGCGAAGCGCCGTCAGCTGGCGGGAAGCCGCTCGCATCCGTTCAAGACCGGTCTCGCTGAACTGCTGAAGAGCCTTGTGGCCGGCCGGGGCGTTCTGCAAAAAGTCGAGTGCGTCGACGATCGACTTGCCGTCGTCAGATGCTGCGGATTCGAACAGCTTCTGCTTGACCTCGGCAGGGATGGGCTGCTGCGACAGATCGCGATCGGCGAGCCAGCGGGCCAGCGAGCTGAGCGCCTGGATGTCGCGGGCACCGATCCGCCAGCGCGCACCGGTGAGCAGGCGAATCAGCTCGCTGCCCGCCGTCGGGTCGTGGAGAACGCGGAGAGCGCAGACCAGGTCGACGATGACCGGCTGCTCGAGCAGGCCCGCGACTCCGAGGATGTGGAACGGGACCTTGTGACGGGCGAGCGCCTCGGTGAACACCGCGACGTTTTTGAGCGAGCGGCAGAGGAGAGCAGCGGTGCGGCGAGATCCGTTGGCCGCAGGCCGGGACAGCTCGGTGGCGAGCCAGCCAGCGACGACATCGGCTTCGTCTGTGACGGTCTCGGGAAAGACGACCCGGACGTCGCCGTCGCCAGCCCAGGGCGGAGAGGTGAGCCGCGAGACGGGGACCGATGCCGAGACCGGAAGCGGAGCCACAATGGCGTTCGCAGCGTCAAGCACGCGGGCTGAGTTCCGCCAGCTCGTCGACAGCGCAAACGTGCCCGCCCCATCGCTGCCGCCGAAGTCCTCGGCAAAACGGGCGAGGTTCGCGCTCGACGCACCCCGCCAGCCGTAGATCGACTGGTTCGGGTCGCCGACCGCCATGACGGGGTGCCCGGAGAACAGCAGCGCGAGCAGGTCGGTCTGCACGACGGCGGTGTCCTGGTACTCGTCGAGGATCACGACCTTGAACCGCGAGCGGTACTCGTCGATCACGCGGGGCACGCGGCGGCAGATCTCCAGGGCGAGCGCCACCTGGTCACTGAACTCCATGAAGCCCCTGCGCTCCTTCTCGTCGGCGAACCTGCCGGCCAGCTCGAGCAGGACACCCAGGGCGTCCACGTCTCGGACGGCATCGACGACCGACGTGAACGGAGTCTTCTTGGATCGACTGCCGTCGTGGATGTCGAGGGTGACGAGATCGTGGAATTCTTCGGAGAACCGCCGAACGGCATCCGCTTCGCCCGCTGCATCGTTGTCGCTCAGCGCATGGCTCAGAGAAATAACCGCTGCGGTGAGCTGGTCGACGCTCTTCTCGATGGCCGGGAGGCGGTCGTCGGTGCTCGCGACGACGAGACCGCGAGCGAGGCGCCACGCCGAGGCCTCGGTGATGACCGTCTGGTCGGGTTCGCGGCCGATGAGGCGCGCGTACTCACGAAACAGGCTGCTGGCGAACGAGTTGTATGTCGCGATCGACGGCGCCTCGAGGACGTCGATGTCCTGGGCGTTCTCGTCATCGGCGATGGCATCCTGGAGCTGCCCGATCCGCTCCCGGACGCGTGTCGCCAGTTCGCCCGCGGCCTTGCGCGTGAACGTGAGACCGAGGATTTCGGGGACCCTCAGGTAGCCATTGGCGAGAAGCCAGACGATGCGGTTGGCCATGGTCTCGGTTTTGCCGCTGCCTGCACCGGCGACGACGAGGGCTGGTGTGAGCGGGGCTTCGATGACGGCGACCTGCTCGTCTGTGGGCTGCGGCAGCCCCAGCAGGGTCGCGATGTCGCGCGCCGAGTAACGGGGTTCGGCCATCGGCAGGTCACTCACGCTGACACCGCCGCAACGAGGTGGATGCGGTACATGAATCCTGCTTTCGGGTCGCGTTCGTCAAGGTCGTGCACGCCGAGGAACTCGGCTGCCGCCATACCCCGACCGGCCTCGACCACTCGCTCGGCGAACTCCCTGCGTTGTTCGTCGGTCATTGCTTCCTGACTCAGCACCTTGTAGTTCTTGCCCCGTGCTCCACCCGAGACGTACAGCAGCGCAGCGCCGCCGGAGGAATCTTCAGCGGTCGTGCCGTCAATGGCGTTTGCCGCGAGGGCGAGCTGGTAGCCACCGAGTTGCGGATTGAGCGCCACCTGGGCCTTGGTCGGCGCTGTCTTGCCGGTCTTGAGGTCGACGATGACGACGTCGCCGTTCGGCATCCGTTCGACCCGGTCGATCTTGCCGGACAGCGTGACCTGGCCCAGCTCGACGGCGAACGTTCCCTCGGCGCTCACGGTCTCACTGCCGGCGGCAATGAAGTCGGTGAGGTACTGGCTGAGTCCCTCGACGAGCTTGTGGGTGGCGCGCCGTTGTCGTTCGGCGAGCCACGGCGACTCGAAATACAGCTCGGACCAGTGGGCGTCGATCTGTTCCCAGAGCGCGTCGACCGTGACGTCGGCCGGGGTGAGTTCGGCGGTGGGAATGTGGCCAGCGTGTTCCATGGCAGCGTGCACGACAGTGCCGATGCCTGCGGCGAGGCCCGATGGTGCTGCAGCCATGGTGTCGATGAACCACGCGAGTGGCGACTTCTCGAACGTCTCCAGCTTGGACGGCGACACCGAGACACGGGCGTCCGGGTCGCTGAGGTCGACCAGCGGCTCGGTCGTCGATGGGTCGAGCAGTCCGTACCACTGGGTGGGGTCGGCGCCGGGGACCCCCTCGGCGGCCAGCCGTGCGAGAGCCGCAGCAGCCCCCGGGTCTCCTGTGGTCACGAGACGCCTGCGCAAAACGCCCACCATGCCGCGAAGCGATAACGGATGCCGCTGGTCGGCGGCGTTCCGCAACTCGGCGTTCCGGATCGCGGGGAACCGCAGGAACGGTGACGGTTGTTCGTCGTCGTTCACCGTCGCGCTGAAGACGACCTGGTGGCGTGCCCGAGAGACCGCGAGGGCAAACATACGGAGTTCGTCTGAGAGCACCTCGGCACGCGCGTCGAGGTCTGCGACCGGGAGTCCAGCGACGACCTGGCTGAGCTGCTGCGGGTAGAGCAGGGTTCCCCTGACCTGCGGGTTCGGCCATGCGCCGTCCTGCAAACCGGCGAGCACGACGATGTCGAACTCAGCACCGACGACGCCGCTCGGCGTGCCGACGAAGACCGCGTCGCTCGCCGCCTGTGGCGTGAGCGAATCCTCCGGCACTTCGGACGCGAGTACCTCATCGATGAACCGACCGGCGGGCTCTGTCGGGTTGCGCTCCACGAACCGCTTTGCGGCGGTGAAGAGAGCCATCACGCTGTCGAGGTGGCGGTTTGCCTCGTCGGCGGCAAAGCCAGATCCGAGGGCCTGCGCCGACCATCCTGATGCCAGTCCGCTTCTCTCCCAGAACATCCAGAGGAGCTCTTCGACGCTTGCTCCCGCTGCGCCCGCCGCTGTCGCCTCGGCGAGAGTCGTCGCGAAGCGACCGACCTGCCGCGCGGCGGCCGAGTCGATCGTCGCGAACCGTCCGGGCTCCGCGAGGGCGTCGAGGAGAAGCTCATCACCTGACCGGTTGCCGCCTCCGGCGATCTCCTCGTGGCGCAGTGCGAGTCGTACCCGTCGCAGTGCCACGGGGTCGAGGCCGCAGAGCGGCCCGGTGATGAGCCGGGTCAGAAGCTCGATGGCGGGCTCCATACGACCGACCGCAAGGGCCACAGCATCAATGAGCTGGCCGGAGGCGAACTCCGAGCGAATGTTCCTGCCGCCGGCCGGCGTCGTCGTCGGCACCTCGGCGAGCGCGAGCGAACGGGACAGTTGCGCGATCGACGCGCCAGATCGCACGATGATCGCCATCCTCTTCCAGGGGATGTCGCCGAACAGGTGATGCTCCCTGAGAACTCGAGCGATCGCCTGGTGTTCTGTAGCCGGCGACGTGGCTTCGATCCGGAGCACAGGAGTGATGACAGCCTCGTCGACATCGGACCCCTCGGTCACTGCCGCGCTGGCCGCCCGGTGACCGACGGTCCCCGCAGCTCCGACGCGACCGGTGATCTGCTGCACCACAGTGCGAAGCGCGCCCCCGTGGCGGTAGACGGTTCCGAGCCGAAGCGGCGCGACGGGCACACCGAGCGTGCGGCCAAGTGACCCGAGTGCCGCTGGGTCCGAACCGCGGAACGTCGTCGCCGCGACATCCGGATCACCGAACGCAATAATCGACACGCCACGTCGCGCGAGCACCCCGAGGAACGCGAGAGCGGCAGACCCCTGCTCCTGAAGGTCGTCGACGACAACGAGCCGAACGCCGTCGAGCCCGAACCCGCCGTCGAGTTCTGCCGTCGCCTGGGCAACGAGCTCTGACGAGTCGAGGTACCCGGTACCGAAACTGTCGACGACGCGTTCGTATTCGTCGATGAATCTTGCCGCCGCCGACCACTCCGGGCGGTCATGTTTCGCTCCGAGTACGTCGAGATCGCGAGGGCGGAGCCCTCCCTCGACGCTCCGCATCATGAGCTCACGCAACTCTGTGCGAAAACCCTTGAGCCTGCGAACCTCGGCGACGAGCGGATCGGGCCACAGCGGACCGGTCGCGTCGAGTTCATGTCCGGCGAGCAGTTCGGCGATCACCGTGTCTTGCTCGGCACCGGTGAGCAGTCGAGGCGGCTCGCTCCCCTCGAGAGCGGCTCGAGCCCCGACGATCTGGAAAGCGATCGAGTTCAGGGTGCGTGCGAGAGGGCCGGGGGTCGGCACTCCGATCCGCAGGGCAAGGCGGTCGCGCAGCCGCGCGGCTGCACGACGGTTCGGTGCGAGGACGAGTACCTCGGCCGGAGCGTAGTTCCGGTTGAGGATTCGGTCGGCCACGAGCTCGACGACGACGGTGGTCTTGCCGCTCCCTGGTGCACCCGAAACCGCCGCGCATGTGGCATCGCCCAGCGCCAGGATGGCCCGCTGCGTCGCGTCGAGCGAGAGATCCGCGCTCTCGCTGCGCTCAGCGCGCTCGATCTGGAATCCTCTGATGGCCACGAAAACCACGCTATAACCGACCCCCGACATCCCCCGGAGGGAGCGCCGTACTGTTCGCTCTCGGCGAGTGCGCCACGGCCCGGGCAGCTGATCAACTGCCGTAATGTTGGGCGTAACGCAACGAAAGGGTCTGCCAAGTGGAAATCCGTATCGGTATCACCAACAGCGGTCGCGAGCTCAGCTTTGAGTCGTCCCAGTCAACAGCCGAGATCGAGAAGCTCATCGCCGATGCGCTCGACTCGAGCAAGAGCTTCTTCACCATCAGCGACGACAAGGGCAAGATGTACATCGTGCCCACCGCTGGCCTCGCCTATGTCGAAATCGGCAGCGAGGAAACCCGCCGCATCGGTTTCGTCGGATAACCGGTCATGGAGCTTCTCTTTGTGATGCTCTTCGGCATCGCCATCGGGATCGGAGCGCGGTATGTCATGCCGCAGCGTGACACGCATGGTGTCGCACTCATCCCTGCGATCGGCGGCATCACCGCTGGAGTGGTCTGGGTCGGACTGACCTGGCTCGGCTGGGCGTGGGACGGCGGATGGATCTGGGTCGCGACCCTCTTCGTCGCTGCCATCGTCTCCGTCGCATCCGCGTTCATGATCGGGCGTGTTCGCGCCGAATCAGACCGGAAGCGCCTCGTGGCGCTCGGCGGCTGACACCGACGAACAACATTCACTGGCCGGGCGCGCAAGCGTCCGGCCATTGTTCGTTCTGACGCCAGCGAGGGTGGCGTTCCCGCGCGGGTAACGGGACGCGGGAGATCCCGCTCGCCTCGATCGACGACCTTCTCAGGCTGTAAGGCCGAGTGCGTCCATCCTGCGGGTGTGCGTTGCGATGAGCTCGGTGAAGACGGGCTCGATGCGAGCCTCCTCCGACTCGCTGTGTCCCTCAAGAACGAGGGCGGACTGAGCGAGCAGGAGGGTGTCACCCAGCAGCCGCCTGCCGCACATTGCAAGGAAGTGCGCCCGCTTCGGATCAACGGTGATGGCATCCGTCAGCAACGACACAATCCCGGATGTCCCGGAGTCTGCGCCGAGAAGGCTGGCATACCTCGCCCCGACATCGTGCGGCAGCCCATCGGAGAGACTGATGAAGAAATCGTCGAGGAAACCCTGTGTGATGTAGATGCTCAGCAGATTCTCATTGACGGATGCCCCGCGCGTCAGGAGGAGGAAGTCATCAACCCGCGAGACGTACGGCGCCATGACCTCTGTCGGGTCTTCGCCGCGTCGACGGATCTCGGCAACGAGCCCCTGGTGCTTGGAGAGGGCGAAACCTGCAGCCGTTGACAAGGTCTCCTTGGCCGCCAGCTCGCTGATCGCCGAGACCATGGAGATCGACTGGAAGAACCCGAGCTGGAGGTAGGCAACGAGACCGAGGTAGCCGGAGGTGTCTGGCGCGAGTTCCGCGAAGTCCACTTTCGTCTTCACAACATGGCTCGTGCGGGACCGCAGACGGGGCAGCGGTGCACGCGGCCGGGAGTATCGAAACCTTGAAACCACGGCTCCAGTGTAGGTGCTCCGGTAGGCTGGGATTGTCCCGGCACCGGATCGGGACCCTACGCCTGGGTCAACATGCAGGGCGTAGACCGCTTTTATGCATGAACAGGCAACTATAAACGTGAACTTTACTGATCTCGGCGTCGAGCAGGACATGGCAGACGCCCTCGCGGCGAAGGGCATTCTCGAGCCATTCCCCATCCAGGAACAGACCATCCCCCTCGCACTCGACGGCCAGGACATCATTGGCCAGGCGAAGACGGGAACAGGCAAGACCTTCGGCTTCGGCCTCCCGCTCCTCCAGCGCATCGGCAATGACCCCGCACCGGGCGTCGTAGCTCTCATCGTCGTCCCTACCCGTGAACTCTGCGTGCAGGTGACCGAAGACATCGAGCTCGCGGCCGCTAACCGCCCGACGAAGATCGTCTCGATTTACGGCGGCAAGGCGTACGAGGGTCAGATCGAGCAGCTCAAGGCCGGAGCGCAGGTCGTCGTCGGCACACCGGGTCGGCTCATCGACCTCAACAACCAGCGCCTCCTCGACCTCTCGAACGTCCGCGAAATGGTGCTCGACGAAGCAGACAAGATGCTCGACCTCGGCTTTCTCGCCGACATCGAGAAGCTTTTCTCCAAGACACCGCCGACGCGTCACACCATGCTCTTCTCGGCGACGATGCCAGGTCCGATCGTGGCCCTCGCCCGCCGCTTCATGTCGAAGCCGATCCACATCCGCGCTTCCGACCCCGATGAGGGCCTCACGCAGGCCAACATCAAGCACCTCGTCTACCGTGCCCACAACATGGACAAGGACGAAGTCATCGCCCGCATCCTGCAGGCCGAGGGTCGCGGCAAGACCGTGATCTTCACCCGCACCAAGCGCGCGGCCGCCAAGCTCGTCGAAGAACTCAACGACCGCGGCTTCAACGCCGCCGCCGTGCACGGTGACCTTGGCCAGGAGCAGCGCGAACGCGCCATGGCCGCGTTCAAGGCCGGCAAGAAGGACGTCCTCATCGCAACGGATGTTGCTGCTCGCGGAATCGACGTCAACGACGTCACCCACGTGATCAACCACACCATCCCCGAAGACGAGAAGACCTACCTCCACCGCGTCGGTCGCACCGGCCGCGCCGGGAAGACCGGTATCGCCGTAACCTTCGTCGACTGGGACGACCTGCACAAGTGGGCGCTCATCAACAAGGCGCTGGACTTCGGCCAGCCCGAGCCGACGGAGACCTACTCGTCGAGCCCGCACCTGTTCGAAGACCTCGACATCCCGGCCGGAACCAAGGGCCGCCTGCGTCCGTCGACGCTCGTTGCGGCACCGCCGCGTGGCCCGCGTGAAACCGGTTCGCGTGACTCGTCGAATCGTGCTCCGCGCGAGGGCGGTTCGCGGGATTCCTCGCGTGGCGGACGGGGACGCACCAAGGCTGCCGCTCCCGCTGCTGCCGGTGACGCTCCCGTTGTCGCCGCTGGCACCCACGACGGCCAGGGCCACGAGCACCACGACGGCAACAGCGCACCACGCCGCCGCACACGCACGCGTCGCCGCACCAACCGTCCGGAGTAGCGCTACTCCCCCACAAAGGCCCGTCCGACTGATGTCGGGCGGGCCTTTGTGCGCGCTCAGCCGGAGAGTTTCTCGTCGCTTGCGACCGGGTAGACGGGCTGTGACCCGGTGCCCTCATCGATGATCGCCTGCACGACGGCATCCGGTGTCGTGTTTTCACCGAGCCGATTGGGTTTTCCCGCACCGTGGTAGTCGCTCGAGCCCGTGAGCACGAGTCCGAACGTGTCGGCGAGTTCCCGCAACCGGACCTTGCCGTCAGCGGTGTTCTCCCGGTGCTCCAGTTCGAGCCCGAACAAACCGGCGTCGACGAGTTTGCGGAGGCTCTCTTCGTCGACCATGGCATCACGCCCCCGGGTGGCGGGGTGGGCAATCACCGGCACTCCTCCCGCACTCCGCACGAGCGAAACGGCGCGGAGCGGATCGGGCGCGTAGTGGGGCATGTAATAGCCGTTGCGCGGGTGAAGGATGCCGGTAAACGCGTCACTGCGGGTCGGCACGTGGCCGCGCGCCACGAGCGCGTCTGCGATGTGCGGTCGTCCGACCGTCGCCCCTGGCGTCGTCTGGGCGAGCACGTCGTCCCAGTCCAGCGCGTAGTCGGCGCCGATGCGGCGGACAATGGACTCCGCCCGCTTGAGCCTCGACTCACGGATCCGCGCGGTCTCTGCAACGAGTTCTGCCGAGGTCGGGTCGAAGAGGTAGGCGAGCAGGTGAACGCTCTTATAGCCAACCCGGGTGCTGAATTCCATGCCGGGGATGAACGTGATGTTCTGCTTCTGCGCCTCGCCCGCCGCTTCATGCCACCCGGCGGTTGAGTCGTGGTCGGTGAGGGCGACAGCGCCGAGGCCGGAAGCCGCTGCCTCGCGCACGAGCTGGGACGGCGATTCGGTACCGTCCGACACCCGCGAGTGGGTGTGCAGGTCACTCGGCCCGCGGAACAACATATCCCCTGACATAGTCCCAGCTTATGGCTCGGGAGAACACGCCACGGACGCAGAGTCCACTCACAGTCCGATGTGGGTAATGTGGCTGGAAATGCTCAAGTTTCTCGGCGCGATTCTGACCATCGCGATAGCTGTTCTCCTGCTCGTTGTGACCTGGCCTGAACTGTTCGACCTTCAGACCACCTGGATCCTCGCCCAGGTGACGAGCATGCGCTCACTCGTGACCGCCCTGTCTGTTGTGGCGATTGTCGTGTTCGCCCTTCTTACGCTGGCGAAGTCCATCCGCGCATTCGCGGGGACCATCGCCGTTCTCCTCGTCCTGTTCGTTGCGGCCAATGGCGTCATCCTCTCCGATCGCGGCTTCGGAAACACGGACTTCGCTGAAAAGACTCCTGAATCGATTACCGTGCTCAGCTGGAACACGCTCGGCGATGCTCCTGGCTCCGCCGCGGTCGCGCGTCTGGCCGTCGAATCCAACGCCGACGTGATCTCGCTGCCCGAGACGACACAGGAAACGGGTATCGAGATCGCCGAGGCCATGCGTGAGGCGGGCCGGCCGATGTGGGTGCATACCGAGTGGTTCGACCAGATTTCGCCCGCACGATCGACAACGGTGCTCGTCAGCCCCGACCTCGGCGACTATATGAAGGTCACGAGCAACTCGGAGCGCAGCGAGAACACGAAGGTACTGCCGACGGTCATTGTCGAACCGATCGACGGCAACGGCCCGACGATTGTCGCTGCGCACGCCGTCGCACCCATTGAGGGCCAGATGGACAACTGGCGCGACGATCTGAACTGGCTCGCCGACCAGTGCGCCTCGGGCAACGTGATCATGGCCGGCGACTTCAACGCCACGATCGACAACATGGCCGGTCTCGGCACGGCTGAAGTCGCCGCACTGGGCAACTGTATCGACGCGGGCACGCAGTCGGGTAACGGGGCGGTCGGTACCTGGCCAAGCAGCATCCCCGCCCTCCTCGGCGCTCCGATCGACCACGTCATGGCGACACCCGACTGGAGCGTCACAGGAATGCGGGTTGCCACAGAGGCCGACGGTACGGGCAGCGACCACCGGCCCATCATCGTTCAACTCAGCCCGCGCGGCTGATCCGGCACCGCTGGTTACTCGTTCCTCCCAGCGAACGGGTAGACAATAGAGGGATGCAGAACGCAACAGAAACGATCCAGTCCGCCACCGGTGTTGCCCCGGCAAGCGAAGAGACCACGAGCGAAGAGCCTCGAGGCACCTCCAACCGCTCCACAACGCCGGCATCAACCGAATTCCAGGACTACATCGGATCCAACTGGGCCGACCGCGTCGATGTCCTCCCTGAGCCGCGTGCACAGGCACCGTTCGCAGCACAGCGCCGGGAGCGCGTCTCGGCTGCCTTCGTTGGCAAGCGCGTCGTTGTGCCGGCCGGCTCGCTCAAACAGCGCTCAAACGACACCGACTATCCGTTCCGCGCCCACTCCGCCTTTGTGCATCTCACCGGATGGGGTGCCGACAGCGAACCGGACTCCGTGCTGGTCCTCGAACCCGCAGGGAGCGGCCACGAGGCCACACTGTACTTCCGCGAACGTGCCGACCGCTCGTCGAACGAGTTCTACGCAAACCCCGCCATCGGTGAATTCTGGATCGGCCCACGTCCGTCGCTCGCGCAGGTCGCCGCTGATCTCGGCATCGCCACCGCCCCCATCGACAGCTTCCAGCCGACGGATGCCGACCTCACGGTCGAACAGGACGAGGAACTGACCACTTTCCTGTCCGAACTGCGCCTCGTCAAAGACTCATTCGAGATCGAGCAGATCAGGCTCGCCGTCGACGCGACGGCCCGCGGCTTCAGCGACGTGATCGCTGACTTCCCGAGAATCACCGCGTCGGAGCGCGGTGAGAGGGTCGTCGAGGGCGTGTTCTACACGCGGGCTCGACTCGACGGAAACGCCGTCGGTTACGACACGATTGCGGCATCTGGACCTCACGCCTGCATTCTGCACTGGACGCGCAATGACGGCCCGGTGGTTCCAGGGGACCTCATGCTCGTCGACGCCGGCGTGGAGGTCGACACGCTCTACACCGCCGACATCACCCGCACCCTCCCGTCCAGCGGCCGGTTCACCGACGTGCAGCGCGCGGTCTACGAAGCCGTCCGCGAAGCCGCAGACGCCGCGTTCGCCATCGTGCGCCCCGGCATCGTGTTTCGGGATGTCCACGCCGAAGCCATGAAAGTCATCGCGAAGCACACCGCGGCGTGGGGCATGCTCCCCGGTACCGCCGAAGAATCCCTCGAGGTGACCAAACAGTTCCACCGCCGCTACATGGTGCACGGCACGAGCCACCACCTGGGTCTCGACGTTCACGACTGTGCTGCCGCACGCCGTGAGATGTACCACGACGGTGAGCTCAAGGAGGGCATGGTCTTCACGATCGAGCCTGGACTTTACTTCCAGCCGGACGACCTCACTGTTCCCGAGGAGTTCCGCGGAATCGGAGTGCGGATCGAAGACGACATCCTCGTCACGGCGACGGGCGCGGAGAACCTCTCAGCGGCGATCCCTCGCACCGCGGACGAGGTCGAGGACTGGATCGCCGGTCTCAACGCCTGAGACACCGAGCTGACGTGACCCGGCTTACGGTCCGGTCACGAACGTAAAAGCCCCGCCTCATTGAGGCGGGGCTTTCTCGTTCGGTCCTGTCGGACGCAGAAGCTGGAGCGTCAGGCTACTGCTTGGTCGGAGCGCTCTCGAGCAGGTTGCGTGCGCGGTTCGCCAGTTCGGGATCCACGGTCACCGTGTAGCTCGTCGCGATGACCTGCATGATCGAGGTGAAATCACGGCGCCTCCTGTTGAGCGCGTACGACACAACCGAGAACATCATGCCGAACGCCGCACCGATGAGCACGGCGGCACCGACAAAACTGAGGTTGGCGGCGGGATTGATGATGATGAGCAGGAGCCCGAAGAACAGGCCGAGCCATGCGCCGCTCAGGGCGCCGGCGCCCGCGGTACGGCCGTAGCTGAGACGGCCGGTCACCCGCTCGACGCTCTTGAGCCCGTCACCGACGATCGACACCTGCTTGACGGGGAAATCCGCCTGGGCGAGAACGTCGACCGCGTTTTGCGCTTCCCTGTAGCTCTCGAAACTGGCGACGGTTTCGCCGCGCGGAATCATCGACTCGAACGGGTACCGGTCTGCGCCTCGGCGCTGCTGCTGATTGCTCACCCCTCCATTCTCACACCGGCGCCCGCGAACCGCAGCCCCGAACGTTGGCCCCCCTCCCCCATACAGGGAACGGCACTAAGTTAGAGGGGTGAGTGGATCGAGAGTTTTCGTCGCCCGGCTTGCCGGCTGCACAGTCTTCGACCCGGCGGGCGACCGCGTGGGCAAAGTGCGCGATGTGCTCGTCGTGTACCGCAAGAGCGACCCGCCACGTGTTGTCGGGCTCATCGTCGAGATCCCCGGCAAACGACGCGTCTTTGTGTCGATCGGCCGCGTCACCTCGATCGCCGCCGGCCAGATCATCACAACGGGTCTCATCAACGTGCGACGGTTCGAACAGCGCGGCGGCGAGGTGCGCGTGATCGCCGAGCTCCTCGGCCGGAAGGTCGAATTCGTCGACGGATCCGGTGAAGCGACCATCGAAGATATCGCCATCGAAGAGGTCGGCCCGGGCGCGTGGGCGGTCAGCCAGTACTTCGTTCGGCGGCCCAAGCTGTCACCCTCTCCCTTTGCCAAGGGCACGACGACGTTCGCGACCTGGCGGGAAATCCGGGAGAAGCAGTCCGGGCCTGAGGGGCAGTCCGCCGAGCAGCTCATCGCCACATACTCAGACCTCAAGCCGGCTGACCTCGCGAATACCCTGCTCGACCTGCCGCAGGACCGGATGATCGAAGTCGTCGAGGAACTTCCGGACGACCGCCTCGCCGACGCGCTCGAGGAGATGCCGGAGACCGACCAGGTCGCCATCCTCACCGAGCTCGGCGACGGCCGCGCGGCCCACGTGCTCGATCAGATGCAGCCGGACGATGCGGCCGACCTCATCGCACAGCTTCCCCTCGACCGCGGCGAACACCTGCTCGAGCTGATGGAGCCCGAAGAGGCCGAGGACGTGCGCATGCTCCTCGCGTTTGCGCCTGACACCGCCGGTGGCCTCATGACCACGGAACCGGTCATCCTGTCCGCCGATTCCACGGTCGCCGAGGCCCTCGCGCTCATCCGGCGCCCCGAACTCCCGCCGGCACTCGGCGCAGCGGTCTGCGTGACCCTCCCGCCGTACGAGCCGCCGACCGGCAGGTACCTCGGCATCGTGCACTTCCAGCGGATGCTGCGTTACCCGCCGCACGAACGGCTCGGCACGATCATGGACCAGAGCCTCGACCCGGTGACGGCGAAGGCTTCGGCGGCCGAAGTCTCCCGGATCCTGGCCAGCTATGACCTCGTGTCGGTTCCCGTCGTCGATGACACGCACAGACTCGTCGGGGTGGTGACAATTGACGATGTCCTCGACTACCTGTTGCCCGAAGACTGGCGAAGTCAGAACGACGAACCGGTGATCACGCACAAACCACAGGGAAGGAGGGCGACTCATGGCTAAGATCCGCAGGAACGACGTGCGCCTTGACGCCCCCAAGGGCCTCCGTCCGTCCATGCTCCCCGGCCGGGGACGCGAGTCGAGCGACAGATTCGGTCGGTTCACCGAGTGGGTGGCCCGCGCCATGGGTACCCCGGCGTTCCTCGCTGGCCTCACCGTGTTCTGTCTCGCCTGGATTGCGTACAACACCTGGGGCCCCGAGGACTTCCGCTTCGACTCGGCAGCCCTCGGCTTCACCGCGCTGACGCTCATCCTCTCCCTCCAGGCCTCGTACGCTGCCCCGCTGATCCTCCTCGCCCAGAACCGCCAGGACGACCGTGACCGGGTGCAGATCGAACAGGATCGCCAGCGCGCCGAACGCAACCTCAACGACACCGAGTACCTCGCCCGTGAGGTCGTGGCCCTGCGACTCGCGATGAAGGACATGGCATCGAAGGACTTCATCCGCCAGGAACTCCGGTCGCTTCTCGAAGAGCTCGAGAAGGACAAGGACGATGCCAGGAACTGACCTCGAACGCCGCATTGCCGACGAACTCGCCACGGTGATCGACCCTGAGATTCGCAGGCCGATCACCGAACTGGGCATGGTTGGCGACATTGCGGTCGCCGCGGATGGGGCGGCATCCGTCGCCATCAAACTGACGATCGTCGGTTGCCCCGCTGCCACGGCGATTGAACGCGATGTCACGGCAGCGGTGTCCCGGGTGCCGGGCGTCACGAGCGCGAACATCGCCGTCGGCGTGATGACGCCGGAGGAACGGCGCGCGCTCACCGAGTCGCTCCGCGGCCCGAAGGCCGCGAGGGTGATGCCGTTCGGGCCTGGCACGCTCACCAAGGTTTACGCCGTAACGAGCGGGAAGGGCGGCGTCGGTAAGTCGACGGTCACCGCGAACCTCGCAGCAGAACTCGCCGCGAGGGGCCTGAGCGTCGGCATCGTCGACGCTGACGTCCACGGTTTCTCGATCCCAGGCCTCCTGGGTTTGACGGATGCCACGGCTGACGAGACGTCGCTCAGAACGCCGACGCAGGTAGGCGACATGATCCTGCCTCCCATCGGGTACGGCGTGAAGGTGATTTCGATCGGCATGTTCCTCGGCAAGGCAGACGGACAAGCGACACAGGCCGTTGCCTGGCGCGGCCCGATGCTGCACCGCACGATCAGCCAGTTCCTCACCGACGTGTACTTCGGCGACCTCGATGTCCTCCTCCTCGACCTGCCGCCGGGAACGGGCGACGTCGCGATCTCGCTCGGCCAGCTGTTGCCGAACGCCGAGGTCCTCGTCGTCACCACCCCGCGGCCGGCAGCGGCCGACGTCGCCGAGCGCAGTGGAATCGTGGCCAGGCAGACCGGTCAGAAGGTGATCGGGGTGATCGAGAACATGGCGGGGCTCGTGCAGCCGGACGGCAGCGTCCTCTCGCTCTTCGGCTCCGGCGGCGGCGCTGAACTCGCCCGCCGGCTGAGCGCAACGCCCGACGCCCCCGAGGTCCCGCTGCTCGCGAGTGTTCCCCTGAGCGTCCCGCTCCGGTCGGGAGGCGACACCGGGGTGCCCGTTGTCCTGTCGCACCCGGATGACCCGGCGAGCGTCGCCATCCGTTCGGTCGCCGACCAGTTGCTCGCCCGTGGACGCGGCCTCGCCGGCCGTCGGCTCGGACTGGCCCCGGCCTGATCGGCGGATGCTGTGCGGCGGGGTATCCTTGCGGGACTCGCCGCTTCGCTCGTGCTTCTGGCGGGCTGTTCAGCCCCGCCGGCGAACCCGGCTGACGACCTCAGCTTTGAGGTGATGCAGGGCCGAACCGATTATGCGAGCGGCACCCTCGTCCTCCGCGTCGTCAACGGCGGCACCGAGAGCATCACTGTCGACGACGCCGTCCTTACCTGGGAGGGGTTCGCCGAACCGGCGCACTGGTCGGGAACCACGATCACGGCGGGCCGCACGGTTGACCTCCGCACGGCGGCGCCAGGCGCGAAATGTACGACAGGAAAGGCAGACCCACCGGCCCCGTCGCTCGCTGTGGAATTCGGCACGGGCCCTGCCGTCGTCACGACCCCCCTCGATCCTCTCGACACGCTCCAGCGGCTGCATCAGACCGGGTGCGTGTCCGCCGCCGTTGAGCGGGTCGCCACGGTCTCTGTCGACGGCCCTCTCGTTATCGACGGAACAGGACCGGATGCTGTCGCCAGGCTCACACTGCTGTTTACACCGACGCGCGGGGAGGGAACTGTGCAGTTCTCGTCGGTCGCCTCGACGCCGCTGCTCGCACCGGCGGACGGCTCTGAAGGCTGGCCGCTCTCACTGGCTCTCGCCGGAGCATCCGCCCCTCAGTCCGCGGTGCTGTCGATCCGGCCGGCACGCTGCGACCCACACGCCGTCGCCGAAGACAAAATCGGAACGGTGCTGGTCGTGACGGTCAGCGTCGACGGCGCCGATGGACGCTACAGCTTCCCGGTCGACGACGCGACCCGCGATGCCCTCTACGGTTTCGTGAGATCTGCGTGTGGCATGCCGTGACCGGCCGATGCTTCGCGTCAGGTGGCTTCGAGGTCGAACGGTGGCGCCGCCACGGCGTTGCCCTCGAGGATCTGCCGCTGCCGATCTGACGCGCGGCTTGTTCGAGGCTTTTGCCACACAACATCATCATCATCGGTGGGAACGGCAGCGGTCTTGTCGAAACTCGGCGGGGCGATGACCGGTTCGGGCGGAGAATCATCGAGCAGCGCCTCACGGATGATCCGGCGCGGGTCGTACTGACGCGGGTCGAGTTTCTTCCAGTCGACCTCGTCGAACTCGGGCCCCATCTCCTCGCGCATGCGTTCCTTGGCCCCCTGGGCCATGTCACGGAGCGATCGGATGAGCCTCGCAAGCTGTGCTGCGTACGTCGGCAGGCGCTCGGGTCCGAGCAGGAAGACAGCGATCACCCCGATGATGAGGAGCTTCTCGAAAGTGAGGCCGAAGAACACGAGTTCAGACTATCGCGCCGCGCCTGACAAAACGCACGACACGGCTCCGCTACTCTTGGGCGAACCACCACCGGGAGCTGAAGTGTCAGAACAAGATTCGAACTGGAAATACGCCGACTACATCGTCACCGAGTCCGATTCGATCCAGAAGGCCCGTGCACAGTCTCTTGAGCTCGGCATCGAACCGATCTCGCCGGCCATGGGAGCGCAGGCCGCTGTTATCGCCGCGACCACTGCTGCCGTCAACGTGGTCGAAATCGGCACCGGTTCCGGCGTCTCCGGGCTGTGGCTGCTGTCACCGTCGAAGCGGAGCGTCCTCACGACCATCGATTCAGAGGCCGAGCACCAGGGTTACGCACGGCAGACCTTTGCCGACGCCAGGGTCGCACCCAACCGCGTTCGCCTGATCACCGGCAGGTCCCTCGACGTGCTCACGCGGATGAACGAGAACTCCTACGACATCGTCTTCGTTGACGCCGACCCCACGCAGGTGATCGAGAACGTCGAGCACGGGCTTCGCCTTGCTCGGGCCGGCGGCACCGTCCTGGTCCCCCACGCCCTCTGGAAGGGCAGGGTCGCTGACCCGGCCCAGCGCGACGACGTCACCAGCGCGTTCCGCACCCTCGTGCAGGAGATCGCGTCGTCGAGCGCCGTTGTGAGTGCGCTCTCGCCCGTCGGCGACGGCCTGCTCCAGATCACCAAGCTCGCCTAGGCATTCGCCAGAAACGGCGCTCTGGCCGGAGTGCTCCGCGTCCTGAGCGGGCATGCCCTTTAACAGGACAAGGCGCGGATGCTGGTGGTCAGCGACCACAGACATCCGCGCCTTGTTGTTAAAACCGGTCTAGCTGACTGCTACTACCCCAGCCAGCGCGTCGTGAAGTTCCCTGGCTTCGGCGTCGTTGACTGACACAACCAGGCGCCCACCGCCTTCGAGCGGAACCCGCACGATGATCAGCCGACCCTCCTTCACGGCCTCCATTGGTCCGTCGCCAGTCCTCGGCTTCATCGCTGCCATTCGGCTCCCCTTTCGTTGCTTTGTCCTCCTATTATCCGCTACCCGCTGTGAACGAACGAAATCGGCCCGCAGACTCACCCAAACTGGGGACACCCGATCACGGTGGCGTCCAGTCGTAACCGTCGACGCGCCACGCGATGAGCACCCATCCGATCTGCCCAGCGATCGACGCGATTACAAGACACACCCGGTACACGCGCGACCGAGGAACGGCGAATGCGCCGGCGGCCGGGAACAGCGGAACGAGAAGCCTGAAAGTGCTCGACTGCGGGAAGAACACGGCGAAAAGGTAGATGAGGTAGCTCGCGAGCCACAACCGGAGGTCGACGCCGAGCTTGCGCGCGGGCGAAGAGAGGAGCCCGAGTACCGCTAACAGGGCGAGCACGGCGACACCCAGAATCCCCCACCACGGCGAGTCCGGAAGACCGAGTCCGTTGGCCGCCCACCAGTCGAGTCCCTGAAACCACGGCGCAAACGGAACCAGGTGGCCGTGGCCGATGTACGCGCTCCGCCAGGCGAGCTCGGTGTCAGTGTATGCGGTGATCGACCCGGTGACCGCCCACGCGATCGCAGGCCAGGCGAGGCCGAGAACTCCGCTCAGCACGGCGAGCGCGGCCGGCGGGACCAGGTCTCGGAGGCTCTCCCCCGGTGCGCGACGCCGGAACCAGCGCACCAGGACATGAAGAACGAGGAAGAGCGAGAACGCGAGCCCTGACGGGCGTGTGAAACACATCACGGCGATCACCCCCGCCGCTGGGAGATAACGACGGGTGAGCACGAGGTAGAGCGCGGCAGCGAGCAGCAGCACGTGCAACGATTCCGCGTAGGCAACCTGAAGAATGGGCGACAGCGGCGCGACCGAGAACAGCACGACACTGAACAGGGCCGTCGACTCGTCGAGAACGAGTCGCATCAGCTTGTAGAAGACGAGCGTCGCACCAAGGGTCGCAAGCACAGACACGACCACTGCGGCTGGCGCCCAGCCGAGTCCGGTGAGTCCCATGACGAGCCGCACGACCGCCGGATACACGGGCATGAACGCCCACGCGTTCTCCGCGACGTGACCGTCGGCATCGACCGGCAACTCGGCCGGATAACCGGAGAGTGCCACGATGTGGTACCAACGGCCGTCCCAGAGCGAGGCGAAGTCGGCGTACGCGGGTGACGGGCCCGTCCAGGCGTTGGCCGGCTGGCGCTGTGCGAACCAGACGAGGATCGCCGTCGAGATCAGCCGCCCTGCGGCCGCGATGACGAGGACCCGGCCCCACCAGCGCAGCCGGCGCCAGAGGTCAGACGGCCGCACCGGTCAGCCACGTGCGCAGCCCGTTCTCGCACGCGATGATCTCGTCGAGTGCGACACGTTCGTCATCGGCGTGCGCGGTGAGCGGGTCGCCAGGGCCATAGTTCACGGCGGGGATGCCGAGGGCGGAGAAGCGGGCAACGTCGGTCCAGCCGTATTTCGGAAGAGCGGTTCCGCCGACGGCCCTCGTGAACTCCTGCGCGAGCGGCGCATCGAGGCCCGGCCGCGCACCATCAGCGGCGTCGATGACCTCGACCTCGAACCCACCGAACAGGCGACGGAGGTAACTGACCGCTTCGGCCGCCGACTGGTTCGGGGCGAAACGGTAGTTGATGTGCACCCGGCACTCGTCGGGGATGACGTTCCCGGCGATACCGCCCGAAATCCCGACGGCGTTGAGTCCCTCGCGGTAGACGAGGCCATCGACCTCGACGGATGCCGGCAAATACGCGGCGAGGATGTTCAGTACCTGCGCGGCCCGGTGGATCGCGTTCTCCCCCACCCAGCTCCTCGCTGAGTGTGCTCGGCGTCCGCGCGTTACGACGTCGATACGCGCCGTGCCGTTGCATCCGCCCTCGATGTCGCTCCGCGTCGGCTCACCGAGGATGGCAAAGTCGCCCTCGAAAAGATCAGGGCGAGACGCCGCGAGGATGCCGAGGCCATTTTTATCGCTCTCGACCTCTTCGCCGTCGTACCACATCCAGGTCACGTCGATGGCGGGATCCGTCAGCTCGGCCGCGAGCTTCAGCTGGACGGCGACACCGCTCTTCATGTCCGCGGTGCCGCGACCCCACAGGTAGTCCCTGCCGTCGATCGTCTCGAACCGGGTCGGGAGGTTGGCGTTGACCGGCACCGTATCAATGTGGCCAGCGATGATCGCGCGCTTCGACTTGCCCCCGGTCGTCCGCGCGACAATTGTGTTGCCCACCCTCGTGACCTCGAGGTGGTCGCAGTCGGCCAGCGCGCGCTCGATGGCATCCGCGAGCGGCGCTTCGTTGCCGGAAACCGACTCGATGTCGCAGATTGTTCGGGTGATATCGACGCTCGACGCGGAGAGATCGAGGGCAGGAGATGGCACTGGCGAGTCCGGCATGCGATCAGTCTACGGTCGCGTCACACGGCGTCAGGAAACCCGGCGGTTCGCTAGCCTTGAGGCATGACGGACTCCGCACTCACCGCAACGCACGCCTGGGGCTACGGCCTCGCCACTGTGGCCGCCGACGGCACCGTTCTGGACACCTGGTATCCAGAACCTCAGCTCGGTCCGATCCCCGCCAACCGGGAACGCTGGATCGTCCCGGCGCAGATCGAGGCCCTGGCCGGCACCGACGAGCGCCGGCGCGTACGCATCGACATCGTGACCGTCCAGATCGACCTCGAGGCTGCGCCACAGGACACCTCGGATGCTTACCTCCGGCTGCACCTGCTGTCCCACCTTCTGGTGGCACCGAACTCGATCAACCTCGACGGAATCTTCGGCCACCTTCCGATCGTGGTCTGGACCAACGCTGGTCCGGTGAACCCCGAAGACTTCGACGAGATCCGGCCGGCGCTCTCCCGCGCGGGTATTTCGGCAACCGGCATCGACAAGTTCCCGCGCATGCTGGACTACGTCACCCCGCCCAAGGTGCGGATCGCGGATGCATCGCGGGTCCGCCTCGGAGCGCACCTCGCGCCGGGAACAACGGTCATGCACGAGGGCTTCGTCAACTTCAACGCCGGGACCCTTGGGGCATCGATGGTCGAGGGGCGGATCTCGCAGGGGGTCGTCGTTGGCAACGGTTCAGACATCGGCGGTGGCGCGTCGATCATGGGCACGCTGTCTGGCGGCGGGACACAGCGGGTATCGATCGGTGAGCGTGCTCTCCTCGGCGCCAACTCGGGAATCGGCATCTCCATCGGAGATGACTCGGTCGTCGAAGCCGGACTCTATGTCACGGCGGGAACGAAGGTCGCCGTTGTCGGAGACAAAAACACCGACGACGCACCGGTCGTTGTGAAGGCTGTCGAACTCTCCGGCATGCCAAACTTGCTCTTCAGACGCAACTCCCTCACGGGGGCCGTCGAGGTGTTGAACCGCACAGGAGCGGGAATCCAACTCAACGACGCGTTGCACGCCTGACACCGGGCGGCAGACCCCCGCAGTTTCACGAAGGAGTGACGTGGTTCCCAGGACGCCAAGAAGCCGACGATCGCGCTTGTTTACAGTTCTCATGAGTGTCGTCGGCGGTCTCGTCGTCCTGGTCCTCGTCGCCGGCGGGCTCGTGGTCCTCACCGTGCAGCGCTCGTTCCCCCAGCTCGACGGCGAGCTTTCCGTCGAGGGACTTGACGCGAACGTCACCGTGTACCGCGACGACGCCGGGATCCCCGTCATCGAAGCGGAGAGTGCGACGGACCTGTTCGCAGCGCAGGGTTTCGTGCACGCGCAGGACAGGTTTTGGGAGATGGACTTCCGGCGGCACGTCACGAGCGGTCGTCTTGCCGAACTGTTCGGTGAGGCACAGGTCGAAACCGACACCTTCGTCCGAACTCTCGGCTGGCGCGCTGTGGCCGAACAGGAGGTCGAACTGCTCGACCCGCTCACCCTCAGCTGGTATCAGGCCTACGCCGATGGAGTGAACGCCTACCTGGCCGAGCGTGAGGGTGCATCGCTCTCCCTGGAGTACGCCGTCCTTGGGCTGCAGAACCCGGGGTACGAGCCTGAGAAGTGGACGCCGGCCGACTCGGTTGCCTGGCTGAAAGCCATGGCGTGGGACCTCCGCTCCAATCTGGAGGATGAGATCGACAGGGCGATCCTCGCCACGAGCGTCTCACCTGAGCAGCTGTCCACTCTGTACCCCACTTACCCCTACGAGACGAACCCGACGGTGCTCTCCGCGATGGCGACGCCGTTCGGCGAAGCTGCCGAGGATGCCCCCGCCGAGCAGCAGGCATCCGTCGACTCACTCCTCGCGCTCCGCGACGTCGTTGAGGGGATGCCGGCACTGCTTGGCAGGGCAGGCAGCGACATCGGATCGAACTCGTGGGTCGTCGCCGGAAGCCTGACCGAGTCAGGCAAACCATTGCTCGCGAACGACCCGCACCTCGGCCCTTCGCTTCCTTCGGTCTGGTATCAGATGGGCCTGCGCTGCTCAGTGGTCTCGGCCGAGTGCCCGTTCGACGTTGCCGGATTCAGCTTCTCAGGCATGCCGGGGATCATCATCGGCCACAACGCGAGGGTTGCGTGGGGATTCACGAACCTCGGCCCTGACACCGCCGACCTCTATATCGAGAAGGTCGCGGAAGCGAACTATGAGCTCGACGGCGTCCTCCGCCCGCTCACCGTCCGCGAAGAGGTGGTGAAGGTCGCCGGAGGGGAAGACGTTCCGATTACGATCCGCTCCACCGAACGCGGCCCGCTCGTGACGGGGGTCACGGGTGATTTTTCGAGCATCGCCGCTGACTATCCCGCGTCGAGCGGCCTGCCGGAGGAGTCATACGAGCTCTCCCTGCAGTGGACGGCGCTGACGCCCGGCCAGACTCCGCGGGCTATTTTCGCCGTGAACCAGGCGACCGACTGGGCGAGCTTCCGCGAGGGGGCGAGGCTGTTCGAAGTGCCGTCGCAGAACCTTGTGTACGCCGACGTCGATGGCAACATCGGATACCAGGCACCGGGACTGATCCCGGTCCGCTCAGCGGGTGACGGCACTGTGCCGCAGCCAGGGTGGACGAGCGCATCGGGCTGGAAGAGCTACATTCCATTCGAGGCCCTGCCCAGCCAGTACAACCCCGAGTCCGGGTACATCGTCACCGCCAACAACGCGGTGGTGAACTCCACCTACCCGTACCTCATCACCAGGGACTGGGATGCCGGGTACCGGGCAGACCGCATCACCGACCGCATCCGCACGGACGTCGACGCTGGCACGAAGTTTACCGCGGCAACGATGAGCGAGATCCAGGCGGACAACCACAACGCGATCGGCGAGGCGTTTGCCCCGTATCTCGCCGACCTGACCCCGTCGGGTAACGCCAAAAAGGGTGCGACGCTGCTCGCCGACTGGGACTTCGCCGATGACGCAGACAGCGCCGAGAGCGCCTACTTCAACATCTTCTGGCGCACACTGCTCAACGACAGCTTCTCCCCCAAACTGCCCGAGGCGATTCCGGCGTCCGGCGGCGGCCAGTGGTTCCAGATCGTGAGCGGACTCCTCGACGACCCGGCGTCGTCCTGGTGGGTGTCGGCGGACGACAACGTCACCGGGCGCGACGAGGCGATTACTCACGCTCTCGGCGCCGCGTGGACCGAGGCCGAGGACCTGATGGGCGACAACCCGGAAGACTGGACCTGGGGTGAACTCCACACGCTGACAATCCGCAACGCGAGCTTCGGCGAATCGGGCATCGCGCCGATCGAGTGGCTGTTCAACCGCGGGCCGTACGAGCTCGCCGGTGGCTCCTCAGTGGTGAACGCTGTCGGCTGGTACGCGCCAGACGGCTACACCGTCGACTGGGTGCCGTCCATGCGCCAGGTAGTCGACCTCGCCGATTTCGACGGATCAACGTGGATCAACCTTGGCGGGGCATCCGGGCACGCCTTCGCACCGACCTACGTCGACCAGACCGTGCTGTGGCAGGAGAACAAGACTCGGGCCTGGGCATACACCCCGGATGCCGTGGACAGCGCGGCGACCGACGTTCTGACGCTCACCCCGTAGACCGAGCGTCTGCCGGCACGGAAAAGCCCCACCGACTCAGTGTCGGTGGGGCTTTTCTGTGCCAGCGGGTCTGTGCCAGCGGGGCTGTGCCTGCAGGTGGCCTCGGCTAACGCTGCGGGAGGTCGCGAGCGGCCGAACCCGTGTACAGCTGCTGTGGGCGACCAATCTTGGTCTGCGGGTCCTCGTTCATCTCACGCCAGTGAGCCACCCAGCCGGGAAGGCGGCCGATGGCGAACAGTACGGTGAACATCCGGGTCGGGAAGCCCATCGCCTTGTAGATGACGCCGGTGTAGAAGTCGACGTTCGGGTACAGGCGACGTTCCTTGAAGTAGTCGTCCTCGAGCGCAATCTGCTCAAGTTCCTTCGCGAGGTCGAGCAGCGGGTCGCTGACGCCGAGCTGCGCGAGCACCTCGTCTGCGCTTTCCTTGACGATCTTCGCGCGCGGGTCGTAGTTCTTGTAGACGCGGTGTCCAAAGCCCATGAGCTTGACACCCTCTTCTTTGTTCTTGACCCGCTCGACGAACTTCGAAACGCCCTCGCCCGAATCGCGAATGCGGCCGAGCATCTCGAGGACTGCTTCGTTCGCGCCACCGTGCAGGGGTCCCGACAGTGCGTTGATGCCGGCTGACACCGACGCGTAGAGGTTGGCACCGGTCGAACCGACGAGGCGCACCGTCGACGTCGACGCGTTCTGCTCGTGGTCGGCGTGGAGGATGAGCAGGCGGTCGAGTGCCTTCGAGAGCACGGGGTCGATCTCGTACGGCTCGGCCATGTTGCCGAAGTTGAGCCGAAGGAAATTGTCGACGAAGCTCAGGCTGTTGTCCGGGTAGAGGAACGCCTGACCGGTCGCCTTCTTGTGTGCGTAGCCCGCGATGACGGGGAGCTTCGCGAGCAGGCGGATGGTGGTCAGCTCGACCTGTTCGGGGTCGCTGGGGTCCGCCGCTGACTCGTAGTACGTGGAGAGAGCGGAGAGGGCGCTGGAGATGACGGCCATCGGGTGCGCCGTGTGCGGCAGAGCCGAGAAGAAGTGCTTGAGGTCTTCGTGCAGCAGCGTGTGGCGACGGATCTTCTCGTCGAATTCGCCGAGCTGGTCGGCCGTCGGCATCTCGCCGTAGATGAGAAGCCACGCGACCTCGAGGTACGTCGACGACGCAGCGAGCTGTTCGATCGGGTAGCCGCGGTAGCGCAGGATTCCCTGGTCGCCGTCGATGTAGGTGATCGACGACTTCGTCGCTGCCGTGTTCACGAACCCGTAGTCGAGCGCTGTGAGCCCCGACTGGCGTGTCAGCGTTGAGACGTCAAGGCTCGATGCGCCCTGACTCGATTTCAGGATCGGAAACTCTGCGGTTCCGCCCGGGTAGGTCAGGGTAGCTTTCTCTGTCACTGCGCTTGACTCCTGCTCGACGTCGCCCACGGCGCCTCCTTGTACTGGTTGTTCCAGGTGATTGTGCGGCGTTCCTGCCCCGCGAATGTGTGGCCGCGGCGACGGGTCCGGATACAGCCTAATCGGCTGACCGGCCAACTACCGCATCCGCCAACGACCGGCCGGACTCATTGGAGCTATGCTCCAACGCCGTCGCGGGAAAGCCGCAGCGCCGCAGCCGCAATCCTCTCGTCGGTCGCCGTCAGCGACAACCTGACGTGCTCGGGAAAGAAGTCGCCGTAAAACGTTCCGGGCCCGGCGAGGATACCGCGGTCAGCGAGCCAGCCAATGGACTCCCAGGCATCCCTGCCCCTGGTCATCCACAGGTACAGCCCGGCTTCCGAACGGTCGAGACGGAACCCGGCGCCCTCGAGCGCTGGCAGGATCTCGGCCCGCCTGGCGGCGTAGCGCGCCTTCTGCTCGGCAACGTGCTCGTCGTCGCCCAGGGCGGCGATCATCGCCTCCTGCAGCGGCGCTGGCACCATCAGTCCCGCGTGTTTGCGCACCGTCGTCAACCGAGCGATCGTCGCCGCACAGCCCCCGGCGAATGCAGCGCGGTACCCGGCCATGTTCGACTGTTTGCTGAGTGAGTAAATGGCGAGGATGCCGTCGACGTTCCCTCCGGTGACCCGCGGGTCGAGGATGGACGGAACCGGCGCGGTGGCCCACTGGCCGCTCCAGCCGAGTTCTGCGTAGCACTCGTCGTTCACGATGAGTGCGCCGAGTTCGCGAGCCCTGGCCACGGCAACGCGGAGAAAGTCGACGTCGAGCACGTTCCCGTCGGGGTTGCCAGGCGAGTTGAGCCAGATCAGCTTCGTGCCTTCCGGCCATTGGGCCGGATCATCGGATGCCACAGCGCTGGCTCCACACATCGCCGCTCCGATGGCATAGGTGGGGTAAGCGGCCCGGGGGTGCACGATCGTGTCGCCCTCACCGATACCGAGCATGAACGGCAGGAGCGCGACGAGTTCCTTCGAACCGATGGTCGGCAGCACGTTGGACGGGAGAAGGCCGGGGACCGACCGCCGCCTGGCGAACCATCCGACGATGGCCTCGGCGAGGGCCGGTGTGCCGGCCGTTGTCGGGTACGCGTGTGCGTCTGTCGCTTCGGACAGCGCGACACGCACCACCTCTGGAGTGGGGTCGACGGGAGAACCTATGGAGAGGTCGACGATTCCGTCAGGGTGCTGCCTGGCGCGGGCAGCGAACGGCACCATGGCATCCCACGGGTAATCGGGAAGCGGTGAGAGCGCCACGCCTCAGACGCCGGCCTGCGGCGGCAGGGCAGAAATGACCGGGTGGTCGTACTTGATGACTCCGACCTTTGCTGCTCCGCCGGGCGAACCGACCTCGGTGAAGAATTCGACGTTCGCCTTGTAGTAGTCGGCCCATTCCTCGGGAAGGTCATCCTCGTAGTAGATGGCCTCGACGGGGCATACCGGCTCACAGGCTCCACAGTCGACGCACTCGTCGGGGTGGATATACAGCGAACGCTCACCCTCGTAGATGCAGTCAACGGGGCACTCATCGATGCACGCTCGGTCTTTGACATCCACGCACGGGAGGGCGATGACATAGGTCACAGTTGGTCAGTCCCTTCGAAAGACGGCTCAGTCAAGTCTACGCCTCACCCATCGTGGCGGATGGCGTCCGGGGCCGTTCAGGCAGCCGCGGCCACGCAACGACGACCGTCGCGATGAGGACCGGCCCAATGGTCCACACCAGCCCGGCGAGACCCTGCGGGATCAGCACGGAGCCGCCGGGGCTCTGCACCGAGAGAAGCGCGATCACACCAACGACACCGACCGCAGCCAGGAGAACAACGAGGCGATCGCCGATAAGCAGGCGCAGGCCGATGAGGAGGGCAAGTACGCCGACGAGCGAGAGGATCAGGCCGAGGGGAAAGCTGAATGAACCGAGGGTGAGTGTCGTCTGGTGCTGGACGGTGCCTACAGCGCCGAATACCGCTCCGACGACGAACCCGAGTACGCAGCTGACAGCCCGGTTACGCCCGCCGGAAGGCTCAGCCCCCGTCGCCGGTACGGAGGTCTCACGGGTGGCCTGGACGCCGGGCCATGCGCCCGTCTGATCAGCCCCGGCAGGGCTATGACTCGTTGGCCCGTTGCCCGCCGGTTCGTTGTTACTGCCCAGTCCGCCGTTGTATCCACTCACCGGGCAAGTGTACCCAGCCCACATGGGTGGCCCGTGTCGGTGGCAGGACGCGGCCGTGCCCATCCGCAGCCTCGACCGACAGGCCAAGCCCCGACGGTCAGGCCAGGCCGGCCACGGCCCGCAACAGTGCCGCAACTGCCGCGGCAGCGATCACGACGATAAGAAACGGCACCCGGAGCGCATAGAGCGCCGCAGCAACACCGAGGGCTGGTACGCGGGCGTCAAGCACAACGCCGACTCCGTCACCAATGGTCTGCACGACGATGAGAGCGGCCAAAAGGGCGACCGTGAGAAGTTCGGCGATCCTCGACGGCACCGGTTTCTCCAGCCAGTGTGCCGGCACAGCGTAACCGGCGAGTTTCAAGGCGACGCAGGCGATCGACGCGAGCAGTATGACGTTCCAGAGGGTCACGAGACAGCCGCCCCATCCCGGGTCCCGAACCAGTTGGTGACACCGACCAGGACGGCGACCAGCGCGGCGGCGATGACGGGCACGCCGCTCGGAGCGAACGGGAGGAGGACCGCGGCAACCACCATCGCTCCCCCGGCGACGACGAGTGCCTGCTTCCTTCGGAGGCGAGGCCACAGCAAACCGAGGAACGCCGCAGCAGCCGCGGCATCGAGTCCGTACGCGCGGGTGTCTCCGAGCAGGTCACCGATGAGGGCACCGGCGAAGGTGGTGAGGTTCCAGCCGATGTAAACGACAAGTCCGGTTACCCAGAACCCCGTGCGACTCGCGGTGGCGGTTTTCTGCGCAAGGGCAACCGCCACCGACTCGTCGATGGTCAACCACGCCGCGGCGACGTCACGGGGCCAGCCACGGCCGACCACCGGTTTCATCCGCATGCCGTACGCCGTGTTCCGGGAGCCCAGCAGCACGGCACTGGCGATGGCGGCGGGAGCTGATGCAATTCCGCCCGACGCGAGGACGCCGACGAGGGCGAACTGGGATCCGCCGGTGAACATGAAGAGGCTGAGCACGCATGCCTGCCAGATGTCGAGACCTGCTGCAACCGCCAGCGCACCGAAGGAGACACCGTATGCAGCCGTGGCAACACCGACAGCAACGCCCTGGCGCGCGGCGAGCTGCTCCGGCGTTCGGGGCGTTCGGGGGGCTTGCCGGCTCATCCGTGTGACTGACCGGTGACAACCGGCCCGTGGCCGACCCGGGAAGCCGGCAATCGGGTACAGGACATGGGATCCAGAGTAGCGGGACGAACGAAGCGCCCGGGGTCTCTCGATCCCGGGCGCTTCGAAGGTGTGCGTAAGAGTGTTACTCGTTCTGCTTCTTCAGGCGGCTCGTGTTGCGCGCGCGGGCGTTGGCGTCGAGCTCGACCTTGCGGATGCGGACGATGGCCGGTGTGACCTCGACGCACTCGTCTTCGCGGGCGAACTCGAGGCACTCCTCGAGCGACAGCTGGCGTGACGGCGTCATCGACTCGAACGTGTCCGAGGTCGACTGACGCATGTTTGTCAGCTTCTTTTCCTTGGTGATGTTGACGTCCATGTCGTCGTTGCGCGAGTTCTCGCCGATGACCATGCCCTCGTAGACCTCTTCGGTCGGGTTGACGAAGAACGTCATCCGCTCCTGGAGGGCGATGATGGCGAACGGCGTGACAACACCCGAACGGTCGGCAACGATCGAACCGTTGTTACGGGTGACGATGGGGCCGGCCCACTCGTCGTAGCCGTGCGAGATCGCGTTGGCGATTCCGGTGCCGCGGGTGAGCGTCATGAACTCGGTGCGGAAGCCGATGAGACCACGCGACGGAACGATGAATTCCATACGAACCCATCCGGTTCCGTGGTTCGCCATGTTGTCCATGCGGCCCTTGCGCGCAGCGAGGAGCTGGGTGATGGCACCGAGGTATTCCTCGGGGACGTCGATGGTGAGGTGCTCGTACGGCTCGTGAGTCTTGCCGTTGACCTTCTTGGTGACGACCTGCGGCTTGCCGACGGTGAGTTCGAAGCCTTCACGACGCATCTGCTCGACGAGGATCGACAGGGCGAGTTCGCCTCGGCCCTGCACCTCCCACTTGTCCGGAGCGCCGATGTCGAGCACGCGAAGCGAGACGTTACCGACGAGTTCGCGGTCGAGACGGTCCTTCACCATGCGTGCGGTGAGCTTGTGTCCCTTGACCTTGCCGACGAGCGGCGAGGTGTTGGTACCGATGGTCATCGAGATGGCCGGCTCGTCGACGGTGATCGTCGGGAGCGGGCGGACATCGTTGGGGTCGGCGAGCGTCTCACCGATGGTGATGTCGGGGAATCCGGCGACAACGACGATGTCCCCAGGGCCAGCGCTTTCGGCGGGGTAACGGTCGAGCGCCTTGGTGATGAAGAGCTCGGTGACGCGCACGTTGTGGATGGATCCGTCGTACTTGACCCAGGCGACGGTCTCGCCCTTCTTGATCGTGCCCTGGAAGATGCGCAGCAGAGCGAGACGACCGAGGAACGGGGACGCGTCAAGGTTGGTGACGTGAGCCTGAAGGGGGTGCTCGTCGTCGTAGACGGGAGCCGGGATGTGCTTGATGATGGCGTCGAACAGCGGCTCGAGGTCATCGTTGTCCGGCAGGGTGCCGTTCTCGGGCTTGTTCCAGCTCGCAGCGCCATTGCGGCCTGATGCGTAGACAACGGGCACGTCGAGGACGGCGTCGAGGTCGAGGTCAGGAACGTCGTCGGCCATGTCGCTCGCGAGGCCGAGGAGGAGGTCCTGGCTCTCGGCTACGACCTCGTCGATACGCGCGTCGGGGCGGTCGGTCTTGTTGACCAGGAGGATGACGGGAAGCTTGGCCTCGAGTGCCTTACGGAGCACGAAGCGGGTCTGCGGCAGCGGGCCCTCACTCGCGTCGACGAGCAGGACGACACCGTCGACCATGGACAGGCCGCGCTCGACCTCTCCACCGAAGTCGGCGTGGCCGGGGGTGTCGATCACGTTGATCGTGATCGGACCGTTGGCGGCGTGCTTGCCCTTGTAGGACACCGCGGTGTTCTTCGCGAGGATCGTGATGCCCTTTTCGCGCTCGAGCTCGTTCGAGTCCATGGCGCGCTCTTCGAGGTGCGCGTGTTCGGCGAATGAGTCCGTCTGACGGAGCATGGCGTCAACCAGCGTCGTCTTGCCGTGGTCAACGTGAGCGACAATGGCTACGTTTCGGAGGTCGTCGCGCGAAGCAAGCGCCATGAAGAAATTCCTTACAAGAAGAGATGTCGCGAGAGTATGAGCGCGACGGGAAATGTACAGATGCGGGCCAGAATCCGACCCAACAGATTATCTTACTGCACTCTGCCCTCGGCTCGCTGGGACGGATCTCAGGTTCACGCAAAGAAGCACCGGAGCGACAGGTCCGCCAACCGTAGTTGCCGTGTCTGTCGCACCGGTGCTTCTTGTGAACAGTTCGCCTTAGCGACCGAACTCGAAGTTGCCTCCGGGGATCGCCGCCAGCAGTTCCTGCGTGTATACCTCGCGTGGGTTGTCGAAGACCTCATCGGTCGTCGCCGACTCGATGATCTGTCCCTTCCTCATCACGCACACGTTGTCAGCAACGAGCCGCACGACCGCGAGGTCGTGCGTGATGAAGAGGTAGGTCAGGCCAAGCTCGGTCTGCAGCTCGGTGAGGAGGTTGAGGATCTGGCCCTGGACGAGAACGTCGAGCGCCGACACCGCCTCGTCGAGCACCAGAACGTCGGGCTTGAGCGCGAGTGCACGCGCGATCGCGATGCGCTGCCGCTGGCCGCCCGAGAGTTCACTCGGGTAGCGGTAGCGGGTCGACGACGGAAGCGACACCTGGTCGAGCAGCTCGAGCACGCGCGACTGACGCTCGCGCGCCGAACCGACCTTGTGAGCGAGAAGCGGCTCGGCGATGGTGTTCCCGACGCTGTACTGCGGGTCGAGCGAACCGTACGGGTCCTGGAAGACCGGCTGAACGCGGCGGCGGAACTTCAGAAGCTCTGCACCACGGAGGCCGGCGACATCCTGACCGTCGAATTCGATCTCACCACTCGTGATCGACTCGAGCTGGAGCAGGAGCTTGGCGACGGTCGACTTACCCGACCCCGACTCGCCGACCAGCGCTGTCGTCGTGCCCTTCTGGACACCGAAGGACACGTCGTTGACGGCTTTCAGTTCGTCGTGACGGAACCCCTGCTTACGGATCCGGTACACCTTCGATACGTTGCGAAGGGAGATGAGGTCCCTGGCCGGCGCCGCGTTCTCACGCTCGGCCGCGCGCTCGAGGAGCGTCGTGTCGATGGCGCCCTCCGAGAAGATCTCGGTCTCGGCTTCTTCGTGCTGTTTGACAGCCTGGATGCGCCGGGACGCGAGGCTCGGAGCCGCTGCAACGAGACGCTGCGTGTACGGGTGCTGCGGGTTCGCGAGGATCTCCTGCGACGGCCCGGACTCGACAACCTTGCCCTGGTACATCACGACGAGCTGCTCGGCACGTTCGGCTGCCAGGCCGAGGTCGTGGGTGATGAACAGTACGCTCGTGCCATAGTCACGCGTGAGGGTTCCGAGGTGATCGAGGATCTGACGCTGCACTGTGACGTCGAGCGCGCTCGTCGGCTCGTCGGCAATGAGCAGCTTCGGACGGCTGGAGAGGCCGATTCCGATCAGCACGCGCTGACGCATGCCGCCGGAGAACTGGTGCGGGAACTGCTTGAGGCGGTCACCCGCGTCGCTCAGCCCGGCCTCCTGGAGGACCTGGATGGTGCGCAGGCGCGCTTCCTTGCCCTGGGCAATGTTGTTCGCCTTGATGGCCTCTTCGACCTGGAATCCGATGCTCCACACCGGGTTGAGGTTCGACATCGGGTCCTGTGGGACGTAACCGATCAGGTTTCCCCGAACGTCCTGGATCTCGCGGGGCGAGAGCGTTGTCAGGTCGCGACCCTCGAACAGGATCTGTCCGCCGGTAACCTTTCCGGTTCCCGGGAGCAGGTCGATGATCGACTGCGCGGTCGTCGACTTGCCGGAACCGGACTCCCCCACGATGGCGAGCGTCTGCCCGGCGTAGAGAGTGAGATCGACGCCACGCACGGCGGGGACGATGCCTCGCTGCGTCTGGAATCCGACCTCGAGGTCACGGATCTGGAGAAGCGGTTCGGTGGATGAATCGCGCGGCGACGCCACGGCATCCGTTACTGGCTGGCTCATCGACGTGCCCTCGCCTTCGGGTCGAGTGCATCACGGACGACATCGCCGAGCATGAGGAACGAGAGCACGGTGAGTGAAAGCGCTGCTGCCGGGTAGAGCAGCGTTTGCGGGCTGGTGCGGACCGATGTCCGCGCCTGGCCGATGTCGTTACCCCACGACATGACGCTCGGTGGGAGGCCGATGCCGAGGAAGGACAGGGTGGACTCAGCAACAATGAACGTTCCGAGTGACACCGTCGCGATGACGATGACGGGCGCTATCGCGTTCGGGATGACGTGACGCAGGAGAATCTTGAACTTCGATACCCCGAGCGCGATCGACGCCATCACGTAGTCCGAGTTCTTTGCGCTGAGCACAGCACCGCGCATGATGCGGGCGACCTGTGGCCAGGCGAAGATCGCGAGAACGAGCGCGACAGTGATCGGCGTGCGGTCAGGCAGGACGCTCATGAGAACGATCGCACCGAGGACGGTCGGGATGGCGAAGAAGATGTCGCCGACGCGCGAGACGAGTGCGTCGAGGAATCCGCCGTAGAACCCGGCGAGCGAACCGATAACGATGCCGACGAGGGTGACGAGGGCGGTTGCGAGAAGTCCGACGGTCACCGAGGCCTGGGTTCCGAAGAGGACCCGGGAGTAGACGTCACAGCCCTGGCGGGTGAACCCGAACGGGTGTCCTGCCTCAGGGCTGCCGTTGCTGTTGGCGAGCAGGCAGTTCGAGTTCGGTGCGACCGAGGTGAACAGGCCGGGGAACAGCGCGACGACCGCGATGATGAAGATCAGAACCGCCGAGATCCAGAACGTCGGTCGACGACGCATCGACTCCCAGGCATCCGCCCACGTGCTGCGTGCTTTCTGGGACTCGTCCAGTTTGTCGATCGCTGCAACGGGAGTTTCCTCGAGCGGCGCGACGTAATGACCCTGTGAAGCGTATTTCTTATTTTGCATAGCGAATCCTTGGGTCAAGTGCCGCGTAGAGCAGGTCGACGAGCAGGTTGGCGACCACGAAGATGATCACCATCACGGCGATGAACGACACGACGGTCGGACCCTCGCCGAGGGTGATCGCCCGGTAGACGGTTCCACCGACACCGTTGATGTTGAAGATGCCCTCTGTGACGATCGCACCGACCATGAGCGAACCGAGGTCAACACCGAGGTAGGTGACGACGGGAACGAGCGAGTTGCGCAGCACGTGCACTGTGACAACCCGACGGCGCGAGAGGCCCTTCGCGGTGGCCGTTCGGACGAAGTCGGCGTTGAGGTTGTCTGCCACGCTCGCGCGGGTAAGCCGGACGATGTAGGCGAACGACACCGATGCGAGTACGAGCGCGGGGAGAACGAGTTCACTCCAGGGCGCGTCGCCCGAGACCGTGGGCCGGAACCAGCCCAGCTGGATTCCGAAGACATACTGCGCAACGAAGCCGATGACGAAGGTCGGCACGGAGATGAGCAGGAGGCTCACGACGAGTGCGCTGGTGTCGAACCACTTGCCCTTGCGCAGGCCGGCGATGAGGCCGACGAGGATTCCGGCGAACGCTTCGAAGACGAGCGCGAGGAGCGCGAGGCGTGCGGTGACGGGGAAAGCGGATGCCATCACATCGGCGACGGGGCGGCCGGAGTATGTGGTTCCGAGGTCACCCTGGAAGAGCCCGGCGATGTACAGGAAGTACTGCACGATGAAGGGCTTGTCGAGGTTGTACTCGGCCCGGATCTGCGCGATGACGCTCGGCGCGGGAGGCCGGTCACCGAACAGCGCGGCAATGGGGTCCCCTGGCAGGGAGAACACCATGAAGTAGATGAGGAAGGTGGCCCCGAAAAAAACGGGGATCATCTGAAGAATGCGTTTACCTGTGTACCAGAGCATCAGGTTATTTCGCCGGGTCGAACGTACATGGTTGTCACAATCACTGGTTGATTCTAGTCAATGAAATGTCCGGGGCGAATTCGCCCCGGACATTTCACTTGTGCGGTCTGGGCTGGGTGAGCCTAGCCCTTGGTGATCTCGTGGTACAGCGGGACGGAGTCCCAACCGAACACCACGTTGTCGACGGTGTCAGCCGAGACACCGGTCACGTTGGAGTACCACAGCGGGATGGCCGGGAGGTCCTTGAGCAGGACTTCCTGTGCTTCCTGGTACTTCGCGGTTGCGTCTTCGACGTTGGACGCGCTTGCGCCTTCCTCGAGGAGTGCTTCGAACTCTTCGCTCGAGTAGTCCTCGTAGTTCGATCCGGCGCCTGTGACGTACAGCGGAGCGAGGAAGTTGTACAGCGACGGGTAGTCAGCCTGCCATCCGGCGCGCGTTCCACCGGTCAGCTTGTCGTTGTCGCGGTCGTCGATCGCTGCTGCGAACGTCGGGTACGGCTTGCCCTGTGCGGTGATGCCGAGGGTGTTCGCGATGCTGTTGGTCACAGCGTCGACCCAGCCCTGGTGGCCACCGTCAGAGTTGTACGCGATGTCGAAGACGGTGTCGCCGTATGGTGCGATGGCGTCAGCCTCTGCCCACAGCTTCTTGGCTTCGTCGGGGTTGTATTCGAGTACTTCAGCGCCCTCGAGGTCGTCGGTCCAGCCGTCGATCACCGGCGAGGTGAAGTCGGTTGCCGGGGTGCGAGTTCCCTGGAAGATCACGTCGGTGATCTCTTCGCGGTTGATTGCCATCGAGATGGCGGCACGACGGAGCTTGCCTTCTTCGCCGCTCCAGTGCTCGAGGTAGTACGGCATGTTGAAGCCCTGGAAGATCGCGGCAGCCTGGTTCACTGCACGGTCGCCGAAGTCGCTCTCGTAGGTCTCGAATGCCGAGTCCGGGATAGCGTCGAGAACATCGAGGTTACCCGCGAGGACGTCCGCGTACGCGGCATCCTGCGTGGCGTAGAAGATGATCTCAAGGCCGCCGTTGACGGGCTTGCGAACGCCTTCGTAGTCCGGGTTGGTGACGAGGTTGATCTTTTCCTCGTGAACCCAGGCGCCTTCGCCGTCGAGCATGTACGGACCGTTGCCGATCGGGTTCTCGCCGAAGGCTTCCATGTCTTCGAACGCTGCGCTCGGCAGCGGCATGAATGCCGTGTAGCCGAGACGAAGCGGCCAGTCAGCCTCAGGAACCGAGAGTTCGACGGTGAACGTCTTGTCGTCGACAACCTTCAGTCCCGACATCTCCTCAGCGAGCGGGTCGCCGACCTGAATCGGGTTTCCCTCTTCGTCAACGGCGCCGCTGGGGTCGTCCTTCGAGTTCTGCAGGTCGGAGAATCCGACGATGTTGTCGAAGAAGTACGAGCCACCCTGAGCGTTGTCGTACAGCACCGCATAGTTCCATGCGTCGACGAACGACTCCGATGTGACTTCTTCGTCGTTGGTGAACTTCCAGCCATCTTTGAGAGTGACGGTCCAGTTGGTGGCGTCGTCAGACTCGATGGACTCGGCAACTTCGTTCTCGATGGCGCCTTCGGCGTCGTACGAGACGAGTCCGGCGAAGATCGAGGTCATGATCTTCCCGCCACCGGTTTCGGTGGTGTTGGCGGGGAGCAGAGACATCTGCGGCTCGCTGCCGTTCGTGGTGATGATTGCGTCAGTGTCAGCCCCGGACGACTTCTCAGTCGAGCCACCGCTGCTGCTGCAGCCCGTGAGCGCCAGGGCGCCGACAGACAACAGCGCGACGGCGCTAAGGCCTACGCGTGATCTTTTCAATTTTCCTCCTGTGCGAGTGCGCACGGCAGACAGTTTTATGCCCCGACTGCGGTGCTGGATACAAGAACCATAGGTAGCGCTTCACCCCAACTGCAAATTTGTCGGGTGAATCGTTACTTACTGGAAACGTGATGTGCGAAATATTGGCTAATTCGCACATTTTCTGCTCAGAAGGCTCGTTCGGCGCAATTCTTCGGCAAGGATGGCCTCAGAGACGGTACGGAGGTGCAATGGTGATAACCCCGGCCAGGCGCGCGTGGTGGGAAATCGCCATCGTTCTCGGTCTCTCCGTCGGCGCATCCGCCGTCTACTCGCTTGTGTCGCTGACCGACCGATTGACGTCAGGTGTTCCCCTTTCCGACCAGAGCGCGAGTCTCAATCAGTCGCGCAGTGAGCGGGAGTGGCTGGACTTCACGTACCAGTTCCTCGGGATCTTTTTCGAACTCTTCGTCGTTGCGCTCGCGCTGTATCTGCTCTGGACCGCGTCCGCGAGTGGTGCGGCGCGAATCGGCCTCACCTTTGCCGAACCCGGTCGTGACGTTCGACGCGGCGTCGTCCTCTTTCTCGCCATCGGCATCCCCGGCATAGCGTTCTATCTCATCGGCCGGCTCGTGGGAATCACCGTGGGGATAGAGACCTCGCCCCTCGACACCCACTGGTGGACCGTACCGATCCTGATCTTCTCCGCCCTTCGCGCCGCGCTCGTCGAAGAGGTCATTGTGATCGGCTACCTGTTCACCCGGCTGAGAGAGCGGGGCTGGTCGGACTGGACCATCATCCTGTCGACCGCACTCCTCCGAGGCAGCTATCACCTCTATCAGGGCATCGGGCCGTTCTTCGGCAACGTCGCGATGGGCATTGTGTTCGGCTGGTGCTACCGAAGGTGGGGCAGGGTGATGCCCCTCGTCATCGCGCACCTGTTGCTCGATGTCGTGTCGTTTGTGGGTTATCCGCTGGCGGTCGGGTTGTTCCCCGAGTTTTTCGCGGTGCCCCGGTAGGCGATCCCACCTCTTGTTTGGCAACGCAACAAACCATTAGTGTTGCCCCAGCGCACAGGGTGGTGCGCCGCGCGACGCCGCGCGAACTTGAGGAGGACCATGCCACACGACGACACGGGTACCCACACCCCAGGAACGGCTATCGACTACATCGCGATAGAAGAGTCACCGGACTTCATCGCTCACAAACGCACACACAGGAGCTTTGTCTTCCCGCTGGCCGTTGCGTTCCTGCTCTGGTATTTCGCCTACGTTCTGCTGGCGGACTACGCGCACGAATTCATGGCGACAAAGGTCATCGGCAACATCAACATCGGCCTCATCCTCGGACTCAGCCAGTTCGTGACCACATTCGCGATCACCACCTGGTATGTCTCGTTTGCCAACCGCAAACTCGACCCGGCCGCAGAGAAATTCCGCAACGAGCTCGAGGAGGCTGAGCGAGCATGAAAACTGTTGGTGATCCCGTCCTGAACATCTCCATCTTCGCGGCGTTCGTCGTCGTGACGCTCATCATCGTTATCCGGGCATCGCGCTCGAACAAGACGGCGAACGACTTCTATGCTGCCGGCCGCTCATTCAGCGGCGGACAAAACGGAACCGCAATCGCGGGCGACTACCTGTCTGCCGCGTCATTCCTCGGTATCTGCGGCGCCATCGCGGTGAACGGATACGACGGCTTCCTCTATTCCATCGGCTTCCTGGTGGCGTGGCTCGTTGCACTCCTTCTCGTCGCTGAACTGCTTCGGAACACGGGCAAGTTCACGATGGCGGATGTCCTCTCCTTCCGCCTGAAGGAACGCCCGGTCCGCCTCGCGGCCGCGACCGCAACCCTCGCGGTGTGCTTCTTCTACCTGCTCGCGCAGATGGCGGGCGCCGGTGGACTCGTGTCGCTGCTCCTCGGAGTCAACGATCGGGTCGGCCAGTCCGTTGTCATCGCCGTCGTGGGCATCATCATGATCGCCTACGTACTCATCGGCGGTATGAAGGGCACCACCTGGGTGCAGATCATCAAGGCTGTGCTCCTCATCGCGGGCGCTGGAGTGATGACCGTCTGGGTACTCGCTCTCAACGGCTTCAACCTGTCGGCCCTTCTCGGCCAGGCGGTCGCCGTCGCTGGCGAGGACATCCTCAACCCGGGTGCGCAGTACGGAGCAACGGGTACGTCACGCCTCGACTTCGTGTCGCTTGCGCTCGCGCTCGTGCTCGGAACTGCCGGTCTCCCCCACGTACTCATGCGGTTCTACACGGTGCCGACCGCGAAGGAAGCCCGACGCAGCGTGGTGTGGGCCATCTGGCTCATCGGCCTGTTCTACCTGTTCACCCTGGTGCTCGGCTACGGCGCCGCGTACCTCGTCGGCGCGGAGCGGATCCTCGCCGCACCCGGTGGAGTGAACTCGGCTGCCCCACTGCTCGCGTTCGAGCTGGGTGGGTCGATTCTGCTCGGCATCATTTCCGCCGTTGCTTTCGCGACGATCCTCGCGGTTGTTGCGGGTCTCACCATCACCGCGGCAACCTCCTTCGCTCACGACGTGTACGCGAACGTGATCAAGAAGGGTGCCGTTCCCCCGAACGGCGAGGTGAAGGTGGCGCGGATCACCGTCGTGGCGATCGGCTTGCTGGCTATCGCCGGCGGAATCGGCGTTCAGGGACAGAACATCGCGTTCCTCGTCGCCCTCGCGTTCGCCATCGCGGCGAGCGCGAACCTGCCGACCATCCTGTACTCGCTGTTCTGGCGCAAGTTCACCACCCGTGGTGCGCTGTGGAGCATGTACGGCGGGCTCGCATCGGCATTGATCCTGATCATCTTCTCGCCGGTCATTTCCGGCGCGGAGACCTCGATGTTCAAGGACGTGGACTTCTCCTGGTTCCCGCTCAACAACCCGGGTATCGTGTCGATTCCGCTCGGCTTCCTGCTGGGCTGGCTCGGGACCGTCACCTCGAAGGTCAAGGAAGACCCGCGGATCGCAGCCGAGATGGAGGTGCGCTCTCTCACCGGACACGGTGCGGAGAAGGCATCGTCGCACTAGGTCGGTAGCCCGGTTCGGGTGCCCGACCGGGTGCCCGACTCGGGTACGGGCGGGGAGGACGTTTTCTCCTCAGCTCCGTGAGGCGAAGCCTCACGAACGGCGGCAGCCCTTACCAAGGAAATCTCTCAACGAAACGGCGACCCGCAACCATCTCTGTGGTTGCGGGTTCGCTCGTCTTGGCGTGAAGGGCCGGGCAGTCCGGGGGCGTTCGTCGTCATAACTCGCACCCCGAAAACATCCTCCCCGCCCAGACTTCCTCCCCGCCCGAGATAAGGAAACAGGGTCCAGCTAAGGACCAAAGCTGAGGCTTGATCCTTGTCTGGGGCATTTGTCCTTATCTGGGCGGGCGGGGTGAGCGTTTTCGGGGTGCCGAGTTATGGGAGGAAGGAGCGGGGCAAGAACGCGGTGTCTATCCGAGCCGCACCCGGTGCCCCGCGCCTTCCTCCCATTGTTTGAGCTGAGGAGAAAATGCTCACCCCGTCCGCGGCCCGGGGCGAGACGCTGAGATAAGGAAAACGGGCCGAGATAACGAAAAAAGTGGCGATATGGTCCTTGCCTGGCGCTGTTTTCCTTTTCTCAGGGTGGTCGGAGTGGCCAGCGTGGTCGGGTTAACAGGCAATCGCACGAATATCAGGCGAGAACTCGAGAGATCGTCCTGCTAACCGTGCGATTGCCTGTGTTGGGTGCCGCTACTCGAACGCCTCGGGCGGCGGGCACGCACACACGAGGTTGCGGTCACCATACGCGTTGTCGACGCGACGCACGGGCGGCCAGTACTTGGTCCGCACGAGCGACTTCACCGGATAAACGGCCTGCTCACGGGTGTACGCGTGCTCCCACTCCCCCTCGATGACCGCCTGCGCCGTGTGCGGCGCGTGCACGAGCGGGTTGTCGTTTGCCGGCCACGTTCCCGCGCCGACGGCATCCGCTTCGGCCTTGATCGCGATCATCGCGTCGATGAACCGGTCGATCTCGGTGAGGTCTTCGCTCTCGGTCGGCTCGACCATGAGGGTGCCGGCGACCGGGAACGACATCGTCGGTGCGTGGAACCCGTAGTCGATGAGCCGCTTGGCGACGTCGTCGACGGTCACGCCGGTCGCCTCGCGCAGCGGACGCAGGTCGAGGATGCACTCGTGTGCGACCAGTCCGTTGTCTCCGGTGTAGAGCACAGGGAAGTGATCGCGGAGACGCACGGCGATGTAGTTCGCCGCCAGAACGGCAGCGCCCGTTGCCTGCTTGAGTCCCTCTGCCCCCATCATGCGCACGTACGCCCACGAGATCGGAAGGATACTCGGGCTGCCGTACGGCGCCGCCGACACCGGTCCGCCGGCGTGGGTGTACGCACCGTGGTCGTCGCGCTGCGCCATCGGGTGGCCGGGCAGGAACGGCGCGAGGTGCGCCTTCGCCGCGACGGGACCGACACCGGGGCCGCCCCCACCGTGCGGGATGCAGAACGTCTTGTGCAGGTTGAGGTGCGAGACGTCTCCACCGAAGTCGCCGAACCGGGCGTACCCGAGCAGCGCGTTGAGGTTGGCGCCATCGACGTAGACCTGTCCACCGGCGTCGTGCACGGCCTGCGTGATCGCGGTGATCTCGTGCTCGTAGACGCCGTGCGTCGACGGGTACGTGATCATGAGCGCGGCGAGGTCAGAAGCGTGCTCCTCGACCTTCGCTCGCAGGTCGTCGAGGTCGACGTTGCCCATGTCGTCGCAGGCAACGACGACGACCTTCATGCCGGCAAGCACCGCGGATGCCGCGTTGGTACCGTGCGCGCTGGAGGGAATCAGGCAGGTGGTGCGGTTCAGATCACCGTTCGCCCGGTGGTATCCGCGGATGGCAAGGAGACCGGCAAGCTCGCCCTGGCTGCCCGCGTTCGGCTGGAGCGACACCGAGTCGTACCCGGTAACCTCGGCCAGCCAGCTCTCGAGCTGTTCGATCAGCCCGAGGTAGCCGAGCACATCAGCCTCGGGAGCGTAGGGGTGCAGCCCGGCGAACTCGGGCCAGGTGATCGCCTCCATCTCGGTCGCGGCGTTGAGCTTCATCGTGCACGAACCGAGCGGGATCATGCCGCGGTCGAGCGCGTAGTCGCGGTCGGCCAACTGCTTGAGGTACCGCATCATGGCGGTCTCGGAGTGGTGCGTGTTGAACACCGGATGCGTGAGGTACTCGCTCGTACGCCACAGGTCCTCCGGCAACCGCGCGGACTCAGCCCCGTCACCGATGGTCTCATCGCGAGAGAACCCGAAGGCGACCACGACAGCCCGCAGGTCGGCATCCGTCGTCGTCTCATCCACGGAGATCCCGACGGTTGCATCGTCGACGAGGTGCAGGTTGATGCCGAGTTCACGAGCGCGCTCGATGATCGTTGCGGCCTCGCCGGGGACGTGCACACGCAGAGTGTCGAAGAACGACTCGCTCGCGAGCGTGAGGCCGTAGCTCGTCAGAACCGTGGCGAGGGCATCCGCCCGACGAGCGGTCTCGGTGGCGATCCGACGGATGCCGACCGGTCCGTGATAGACGGCGTACATCGAGGCCATCACGGCGAGGAGCACCTGTGCCGTGCAGATGTTCGACGTCGCCTTCTCGCGGCGGATGTGCTGTTCGCGCGTCTGCAGCGTGAGTCGGTAGGCCGGGTGACCGGCGGCATCCTGACTGACCCCGACGAGCCGACCGGGCAGCTGCCGTTCGAGTCCCTTGCGCACAGCCATGTAGCCAGCGTGCGGCCCGCCGAAGCCCATCGGCACGCCGAAGCGCTGGCTCGTCCCGACCGCGATGTCCGCACCGAGTTCACCGGGAGAGGTGAGCAGCGCGAGGGCGAGCAGGTCGGCCGCGACCACGGAGAGGCCGCCCTTCTCCCTGATCGATGCGAGAACGGATGCCGGGTTCCAGACACGTCCTGAAGCCCCCGGGTACTGCACGAAGACACCGAAACAGGCCTCGGGCAGCTCTGCGCCACCGGCAAGGTCGAGCTCGACGAGGTCGATGCCGACCGCCTCGGCGCGGCTCGCGAGGAGAGCCTTGGTCTGCGGGAAGGCATCGGTGTCGACGACGAACACCGTCGAGGTGAGCTTCGACGCCCGACGCGCGAGAAGCATGCCCTCGACGACAGCGGTGCCCTCGTCGAGCATCGACGCGTTGGCGGTGTCGAGGCCGGTGAGGTCGGTGACCATGGTCTGGAAGTTGATGAGCGCTTCGAGGCGGCCTTGCGAGATCTCCGGCTGGTACGGCGTGTACGCGGTGTACCAGGACGGGTTCTCGAGCACGTTGCGCTTGATCACGGCCGGGGTGAGGGTGCCGTAGTAACCGAGCCCGATCATCGAGGTCCGTATCGTGTTCGCGTCTGCGAGCTCGCGCAATTCGGCGAGCGCTTCGCGTTCCGTGGCCGCGGCAGGAATCGACGAACTCGCCAGATCGGCGACGTGGATGGACTCCGGCAGTGCAGCCTCAACGAGCGCGTCGACGGTGTCGTAGCCGACGGATGCCAGCATGCTCGCCTGCGCAACGGCATCCGTTCCGATGTGACGCTCAGAGAACAGCTCGCGCATCACTCACCGACCAGTGCTGAGTACTCGTCCCAGCTGAGCAGGTTCGACGGCAGTTCGGTGAACCGCACCTTGATCAACCAGCCATCGCCGAACGGGTCGCTGTTGACGAGGGCGGAGTCATCGACGACGGCGGCGTTCGCCTCGACCACCGAGCCGTTGACCGGCGCGAAGAGTTCGCCGACCGACTTGGTCGACTCGATCTCGCCGACGACCGTTCCCGACGCGAGTTCGCTGTCGACAGCGGGGAGTTCGACGAAGACGACATCGCCGAGCTTGTCGGCGGCGTAGTCCGTGATCCCCACGGTCGCAATGTCACCGTCGATCTCGAGCCATTCGTGTTCCGGGGTGTACTTCAGTGTGGTCTTGTCCGACATGGCTTACTTCTCTCTCCGATAGAACGGCAGTGTGGTGACTGTTGCGGGAATTCGAGTGCCTCGAACGTCGACGGCAAGTTCGGTGCCGGGCGTCGAGGCGGCGGGGTCCACGTACGCCATCATGATCGGATGCCCCAGCGTCGGTGACAGCGCACCGCTCGTTACGGTCCCGACCTCTGCATCGCCGGACATCACCGGGTAGCCCGCTCGGCCGGCACGCCTGCCCTCAGCGGTCAGCCCGACGAGCACGCGAGCGTCGTCCGCCGGCCCGGCCTCAACGGCCGCCCGGCCGACGAAGTCACCCTCCTTGGAGAGTGCGACCACCCGGCCGAGAGCGGCCTGCACGGGGAACGTCTCGGTGCCGAGTTCGTGGCCGTAGAGCGGCATCCCCGCTTCGAGGCGCAACGTGTCGCGGCTCGCGAGCCCGGCGGGGACGAGCCCGTGTGCTTCGCCCGCTTCTTCGAGAGCGCGCCACAGCAGCACGGCCGCGTCGGCCCTGAGGTAGAGCTCGAATCCGTCTTCGCCGGTGTAGCCGGTCCGCGCGATGATGAGGGGCACACCATTGAAAAACCCGTCGGTTGCCCGGTAGTAGCGCAGTTCGTCGAGAGGGACGCTGAGCTCGCTGAAACCCGTCGTCTGCTCGAGGATAATCCGTGAGTTCGGGCCCTGAACGGCGATGAGGGCGTAGTCGTCGCTCTGGTCGTCGACGGTGACCTCGAACCCGGCGGCCCGCTCAGACAACGCGGCGGCAGCGGCATCCCGGTTACCCGCGTTAGCGACGACGAGGTACGTCGTGTCACCGAGCCGGTAAACCACGACGTCGTCGAGGATGCCGCCCGCCTCGGTGAGCAGGAGGCTGTACTTCGCCTGCAGGACGTCGATCGATGACAGCCGTCCGGCGAGAGCGAAATCGAGGAATCGGCCGGCATCCCGCCCGTACACGAGGATCTCGGCCATGTGAGAGAGATCGAAGATGCCTGCGGCGCTCCGCACCGCCGCGTGCTCCGCGAGGTCGCTGGTGTAGCGCACGGGCATCTGCCAGCCGGCGAAATCGGTGAAGCTCGCTCCGAGCTCGGAATGGACCGCGGCGAGCGGGCTGGTGCGTTCTGGTACGGGATCTGACACGAGTTCTCCAGGTGTCGCACGTCGGCGACGATCGCAAAAAGCGGCTGCGGCACTCGAGGTGCCTGAGGAACTCCCTCTCTGTCATGGGCCTGAGAGTTTCGCTCGCACAGCCGTCGATCACGGCTGGCGGCTTTCACCGTCGGCGGAACGCCAGGCGTTCACTTTCCAGAGTGGCCAGTTCGATGCGGTACAGAGACCTGAGAGATTGGCAGGGAGGCTTGCTCCTTCGGTGCCGGGCAAGCCCGGCTCTCCCGCATCGCGTGTGCGGCCCGATATTCGATTTTCGCCCAGCCTACAGTGAGGCGCGCTCAGAGTGCTCGGCATCCCAGAGAAAATCGGCGGGATATTTTTCTTCAGTTCGGGTCACATTGACACTAAGATAAGTCTAGTTATAGTCATGGTGACTTTAACTGGAAGGATTTGTGATGGCCGCACACGCAGCGCCGGTCCATGTCGCCGTTTCGACGGTGATCTTTGCGCTTCGGCCGTCACCGGTCGATGGCCGCATGACCGTGTGGCTCCCCCTCGTGCGGCGCATCCGTGATCCGTTCGTCAACATGTGGGCTCTCCCCGGCGGACCTCTCGAACCCGACGAGGATCTGGCGGAGTCCGCTGCGCGCACCCTCGCTGAGACGACGCTGCTGACGCCGCAGTACCTCGAGCAGCTCTACGCGTTCGGCAACACCGACCGCTCCCCCGGCGAGCGCGTCGTTTCGATCGTCTACTGGGCCCTGGTCCGTTCCGATGAGGCCGATATTGCGGTCGAGTCCGAGAACGTTCGCTGGTTCGAGGCTGATTCGGTGCCTGAGCTCGCCTTCGACCACAGTCTGATCGTGGAGTATGCACTGTGGCGGCTCCGCAACAAGCTCGAGTACAGCCACATCGCCTCCGCGTTCCTCGGCGACACCTTCACCCTGTCCGAACTGCGCGAGGTCCACGAGGCCGTGCTGCAGAAGCCACTCGACCCGGCCAACTTCCGCCGTCAGATCGAAGGCTCCGGGCAGGTCGTGCCGACCGAGCAGCTTCGGACAGGAGGTAGGCATCGCCCTGCCCGCCTCTATCGGTACGCGGCAACAGTGGAGACCAACGGGCCCCTCGGCCGCACTGAAGGAGCATCATGACCCTCACCGCCTCCGTCGACAGCACGCTCATCGAGATCGCCGCCGGCACTGCGCCCGGCGCCGCGTGCAGCCCCGACCTCGTCCAGAAGCCCTGGCTGTTCGACTCCCGGCCGCCGGGATATGGCCCCGGGTCATCGATGGGTGACCTGATCCCCGTCGGTTCTCCACGGCAGGGCGAACTTCCTGCGTTCTACCGCGAGGCATCCGCCGAGGAGCTGGACCGTCGCATCCGTTCGGCCAAAGAGACGCTGGGGTCGAAGCTCGTCATTCTCGGCCACTTCTACCAGCGGGACGAGGTCGTGGCATACGCCGACTACGTTGGCGACTCATTCCAGCTCGCGAACGCGGCGAAGGCCCGCACGGATGCAGAGGCGATCATCTTCTGCGGCGTGCACTTCATGGCCGAGACGGCAGACCTGCTGTCGACCCCGGCCCAGTCGGTCATCCTGCCCAACCTCGCCGCCGGCTGCTCGATGGCCGACATGGCCAACATCGACCAGGTGGAGGAATGCTGGGAGCAGCTCACCGAGCTGTACGGCACCGAACCGGATGCCTCGGGGCGAGTCCCCGTGATCCCGGTCACCTACATGAACTCCTCGGCGGCGCTCAAGGGATTCTGTGGGCGCAACGGCGGTATCGTCTGCACGTCCTCCAACGCCGAGACGGTACTCGAGTGGGCATTCGAGCGCGGGCAGCGCGTGCTGTTCTTCCCCGACCAGCACCTCGGCAGGAACACGGCAAAGGCAATGGGCGTTCCGCTCGAGCGGATGCCGATGTGGAACCCGAACAAGCCGTTCGGCGGCAATGACGCGCTCGCGCTCCAGGCCGCGCAGGTGATCCTCTGGCACGGCTTCTGCTCGGTGCACAAGCGCTTCACCGTCGAGCAGATCGAGCGGGCGCGCGTCGAGCACCCCGGCGTGCGCGTGATCGTGCACCCGGAATGCCCGATGCCCGTCGTCGACGCAGCCGACGAATACGGCTCGACCGACTACATCCGCAAGGCGATCGAGGCGGCACCGGCAGGCACGACGTTCGCGATCGGCACCGAGATCAACCTCGTCCAGCGGCTCGCCGCGGAGCACCCCGAGCACACGATCTTCTGCCTCGACCCCGTGGTCTGCCCCTGCTCGACGATGTACCGCATCCACCCGGGTTACCTCGCGTGGGTTCTCGACTCCCTCCTCGACGGTGTCGTGCTCAACCGGATCACCGTGTCGGACGATGTCGCCGAACCCGCTCGACTCGCTCTCGAGCGGATGCTCGCGGCGAAACCTCCAGTGCACACGGGAGGCTGATCGTGAAGCGGGTGATCGTCGTCGGGTCCGGAATCGCCGGCCTGACTGCCGCGCTCACGGCGAGCGCCGAACACTCCGTCACCCTGATCACCAAGGGTGCTCTGGGGATGAGCAACACCCGCTTCGCCCAGGGCGGCATCGCGGGCGTGATGTTCGACGACGACAGCGTGAACGCACACATTTCCGACACCCTGGCCGCGGGAGCGGGGCTGTGCGACGCGGAAGCCGTCGCCGTGCTCTGCTCGGAAGGCCCTGCCAGCATTCGAGAGCTCGTCGAGCTCGGGGTGGCATTCGACAGCCACGAGGGTGATTTCGCGAAGGGCCGCGAGGCCGCCCACTCCTACCCGAGGGTTCTGCACGCCGGCGGTGACGCCACGGGTGCCGTGATCGAAGCGGCGCTCGTCGAGCGCCTTCGGGCCAGCTCCGTCACCGTGTATGAGCGCACGTTCCTCCGCGACCTCGTGTTGCACGGCGGCCGGATCAGCGGCGTCGACCTGCAGGATGCCGATGGCGTCCGGTTCCGGCTCGACGCCGATGCCGTGCTCCTCGCGACGGGCGGCGCCGGCCAGCTCTACCCGTACACGACCAACCCGTCGGGTGCCACGGGTGACGGCGCGGCAGCCGCGCTTCGGGCCGGCGCCGTGCTCGCGGACCTCGAGTTCTACCAGTTCCACCCGACAGCCCTCGTCACGACGGGCAATTTCCTCATCTCGGAGGCGGTGCGCGGCGACGGTGCTGTACTCCGCGATGCGACAGGAACCCGGTTCATGCCGGACCTCCACCCCGCCGCCGAACTCGCCCCGCGTGATGTCGTCGCTCGGGGCATCGCCGCGACGATGGCACGGCAGGAAGGGCGACCGGTCGAGCTCGACGCGACGGCGCTCGGTGCCGACTATCTGGCGGCACGGTTCCCCGGGATCGACGCCGCCGTTCGCGCCGCCGGCATCGACTGGTCGCGTGAGGGCGTGCCCGTCGCGCCCGCCGCCCACTATTGGATGGGCGGGATCGCGACGGACCTTGACGGACGCACCTCGATCCCCGGGCTCTTCGCCATCGGCGAGGTCGCCCGCACTGGTGTACACGGCGCCAACCGGCTGGCCTCGAACTCGCTGCTCGAGGGCGCCGTTTTCGGTCGCCGTGCGGCGATGGCGATTGCCGGTGACCTGTGGCGACCCGCTCACTTCGAGGGTGCCCTCGTGGCGTCGGAGCTGCGGCCGCTCGGTACCACCGCCGACCTCCCGCCGTTTTCGCGGAGCGCCCTGCAGCAGCTGCTGTGGGCGAGCGCCGGCCTGTCCCGGTCCGCCGACACCCTCACCTCGGTGTCGCGCATCCTCGACGGCTGGAGCGCCCTCGACCTGCCTGGTGAGACCGTCGACAACCTCGAGGATCGTAACCTGCTCGCCCTCGGTCGGGCCCTGGTCACCGCTGCCCTGGCACGCACCGAATCGCGCGGCGCCCACACCCGCACCGATTATCCGGCCACCGATCCCGGACGGGCCGCACCGATTCTGCTCACCGACGACAGGGCGGTCCGACCGCTCGACTCCACCTTCTCCCGAGAGGCCCTCCCGTGCTGACCCCGCAACACATCGACCGTGTCGTTTCCCTCGCCCTCGAGGAGGACGCCCCGTGGGGCGACCTCACGAGCGAGACGCTCATCCCCGCGACGGCGACGGCAACAGCGCGTCTCGTCGCCCGTGAGTCCGGCGTGTTCAGCGGCGGGGCCGTGTTTGCCGCCGCGTTTACCCTCACCGACTCCGCCATCAGCGTCGACCTGCTGGTGGCAGACGGTGAGGCGTTCGAGACCGGCGACGAACTGGCATCCGTTACCGGTCCCGCCCGCGGCGTTTTGCAGGCGGAGCGAATTGGCCTCAACTTCGTGCAGCGGATGTCGGGCATCGCCACCCAGACAGCGCGGTACGTCGAACGGGTTGCCGGCACGAAGGCGCGCATCGTCGACACGAGGAAGACGACGCCGGGACTGCGTGCATTCGAACGCCACGCCGTTCGGTCCGGCGGCGGATTCAACCACCGCTTCTCGCTGTCCGACGCCGTGATGGCGAAGGACAACCACCTCGCGGTCCTCACGGCCGGCGGCATCTCCGTCACCGATGCCCTCCTCGAGGTCCGTTCACGGCTGTCGCACACCACCCACCTCGAGGTGGAGGTCGATCGTCTCGACCAGATCGAATCGGTGCTCGCGGCCGGGGTCGACACGATCATGCTCGACAACTTCAGCCTTGACGAGCTGCGGGAGGGCGTCGCACTCGTTGCAGGTCGCGCGATCATCGAGGCGTCGGGCAACGTCACGCTCGACACCGTTGGCGCGATCGCCCGCACCGGTGTCGACGTCATTTCGTCAGGCGCGCTGACCCACAGCATCCGCTCGCTCGATCTTGGCCTCGACGTCGCGCTCTCGGCGGATCCCGATGCTGTACCTCGATAACGCAGCGACGACGCCGGTGCGCCGGGAGGTACTCGAGGCCATGTGGCCATACCTCACCGCCGAGTTTGGTAACCCGTCCAGTGTGCACACCGTCGGCGAGCGCGCGGCAATCGCGCTCGCGGATGCCAGGGGCCGGATCGCCACGGTTCTCGGCGTCCGCGCGAGCGAGGTCGTCTTCACCTCTGGCGGCACCGAGTCCGATAACCTCGCGATCAAAGGCATAGCGCTGGGCAACCCGCGCAGCCGGCATCTCGTCACGACGGCGATCGAACATGAGGCCGTCCTCGAATCGATGGATTACCTCCGGCGGTTGCACGGCTTCACTGTGTCATTCGCGCCGCTCTCCCCCGACGGCATCCTGACCCCCGAGGCGCTCGAGAGCGTCCTCCGCGACGACACGACACTCATCTCGGTGATGTACGCCAACAACGAGATCGGCACGATCCAGGACATCCCCGCGCTCAGTGCCATCGCCGCGACCCGTGGCATCCCCTTCCACACCGATGCGGTTCAGGCTGCCGGCTGGCTCGACCTGTCAGTCCGCGCGCTCGGCGTGGATGCGCTGTCGCTCTCCGGTCACAAAATTGGCGCACCGAAAGGCGTCGGCGTAGTGACCCTGCGTGGCCGGCTGCCCATCGAGGCTCTCGTCCACGGCGGTGGTCAGGAGCGGTCGAGGCGCTCGGGCACCGAGAATGTGGCGGGTGCCGTCGGGCTGGCGACAGCTCTCGAACTGGCCGAGAGCGAGAGAACGGATGCTGCAGCGCGGCTGACGGCAATGCGCACGGAGTTCACGTCCCGCGTTCGCGCACTCGTCCCCACTGCTGTGCCGACGGGGCACCCCGAGCGACGACTGCCCGGCCACGCGTCGTTCTGCTTCCCCGGCACCAGCGGAGAGGCGGTGCTTCTCGAGCTGGAAAGGCGCGGGTTCGTGTCATCGAGTGGTTCGGCGTGTGCCGCGGGCAGCGACGAACCGTCACACGTCCTCACAGCGCTCGGAGTGTCGGCAGAGGTCGCGCACACCGCCGTTCGCTTCACGTTTCCGGCGTCCATCACCGCCGGGCAGCTCGAGGAGGTGGCGCTCGCTGTGGCGGCATCCGTTCGATCGCTCACTCGGATCGGGGGCACCCCGGCGACGGCAGTGGGTTCGCCGAGGGTCTCTTGACAAGGTTCGGCCTGAGCGTACGGTGAGGCCATGGAGAAGCCACAGGAGCCGGGTCGGAGATTCGGCAAAAAGAAGGCTCGTCCGGTCGACGAGAACTACGACCTCAGCAACGAGGAGATCGTGGCTCCCGAGCTTGCCATCCTCAAAAACTGGCTGCCGGCAGCAAGCCCGACGGATGGTCAGCCGTACCGTGAAACCCAGGCACAGCGCTCGGCACCGAAGAAACCACCGGGGCGCATCTACCCGAAGGCCATCGACTCGGAGTCCGGCGACTTCTAGTTCGGCCCTTAGTCGAGCCGCCCACTGCTCCAACGGCGTGCGCCGCCGTTGGAGCAGTGGGACACTGAGCGGGTGCTCGCGAAACTTTCTCTCCCCGCCACCCTTGACACCGCTCTGCCCGTGACCCTTCGCCGCGCGACGCGGCACGACCTGGGTGCATTGATGACGCTCCTCGCTGACGATCCGATCAGCGCGGGACGCGGAGATCGAGCCGAAGATGCGGACGCCGCTGCCTACGCTGGAGCACTCGGCGAGTTGATCGACGATTCCTCGAACGAGATCATCGTTGCCGTCGATCCTGACGACACCGTCATCGCGACGATGCAACTCACCAGGGTCCCCGGCATGGCCAGGCGCGGTGCAACCCGGTTACTGGTCGAGGCGGTGCGGGTGGGAAGCGAGTCACGCTCGAGCGGTGTTGGCGGCGCCATGATGCGGTGGGTGACCGGTACCGCCGCTCCCGCACTCGGCGCAGGGCTGGTTCAGCTCACCTCCGACAACGCGAGGACCGACGCTCACCGGTTCTACGAACGGCTAGGGTTCGTCGGGTCTCATCGCGGTTTCAAATACCAGGTCGACTGAGCCGGCTGATCCGATCGCGCATCGGAGCTACGGATGCTGCCGCAAATGCAAGCCCTTGAGCGTCATCGATCGGGCCGCATACCGTGAAGGGATGACTACAGACAACACTGGTACGACAGGCAACCCTGACGACGAGCTGACGGCGAAAAAGAGTTCAGAACCATCGTCGGCAACGAGCAGCCGCGATGAGGAACCAACCACTCTGACCGGCGAACGCTCGGCGAGCGCCGAGACCGGGACCGACAACATCCTTCCGACGCCGGAGCCCACCGAGGGTGGCGCGCCCGCGCCGTAGCCCTCGCGGGGTGCCGGTCGCTGGGCCGGCACCCGAGCTCCGATGAGGCTGGAGCAGGTGAACACGCGTACCCTTGGCATCTGGGCGTGTTTCTCACGTCCGACAAGAATTGAGAACATGGATACCATTGCGCTCCGCCGTTTTGTGGCCGCTGCCGAAGAACTTCACTTCGCGCACGCGGCGAAGCACCTCAACATTCCGCGGTCGACGCTGATCGCTTCGGTGCGCGAACTGGAGAACGAACTGGGTACTCCCCTCTTCGACATGAACGCGTCGACCACGACGCTCACTCCCGCTGGTGCCGAGCTCCTCGCCGACCAGCAGAAGAAGCTCGCGGCGACGGCGGCATCGGTGCAGAACAAACCCCAGCCCGCCGGCGGCAAGGCAAAGGCATCCAAGGGCAAGGGTCGCGCGCCCGCTGTTAAGGGCCAGCCCCGTCCGGGCAAGCGACGCCAGTCCCGCTGAGTCTCGCCGGGAAACCGCTGAGCGACCCCGCAGCCCTTGGCGAGGCCCGCTGGCCCGCGATAATGTCTCCGATCGCAAATTCATGCAGAGCCTGCACGTATCCGGGGTTAGGCTGAAGAGATGACTCACCCGGAAACACCCACAGCTGCCCGACGCACGTCGCTCGCAGCGACCATCGCGCAGGTCGTTCTGGGCCTGTTCCTGCTGACCGCCGGGATTGGCCACCTCACCGTCGCGAGGGATGCCTTCCGGGCGCAGGTCCCCACCTGGCTGCCCATTGACGTCGACTTCGTGGTCGTGGCATCCGGCATCGTCGAAATCGTGCTGGGGCTGTCTCTTCTCCTGCTGTGGCGCTGGCGGGTGCCCGTCGGCTGGATCGTGGCGGCGTTCTTTGTCGCGATCTTCCCCGGAAACATCTCGCAGTTCACGACGGGCACCGACTCGTTCGGGCTCAACGACGATCTCAGCCGCGGCATCCGACTGCTGTTCCAGCCGCTGCTCGTGATCTGGGCTCTGTGGTCGACCGGCGCATGGCGTGCGTGGCGGAGCCGTCGCGGTGCGGCGAAGCAGAAGAATTCTGTTTCGGCATAGATCTGACGGAGTCCCCCATGATCATCGACGTCCCCACCTCGCTCGGTTCGGGCAGACTGACGGTCAGTGAGGCAGCGCAGCCTCGAGCCGTTGTCTGGCTGGGTCACGGAGCCGGCGGCGGAATCGGAGCCCTCGATCTCACCGCGTTGGCCGACCACCTGCCTGAGCACGGCTTCACCGTCGCGCGCTACGAGCAGCCATGGCGTGTTGCCGGAAAGAAACTCGCCCCGCGCCCGGCGACGCTCGATATCGCGTGGAGGGAGACCGCCAACGCCGTCGCCGAGCTTGCCGACGGGCTTCCGCTGGTGGTTGGCGGGCGAAGCGCCGGAGCGCGCGTGGCCTGCCGGACCGCCGACGACCTGGGCGCCGCTGCGGTCATGTGCCTGGCCTTCCCGTTGCATCCGCCGGGAAAGCCGGAGAAAACGCGACTGGACGAGCTGCTGCTGCCGTCGGCCCCGACAGTGGTGCTGCAGGGCGACCGCGACACGTTCGGTACGGCGAGCGACGTGGAGCGTGAGATCGGTAGCCGCGACTCGATTCGGGTCGTGCCGATTCCCGGCGCAGACCACAGCATGAAAGTTCTCGCCTCGTCGCCGCTGAAGGCGCAGGATGTTGCCGCGTTGGTGACGGCATCCGTTGCTGACTTTCTCGAGGGAGTACTCGCATGATTCGGTCACGCGCGCTTGCCAGAGCGGATGTCGCCGATGCGCCGGTTGCTGTGCTGCTGCCTGGGGTGGGCTACACGATCCAGGGGCCGCTGCTGTACTGGTGTGCGCAGATGCTCGCCGAGCGCGGCTGGCATGTGCAGGGTGTCGAGTGGAGCGTCGATGCGGCGGCGGACCCTGTGTCATTCGTGGAGGAGGCGGTGACCACGGCGTTCAACGCAGCGCCGCCAGCCTCGCGGCGGCTCATTGTCGCAAAGTCATTCGGCAGTTTCGCGCTGCCGTGGGCTCTCGGGGAGGGAGTTCCCGGCGTCTGGTTGACGCCGGTTCTCACCAGCGAGGTGGTTCGGGATGCGCTTACCGGGGCGCCGGAGTCGCACCTGGCGATCGGTGGCGACGCGGATGAGATGTGGTTGCCGGATACTGTTGCCGGCGGTCGAGCGGCTCTCGTCACGGTTTCCGGAGCGAACCACTCCCTCGCTGTGAAGGCCGGCTGGCGTGCATCGCTCGACGCGCAGTCCCGGGTCTTTGACACGATCTCAACCCACGTGGAGTCTCTGGCGTAGCGACCGCTCGCGCTATTTCCGCTTCGCCGCGGCCTTCGCCAGGCGTTTCGTTTCGCGGACCTTCGTGAGCGAGTCGGCATCCACGATGTCTGCCACCGACCGGGTGCTGCCATCCTCGCCATATGCACCGGCGGCCTCGCGCCACCCCTCGCCGTCGAACCCATATTGCTTGCCGAGGAGGGCGACGAAGATCCGTGCCTTCTGGTCGCCGAATCCTGGCAATGCTTTGAGCCGCCGGTAGACCTCGGCACCGGTCGGAGAGTCTTTTGTCCAGATTGATGACGCGTCACCATCCCAGTCGTCGATGATGGCCTGGCACAGCGCCTGAACCCGGGTGGCCATGCTGGCGGGATAGCGGTGGACGGCGGGAGGCGTCTTGAACAGCTCGCTGAAGGCATCCGGGTCGGCACCGGCAATGGATGCCGCGTCGAAGGAGCCGAGTCGCTCGCTGATCTTGAGGGGTCCGGCGAAAGCGCTCTCCATGGGGACCTGCTGGTCGAGAAGCATCCCGATCAGGAGCGCGAGCGGGTCGTTCGAGAGGAGGGCGTCGGCGTTGGCGTCGCCGGTGATGGTGAGAGTGCCGGTCATGTCTCTATTCTCGCAGCGACGCGGTGGGGGTGCCAGCCGGGGGCAGGGGTGCAGCAGCAATGGAGGGAACAGAATTGGCAACGTGCCAGCCGAACCCACGCGGGGAACCAGGCACCCCGAAACCTATTGTGCTCCGCCTGATGCCGCAGCCAGCGCCTTGAGTTCGGTGAGCATCATCGTCAGTGGTTGGGTGTGTATTGAGTCGTGAACATCCGGTTCACCCGCCCGATCCGCACCGTTACGGTGCTGCGTGCGGATGCCTGCAGTGGCCCACGCGGTACGCCATTTGCCCTGGGTTCCAATGTCAGTGGTTGGTTGTGTACTGAAGTCATGAACAGCCCCGTCGACAGCCCGATTCGCCACCGTTCCGGTGCTGCGTTCGGATGCCTGCAAAGGCTGGATCGTGGTCCCGCCGGTGCCGGACTTCAATGTCAGTGGTTGGGTGTGTACTGAAGTCATGAACATCCCGGTCAGCGCTCTCATCCGCACCCGTTCCGGTGTTGCGTTCGGATGCCTGCAAAGGCTGGATCGTGGTCCCGCCGGTGCCGGACTTCAGTGTCAGTGGTTGGGTGTGTACTGAAGTTATGAACATCCCGGTCAGTAGCCCGATTCGCCACCGTTCTGGTGTAGCGAAGTCGGGTGTGGCCGAGCCTTGTGTCCTTGACTCGGATGGCCCGGCTGGTGGGGGTGTGCGGGTGCTATGAGCCTCGCGGTGAGCGACTTTCCGCCGGCATCGGTGCCGGAGGGTGAGAGTGCGCTCACAGGGCTGCTCACGCACCTGGGCCAGGTGGTCGATGTTCTCGACCTGGATCATCTCGATCGGTTGACCGGCGAACAGTTGCTGACACAGCTGGGTCAGGTTGCCGGGGTGGTGCGAGCCGGCGAGGCGGTCCTCGCGGCGTTCAGCGCCGAGGTCGCCGACCGGTCAGACCCGGCCCGCGGGAACGAGGGGTTGGCGGTGAAGCATAACTACCAGCGTCCGTCGCACCTGATCGAGGTAATCACGGGAGTGTCCTCTGCTGCAGCGTCGCGGTTGATCCGGGTGGGGCAGCGGACCTGTCGCCGCGTCAGCGATGCCGGGTTCCCGTTGCCACCGTTGTTCCCGGTAGTCGGGGAGGCGTTCCGGCAGGGTTTGATCGGGGTGGAAACCGCCGAGGCGATCACGCGTGAACTGTCGTTGGCCGCACCCCGCGCAGAAGTCGAGCACCTGACTATCGCGGAGCGCACCCTGGTCAGCGAGGCGGTCGGTGCGGGCTGGCGTGACGGATTACCCATGTCGGCCGATCTGGTCGGTATTCAGGCTCGGCAGTGGCGTGACCGGTTGGACGAAGACGGGATCGAACCCCGCACCGACAAAGCATTCCAGAAACGGGACTTTTGGATCGCCCGTGCCGCGAAGGACGGGTTGGTGAAGTTCGGAGGCCAGGTCACCGTCGACGTCGGAGCGAAACTCCACGCGCTATTGGATGCGGTGCTGAGTCCCAAGACCGCGGACCGATACGAGACGACCGACCCCGCCGGAGCGGACGGTGAGATTACCGAGGGCAGTGAGGCGGCGGATGAACCCATCCGGGCCCGGCGTACGGCGGGACAGCAGCGTGCTGACGTGTTCGCGTCGATGATCGACGCCCTCGCCCGCTCCGCCGACGCACCATCGGTCACCGGCGCCGCACCCACCGTCGTGGTCACCGTCAACGCGGACGTCATCGACTCGAAGTCCGGTACCGGGCAAATCGTGGGAGTGAACGCACCGGTCGCGGCGTCGACGATCACGCAGATTCTCTGCGACGCGAGCATCATCCCGGTATTCATCGACCCCGACGGCACCGTCGTCGCCCTCGGAAACGACCAGCGCGGGTTCAACCGGACGCAACGAATGGGCATGATCGCCCGCGACGGACCCACCTGTGCCATGCCGGACTGTCAGATCCCGGCGACCGGCTGCGAAGCGCACCACATCGTTCCGCACTCCGAGGGCGGGCCGACCCATATCGATAATGGTGTGTTGTTCTGCTGGTTCCACCACCGGATGGTCGATACCGGAGTGTTCACGGTCACGATGGTCAACGGCAAACCCAAGGTCACCATCGCCGAATGGATCCGCCGCAAACCATACTTCCAGTAGGCATATGGCACGCGGAGATGGCGAAACGAACCTCTCGAACCGGGCACATCGAACGACTCGGTGAGGCGGCGCGAATTCCCGCACACGCAACATCCCGCACACGCAACATCCCGCACACCTAGCATCCGCCCACCCCGCATCCGCATTGACGCGGTCAGCTGCCGCTCGAATCCCCCGACTCGAATTCACGCAACCACTTCGCCAACACACCCCGCAACAGGTCCTGCTCCTGCTTCGTCAGCGACTCGAGCAGGCGATGCTCATTCGCCACGTGATCCGTGAACGCCTCGTCGATGAGCCGCCGACCTTTATCGGTGAGCGCCACAACTCGACCTCGCCCATCCACGTCACTCTTGCGCCTGGTCACGAGCCCAGCATCCGCCAGCCGATCAATTCGCTTGGTCATCGCCCCGGTCGTAACCATCGTCGACGCAGACAACTCCCCCGGCGTCCGCTCGAACGGCTCACCCGCCCGTCGCAAGGTAGCCAACACATCGAAGTCGCCTTCACCCAAACCGTGCCTGCGATAGACCCCAACGAGTTCATCCGTGAGAAAGCTGCCGAGCCTGTGCAGTCGCCCAATCACTCCCAGCGGCGACACGTCAAGATCCGGACGCGACCGTCGCCATTCCGCCTGAATGTTGTCGACGTGGTCCGGGTGATCGCTCATCTCTTCACTATATCTTCCTCGTAAGATACATTGTCTTCCATGGAAGGTAATCTGAGGTGGGTTCTCATCGCAGCGATTGCGCCTGTGGCGTGGGGCTCAACCTACGTCGTCACGCAGCACCTGCTGCCCGCCGAATCGCCACTGTTCGGCGCCGTCCTTCGTGCTTTTCCCGCCGGCATCCTCCTGCTTCTTCTCACTCGCACCCTGCCCACAGGGTTGTGGTGGTGGAAATCGCTCGTTCTTGGCACCCTTAACATCGGCGCGTTTTTCGCGCTGATCTACGCGGCCGCGCAGCTGCTGCCGTCAGGGATCGCGTCGACGCTGATGGCGACATCCCCCGCCGTCATGATGCTGCTCGCCTGGCCGATGCTGTCCGAACGCCCACGCGCACTCGCGCTCCTCGGCGCCAGCATAGGAATCGGTGGCGTTTTCCTCATGCTGGGCACGGGTGAGGCCTCCCCCGATGCCGCAGGCATCCTCGCCTCTGTGTCCGCGATGGTGCTGTCATCGGTCGGCTTCATCCTCACCAAGAAGTGGAGCGCAGGCGTCAACATCCTGTCGCTCACGGCCTGGCAGCTCATCGCTGGCGGTCTCGTGATCCTCCCGCTCGCCGTCATCGTCGAGGGCGGCCCTCCGCAGCTCGATCCGCCGGCGATCCTCGGCTTTCTCTACCTCACCCTTGTCGCCACGGCACTCGCTTACGTAGCGTGGTTCAGCGGCCTTCGCCACCTCAGCGCCGGAACCGTCGGTCTGATCGGACTGCTCAACCCCGTCACCGGAGTGCTGCTCGGCGCATCACTCGGCGCCGAAGTCTTCGCGCTGCCGCAGCTGATCGGCATCGTCCTCGTCTTCGCCGGCATCGTCATCGGCCAACCCGCCGCAGCACGGCTATTCGCGACGATGCGACGCACCCGCCGCCGACCTCGATGACGGATGCCGCGAGCAATGAACGCCGCAAACACACCGACGCGGGCGTCCAGCGCAGTAGCGGCTACCCGTGCAGCGCGACCTGCTCGCTCACCCAGCGCTTGTAGGTCTGCCAGGGATCGTCGACCCCGGTATTGACGATACGGATGTGACGCAGCAACGCCTCGTGCACACTGAACCACTCACTACGGTGCAACCGATGGCTCGCGAACTGCGCGTGCCTCGCCTGCTCGAGCTGGCGACCACCCGGCTCGAACGCGAGCAGTTCGTCGTGAACGATGTTCGCCAGCCGACCCCGCGGGTTCGACGAGGTGCCGATCTTGATGCGGTCACCGAAACGCAGGTAGTAGACAACGTCCACCCGTGCCCTCACGACATCCGAGTCAGGGATCTCTCCGACCTTCCACTCGCAGACAGCGCAGAGCCAGCCGGAGGGATAACGGACGCCCAGCCGCGAGCCGCACGCGAGGCACGGTGACTCCAGAGTGTCGGTCACTCCCACGTCGCGAGCGACCCAGTCGTACGCCACGAGAAGGTGATGCGCGCAGAGATTCACCGGGGCACCCGAGTCAACAGCCGCGCCACACACCACTCCGGGCGCAACCGTGACCGCACAGTGCGAGACCAACGGGTTCATCTCGCTCAACACCGCACCCCGACGCCTGTCACCATGAAGAAACCGTACCTCCGGCCGCAGACGCCGTCATCCCGAACTCCCCCGAGGGTCGACCTACGCCGCGCGGACCTCAAGCTCGCCCGCCTCGGCACCCTCACTGCCGAACATGATCTTGCGGTTGGCGACCTTGTCGCTGAAGAAACGGTCGTGGCTGACGACGATGACCGCACCCGGGAAGTGCACGAGGGCACGTTCCATGACCTGTGTGCTTGCCATGTCGAGGTGGTTTGTCGGCTCGTCGAGAATCAGCACCGACGCACCGGACAACAGGCACTGCGCCATCGCCACGCGAGCCCGCTGGCCACCGGAGAGGTTTCCGATGCGCTGCTTGAGATCGGCCTCGGAGAACTGGAACATCGCGAGAAAACGACCCACCGACTTCCGGGTCGCGGCGAACGCGAGACTCCCCGGAGTGGCATTGACAGCGTGGGTAATCGTGTCATCATCGTCGAGATCGGCGAGCATCTGGTTGTAGGAGACAACACCGGCGCCCTTCGCCCACACAGCCTCACCCGAATCGGCCTTTTCTTCACCGGTGAGCACGCGCAGAAGCGTCGACTTGCCGCTACCGTTCGAGCCGTGGACGACCACCCGGTTGCCGCGCCTCAACTCGAACGTGAGATCGCTGAAGAGGACCTTGTCGCCGTAAGACTTCGAGAGCCCGGTTACGCGGCACAGTACGTCTTTCACGTGCAGCCCACCGTAGATCTCGGTGATGATCTGGTCGACTGGCCGCGGCGCACGGGATTTCTTGATCCCTGAGAGCTTTTTGTCGAGGCCCCTGCTCGCTGCCTTCGCGGCCTCGCGTCGATCGGCGATGCCCTCGGCTTCGAACGCAAGCAACTCGGATTCGTGCACGAACTGCGCCTCGAGGGTCTTCAACCGGAACTGCTTCTGCACCACGTACTCGGCGAAGTTGCCCGGGTACTCGTGCAGGTGGAAGTTCTCGAGCTCGACGATCCGGGTGACAACCGAGTCAAGGAATTTGCGGTCGTGCGACACGATGATCGCGGCGCCCTTGAAGTCTCGGAACCACGCCTCGAGCCACTCCACTCCGGCAACGTCGAGGAAGTTGGTCGGTTCGTCGAGAAGCAGCACGTCGGGCCGCTCGAGAATGAGCTTGGCGAGCGCCGCGCGGTTGCGCCATCCGCCGGAGAGGCTGTCGATCGGGCACACCCGGTGTGCGTCCTCGAATCCGAGCCGGGTCAGTGCCTCGTCGATTCGCCGGGTGTAATCCCACCCGTCGAGGCGGTCCATCTCCTCGAATAGTTCACCCTGGCGTGAGATCAGCGGATCCAGGTCAGCGGTGGGATCGGCTGCGATCGCCGCATCGATCGACGCAAGCTCGGCTTCCACCGCGCGAATGTTGGCGAAGACATCGTTGAGCACCTCGGTGATCGTCGCGCTTCCGTCGAGTTCGGAGAACTGCGAGAAATATCCAAAACGGATGCCGTCTTCGACAGCGACCGTTCCGGCATCCGCTGACACCTGACCGAGCACCAGCTTGATCAGGGTCGATTTTCCCGAACCGTTGCGGCCGATCAGGCCGACGCGATCACCGGCTTCAAGACGGAAGAACGCCTCGCGCAGCACCTGCATCTGGTCAAAGCGGACCGTGACGTCGTTCAGTCGAATGAGGCTCATGCCTGCGTTCCTTCCGGGTGAAATATCGCACAAGGCCCACCCGGCATTGAACGCATGTGTTCTCCTACCGTAGCCGAGGAGAACCGGCGGCTAATGTGTGTCGTCCACCAGCTTGAGACCGACGACACAGCCGATAAGTCCGACCAGCAGCGCGATCTTGATCCACGAGATGCTGGTGTCGCCGGTGATCATCGACCAGGCCACGGTGAGCGCCGCGCCGATACCCACCCAGACCGCGTACGCGGTACCGATGGGGATGCCGCGCATCGACCAGGCGAGTCCCGCCATGCTGAGCGCGAGAGCCGCACCAAAGATGACGGTCGGCCAGAGCTTCGTGAAGCCCTCCGACTTGCCGAGGGCGGTTGCCCAGACGGCTTCGAGGACACCGGACAGGATGAGTACTACCCACAACATGACTGTTCGTTTCTGGCCAGTCTTGTCGCGTTCCGGGTACTGATCCCTCGTCCGGGGCCGTGTTGGCGGCCTGTGTCGAGGTTACCAAAGCAGTGTGATCAATGGCTGTGCATCCTGCCATCGGGCCCGGTGCCCCTTCCGGCGGCACCGGCCCGATGCCACGATGGACCCACGGGGCAACTCACGCGGAGGTGATGGTCGTGGCGGACAAGACAGCGAACGCCGCTCATCTGGACGACATCACTGTGAAGCCGGCACACGCGTTTGACGACATGGCGACGATGCTCGGTCCGAAGAATCCCTCGTCGTCCGTGTGCTGGTGCCTCTCCTGGCGATTGCCGTCCGCTGAGAACCGCACGCTGCTCGGCGCCGATCGAGCCGACAAAGTCCGCGAACTCTGCGCTCGCGATCACGCACCCGGTGTGCTTGCCTACCTTGGCGACGACGTCGTCGGATGGGCAGGCATCGCCCCACGGACCGAGCTGCATCCGATCGAACACTCCCGCAGGATTCCCCACGTCGACGAGTTGCCCGTGTGGTCGCTCTGGTGCATGCGGGTGCGCCCCGGCTACCGAAAGAGAGGCATCACCGCCGCCCTCATCGAGGGTGCCGTCGACTATGCCCACGATCAGGGCGCGCCAGCTGTCGAGGGGTATCCGGTCGACAACCGCGGCGAGCGCGTCGATCAGACCATGGCGTTCGTGGGCACCAGGGCCATGTTCGAACGGGCGGGGTTTTCCTGGGTCGCTGACACCCGGTCCGTCTCGGGCGGAATCCCCCGGATCGTCATGCGACGGATGCTTCGCTGACGTCGCCAGGACGTCTGCGAGCCCCGCTCACTCAGGTAGATGTCGGGGCCCTGTGAGATAATTGACTCAGCCAAGCTCGCGGTGCCAGACATATCCGCCCCTGTGGAATTGCCTGCCCGCGCGCCCATGGAATCCGGCGAACGACTGCATCGCCCGCCGGGAATTGGGTCGACTCTCGGGTGTCGCACGAACTTCAGTTCTTGCCTCGCGCGAGGTTGAGTAAGGCGCTCATGCGCACCCGGAGGTAAATCCCATGCAGTTTTCTGAAGGCCAGATCGTCGTCTACCCGCACCACGGTCCCGCCACAATCACCTCGATATTCTCCAGGACCGTCAAGGGCAACGAGATTCAATACCTCAAGCTCGAGGTCCACGACTCCAAGCTGTCCGTGAGCGTTCCCGTCGCGAGCGCCGAACAGGTCGGTATTCGTGCGGTTCTGAGCCCTGACGAGACGAAGGCCCTGTTCGACGTCCTCCGGGCACCGACGACCGACGAGGAAGACAAGTGGTCGCGCCGGATGAAAGACAACCAGGAAAAGCTCAAGGCCGGTGACATCCTGACCATCGCCGGAGTCGTCCGTGACCTGACCAGGCGCAGCGACGACCGCGGCCTCTCACTCGCTGAGCGCGAGCTCCTGCGCCACGCGCAGGGCCCGCTCGTCACCGAGATCGCACTCTCGCTTGAGATCGGCGTCGAAGAAGCAGAGGCAGCGCTGCACAAGGCCCTCGCGCCAGATTCCGCAGCCGAACCGAGCACCCCCGGTGCAACCGATGAGGCTACTGCGCTCGCCTAACCGCCTGGCGCCGGCCGCTGTGGCGAGCACGGTGGCAGTCCAGCCGGTGGCAGGCCAGCCGTAGTCAGGCCAGCCGTACCACTGCCTCGTCAACGCCTGAAGCCAGCGAGACAGTCGTGGTCTTGCCCTTCGCCTGCACCGTGTAGTCGCCGAAGAATCCCGACAGCGGCACGGTTCCGTCACTGTCCGTCCGAACCTCGGTTCTCGGCAGCCACCACTCCCCCTTGATGAGCGACTTGAGCGCATCGTACGAGGGCTTCGGCGTACCGTCCGATCGGACCAGCCCAGCGGGCGCCCCGAGCCAGGCACCGTCGTCGGTGATCCCCCAGTAGGTGATTGCCTGAACCGCCGGGTGCCCGACCAGGGAACGATAGTGCCGCTCGATCTCGTCGGCCTGACGGGCCTCACCCTCCGGCGTGGATGGCCAGGACGGGATCTGGTAATCGTTGAGGTCGACGATCTCCGGCGGCATGGTGTGACCAGAGACGAGGGTGGTTTCGGTCAGGTGCAGCGGCAGCCCGAAGCGGGCAAACCGGTCGACCATCCTGAGCATGGTCTCTTCTCCCCAATAGCCCTGGTGCATGTGCGTCTGGAGCCCGATCGCGTCGACTCGGATGCCGGCATCCAGCACATCTTCAATGAGGTGCTCATAGGCGGGCGAGAGATCGAAGTCGTTGAGGATCAAGGTTGCCGACGGGTTGGTCTGTCGTGCCTCCTCGAAAGCGAGCCGGACGATGGGCACCCTTCCGATCTTCTTCGCGAGCCGTGAGATGCCGTTTTGCTCCGCGGTGAACTCGGGCATGATCACCACCTCGTTGATGGCATCCCACGTATCGATGAGTCCTGCGAAGTCGGCGACATCCCGTCGGATGCGCCCTCGCTGGAGCGCCTCGATCTCGTCCTCTGCCTTGTCTCCGAGCCATTCCGGTGCGAGCGTGTGCCAGGTGAGCGGATGCCCCTTCACGGTAACGCCGCGTTCGGCGAACCAGGCTGCGGCTGCGCGGAGTCGCTTCGTGTCCGGCGCTCCCTCGACCGGCTCGAAGATTCGCCAGTAAAACGGAAGCGTCGCCGTGTTGAAGACGTCGAGCCAGAGGTCGGCCAATCCGGCGAGTCCCTCGGTGGACGCGCTTGCGAACCCATCGCGACGGGAGGGGGTTTCGTTCTCGCCGTTGGCCAGCGGGATGAAGTCAAACCCGATGTTGCCGAACGCGAACTGGTGGCTGCGTTGCTCCAGCGCGACGTCCGTGTCCCTGAGCGGCGAGCCATCGACGTCGAGGACCGTGAGTCTGGTGGTCGCCCGCCGGTGGTCGAAGCTCATTTGTCGCACCTCACAGTCGCGACAGCAGTCGCTGGGAGACGCTCTTCAATATTCAGGACGGATGCCACGTGGTCACGTTCGTACATTTGCATGACACTAGCGCCACCGAACGCCTGCCCGCATCACGCTGGGGTTCCGCTTGCACCGTCGGGCTCACGGCGGCGCTCGACCTCTGCCTTCAGCTGGTGAAGGCGCGCCTGCTTCTCGTGGAACTCGATCTCGCGCTCGAGGTCCGCGAGCTGCTCCTCCGTCGTCCGTGGACGCGCACTGTACCCGGGCGCTTGGACATCACTCGGCGAATGTGACGCTTGCAGCGGTCGCGCGCGCCGGGCAGGGCGGTCGATGGTGTTCTCACTCCCGTCGTATTCACGGCCGATGAGAAACCACAGGACGCTGCCGATCAGCGGCAGGAAGAGGACGAGCAACATCCAGACCATCTTGGGCATGTGCTTCACCTGCCAGTCCTGTCGCGTGATGATGTCGACGAGGGCAGCGACCACGAGCAGGAACGTGAGGGCCGAGAGCACGATGTACATGCCGCAGATCCTATTGATCAGCAGCAGTTGTGCGCCACACTTTTTCCTCGCAGTGAGCAGATCGAACCGGATGCCGCGGGGCACGCAGCCACCCGGCCGACGGCATCCTGACCCGCGAATTGGCTACATCCCGGCGGCACAATGTTTCACCGTTACGTGCTTTCCGGCGACATCTCGCGCTAGCTTGAGCGATAAGCCCCGCCGCGGTGGCCGATTGGGGAGACATGCAGCGATCAAAGGCCGTCTCGGGTTTGCTGGCGGCGCTTGCCATCACCGCGCTTGCGTCGGTCGTGGGATGCTCCGCTTCTGAGCCGCCGGGTGGCATTGCGGCCACGTCAGAGGGTGCGATCGCGGTCGAAAAAAGCTGGCCCGGCGTCGAATTCGGGGGCACCGGGCCGTCGAGCGAGTCGATTACTGTGCCCAAGGGAGCGAAATCCATTGTGATCGACTTCGTCTGCACCGGCGGGATCTTCACCCTCGGCATGGGCGGGCAGATGGAGGAAGACCGGTCAGGATCGTGTGGAGGGACGCGGTCGTACCGTCTGCCGCTGACGGGCTCCCGCACACTCGTCGTTTCGGTCTTCCTCGCTGACGATGTGTCGTTCGGCCTGACCAGTGTGTTCTCGGCATCCATGGCTGAACCCGACCCCGCAATCGCCGCGGACTGCGAGCAACTGTCATCGATCACGAGTTCTCTGCACAATGCGAGACAGGGTGTTGCCTTGGGAGAAGTGACGCTGGACGAGTGGACGGCATCCGTCGAACAGGCCGACGCAGACCTCGTGGCACTGGCAGAAACGGCAGTCGGAATCATCGGACAACAGGCATCCGCCCTGTCAGCAGTGATCGCCGAAGGGCACGCTCACCCGGACGCATTCTTCGCGCGCCCCCAGTATCTCGCCGCCTCGACTCTGGCGTCGCAGGTCTGCGAAGACAACGGCACGCCCCTCACCATTCTGGATGAGTACGGGGGCTGACGCGCACCAACCCACAGGCTTATGGTGAGCCGGTGACACACGCCACATCGCCCATCATCCAAAAGACTCGGGACCGAATCGGCCCCAAGCGACGAACAGTGCCATCGCGAGGTAAATCAGATTCAACAGGGCGTGCAACGTCTCCCCTCGGCGAAAGCTCACGACCGCTGCGCCGGCCATGATGATCGCCAGTCCGACGGCCGCCAGCGGCACCAGAACTGGTGCGATGCCGACCGACGCCGGCAGAACCAAGCCGATGGCACCGAGGATCTCCACAGTTCCAAGCCCCTTGACGAACCGGACGCTGAAGTCGTTGACCCATCCCGCTCCGGGCGCCCTGGCCAGCTTCTCGTACGGGATGAACACCTTGTTGGCGCCTGCGATGAGGAAAACAGCGGCAAGTAACCCAGCGGTGATCCACAGAGCGAGATCCATGATTTTTCTCCCTGTCGTTACATCGACCCGTCGCGGGCCGTCATTACCTATGACGGCACTCGAGCGAGGAAGGTAACACCATGGCGGCATCCGATTCTGACGACGTCATTGCACAGGCATTCGACGAACAGCGCGGCCGCCTGGTTGCGGTCGCCTCTCGGATGCTCGGTTCGCGAGCAGATGCCGAGGACGCGGTCCAGGAGGCATGGCTGAAACTGTCCCGCCAGGACGCGACAACGATCGACAACCTCGCCGGCTGGCTCACCACAGTGGTCGGCCGGGTATGTATCGACATACTCCGCTCACGCAAGGCCAGGCGCGAGGTCGCGTATGACGATCGGGTGCCGGAGTTGCTCATCACAGACGACAGCCACGGCACTCCCGAGGACGAAACGGCGCTCGCGGAATCGGTGGGGCTGGCGCTGATGGTCGTGCTCGATACCCTCAGCCCTGCCGAGCGACTGGCGTTTGTGCTGCACGACATGTTCGCTGTGACATTCGAGGAGATCGGTCCGATCATTGGAAAGTCCGCGAACGCGAGCAAGATGCTCGCCAGCCGGGCTCGCCAGAAAGTACAGGCTTCACCTCGCCCAGCCGAGCAAAGACGGCACGAGCGGTCGGTGGTCGACGCATTCCTCGCGGCGGCCAGGGACGGGGACTTCGAGGGGTTGCTGCGCGTGCTCGATCCGGGTGTGACCTGGCGCACGCACACGGCGCATGGCGTGGAGGTGCTCGTGGGAGCGCCCGCCGTGGCGACGGATGCACAGCGCAGAGCGCGTGTCAGAGGACAGGCGCATCGTGTCCTGGTCAACGGCGAGCCTGGCATCGTCGCGTGGAGCACAACCGGCATACCGATCGGCGTCATGGGATGCACCGTTGTCGGGGATCGCATCGTCGAGATTCTTTCGCTGCGTGACCCGGAGCGCCTCGCGGCGATGAACCTTCCCGGGCATCCCGACTAGCCGGAACCGTTGCCGCACGTCACATCCGCTGGCCCCATAACTCGGGACACGCGCCACGTGACTCTCAGCTCCATCGTGGCGATTGCTCTGCCAGACTCCCCCTATGCCACGCGCGACCACGACGTTCCACAACGGAATACGCACCTACACGCTCGAACGTCCGGGTACCGAGACAGGAACGCTGACCTTCGGAGTCGGAATGAGAGATGAACCTCCGACGATGGCCGGGGTCACCCATCTCGTGGAACACGTCATTCTTCGGCTGACCCACCCGGTGCCCGATGTCCACGGAGGCACCGTGAAAGAGGACTCGGTCGAGTTCTTCGCGACAGGCACAGCGGATGCCGTCGCGTACTTCCTCACTACAGTGGCATCGGTGATCTCGAACCTCCAGCGTGTCACAGCCGAGGATCTCCAGCTCGAGAAGGACATCATTGAGGCGGAGTGGTCGAACGCATTTCGTTTCATCTCGCCGGGCTTGCTGGCGAACCGGTTCGGAGCGCGGGGCCTCGGGGCCGCCGCTCTGGGGGCACCAACAACCGAGGCGCTGTCGAGAACCGAGGTGATCGCGTGGGCGCAACACTGGCTCACCGTGGAAAACGCTGCCCTGTCGTTCACCGGCGAAGTGCCTGCCGCCCTTGACGTCCGACTTCCGTCGGGGCCAGCGGTAGTCCACGCACCGGTGCCGTCGGCACGTGAGACACCACGACTGGTGACCTCGGGCAAAGCGGGTGTGGCGTTCTCGCTCATCGTGCCGATCGAGCTGCAAGCGTTTGTCGGTGCGGCATTGAACGATGAATTGCTGACCCGGCTCCGTCATGCCGAGGGCCTGATTTACTCCGTGAACCATTTCACAACCCGAATCGACGACGAATCCTCGCAGTTGGACCTCGTTCTGGACCCTCTCGACCGGAACCTCGTTGCCGCGCTTCGTGCGGGCGTGCGCGCAATAAAGGACGTGGCCGAGAGCGGCTTCAGTGCGGAGGCAACGAACTCAGCCCGCTCGATCGTTGCCTCCAGCGTCGGCGCTGACCCAGCGGGTGGGAGCCTGTATTTGGACGATCTGGCGATCGACGGTCTCTTGCTCCGCCGCACTGTCACGCCCGCGGAGACGCTCACCATCGGCGAAACGCTGACCGCCGGAATGTTGACCCAGGCACTGCAAAAGAGCATCCCGACCCTTCTTGTTGCAGTCCATGAAGACGCGCACCTTCCCGCGAAGCTGCGCAGAGAGCTGAACCTGCCGGTTGACCGCCAGAGGATCTGGACCAGGCACAAGGACCGCGAGAGCGTGCAGCGCCACCGGGCGTTGCGGGCGGGGCATGAGCCCTGGCGTGCGAAGGCGTCGAAGGACAGACTGTGGGTCACCGACACGCATGTCCTCCGGCGTGAAGGAAACCGACTGGCATCGATCGAACACGCCGACATCGTTCTGGTCGGGCATCGAGAGTGTGGCTGTGTGGTGCTCCTTGACCGTTGGGGACGAAGTACCGAGTATGACCCAACCGAGTGGAAGAGGGGCAAGAAGCTGAGCAGGCAGCTCGTCGCGGCATTCTCGCCGGAGATTGTGCGCGGGTTTCCGCCCCATGAGTGAGCCGCTATCCGACACGAGCGCGCACTCCTGATGCCACTCCTCCCTTGGTTCCGGGTGCCGAAGCCCGTACGCGCCTGGCTGGAGCAACGACGGGCGATCAAACGCGACAGGGTCAGCTTCTACGGAACCTGCCCGGTGTGCCACCACGACTGGCGCGAACATTCGGGAGGAGCATTCGGCGCAACCCCGACTGATGGTTGCGGCGAATGCCACTACGAAGTGGAACACGATCAGCGATTCGACGAGCCGCCAATTTGTTATATGGCGGCAGAGCCTCCGCTAGTTCCCTGACGGGTCGAGTCCGGCGGAATCACACACGGATTTTGACATGCTCGCGTCGGCACTCGAGGGGCAGACGCGCACCGAACCGCAGGTTTATGGTGTTCCGATGAGCGCACAGGCGAGCCAGGCAGAGGTGCTGGAGATCGACGGACGCGAGGTGCATGTTTCGCACCCCGACAAGATGGTTTTTCCCGAGCCGGGCATCACCAAACTCGAGCTGGTGAAGTACTACCTCGCGGTCGCCGACGGGGCGCTTCGCGGTGTCGCCGGGCGGCCCATGATTCTCAAACGCTTCGTGAAGGGCATCGACCAGGAGGCGTTCTTCCAGAAGCGCGCTCCGGAGAAACGCCCCGAGTGGATCGAAACCGCCACCCTGCAGTACGCATCGGGCAACTCGGCCGAAGAAGTTGTCGTTCGGGATGCCGCTGCACTCGCCTGGGTGGTGAACCTCGGCTGCATCGACCTCAATCCGCACCCGGTTCGTGCCGAGGATCTGGATCATCCCGACGAACTGCGGGTCGACCTTGACCCCATGCCCGGGGTGGACTGGCGACAGATCGTCGACGTGGCGATGATCGCGAGGGAGGTGCTGAGCGACTACGGCCTTGTTGGGTGGCCGAAGACATCCGGTTCCCGGGGCATCCATATCTACGCCCGAATCGAACCGCGGTGGGACTACCGCCAGGTACGGCTCGCCGCTGAAACCCTGGCGCGCGAGGTGGAGCGACGCGCGCCGGGACTCGCAACAGCGAAGTGGTGGAAGGAAGAGCGCGGCGAGAGCGTGTTCGTCGACTTCAACCAGAACGCGAAGGACCGTACGGTCGCGTCGGCGTACTCGGTCCGGGCTCTGCCGGATGCCCGCGTGTCAACACCACTGGACTGGGACGAAGTGCCCGGATGTCGGCCGGAGGACTTCACGGTGCGCTCGGTGCTGGAGCGGTTCGCGGACCGTGGCGATGCGGCATCCGGAATCGATGACGCCGCCGGCAGTCTCGACGGCCTGCTCGCCCTGGCCAAAGAACTGGGCCCGGCCGAGAAGCCACCGAAAGCGTCGGACGGATCGGGCCGGCGCACCTCAACGATGCCCCTCGTGGAGGTCGCCCGTGCCAAGACGAAGCCGGAGGCTCTGGAGGGACTCGAGCGATGGAAGTCGAAGCATCCTGAGGTCGTGAAGCTCCTCGAACCGGCCGATGTGCTCGTCGACGGGATGCGCGGTTCGAGCTCGCTCTGGTATCGGATTCGGGTGAACCTGCAGCACGTGCCTGAGAGTGCACGCCCCGAACAGGCCGAGCTCGAAGTCGATTACGACCCGTGGTCGGGAAAGCGCCCTGAGTAGCGGCGTGGCGCCATTAGTCTGATTCATACTTGTAAAGTCCTATATTGGATGATTACATTATTGCCGTGAAACTGAGATACGCGGTGCTCGGGCTCCTGTCACTCGAGCCGCAGAGCGGCTACGACCTGGGACGGGCATTTGCGGGATCGGTCGCCCATTTCTGGTACGCCGACCAGTCACAGATCTATCGCCTGCTCGACGATCTGGACGCCGAGGGCGCGATCACTACCGAGGTCATCCGACAGAAAGGTCGCCCCGACCGCCGCGTTCACTCCCTGACGGATACCGGCAGGAAGGAACTCGACGCCTGGCAACGCTCTCCGCTTGACCCCCAGCGCCCCAAGAACTCGTTTCTCGCACGCCTGTTCTTCGCCGGGGCTCTCGGTCCCGAGCACGTTCGACGACTCCTCGACGAAGCCGAGAAGCTCGTGACCGAGTCACACGAACGGCTGCTCGCGATCGAGCATTCTGCCTCCACCCTCGACGAGGTCGTTCAGAACGCGACTCTGCGGTCAGGCATTAGCCATGCCGAGTCGACCATCGCGTGGATTGCGGAAACCCGGGAAGCGGTGGCGGCATTCGAGAGAGGAACACCCGATGAGTGAATCAATCACCGCGCGGCTGGAACACGGCCCCAGGCGCGGCGAGACCATCATCATGCTGCATGGCAACAACGCTGGGTCGTGGATGTGGGAACCACAGACGGAACGATTCCAGGACCGTCACATCCTCACTCCTGACCTGCCTGCTCTCGGCGAGCGCTACCGCGAACCGTGGCCAGGTATGGGCGGAGCGGCCGACGATATCGCGGGAATCATCCGCGCGCACGCACTGGGCGGCACCGCACACGTTGTCGGGCTGTCGCTCGGCGGTGTTGTGGCGATTCACCTGGCGCAACGGCATCCGGAACTCGTCCGCAGCTGCATGGTCACCGGTGCCCCGATCGCCGGGCTGACGCGTCTCGAACGCCTCCTCATCCCCCCGCAGCTGCCCCTGTGGCGGCAGCGCTGGTACTGGCAAGCGCAGGCCATGACCTTCGGCATCCCCGCTGACGCGCGAGACATCTTCGTCGACTCCGCTGTGCGCGTCGCTCCGGAGACGAACCGTGAGACCTACCGCGAGGTGGCCGCCGGCATCCCGGAGGAGCCGATCGCGTATGCCGGTCCGCTCCTCGCGATCGCGGGCGAGAAGGAACAGCATTCCGTGAAGGATGCCTTCCCCACGTTGCGACGGCGAGCACCCCAGTTACAATCGTGGATCGCACCGGGAATGCACCATCCCTGGAACGTTGAGGATCCTGATTTGTTCACCAACGTCATCCGTGAATTTGTGGATACCGGCGTGTGGTCGCTGGCAGATCGGGGCCCCGAAGTGACAGGGACTTCGCGCACGCATAGTTGAGGGTCTGGCCTCAGGTCGGACCGCAACAGCGCCGACCGTCAGTAGTTGGGGGCGACTGATCGGCATCACGCCGCGCGGATCGCCCGCGACGCGGGCTGGCTTTGAGAGCGGACGCCACCGTGCTGGTGCGCTCGACGGGACGGATCCGCGTGAATCTGCAGCATGTGCCTAAGGGTGCACGCCCCGAACAGGCAGAACTCGAGATCGACTACGACCCGTGGGCGGGGAAGAGCGCGGCTTCCTGAGGGCCAGTGCCTGATCTTGCATGCAAAGCAGACAAAGCAGCGAATGGGATCACCAGGAGGAGAGGGACAACGGCGTTCAGCACACGCGTGATGCCAAGCGGACGGAGGACAATGACTTTTTCGGGCGCAGGACCTTTCCTGCTCACTGTGTCAGTTCCGCTGTTGCCTCACCGTCGGGATCATCCCAAAATTCCACTCGCGTCCACTTCAACGGTGCGGTGGCCAGAATCGGTTCGAGAACAGCCCACATCTCATCGTGGTCGTACCCGATGAAATAGAGGTCATAAGATCCCTGCCCGAATTCATTGCCGTCTATCCAGCCCAGGCCGTCTGCGACGAGCGCCTCGTCGGCCGCCAGCTCCGTGTCCAAAAGAGCATCCATGGCAGCCATCGCCTCGTCGTCGGAGCCGGATTCGTAGAATACGATCACCCAGTCTTCCGGTTCGCCGGCGGGGATTTGGGGTTCCCGAATCTCAGGCGCAGATTCCGATTCGCTGGGCAGGAACAGCGTGACACACCCGGTCAGCGCGGCAGCCACCGCGGCGGCGATGGCAACGAGCAGGAGCCGCTTCACAGCATCCCTCCGGCGGACAGCCGCAGGCGGACTCGACCGGCGCTCGTTCCTTCGAGCACAACAAGAAATCGGGGCATAGGGTGATCGTATTGGCGCCCAAGCCGCGTCCGGTGGAACTGCCCCGAACTGGGTGCGGCCTTCACCTCACCCTGTTGGACGATGAGTGGCGTGGATATGCTGGCGGCGTGACGGCTCCTCTTCTCAAACCTTCCTTCCCCACCCAAAAGCAGTGAGCGACGCACAGCTGATCGCTCAGCTCGAGGGTGAACGGGACCACGTTCTCCGGGCCGTCAGCGGCCTGACCGAGGACGAGATGCATCGCTCGGTTGTTCCCTCAGGCTGGACGATCACCCGACTTCTCAATCACCTCACTTTCGACGATGAGATGTTCTGGATATCGGCGGTACTGGGTGGCAACCGGCGAGCCATTGAGGATTTGCACGACGGCTGGGCGTCCGACCCGATGACCGGCGCAGAGGCGATCGACATCTATAAACGGCAGATCGCTCGAAGCGACGAGGTCCTCGCACGCATCGACCTCGATGCCCCTCCGGCGTGGACGCCGCCGACCAGCGTCTTCGATGCTCCGGGGATGCCGGATGGTCGCGCGGTGGTATTCCGCGTGCTCAACGAGACGTCAGTGCACGCCGGTCACCTCGACATCGTGCGCGAACTCATCGACGGGCACCAGAACCTCGTATTTCCGTAGTTCGTCTCACACGGGTTAGCCAGTTCGCATCTCGTCATATTCGTCGTAAGCGCGCGCGAGCCCCGCAAAGGCCTTGCTGCGGGAGGCGAACTCGAAGACCTGCTTCTTGTAGGCCCGCCTCAGTGGAAGGTTGAGTTGTGACAGGTTGGGCAGTGTCAACAGGTCCGACAGGTCCGTCCCGGAGAGCCTCGATCCCGGCATCTGCAGCGTTCGCAGATCTGCCATGGGCCGAATCCAGACAAAGTCCCGTACCTCCACGGTCTTATCGGAACCGAGAGAGCAGTTCCCGTAGACCAGTTCCCGGAGGGTTCCGAGCGAACTCAGTGGGGTCAGGTCCGTGACGAGGAAGGCACCGTCCACCACGAGCGTCCGGAGTTTCGAAAGCGATGCGAGCGGCCTCAGGTCGGTGACCGATCGCGCGCCCCCGAGCGTCAAAACCCTCAAATTTGGCAGGCTCGTCACTGCGTTGAGGTCCGAGTAGCTGCCCCACTTGACGTCCAGCGCTTCCAGTTGTGGCTGGCCGGCCAGAGAGTCCAAAAGGGGCTGCGGCACTCGCGAACTCAGGCTGAGTCGTCGTATCCGCGTTCGTTCGTTCGCGAAGAAATCAATCCAGTCCTGCAAGACGCGACGTTGCGCCGACGGAGTTAGCCCTCGATCCGCGAGCTGGGTTGCAACAACGTCCAACGACCTCTGGCCGCGGTACTGGTCGGGCTGCCACACCGAGGCGGGTGATCTGTCGGCGAACCTCGTCATGTGCAACGTGTCTCAGGGGTGTTGAACCGGAACCCATCACGCTTACTCCCCAGCGATCCATCCCCTGGGAATGCCATCGCGGAGGCCATCAGTCGCTCTCGCGCGGCGGGTTGTGCATGAACTCGATCCGGATGCCGTTGTCGTCCTCGAGAAAAGAGGCGTAGTAGCGGTCGGTGAAGCGAGGGTATTCCTTCGGCTCCCGCACGACCGTCCATCCGGCATCCGTGGCGATCCGATGCATGCGGTCAACGTCCCCGCGTGAGCCGACCGCGAATGCCAGGTGCTGCCAGCCGACCCGCCCGTGGCGATGCGGCCCCGTGCCGGGATCCCGAGCCGGCATCACAATGAACTCCGTCTCGCCGTCGGCGTACCAGGACACAGATTCGTCAGCGTCGGTCCGGGCGAAACCGAGCGCCGACAGGATGGGATCGAACTGCGCCACCGCACGAGGCACGTCGCTAACCGTGACGCCTAGATGATCGAAAATGGGCATCTCGCTGCTCAGGCCCCGACGTTTTCGCGTGCGTCGCGACCCTGCAACATCGTCGGCAATCCGTCGACCTGCGCCAGGACGAGCTGACGATCGCCGAGTGCGACACGCACGTGGTAGTCGATGTCTCCGCGGACCTCTGCTGAGACTTCCCCTGTCGCTGCTGAAGCGACCGCAGCGTTAGCTCGATTTCGCAAGGTTATGAGCATCGGCTTGCTCTGCATCTCCCGGTCGACCCAGTGCGGACGATCGAACACCTGCCCCATCTGGACTGTGCCGTCGTTGAGGTAGGAGGCCGCGTACACGACCCCAGCACCGAGGGCGGCCTGTGCGCCCAGGTCTCCGTCCAGCTTGGTCTCGAAGTATGCACGAATTTCGCGCTGGAGATAGTCCGCGACCGGTTGGACGGCATCCACGTCAGCGTCGCTTACCGCGGCGTTTTCACTCGAACGCTGTAACGCACCACCAACAAGGTCGAGCCGGGACGTCAGCTCTTCCCTCAGCTGTGAATCGATTTCCCTGCCTTCACTGACCGCGATGGCATTGTGAAAAACCATGAGGCGCTGGAGGTTGGCGAACATCAGGACGAGAGCATTGAAGCGGTGTTCCTCTGGTGTCATGGCGCAAACATACCGAACGCATCAGGTGTTCGAAAATCGCCAGGGCCACACGCTCGCGGATGCCACTACCCCGCTACGCGACCTCCGCGGGCCGTGGCACCCACTGAGTCCGGCCGTCCCACGCGCCGTGCTCGGACAGCGGGCGAAAGCGGGCTTTGTACGAGATCGCGGCTGCCGCCTTCCTTACGAGTATCTCTCCGCAAAACGGTCGGCGTATTCAAGGTAGGTTTTCGACGCCATATCCGGCTTATCGACCACTTCGAGAGCGTGTTTTCGCACGAAGTCCAAGGCCTCCGACCTGCGGCCGGTCAGTACCAAAGCAAGAGGGTACGTCTTCCATGGGACGGCCGGGTTGGGGTTGAATTTTGAGGGCGGCCGCAGCAGATCAGCAACTACCTCGGGGTGGCACAGTGACTCCATAAAGGGAATCCCCCAATGCACGGTAGCGTCAAGCAGCTGGTCCAGCTGGAACGGTTCACCGCTCCCCTCCCGCACCCGCCACTCCGCCCGATTACGCGGTCCTTCAACTAATTTGTACAGCGGTTGCGACACAGTTGGGGACATGCTCTTTGGCAGCTGGGGATTCAGTTCCTGATACGCCTGGGCGAGCGGCTTCCAATGAACTCCCACGATAGGCAACACGTCCACCGCGCCAGCATTGTTACGCGTGCCCGTGTTGAGTCCGAGCCACCCGAACCAGTCCTCTCCTATGGGCAACGCATCTCTACCGCGGTATTTGCGGAACCCGTACTCTTTGATCCGTTCGCCCCAAGCTGCGTCCAGCTCTTTTTTCGCCGTCATGGGCATGAACCTCGCATCACAGCTCGTTTGTACCTATCGTCGCGTATCTCTATGGGCTCGATTACATCCAAACTCCACCACGTTCTGTAGCTGAGCAGGATGGCATTACTGGCCGGGGTGCCTAAATGGGTCGGGCCACCACCAGCGACGTCGCGATCCACGCTCCGCCTCGCGCTCAGCCCTGCGGCGGGCCGCGTCACGATAGTCGTTAAGCGCCGCATCATAGAGCGCCTGAGGCAGAGTCAGCGGTGCACGGCTCAACTGGCGTCCTGCCAGGAGATCTCTGATTGCCCCGGGAATCATACGCATCCCCTGGGCACCTTTCACGGACCGCCTGAGCAGTCCGCCCTGCTCCGTGAGTTGCATCCCCCACGATGAGTCGACCTCAGCAAGGCCGGAACCGACCAGGATCGATGCTGCCGTCTCTATCTGTTCCCGTGAAGGGACGTCGGCCTGCAGCATGTCCCACCCCGACAGCAGCCTGCGGACCGACGAGGGGCGCTTCCTACGACGCAGCAGGGTCATGAGCGTCGCCGCGTCATCCATGTCTCTGCGTTCCATGCCGCTCAGGCTAGCCCACCTCGGGCCCCCGCCGAGGCGGGAGAAATCACCGTCACGGAAGAACCCTCGGTCAAGTCTGCAAAGAAAGAAAGGCCCGGGATGCCATAAGCGCCCCGGCTCTTCCTTTAGCAATCGATTGAAACCTAGACGTTGAAGCGGAACTCCACCACGTCGCCATCGGCCATGACGTAGTCCTTGCCTTCCATGCGGGCCTTGCCCTTGGCGCGAGCCTCCGCAACAGAACCAGCGGCAACGAGATCATCGAACGAAATGACCTCAGCCTTGATGAAGCCACGCTCGAAGTCCGTGTGAATAACGCCCGCCGCCTGGGGTGCCTTCGCACCCTTGGGGATGGTCCACGCACGGGACTCTTTCGGACCAGCCGTGAGGTAGGTCTGCAGTCCGAGGGTGTCGAAGCCGATGCGCGCGAGCTGGTTGAGGCCCGACTCGGTCTGTCCGGTCGACGCAAGCAACTCTGCAGCGTCTTCAGGATCGAGGTCGATGAGCTCAGACTCAAGCTTGGCGTCGAGGAAGATTGCCTTGGCGGGAGCCACCAGTGCGGCGAGCTCGTCGAGCTTCGCCTGGTCCTGCAGCACAGCTTCGTCGACGTTGAAGACGTAGATGAACGGCTTCGAGGTGAGCAGGCCGAGGTCCTTGATCGGCTCCAGGTCGAGGCCTGAGCTCGACAGCGGCTTGCCGGTGTCGAGGTACTCCCTGGCGGCCTTCGCCGTGGTCAGCACGATCGGGTCGAGCTTCTTGCCCTTGACCTCTTTCTCGAACCGCGACTGCGCCTTTTCGAGCGTCTCGAGGTCGGCGAGGATGAGTTCGGTGTTGATGGTCTCCATGTCACCGGCGGGGTTCACCGCGCCGTCGACGTGCACCACATCTTCATCGGAGAATGCGCGAATGACCTGCGCGATGGCATCCGCTTCTCGGATGTTGGCGAGGAACTTGTTGCCGAGCCCCTCCCCCTCACTTGCGCCGCGAACGATGCCGGCGATGTCGACGAACGACACGGCTGCGGGCAGGATGCGCTCGCTGCCGAAGATCTCGGCGAGCACGTCGAGACGCGAGTCGGGCAGGTTCACCACTCCGACGTTCGGCTCGATCGTGGCAAACGGGTAGTTTGCCGCGAGAACCGCGTTCTTGGTGAGAGCGTTGAAAAGGGTTGACTTGCCGACGTTAGGGAGACCGACGATACCGATAGTTAGAGCCACGAGGGTCTATCGTACCGGGCCAGCCTCCGAGGCACCTGCGTCGGCATCTGCTGCCGGTTCCTGGCTGCGACGAATCGAGCGCGCTGGGCGGCTGGTCAGCCACACACCGCCGATGACGAGGGCGCCGCCGAGCACCTGAACGAGCGTGATCGGCGTGCCCATCGCGAGCGCCATCAGCGCGGTGAACACCGGCATCAGGTTGAGGTAGATCCCTGCCCGGCCCGCTCCGATCTTCTTGACCGAGATGTTCCACAACATGAGGCTCAGCACCGACGGGAACACGCCGATATACAGCACACCCCACCATCCGGCACTGTCGAGCGCGATCGGCCCGCCCACGCTGAGCGCGATCGGAGCGAGCGCGATTGCGGCGATGACCGATTGAAGGGCTGCGGATGTCACTGGCGCGGTTGTCAGCGTCCGCCCGATAATCGTGTACGCGGTCCACACAGCCACAGCGCCGAGCATGTACAGTCCGCCGACGTTGTACTCGGTCGTGAAGACCTCGAACAGGTTGCCGTGGGTGAGAATCAACAGAACACCGAGCAGGGAGGTGACCAGTCCGAGGATGCTTGCGCCGCGCATCCGTTCGCGAACAAGCAGCGCGGCGACGACCGCGATCAGCACGGGATTGGTTGCACCGACGAGGGCGGCGTTGAGAGCTGTGGTGTGTGCGAGCGCTTCGTAGCTGAACAGGCAGAAGGCGACGAGGCCGAGGGCGGCCTGCAGCAGGTGCATCGGCCATTCACGAAGTGCGGCACGCCAGTTCGGTTTCTCGATCAGGATGGCGAACACGACCAGGAGCGGTGCGGCGATCGCCCAGCGGATCGCGGTGAGCTGCAGCGGGCTGATGCCGTCGGCGAGCAGATGACCGACAACGTAGTTGCCCGACCAGAACAGGTTCGCGAGCACGAGGAACAGATACACGCGCCACGAAGCCATTGTCCGATCGTATCGACATCCCGGCGGGCGTTGCCGGCCATGTCGGCGGCCGCTGTCACACTGAAGCCATGGACCCCATCGCGACCCTTCTGCTCGGACTTTTACTGGGCGCGGTGCTCGGCGCGCTTGCCACGCTCGTTGTCGTCCGCCGCCGCAAGCCAGGGGCGACGATCGACCCGGTGACCCAGGCGCGGCACGAGTCAGAACTGGCCCGTGTCCACGCGTCAGAGGCTGAGCGTCACGCCCAGCTTGCCGAGTTGCTTGCCCGTGCTGAGACACGCGCGACCGCCCTGCAGGAGCGGATCGATGCCCAGCGCGAGCAGTACCAGGATCTCGTGGAGCGCCACCGTCGCGAGCGTGAAGAGGATGCCGAGCGGGCACGGACCGAAAGCCGGGTGCTGCAGGCACTTGCGCCGGTTCGTGAGAGCCTCCAGGAGATGCAGCACAAGGTCACCGAACTCGAGGCGCAGCGCAGCAGGCAGCACGGCGAGCTGGCGCAACAGTTGCGGAGCGCCACCGAGTCCGAGGAGCGGCTCCGTTCGACCGCCGAGTCGCTGGCATCGGCGCTCAACAACAATTCGACCCGCGGAGTTTGGGGCGAAACCCAGCTGCGCAGTGTGGTTGAGGCGGCGGGTTTGCTTGAGCGCGTCGACTTCGATGTGCAGTCGAGCATCACGTCCGACAGCGGTGCCGGCCGGCCCGACATGGTTGTCTACCTCCCCGGCGGCAAGAGCATCGCCGTGGATGCGAAGGTTCCGTTCAGCTCATATATCGAAGCGAGCGCTATTCCGCTGACGGCATCCGAACCGGAACTCGCGCGTCGCGCCTCACTGATGCGGGCGCACGTGAAGGCGGTGCGCGACCACATCGTCACGCTCGGCAGCAAGACCTACTGGAACGGACTCGACGCGAGCCCCGAGATGGTCATCGCGTTTATCCCGAGTGAATCGCTCGTGTCGAGTGCGCTCGAGGCCGACCCCACGATCATGGAGTTCGCGTTCAGCAAGCGGGTGGCGCTCTCCTCCCCCGTCACGCTCTGGTCGGTGCTCAAGACGGTGGCCTTCAGCTGGCAGCAGGATGTCGTCTCGCAGGAGGCGAAGACGCTCTTCGATCTCAGCCGCGAGCTGTATGGCCGACTCGCGACGATGGCCGGTCACATCGACAAGCTCGGCCGGTCGGTGAAGGCGACGGTGAACGACTACAACCGGTTCGTCGGCTCGCTTGAGCGCCAGGTGCTGCCGTCGGCGCGCAAGCTCAACGTGCTCGATGAGTCGAAGACCATCCCGCCACTCGCCGAGGTGGAAGACGCCGCGCGCGACCTCAGTGCATTCGAGCTGATCGGCGAGCTTGAGCAGGGCCGGATCACGCAGGACATTCGCGACCGGGCTGCCGACGCACCGCTCACCGAGGCGCCCGACCGCCCGTAGGCGCGGCGGTTCTTCGTTCCCGCCCCGCGGCATCCGGTCGTACGTCACAGAATGCGGCATACGCCCGCGGAATGTTCATCCGTCGCCAATGCCGACTTCCGCACCACAAACCGGACATTCGTGACGGACGAACGCCAGCGCCGAATGCGGAGCCGCGCTCATCCGTCGTCGCGCCCGCAGCATCCGCTCGTTTTCGTGACCGATGAAGCGGGTTATGCGCCGGGAACCCCGGCACGCTGAAAGGGTCTACTCCTCGAGCCACTTCGCCGCGAGGTGGTCTGCGGTGATCCGCCGGATCGTGCCTGACTTCGACCGCAGCACCACGCTGTGGGTCCGGATGATCGGTCCCATCCGCCGCACGCCCTCGACCAGTCCACCGTCGGTGACTCCCGTGGCCACGAAGAACGTGTTGTCGCTGTTCACGAGTTCGTGCGCTTCGTACACGTAATCCATCTTGAGGCCGGCGTCGATGCCCTTCTGACGCTCGACGTCGTCCTTCGGCGCCATGATCCCCTGGATCAGTCCACCGAGCGCACGCACCGCACACGCCGTGACGATGCCTTCAGGGCTCCCGCCGATCCCGACACACATGTCGATGCGGGTCTCGTACCGTGCAGCGTTGATTCCGCCGGCGACATCGCCGTCGAGCATGAGCCGGGTTCCGGCTCCCGCCGCGCGGATCTCGTCGATGAGCTGTGCGTGGCGCGGCCGGTCAAGCACGGCGACGGTCATGTCGCCGACGTCCTTGCCCTTTGCCTTCGCGAGGGCGCGCAGGTTCTCGCCGATGGGCTTGCGAATGTCGACGACACCGATGCCCTCGGGCCCTGTCACGATCTTGTCCATGTAGAACACGCTCGACGCGTCGAGCATGGTGCCTCGGTCGGAAACCGCGATGACCGACAGCGCGTTCTGTCGACCGGCGGCGGTCAGGCTCGTGCCGTCGATGGGATCAACGGCGATGTCGCAGGCGGGTCCCTGGCCGTTGCCGACGTGCTCTCCGTTGAAGAGCATCGGCGCTTCATCCTTCTCGCCCTCTCCGATGACGACGACACCGTCGAAGTTCACGGTTCCGAGGAACGCGCGCATGGCGTCAACGGCGGCTCCATCAGCGGCAAGCTTGTCGCCACGGCCGATGAAAGGCACAGCACGGATGGCCGCTGCCTCGGTCGCGCGAACCAGCTCGAGGGCGAGGTTCCGGTCGGGGTGGTGGAAGAGAGGGGCGGTGTCTGACTCGGTCACATTGGTCCTTTATCGAAAACGACGGCGGTTGCGATGGCGGGCTCGCTGTGTACCCTTCCAGCCTAACCGGGTGGGCTGGCATCGGCACGGTACCGGTGCACAGCCGCGCAAACGTGCAGCGATGGCGCCCCCGAGCGCCTTATTCGGACGGAACTCGCGGCAACACTCCTGCGCGGACAGAAACGGCGAGAGTTCGTCGCCTGGAGCGACCGTTTTCGGCCAGGCAGCGCGGCGAAACTCCCGCGACGATGGCCCGGCCCTGCCGCGACCCCCGCGCCCTCAGTAAGCTAGCCACGAAGACAACCCCTCTCTCAAGGAGCAGTTATGCCCGTCGCAACCCCAGAGCAGTACGCCGAGATGCTCGACACCGCCAAGGCGAAAGGCTTCGCCTTTCCCGCGTTCAACGTGTCCAGCTCGCAGACCATCAACGCCGTACTGCAGGGCCTGACCGAAGCCGGCTCTGACGGCATCATCCAGGTCACCACAGGTGGAGCCGACTATTTCGCCGGCCACACGGTCAAGAACCGCGCCGCCGGCGCCATCGCCTTCGCGAAGTTCGCCACTGAGGTGGCGAAGAACTACCCCATCACCGTCGCACTGCACACGGACCACTGCCCGAAGGATGCACTCGACGGATTCGTCCTGCCGCTCATCGAGGCATCCGAGGAAGAAGTGAAGGCGGGCAACAACCCCCTCTTCCAGTCGCACATGTGGGACGGCTCCGCTGTTCCGCTCACCGAGAACCTCGAGATCGCCAAGGACATGATCAAGCGCACCCGCGCGATCAACGCCATCCTCGAGGTCGAGATCGGAGTCGTCGGCGGTGAAGAAGACGGCGTCAGCCACGACATCAACGAGCACCTCTACACGACACTCGACGACGCCATCGCGACCGTCGAAGCGCTCGGCCTCGGCGACAAGGGCCGGTACATGGCCGCCCTCACGTTCGGCAACGTGCACGGCGTCTACAAGCCAGGCAACGTAAAGCTCAAGCCGGAACTCCTCAAGGAGATCCAGGACGGCCTCGCCGCGAAGTACGGCACCGCCGCGAAGCCGCTCGACCTCGTCTTCCACGGTGGATCCGGATCCACGGATGCCGAAATTGCGGAAGCCGTCGCCAACGGTGTCGTCAAGATGAACATCGACACCGACACCCAGTACGCGTTCACCCGCTCGATCGCTGACTACATGTTCAAGAACTACGACGGCGTCCTCAAGATCGACGGCGAAGTGGGCAACAAGAAGCTCTACGACCCGCGCGCCTGGGGCAAGGTCGCCGAAAGCGGCATGGCTGCCCGCGTGGTCGAGGCCACCCGCCAGCTCGGCTCAGCCGGACACGCGATCCGCTAAACAGCGTTTAACAGACGGATGCCCCGACCACCTGGTCGGGGCATCCGTCAGTTAACGACACACGTGCGTCAGCCGGCGGCACTCATCTGGTCGACGTACTCCATGAATGCCGGGTCGGCGCTCATCGCCACAGCGATCGCCGCAATGACGACAATGTTCGCGATCACTCCAGCGACGAGAGGAATCCACCACGCGAGCTTTCCGCGACGGAGGGTGCGTACCGACAGCCAAAGCGCGAGTCCCCAGACAACGACCTGGGTGATGAGCGCACCCCAGCCCAGGGAGAACGCGAGGTCATCTGTGGTGAAGTCACCGATCCCGAGTTGCGTGAAGGCTGGGCCGATGGCCGCCGGCAGGTTCATCAGCGCCGGCAGGGTCATGAAGGCGGTGATCAGGCCGAGGCCGAGCAACGCGATTGTCGCGAACCTGTCGCCAGCGGACGGGACAACCCGTCCGCCTTCCTTGAGCCGGGTGTCGTCTCGCCCGGCGCCGCGTGGGGTAGCGTCCGGGGACCCGGCGTTCTGGCGGGACGTGTCAGGACGCTGCACGCCCTGAACCGTAATGTGGCTCGACGGAGACTCCTGCGATTGGACGGGGACCGACTCGACGTCATCGAGCGGCACCTTGATCGCGTTCCGCTGTGCCTCCGGCGTGGCGTACTCGCCGAACTGCGGCCGTGGCCGTTGCGGGTCGCTCATGGTCGTGTCCGTCCGCCGAGTGCACGGTTTTCGCGCGCACCCTTCAGGTTGGTCCGAAGTTCCTTGGGCAGCGAGAACATCAGGTCTTCTTCGGCTGTCTTCACTTCTTCGACGTCACGGTATCCGGCACCGGACAGGTCGCGGAGCACCTCGTCGACGAGCACCTCGGGAACAGACGCACCGCTGGTCACGCCGACCGTCTCGACACCGTCGAGCCACTCCTGGCGGATCTCGCTCGCGTAATCGACCCGGTACGCCGCCTTGGCACCGTACTCGAGGGCAACCTCGACGAGCCGCACCGAGTTCGATGAGTTGGCTGAACCGACGACGATCACGAGGTCGGCGTTCTCGGCAACCTTCTTGATCGCGACCTGGCGGTTCTGTGTCGCGTAGCAAATGTCGTCGCTGGGCGGATCCTGCAGGTTCGGGAACCGGGCACGGAGGCGGCGGACCGTCTCCATCGTCTCATCGACGCTCAGCGTGGTCTGTGACAGCCAGACAACCCTGTCGGGGTCGCGCACCTGGACGGTGTCTGCCTCATCGGGGCTGCCGACGAGGGTCGTGTGCTCGGGTGCCTCACCCGCTGTGCCCTCGACTTCCTCATGGCCTTCGTGGCCGATAAGCAGAATCTCGAAATCGTCGCGGGCAAACCGAACGGCTTCCCTGTGCACCTTCGTCACGAGCGGGCAGGTGGCGTCAATGGCCTGAAGGCCGCGGTCAGCCGCTGCGTTCACGACGGCAGGTGAGACGCCGTGCGCACTGAAGACAATGTGGGCTCCAGCGGGTACTTCGTCCACTTCCTCGACGAAGATCGCACCCTGCTCCTCGAGCGTTGACACAACGTGGACGTTGTGGACGATCTGCTTGCGGACGTAGACCGGAGCGCCGTAATGCTCGATCGCCTTTTCGACAGCGATGACTGCCCGGTCGACACCGGCGCAGTACCCGCGTGGAGCAGCGAGCAACACCCTCTTGTGTCCGACGACCGGGGTATCCTTGAGCCTCGAACGCACGCCGGGGATCCTCGGCATGGGCAGGCTGACAGTTACGTTACTCACGTATCGATTCTAGGCCGCTCGCACTGTGCAGAGGCTGGATGAGGCTGAGGAGCGAATAGATGTCGACGGAACCGGCGACGGCAGAGAAACCGTGGCCGGTGGGGCTGCTCAGTTCCAAGATCCGTGACTACATCGACAGGCTCGGCACCGTCTGGGTCGAGGGCGAGATTTCCCAGTGGGGTATTTCGGGCGGGAACATCTACGGCAAGCTCAAAGACGTCGACGGTGACGCGACGGTGAGCTTCACGATCTGGTCATCGGTGCGTGCCAAGCTGCCCGACGACCTGAAGCACGGCGACCGCGTCATCGCACTGATCAAGCCCAACTACTGGATCAAGGGCGGCAGCCTCACGATGCAGGTCTTCCAGATGAAGCACGTCGGCCTCGGCGACATGCTCGAACGCCTGGAACGGCTTCGACGACAGCTGGCGAGCGAGGGACTCTTCGACGCCGCCCGCAAGAAGCGCCTTCCCTTCCTGCCCCACTGCATCGGACTGATCACGGGCAAGGACTCCGACGCCGAGAAAGACGTCATCCGCAACGCTCAGTTGCGCTGGCCCGCGGTGGACTTTCGGGTGGTCCACGCCGCCGTGCAGGGAGACCGCACGGTCCCCGAGGTGGTCTCGGCGCTGAAGACGCTCGATGCAGACCCGAGAGTCGACGTCATCATCGTGGCTCGCGGTGGCGGTGACTTCCAGAACCTCCTCGGTTTCAGCGACGAACGCGTCATCCGCGCCGCTGCGGCGTGTGCAACGCCGATCGTCAGCGCCATCGGCCACGAGGCCGACCGTCCCCTGTTCGACGACGTCGCCGACCTGAGGGCATCGACCCCGACGGATGCCGCCAAGCGCGTGGTCCCCGACGTCACTGAAGAGCTGTCCAGGGTCCAGCAGGCCCGAACCCGCCTGACCATGAGGCTGACCGGGTTCCTCAGCAATGAAACAGCCAGGGTGGACGCCATCCGCTCACGTCCGGCGCTGTCGTCATCATCGTGGATCATCGACGCGCGCGCGCAGGAACTGACCAGGTACGTGGCACGGGGTACCGAGCTCATCGAGCGCGCCCTCGACCACGAATCGCGGACGACGGCAGAACTCAAGGCGCACCTCAAGGCGTTATCGCCGCAGCGCACCCTCGATCGTGGCTACGCGATCGCCCAGGACCCTGATGGCCATGTCATACGATCGGCGGCCGACGCACCGGCAGGAACCAGGTTCACCCTCACACTCGCCGACGGAGCCATCGCGGCGTCGAGCGAAGGTGCCCTCGAATCGCGCAGTCCAGCCCGCGGTTAGGATGGACTCATGCCAGAAAACCCCGAGGTTTCCAGCCTCAGCTATGAGCAGGCGCGCGACGAACTGATGCGCGTCGTCGCCGAACTCGAACAGGGTTCATCGACCCTCGAGCAGTCGCTCGCCCTCTGGGAGCGCGGTGAAGCCCTCGCCCAGCGCTGCGAAGACTGGCTGATCGGCGCCAAGGCGCGCCTCGACGCAGCACGGGCTGCCGCAAGCACTGCGGGGCACCCCTCAGAATGAGCCGCCAGCGTCCCCCTCGGGTCGTCGCCGAACTTGGCAGACCCGAAACCCCGGAGGAAACCGCAGCACGCAAAGCGGAGAACTCCCGTAAGTACCGCGGTGCCAAGACGGTCAACAACCTCGTCTATTCGCTTCTCGTCACCGTCGGGCTCGTCGTGGTCATTGTGCTCGCCGTCCCCCGGTCCGACACGCCCGTGTACGAGAGCGTCGACTACAACTCGGTCGCCGAGGAAGCACAGAACTCATATCCCCAGCCGCTCGCAAATCCCGACCTGCCCGACTCCTGGACGTCAAACCGCGCTGACGTCGGCAAGACCGGCGGGGTGCGCAGCTGGAATATCGGGCTGATCTCACCGTCCGACCAGTTCATCGGGATCACCCAGGGTTTTGACGCCAACGAGACCTGGGTCGCCCAACAGCTCAAACAGTCCCTCGCGTCATCGACAGAGTCGATCGCCGGCATCGAGTGGACCGTTTACGACAACCGCGACGACACCGATGGTTACGGCAACGTGCACTACGCCCTGACCACCGTCGCGGGCGACAGTACCTTCCTCATCTTCGGCACGGGATCGGAGCCTGAGTTCCGGGCCGTCGCCGAAGCAATCTCCGGTGATGTCACCGCCAACCTCGAGTCAGGAGACCGCTGATGCCCACAACGCGACCTACGAAAGCCTGGGAAGTCATGATGCGCGGCAACGCGCGCTTCGTTGCCGGTGAGCCCCAGCATCCGCGCCAGGATGTCGAACGCCGCGAGTCCCTCGCACACGCCCAGACACCGGACGTCGTGCTCTTCGGCTGCTCTGACTCCCGCCTGGCCGCAGAGATCATCTTCGACAAGGGCCTCGGTGACCTCTTCGTCGTCCGCAACGCCGGGCAGGTCATCTCTGACTCGGTCGTCGGCTCCATCGAGTACGCCGTCGGCGTGCTCGGCGTTCCGCTCATCGTGGTCCTCGGACACGACGAGTGCGGTGCCGTTCGCGCCGCCATCGACTCGATAGCTTCGGACGCACCGCCGCTCCCCCACCACATCTACAACCTGATCCGCCAGATTGTGCCCGCTGTGAAGCGCGTCACGGGCGGCAACGGAGTGAACCCCGCCGAGGTCGACGCGAGTGAAGTAGGCCGCGAACACCTCAGGGACACCGTTGCCGAGCTGCTCGAGCGCTCTGAGATGATTAGTGACGCGGTCGCCAGTGGCGTTCTCGGCATCGTCGGCGCGAACTACAAACTGCTCGAGGGCACTGCCGTTCCCGACATCATCATCGGCAACATCTCAACCACCGACATCGACGCAAAGTAGCGTCTCAACCACGAGGAGACTGACCGTGTCAGATACCACCGAGTACCGCATCGAACACGACACGATGGGTGAGGTTCGCGTACCTCGATCTGCGCTGTACGGTGCACAGACCCAGCGCGCCGTCGAGAACTTCCCGATCTCGGGTTCCGGCCTGGAGTCGGCGCAGATCGCTGCCCTCGCCCGGATCAAAAAGGCGGCTGCGGCAGCCAACGCGCGACTCGGCGTTCTCGATTCCGCCATCGCGGATGCCATCGGCAGCGCCGCTGACGAGGTCATCGCCGGCACCCACGACGACCAGTTCCCGATCGACGTCTACCAGACGGGCTCCGGCACCTCGTCGAACATGAACATGAACGAGGTGCTCGCGAGCCTGGCAACGGCCCGCCTCGGTGCGCCGGTTCACCCCAACGACCACGTGAACTGCTCGCAGTCGTCGAACGACGTCTTCCCGACCTCGGTCCACATCGCCGTCACAAGCGCTCTCATCGATGACCTCATCCCCGCGCTCGACCACCTCGCCGTTGCCCTCGAAGCGAAGGCCGAGCTGTGGAAGAGCGCGGTCAAGTCCGGCCGCACGCACCTCATGGACGCAACACCGGTCACCCTCGGCCAGGAGTTCGGCGGCTACGCCCGTCAGGTCCGGCTCGGCATCGAGCGTATCCGCACCGCGCTCCCCCGGGTCGCTGAAGTTCCCCTCGGCGGCACGGCGGTCGGCACCGGAATCAACACGCCCGCCGGGTTCCCGCAGCTCGTCATCCAGTTGCTCGTCGACGACACCGAGCTGCCGATCACCGAAGCAGCCGACCACTTCGAAGCGCAGGCGAACCGCGACGGCCTCGTCGAGGCATCCGGCGCCCTTCGCACCATCGCCGTGAGCATCACCAAGATCTGCAACGACCTGCGCTGGATGGGCTCCGGCCCCAACACCGGTCTCGGCGAACTCAACATCCCCGACCTCCAGCCGGGCTCGTCGATCATGCCGGGCAAGGTCAACCCGGTGATCCCCGAGGCCGTGCTCATGGTCGCATCGCGGGTCATCGGAAACGACGCAACCATCGCGTGGAGCGGCGCTTCGGGTTCATTCGAGCTCAACGTGCAGATCCCCGTGATGGGAACAGCGCTGCTCGAGTCGATCCGCCTGCTCACCAACGCGAGCCGTGTGCTCGCAGACAAGACCATCGACGGTCTCGAGGCAAACATCGAGCGGGCCGCCGAACTCGCGGGAATGTCGCCGTCGATCGTCACGCCACTCAACAAGATCATCGGCTACGAAAAGGCCGCGAAGATCGCCAAGTACTCCGTCGCCGAGGGCGTCACTGTACGTGAGGCCGTCGTCGCCCTCGGCTTTGTCGAGCGTGGAGACATCACCGAGGAGCAGCTGGACTCAGCCCTCGACCTGTTGTCGATGACTCACCCGGGCTAATTTTGGAACAGAAAAGCCGGCCGGAGGGATACCCTCGGCCGGCTTTTCTGTTGTGACGCGGCTGGTTGTGACGCAGCTGGCCGCGCGCTACCAGCGGTCGTGGATGGCCGCGCGGAAGTCAGCGTCGTAGATGGAGCGCACCGCGTCGAGGTACTCCTGCGGCAGTGGTCCGGTCGTGCCTGCCTTCGCATTCGACGTCGCCTGGGCAATCGACCTGGCGCCGGGGATCACCGTCGAAACTCCGTCCTGCTGCGTGACCCACGCGATTGCCGCCTGTGCGGGCGTCAACCCTTCGGGGACGAACGCCGACAGCTCGGTCGCCGCGCGCACACCGGTGGCGAAATCAACACCGGAGAACGTCTCGCCGACATCGAACGCACTGCCGTCGCGGTTGTAGTTGCGGTGGTCGCTCTCGGCGAACTGGGTTTCTGCCGTGTACCTGCCGCTCAGCAGGCCGGAAGCCAGCGGCACACGGGCGATGATGCCGACACCGGCCTCGCGAGCCGCCGGAAGCACGCGGTCAAGCGGCTTGAGACGGAAGGCGTTGAGAATGATCTGAACGGATGCCGTTCCGGGGCGCGCGATCGCTGCGAGGGCTTCGTCGGTGGTTTCAACGCTCACGCCGTAGTTGGCGATGACGCCGTCCTCGACGAGCGTGTCGAGAGCGTCGTACACGGCATCGGTCGAGAGAACAACCGACGGCGGGCAGTGCAGCTGCACGAGATCGAGCCGGTCGACACCGAGGTTCTTGCGCGAACGGTCCGTCCACTCCCGGAACTTCGCCAGCGTGAAGTTTGCGGGGTCCTGTTCCTCCCGCCGGCCCATCTTGGTAGCCACAGTGACACCGACACCCGGGTTCGCCGCGAGGAATCGGCCGATAACCGTCTCACTCCTGCCGTCGCCGTAGACGTCAGCGGTGTCGAAGAACGTCACTCCCGCCTCGACAGATGCGTCCAGCACGGCGAGCGCGTCGCTCTCCGACACCTCGCCCCAGTCGGATCCGAGTTGCCAGGTGCCGAGGCCGACGATCGAGACGGGGCGGCCGGTTCGTCCGAGAATGCGTTGTTCCATTTCTCCAGACTAGGTCCAGGAGCAACCGCGGGTCTGGGGTTGACTATCCACCGCTCGCTTCGCCCACCAGCCCGGAAGCGACGACAGCCAGCCAGAACCCGGCGAGGAGAAACGGACCGAACGCCACCCGCCGGCGCGCCCGGAGCCCCGCTGGGCCAGACGAAGGAGCCAGCAGCGCAGCCGCCCCACCGATCGCGCCGAACAGGAACGCGCACACGAGTCCGACGGCTACCCAGTGCACACCGAGGGCGCCGAGACACAGGCCGAGAACACCACCGAGTTTCACATCCCCCATGCCCATCCCGCCGGCGATCGAGAGAAGGAGAAGAAACACGAACACCCCGGCGCCCGAGGCGAGCGCGGGCAGCGGCGCGGTTCCTCCGGCCGCCCACTCGGCGGCAAGCGCCAGGAGGACCACCGGGTACAGCGGGAGCACGATCCGGTTGGGCAATCGATGCTCGGCCACATCGATCCGCACCAGCTCACCGGTGACGACGGCGAGCGCCAGCACGCCGATACAGAGCGGGCGGATGCCGACAGCCAGCACCGTGAGCATCGCAAGGAGGACGACGACGGGCGCTCGGGCCACCCACTCGCGGGCCGGCGGTTGAAGGCCCCGGATCCTGGCCAGACTCATGGCGCAACGCTAGCCGAGCTGCGGCATCCCCCTGAGGATTATCCACAGCCCGGCTGCCTGCGGTCAGGCCAGTTCGTTGCCCTCCAGCAATTCGGTCACGAGGGCGGCGATGGAGCTGCGCTCGGACCTCGTGAGCGTGATGTGCGCGAACAGGTCGTGGCCCTTGAGCGCCTCGATCACCGATGCGACGCCGTCGTGGCGACCGACCCTCAGGTTGTCGCGTTGCGCAACATCGTGGGTCAGGATCACGCGCGAGTTCTGTCCGATCCGGGAGAGTACGGTCAGGAGCACGTTGCGCTCGAGGGACTGCGCCTCGTCAACGATCACATACGCGTCGTGCAGAGACCGGCCACGGATGTGGGTGAGCGGGAGCACCTCGAGGAGGTCGCGCTCGATCACCTCGTCCAGCACGTTTTGCGACACCACCGAACCGAGGGTGTCGTAGACGGCCTGGCCCCACGGGCTCATCTTGTCGCCCTGGTCGCCCGGCAGGTAGCCCAGCTCCTGCCCGCCGACGGCGTACAGCGGACGGAACACCATGATCTTCCGGTGCTGCTGACGCTCGAGCACAGCCTCAAGACCCGCACAGAGGGCGAGAGCGGACTTCCCCGTCCCGGCTCGACCTCCGAGCGACACAATGCCGACCTCCGGATCGAGGAGCATGTCGATGGCGAGTCTCTGCTCCGCGCTCCTCCCGTGAAGACCGAAGACATCCCTGTCGCCACGGACGAGCTTGAACTCTCGCTTCCCGGTGACCCTCCCGAGCGCTGAGCCGCGGTCGGAGTGGATGACGAGCCCGGTGTTGAGCGGAAGCCCCTCGACGGCGGCAGACGTTCCAACCTCTTTCTCGTAGAGGTCGCTCATCGCCTCCGCCGAGATCCGGACGTCTGCCATCCCCGTCCAGCCGGAGTCGACGGCCTGCTCCGCGAGGTACTCCTCGGCGCTGAGGCCGATGGAGGCGGCCTTCACCCGGAGCGGGAGGTCCTTCGACACCACGGTGACCGCGAGCCCGTCATTGGCCAGGTTGAGCGCCACCGCGAGGATCCGGGAGTCGTTGTCGCCGAGCTGCAGCCCGCTCGGCAGAACACCCTGGTTCGAGTGGTTGAGTTCCACCCGAAGCGATCCGCCCTCGCCGACCGGAACCGGGAAGTCGAGCCGCTCGTGTTCGATCCGCAGCTCGTCGAGGATCCGGAGGGCCTGCCTGGCGAAGTACCCGATCTCGGGGTCGTGTCGCTTTCCCTCGAGCTCGGAGATCACCACGACGGGAATCACGACGGCGTGCTCGGCAAAGCGGAAGAACGCCTTCGGATCAGACAACAAAACCGAGGTATCCAGGACATAGGTACGCTCGGTCTGTGAGGTGGAATCGTGTGGACGTGTGCTCGGGTCTTCTCTTTCCTGTCGCTGTGATGGTGCTGAGGTTCGTGTCGCGGTCATAGCCACTCCCAGCCGGACATCGAGTCCGGTTCTCTCAGACGAGCAGCCACAACAGGTTTCGAGTCGAACTTATGTGGCCGTCTCGATCAGGTGCGGTACCTGATAACTGAGACGTTACGACTGCCCGACTGCCCTGAACACCGCGACACGCACGACGCAGATTGCGGGCAGGTAAACAATTCCCCCAGTTCGGGATGCCCCTGGCTCAGTACGCGACAGCCGTTTGATACGAGACGAGCGAGTCCCGCAGCATTCCGAGGGTGTCATCGCTCGTCCCGGCGTGGATCGACAGCCTGATCCGGTTCTGGCGAGCCGTCGCCGTCACGCCGTGATTGTGCAGGGAAGCGACGAGAAGACTCACCTGGTCATCGGGAGGGTCGAGGACGACGATGCCCGCGCGTTCGTTCTCGGCTCGCGACGACGCGATGGCGATCCCGAACTCATCGGCGATCTCGATCACCTCGCTGACCCGCTGCGCCACGGCATCCGAGATTGCGGAGATGCCAACGGATGCCACCTGCTCGAGAGAAGCGGCGAACCGCGCCTGCGCGGCCGGGTCCGGGTTGGTCACCGAGTAAGCGCATGCGCCGGAGCTCGGCGGCGGCACGGAGTCCCACGGCAGGTCTTCGTCCGTGCCGGTGTATCCGCTCATCACGGGAACGAGGTGCTCGAGTGCGCTGTCGCTGAGCGCGAGGAAGCCGGTGCCCCACCCGGCCCTCGCCCATTTCTGCCCACCGGACACCACAACGTCGGCAACCTCGAACGGAGCGTCGACAACGGTGAATCCCTGGATGGCATCCACCACAAGAAGGCGGTCACCGATCACCTGGCGGATGCCGTCGATATCCGCGAGGTAGCCGGTACGCGGGTCAACGAGGCTCACCGCGACAGCCGTGATGCTCGGCGTCAGCTGTTCCTTGATCGCGTGCGGCGTCACGCGGCCACCGTCGGTCTCGAGCCACGTCGGCGTGAGGACGTGCATCGATTCCGCGGCGCGAACCGCGGCGAAGGTCACGCTGGGGAAGTCTGCCGGCGAGACCAGCACACCGCCGGTCATACCGAACATCGTGTGCATGAGACCCATGCTGGTGTTCGGCTGCGCAACGATGTGGGACGGCTCGAATCCGGTCAGGGCGGCGACGGCGTTGCGCATGCGTTCGTCCTGCGCACCGAACGCGTCGAGACCGCCAAACCTCGCGCGCGCGAGCGCGTCGATCGAGATCCGTTGTTCGGCCTGAACCACGCGAGCGAGCGGTCCAAGCCTCGCGTAGTCGAGATAGCCGGGTTCCGAGTCGAAGCCGTCGAGAAAATCAGTGAGGGGCGCCACGAGCGGTCCTTACCCGCCGTACCGGCGTTGGCGTCGGGAGTAGTCGCGAACCGCGCGAAGGAAGTCGACCTCCCGGAGGTCGGGTCCGAGGGCCTCGACGAAGTAGAACTCGCTGTGTGCGCTCTGCCAGAGCATGAAATCGCTGAGTCGCTGCTCCCCCGACGTGCGGATGACGAGGTCGGGATCCGGCTGCCCACCGGTGTACAGGTGCTGGCCGATCAGGTCGGGAGTCAACAGCTCCGCCAGAGTCTCGAGGTTGCCGCCCTTACGTGAATGCGCCTCAACGATGCTTCGCATGGCATCCACGATCTCGGTGCGGCCACCGTACCCGACGGCCAGGTTGATGTGCAGCCCACCCTTCTTGGCGGTGCGGGCTTCGGCGGCGCTCAGGGTCGCGACGAGCGGCTCGGGAAGCCCCTCGGTGGATCCGACGTGCTTGACCCGCCAGTCCCGGTAGTGCGAGAGTTCCTCGGCCAGGTCCGCGATGATCTCCACGAGATCGTGCAGTTCGTCCGTCGACCGCGACGTGAGGTTGTCGCTCGACAGCAGGTACAGGGTCACCATCTCGACCCCGAGGTCATCGCACCACTCGAGGAACTCGCGCATCTTCGCCGCGCCGGCCCTGTGCCCGTGCGCTGCGGTCTCGTAACCGAGCTGCTTGGCCCAGCGCCGGTTGCCGTCGATGATCATCGCCACGTGGTGCGGCAGCACCGCACCGTTCAAACCGCGGCGCAGCCGCTTCTGGTACAGGTTGTAAAGAAAGCCGGAACCAGGCTTCGTCCCACTCTTCGTCACACAGTTACGTTAGTGCACTTTGCGTCACAGGCCGATCTCACTGACTTGTATCCTGTGTTCTATGTCCGACAAAGAGGCCGCGCGCCCCGACGGTGTCTCCGACACGGCGGACGCGCTTCGGCACCCACACACAGCGTCAGATGCCGCGGTCAGCGCCGACGAAAGCCGCGGGCCTGACCTGCCAAATATCCCGGTCATCGATGCCTCGGTTCCCGCGGACGCCGACGTCAAACCAACGTGGCGCGGCTGGATCCACGCGGCAACGACGCCGATCACCGTCATCGCCGGCATCCTGCTCGTGACACTCGCGCACGGCACGCCGGCCAAACTGAGCACAGCGGTGTTTGCGTTGACGTCGTTCCTGCTCTTCGGCATCAGCGCCCTGTATCACCGGCTCAACTGGTCGCCCCGCGCCCGTATCCTGCTCAAGCGCATGGACCACGCGAACATCTTCCTGCTCATCGCCGGCAGCTACACACCGATTGCGACACTCGCGCTTCCACCGGAGAAGGGCAATCTTCTCCTGGTCCTGGTGTGGTCGGGGGCGCTCGTCGGCATCGGGTTCCGGGTCTTCTGGATCCACGCGCCGCGCTGGCTGTACGTCATGCTCTACATCGCGCTGGGCTGGGCCGCCGTGATGTTCCTCGTCGACATCTTCGAGGCGAACCCGGTAACGATGACTCTCATCATCGTCGGTGGACTCCTGTACACGGGCGGCGCCGTCGTTTACGCCCTCAAGAAGCCGAACCCGGTACCCGGGCATTTCGGTTTCCACGAGGTCTTCCACGTCTGCACGGTGCTGGCATTCCTCTGCCACTGGACGGGCATCATGCTGCTCGCGGTAAACCCCGTCTACAACGCCGGCTGACGCCAGGGGGTCCGGCGCGGAGGGTCCGGCGCAGAGGGTTCGGCGTCAGGAAGCGGTGTCGTCGGTCATTCGCTCGAGCACGAAAACCGGGATCTCCCTGTCGGTCTTTTCCTGGTAGCCGGCGTAGTTCGGAAAGGCCTCAACGGCTCGTTCCCACCACACGCGCTTTTCCTCGCCGGTGACCTCACGGGCGAGGTAGTCGTGCTTCTGGGGACCGTCCTGCAGTTCCACGTGTGGCTGGGCAAGGATGTTGAAGTACCAGACCGGATGCTTCGGCGCACCGCCGAGGGAAGCGACGACCGCGTAGTCGCCATCGTGCTCCACCCGCATGAGCGCCGTTTTCCGGAGCTTTCCTGAGCGAGCGCCGACGGTGGTCAGAATCACAACAGGTCGCCCGTGGAGCATCGTGCCCTCGGTCCCGCCCGACTGCTCGTAGACCTCGGCCTGATTGCGGGCAAAGTCGGACGTCGATGGTGCGTATTCTCCGGTGAGTGGCATGTCTTCTCCGTTGCGCTGAGTGGACGCTCGTGCGCCCGGCCACAGCTTAGCCACGGAGTCTGGCAGCAGCCCCGGTTGTGCCTCACTGCCGTCCGGCGCGGACAGCGGTTGGCCTAGCGAGGCGTCGTGTCGCCCGTCGTGTCGTCGGGCTCGCTCCGGCCGTCCTGCGGTCGCGGTGTCGCTGGCTGTCCTGGCGCGGACTGCTGGCCGGACTGTGCTGCGAGTTCCTCCTGCAGCCTTTCGTCGATCTCCGCCTTGTAGTTGACCCGGCGCACACGGCGCTGCATGTCGAAGATGAGAGCCACGACCGCGGCAGCGATGACGAACGTGACAACGAACCCCCACACGCCGGGGGTGACATCGTTCGCGTCGACCCCTGACGGCGACGGTGATGGCGTTGTGGCCAGGCGCCACGCGGCATCCGTCATTACGTTCAGAACTGCAGTCATTCGGTGTCCTCGATTCCGGCGAACAGGTCGCTCTCGTTGTCGTCGGTCGGCACGGTGCTCCGGGCCAGCTCGAAGTCTTCATACGGCCAGGAACGCCTCTGCAGGTCATTCGACCAGAAGAAGAAACTCGAATCCGGCGCCACCTGGCTTGCATGCGCTCGAAGCGCCGCATCCCGCACCTCGAAGAACTCACCAGCAGGAACGTGCGTCGTGGCGCGGTCCGGCCTGTCCTTCCGCCACGACAGCATCTCCTCGAGCTGAGCGGTGAGCGGCGACTCGGGGTCTTCGGCGAGGAGCGTGTCTGCGTTGGCTTTCAACCGCTGGTAGTTGAAGACCTGGTCGTAGTAGAGCTTTGATACCTGCCAGGGCTCACCGGCGTCGGGGTATGCCTCGCTGTCAGACGCGGCTTCGAACGCCGCGACGGCGATCTGGTGGCTGCGAATGTGGTCGGGATGCGGGTAACCGCCGTTTTCGTCGTAGGTCACCATGACGTGCGGCTTGAAGCGCCGCACGATCCTCACGAGGGCTTCGGCCGAGATCTCGAGCGGCACGGAGGCGAACGAATTCAGCGGCAGGCTTCCGTCGTCGTTGGGCATCCCCGAGTCGACGTAGCCGAGCCAGCGATGCTTGACGTCGAGGATTCGGGCGGCCTCGGCCATCTCGCGCCGGCGGAGTCCGGCGATGTCGCGTTCGGCATGCGGGCGGTCCGGGAGAGCATCGTTGAGAATGTCTCCACGCTCGCCGCCTGTGCAGCTGACTACGAGGACGTCAACGCCGCGGGAGCGATAGTACGCGGTCGTCGCGGCACCCTTGCTGGACTCGTCGTCCGGGTGGGCATGGACCGACAGGAGCCGGAGAGTCACTGTGTCGCCTGCTTCTTATAGGAGGTGGGGTGGTGGCAAGGTCCGCGCCCGGTCGCTCGGCTCGCGGGAGAGGATATCCTTATACCTACAGACTAAACGGTTGTGCAGATGAGGATTGATGGTTTCGGACAGTTCACGAGTGCCCGACGTCCTCGCGGAACGATACGGCCGATCACCCGGCACCCACCGGCGCGAGAAGAGACTCGGCATCATTGTCGCCGCGGCGTTCGCCGTCGTCCTCGTCGCCTGGGTCACGTGGGCGAGCCTCGACGCGGCGGGTTCGTCGCTGGAAACGAGGGACGTCGCGCACGCCATCGTCTCTGACACCTCGGTCGAGGTGACGTTCCAGCTGACAGTTGAGCCGGAATCAACGACATACTGCGCTGTCCAGGCCCTCAATGAGCGGTTCGCCGTCGTCGGCTGGAAGATCATCGAAGTGCCTCCGTCTGAGATGCGAACCAGAACCCTCACCGAGGGGCTGAGAACCACGGAGCTGGCGAATACGGGTTTGATTTATCGTTGTTGGCTGGCCTAAGCTCTCCTGATACCCGCAACGCGGGTGGATGATTCGCCCTGACTCCCACGTCAGGGCGTCCGTTTTTAGTGAGGAGTTTCCCATGGCTGCAGAGACGACGCAGGTCACCTTCCTGACCCAGGAAGCTTACGATCGACTCGCCGCTGAACTCGCAGAGTTGTCGTCGGTCGGACGCGAAGAGATCGCCAAGAAGATCGAATCGGCTCGCGAAGAAGGCGACCTCAAGGAAAACGGCGGCTACCACGCCGCGAAGGATGAGCAGGGCAAGCAGGAGGCACGAATCCGCACCCTGACCCAGCTGCTGCGCGACGCCACAGTGTCAGAAGCACCGACGAGCCACGGTGTCGTCGAATCAGGAACGGTCATCACGGCGACCGTCGCCGGCGGCGAAGAGGTCTTCCTCCTCGGCAACCGCGAGATCGCCGCAGACTCCGATGTCGACGTCTACAGCGAGCAGAGCCCGCTGGGCAGCGCGATCCTCGGCATGAAGATCGGTGAATCGACCACGTACGCCGCACCGAACGGCAAGGAAATCTCCGTCACCATCCTCAAGGTTGAGACCTACACCGGCTGATCCAGCCGCCAGCGACATAACAACGCACCCGGCCGATTCTTCGGCCGGGTGCGTTGTGCGTTTCAGTCCTCGACGATGTGCGGGTCGTACCCAGCGGCGCGGAGCGTCTCCACGACGAGGTCGCGGTGCTCAGGGCCCCTGGTCTCGACGCTGAGTTCGAGTTCAACCTCGCCGATCTTCAGCCCGTGGCCGTGGCGGGTGTGCAGAACCTCGATGACGTTTGCATTGGCCTGTGCAACCAGTTCGGAGGTGCGCGCGAGCTGGCCGGGACGGTCAGGCAGCGGGATCCGAAGCGTCAGGTAGCGATCGGATGCCGCGAGGCCGTGGCTGATGACGCTCTGCATCAGCAGTGGGTCGATGTTGCCGCCGGAGAGCACGACGACGGTGGGGCCCTCCGGTGCCACCTTTCCGGCGAGGATGGCCGCGACCCCCGCTGCACCAGCCGGCTCGACAACGAGCTTGGCCCGCTCGAGGAGCACAAGCAGGGCCTTCGCCATGTCATCTTCGCTGACCGTCACGATCTCATCGACGAGTTCGCGGATCAGGTCGAAGTTGAGGATGCCGGGTCTGCCGACGGCGATACCGTCAGCGATGGTCGGCGTGATCGCCACGTCGACGGGGTAGCCCGCCTCGAGCGAAGCGGGATAGGCCGAGGCGTTGGCTGCCTGCACGCCGATCACCCGGACGGTCCTGCCCTCGGCTGCAGCACGCTGCTTGACCGCAGCGGCGACCCCGGAGATGAGCCCGCCCCCTCCGATCGGAACGATCACCGTCTGCACGTCGGGGGTTTCGTCGTAGATCTCGAGTCCGAGCGTGCCCTGCCCGGTGATGACATCGATGTGGTCGTACGGCGGGATGAAGACCGCGCCGGTTTCGACAGCGTATTCGGCTGCGGCGAGCAGCGGTTCCGCGACGGTGTGGCCACGGAGGACGACCTCGGCGCCGTAGCTCTTGGTCGCCTGCAACTTGGGCAGCGGAACCCCGACCGGCATGAAGATCGTCGCCGCGATCCCGAGTTCGCGTGCGGCGAAGGCGACGCCCTGCGCGTGGTTGCCCGCGGAAGCCGCGACCACTCCCCTGGCCTTCTCCTCATCGGAAAGCTGCGCCATCCGGTTATACGCTCCCCGGATCTTGTACGAACCGGTCCTCTGGAGGTTCTCACACTTGAGATAGACCGGAGCCCCGAGCAATTCAGCGAGGTAGCGGGAACTCTCCATCGGTGTCTGGTCGGCGACCCGGCTGACGAGCCGTCTGGCCGTCTCCAGCTGTTCGAGTGTTGGACCAGCGAGGGAGGTTTCAGGCATCCGGGTCGACCTTGTCTGTCGTTTTGTGCTGCGAAGGGGCGGGAGAGAGCGAGACACGGCCGGCGCGCGGTTTCCGGATCCGGCGGGCAGCCGGAACCGTCTGCCAGAGCACATCGCTGAAGACCAGTGGCGTGCCAGAGGTGATTCGCCACGCCCCCGAGGAGATGTATCGCGTCATCACATTGATCATGGCGGCCAGCGGAACCGCGAAAAGGGCACCGGGGATACCGGCAAGGAAACTGCCGGCGGCGACGACGAGGACGACACCGAGCGGGTGGACCTTGACAGCGGCGCCCATGAGAAGCGGCTGGAGCACGTGCCCCTCGAGCTGCTGCACCAGCAGGACGACGCCGATCATGATCAGCGCGACCACCCAGCCGTTGTAGACGAGCGCGATGAACGCGGCGATCGTCCCCGTGATGACGGCACCAACGATCGGGACGAACGACCCAAGGAAGACCAGTACGGCGATGGGGATGGCGAGGGGCACACCGAGGATCGCTGCGCCGAGACCGATTCCGAACGCGTCGATCGATGCCACGAGGATCTGCGTGCGCGCGTAGTTCGTGAGGGTGGACCACCCCGCCCTGCCCGCGCCGTCGATCGCCGGCCTGGCCTTCTTCGGCCCGAGCCGCACAATCCAGCGCCAGATGCCGTCGCCGTCGATGAGTACGAAGAGCAGGCAGAACAGCGCGAGGAACAACCCCGCGACGCCGTGTCCGAGCGTTGTACCGATCGAAAGCGCGCCACTCCACAGAGCACTGCCATCCTCCTGCACGCTTCGCGTGACATCCGAGATCAGATCGTTGAGCTGCGTCTCGGTGATGCCGAAGGGAGACTGAAGGAGAGCCGTTCGCAGGTCGTTGAACGACTCGACAGTGCGGGTGCGTACCTCGCGGAAATCCCTCGTGATCTGCCAGATTGCCAGCCAGAGCAGACCGCCGACAACGGCTATCGCGCCGAGGATCGCCGTCGCGATCGCGAGGCCGCGTGGCCACCGGTGGCGAACGAGCAATGTGATGAGCGGACTGAGCAGTGCCGCGACGATGACCGCGATGAAAAGCGGAATGACGATGAGCCGCAGCTGGATGACGACGAGAACCACCACAGCGATAGCCGCGGCGATTACGAGGAACCGCCACGCCCATGCGGCCGCTATCCGGACCGGGCGAGGGACGTCGTTATCGTCGGTATTGTCTGCCTCGAGCTCGTCCGCCAGGACCAGCGATGTTTCGTCCTGCGGGGCAGCTGCCTGCGCGCTGGCGGGGCTATCGGCAGAGTCCGCAACGGGCTCGGCCACCGCCTCTGCCGCGCTCCCCGCTGGCACTGCGGATACCCGTGAGAACACTCGTCCCCACCACGATTCCTCCGTCGACTTTGCCACCGGATCAGTCTATGCCGCTCGGCTTTCCGTGGGAGGAATGCGACAGCTGTCTGTGCTAACCGCTAACCTCATGCCGATGACGAACTCGCTCTCACCTTCGCTAGCCCGCCGGATCGCTCTCGCCGCCCAGGGGTTCGGTCGCCCGCGGCCCGCAGTCGTCGGCACGCGCCAGCTCAACGCGGCGATCGAGCGCGCTGAGGTTCTCCAGATCGACTCCGTCAACGTCTTCGAACGCAGCCACTACCTTCCGCTGTTCGCGCGGCTCGGCGCGTACGACAAACAAGCGCTCGATCGGCTCACCTTTCGGCCAGGGCGCTACATCGAGTACTGGGGCCACGAGGCGACGGTGATGCCCGTGGAATCCTGGCCGCTGTTCCGCTGGCGGATGGACGCCTTTCGGGCTCGGAGCCTGACAGATCCCGACAGCTGGGCAAACGCCAACGGGCCGTTCCTCGACTGGCTCCGCTGCGAGCTGGCGGACAAGGGGCCGCTCGCGGCGAGCGAGATTGAGCACGACGCGAACCGGCGAACCGGACCGTGGTGGGGCTGGTCTGACGTGAAAATCGGGCTCGAAACACTGTTCCGCTGGGGCGAAATCGTCTCGGCCGGTCGTTCCGGCTTCGAGCGAAGGTACGCGCTTGCGACACAGATCCTGCCCCAGAGCATCCTCGACCGTGACGTCAGCCGCGGCGACGCCATCCGTGAGCTCGTGCGGAAGGGTGCCGCCGCCCACGGTGTCGGAACCCTGGACGATATCGCCGACTATTTCCGGCTGCCTCTCGCCGATGCGAAGACTGCGGTCGCCGAACTCGAGGACGCGGGCGATCTGGTTCCCGTCACCGTCCCTGGCTGGATGCGCGGAACACAGCCGCGCCAGGCCTGGCTCGCGAGTACGGCACGCCGCCCGAGGTCGATCACAGCGGATGCCCTGCTCTCCCCGTTCGACCCGGTGGTCTGGGCACGGCCGCGGGCAGAGCGACTGTTCGGGTTCCACTACCGGATCGAGATCTACACCCCGAAACACAAGCGCGTCCACGGCTATTACGTGCTCCCTGTCCTCCTCGACGACACCATCGCCGCGCGAGTCGACCTCAAGAACGACCGCCAGGCGAAGACGCTTCGCGTTCAGGCGGCCTGGCTCGAGCCCGGCGCGCCGACCGATACGGCAGACCGGCTGGCCGCCCTGATCACCGAAACTGCCCGCTGGCAGGGTGCCGATCAGGTCACCGTCGCCGACCGTGGCACCCTATCTGGGGGTCTCGCGAGCGCACTCCGCGTAGCTGTCAGGCCAGATGGGGACAACTCCCCATAAAATCGCGTGTTTTCGCGCTCAAACCGGCCATTGGACCACTCGCACTGGTGTTAGGTTTGCTTCGATCACACTCCGACGAAAGGCAGCACTTTCCCAATGGTCATGGACGACAAGACACCAGATTCTCACGGGGGCGACAGCTCGGTGCCGAATGGGAACACCCCAAACGCACCACAGCAGCCGACGGACGGCACCGCGGCCAACCCCTCGAACCAGGCGTACACCGAAGGCCAGACCTACGCCCAGAACGCGTACGGCCAGGCGCCGGGACAGCCAGCGGCCGCATCCGCAGCGCCCACACCGCCGTACGGCCAGGGCGACCCGAACGCGTCCGCACCGCAGCAGCCCTATGGACAGGGCACTGGCCAGGGCGGGTTCCCCCAGCCCGGTGCGTACGGCGGACAGGGTGGAGGCTCCTTCCCCCCGAGCAGCCCTCGTCCACCGGCAGACCCCAAGAAGAAGAAGAAGATCATCCTCTTCAGCGCCATCGCTGCTGGACTGGTTCTCCTGCTCATCATCGCGATCGTTGTGATCAACATGGTCAACAAGAACCAGTACGGTCCAGAGGCGACCGTCAAGAGCTACCTGACCGCGATCAGCCAGGGCAAGGCCTCGACGGCCAATAAGCTCGTCGACCCGGGAGTCAAGAAGGACGCAGCAGCCCTTCTCTCCGACGACGTTCTCAAGGAGTCGAAGGCTCTGATGAAGAACCCCAAGGTCGTTGATGTCAGCACCCGTGGGGACTCCGCGGACGTGGAGATCAGCTACAGCATCGATGGAACCGCATATGACGGCGTCGTGCAGCTCAGCAAGGACGGCAAGCAGGGCGTCTTCTTCGACAAGTGGACGATCGACAAGCCGCTGCTCGCCTCGGTCTACGTCTACACCAACGAGGGCGAAATGGTCTCGGTCAACGGTACCGACGTCAACTTCGGTAAGAAGTACGAACTTCTCGCCTACCCGGCGGCGTACGAGATCGGCGCACCGGAGAGCAGCTTCTTCGAAGCTGAGGCACAGACGTTCGTCGCAGCCACCGGCTCGAAGGCATCCTACGACTCGATCGACCTCGAACTGAAGCCGACCGAGGAGCTGAACGCGGCGGTCCAGGAGAAGGTCAACGAGTACCTCGACACCTGCGCAACGCAGACTGTTCCCGATCCGGAAAACTGCAACCTGCGCAGCCTGTACTACTTCGACTTCAGCGGTGAGCCGACCTTCTCGTACAAGGTCGACAAGTACCCGGTGGTCACGGTCGATGAGTCCGGCGCGTACTTCACCGCCAAGGAAGGCAAGGTCACCGGAACCGCAACGGGCGAGCTCGCTTACCCGGGCGGCCAGGGAACCTTCATCTACCCGTGGGAAGACTGGGCGATCAACGGCAGCATCGTCATCGATGGAGACGAAATCACCATCGAGGACCTCTACTAGTCACCAGCACCAAGAAACAACCGGGGCGAGCCGAAAGGCTCGCCCCGGTTTTTTGTGCGGGTGGCGCTAGAACCCGCCGCCGATCTCGCGGAGCCTGGCGACACGGTCCGCAATCGGCGGATGCGTCGAGAACAGACGCTCGACCCTGCTCGGCTTCGCCGGGTCGGCGATCCACAGGTGTGCCATTGACGTGTTTTGACGCCTCATCGGCCGGCCGTACGCCTCAAGTTTCTGAAGAGCGCTCGCGAGGGCATCCGGATGCCGCGTCGTCAGCGCCGCTGTCGCGTCGGCGAGGTACTCGCGCTGGCGCGAGACAGCGAGCTGGACAAGGCTCGCCAGCAACGGAGCCACGATCATGGCGACGAGACCGAAGATCAGCACTATCGGGTTACCGCCCGAGTTGTTGTTTCGGTTGCCGCCACCGAACCAGGCGAGACGCAGGAACATATCGGCGATGAAGCCAACAGCAACGACGAGACCGAAGACGATCATCGACACCCTGATGTCGTAGTTGCGCACGTGCCCGAGCTCGTGGGCCATGACGCCCTCGAGTTCTGAATCGGTCAGAATCTCGAGCAGCCCCGTCGTCGCGGCCACCGACGCGTGTTCCGGGTCGCGCCCGGTGGCAAAGGCATTCGGTGCCGGGTCGTCGATGAGATAGACCTTCGGCATCGGTGACCCCGTCGTGATCGCGAGGTTCTCCACGATTCGGTAAAGCCGCGGGTTGTCCCTCTTCTCGATCTCGCGGCCCCCGCTCATGGCGATGGTCTGACTCGCCGCGAAGAAGTACTGGAAGACGGCATACAGCGTCGCACCGACGAGCGTCATTACCGTGATGCTCGGGCTGTTGTACACATACCCGGCCAGGGCTCCGAGTCCGCCGATGATCAGCAGGAAGAACAGGATGATGAGCACGGTGTTCACCTTGTTCTTACGGATGGCCCTGTACATTCAGTGTCCTTTCAACGGATACAACAAAGGCTCGAGCGCGCAGCTAGTGCCGCGCCCGAGCCCCTGTGAGGATAAAGTCTTGCTTCGCTAGAACTGCACGCGCGGCGGCTCGGCGATCGCTGCGTTGTCCGTGACCTCGAAGAACTCGCGTTCGCTGAATCCGAGGTTCTTTGCGATGAGGTTGTTCGGGAAGACCTTGATCTTCGTGTTAAGTTCGCGAACGCCACCGTTGTAGAACCGGCGCGATGCCTGGATCTTGTCTTCGGTGTCGACGAGCTCGCCCTGGAGCTGCAGGTAGTTCTGGCTGGCCTGCAACTGCGGGTAGGCCTCTGCCACGGCAAAGATCGACTTGAGCGCCTGCTGCATGTGGTTCTCAGCGGCGGACGCGTCGTGCGGACCCTGCGCAGACAGCGTCTCGGCCCTCGCGCGCGTCACGTTCTCGAAGACAGCCTTCTCGTGTGCCGCGTACCCCTTGACCGATTCGATCAGGTTGGGGATGAGGTCGGCACGGCGCTTGAGCTGGACGGTGATGTCGCTCCACGCCTCGTCAACGCGTACGTTCAGAGACACCAGTGAGTTGTAGGTGACCCAAAAGTAGATGCCGACGATAACCGCCAGCGCGACGATGATGAGTACAGGAATGAGCCATTCCATGCGTGTGCTCCTAAGGGGTTGCTAGCGGTTCGAAACTCGACGTGTCCTTCTATTCTACGGGTGAGCACCGCTGGTGATCCCGATGATTATCCCTGTTTCAGGGCAAACGCTCGGCAGGGACGTTCAGATGCCGAGCACCCTCTCCAGATACTGGTTGCTGAACAAGCGACGCGGGTCAAGCCGATCACGCGCCGCAAGAAAGTCACCGAAGTGCGGATAGATCTCAGCGAGATCCGCGGCATCCTGCGTATGGATCTTTCCCCAGTGCGGTCGTCCACCGTATCCGCGGAGGATCGACTCGACCGCGGAAAAATAGGCCGACGACCGCTCGCGATAGTACTTATGCACGGCGATGTAGCCCGTCGCCCTGCCGTATGCCGTCGACAACCACAGGTCGTCTGCCGCAGCAAAGCGCACCTCGAGAGGAAAGCTGATCCGCCAACCCTTCTGTTCAATGAGCGCCTCGATGTCGCGGACCGCCGCTGGGACGAGCTCCGCGGGGATGCCGTATTCCATTTCGCGAAACTTGACGGTCCGCCTGGTCGTGAACACACGGTGCGAAACGTCGGTGAATGTCCGGTTACCGGTGAGCTTGTCAGCGAGAAGATTCACGCGAGGGATGATGGCTGGCACGACGACGGCCGTCGCGCAGGTCACGCGATAGACACCGTTTGCCAATACTGTGTCGTCCACGAACCGCGATACGCGGCCGAGCGGCTTGGGCTTCGTCCCGAATGGCAGGCGGGTGTTGGTTTTGGTCAGAGCCGTCCGGGTGTGCGGAAACCAGTAAAACTCGAAGTGGTCGGCGGCCGCCGCCCGGTCGAGCACGGTGTCGAGCACGTCGTCGAGCGGCTCAGGCTGCTCCACCGCGTGCAGCACGAAGCGCGGGACACACTGGATCGTGACCTCGGCGATGATGCCGAGAGCGCCGAGACCGAGCGCGACGCCGGGCAACAGGTCAGCGTGAGATTCGCGACTGATCTCGAGCAGGTCGCCCGATGCCGTCACCATCACCACACCGCGCACCTGGCCGGCAATGCCGCCGAATCCCGCGCCGGTGCCGTGCGTGCCGGTGGAGATGGCACCGCTGATGCTCTGCGCGGCGATGTCGCCGAGGTTCTCCATCGCCAGTCCGTACGGCGCGAGCAGCCTCGGGATGTCATGCAGCCGCGTCCCCGCGAAGAGGGTGACGAGCCCGTCGGCCGTCGGCTCTCCGCTCAGCCCGCTGAGGTCCTCGAGTTCGAGCTGGATGCCGGGAGCGACGGCTATTCCTGTGAAGGAATGCCCCGCTCCGATCGCCTTGATCCGAATCCCGCTCCCGGCGGCAGCTCTCACAGCGCGCTGCAGCGCGGCGGTCGTGCGCGGCCTCTCTACTCGCAGTGGCATGACCTTCTCGGTGCGTGCCCAGTTGTGCCACATGGCTCCGGTTGCTGTCACAGGAAGGCCTTCCCTTCGCCCCGGTAGGTGGGCAGCGTGTCGATGATCGCTCCGCCGTCGACGACGGAGAAGGCGTTGAGATGTTCGCTCAGCTCCCCCGATTTGGTGTGTCGGAACCACACCCGGTCGCCGGGGCGCAGCGCTGCCGCGTGGCGCCCGACCAACGGCGTCTGGACCTCACCCGCCATCTCGCGCGGAACCATGGTGAGCCCCTCGGGCCAGACAGGCCGCGGGAGGCGGTCGCGCCCTGGTGGCCCTGAGGCGACCCATCCCCCTCCGAGCAGGGTTGCTGTGTCTTCCCTCGGTTTCCGCACGACGGACAGCGCAAAGCTCGCGGCGGGCGCTGGATTGAAGTTCCGGTAGTCGTCGAAGAGGTGACCGCCGAACAGCCCGGATCCTGCCGCGATCTCCGTGACCGAGTCGTCGGCGCTCGTCGATTCAAGCGAGCCGGTCCCTCCCCCATTGACGAACTCGAGGTCGGCAACGCGTCGAACCGCCGCGACCGCCTCGGCACGACGTTCGGTGAGCTCGCTGATCGACCGTCGCTTCAGCCACCGCATTCCGGCTGAGCGGGCATTCCGCGATGGCACACTGTCGACGAGTCCGGCGATCTGAGCTTCGTACGCCATCATGCCGACGAGCTCGAAGCCCGGCCGGCTGACGATGACGCGCGCGAAGCGCTCAGCATCCGCCGCGGTGTAAATCGGCGAGCGCAAGACCCCGACGGTGCCGAGCGGGCCCTCCGTCCGCCACGCGACATCGAACTCGAGGCACACCCGGATACGAGCACGCGCGTTCGGGGGAAGGCAGGCATCGATGAAATCCAGCTGTTCAACGGAGTCCACCATGAGCGTGATCCGTTCGGCGAGCCTCTCATCCGATGCGAGCAACCTGAGAGCCTGCCTGTCCATCGTCGGATACCCGACAACGACGTCGTCAATGTCATCGGCGAGCCAGATCGCCTCTGGGAGGGTGAAGGCGAGCACACCGCGATACCCCTCGGTCGCGAGGAGTGAATCAATGACCGAACGGACGCGAACGGACTTGGTGGCCACCCTGATCGGCTTTCCGCCTGCGCGACGGATCATGTCGTGTGCGTTAAACCGCAGCGCACCGAGGTGGAGCGCACCAAGCGGCGTCTCGACCGATGTCGTCGCAGCGTCGAGTTCAGGCCAGAACAGGTCGGGGGTGAGCCAGGGAGCGGGCGAACTCTCTGCTCGCCCGTTGGCAGAGAGTGTTATCGCCATCTGTATCCTCCACGTCATACCCAGTATGACGACCCCGGCAAACCGAAGGCGGCAGAATCTGAGAAAGGCCCTCCAATTGGGTGTGGCGCGGTTGACTTGTCGTCGCAACCGGCTTCAAATGGGACGAAGGTGGGGATCTTTTCAGCAACACAGCAATCGGGGGGCTCGTCGGCGTTGTCGACAGGGCTGCCTCGGCGATCCCGACGCGCTGGGCCCGGACGACTCGTGGCAACAATCGTCGCGTCGCTCACCCTGTCGCTCTTCGCCGCGCTCAGCCCGTCGTCCGCCTTCGCGGAGCCGGCACCGCCCGCTCCCTCACCGCCGGCCGAAGCCGCCCCGGTCACACTCATCTCCCCGGTTGACGGTCAGTTCATTGATTCTGTCCCGTTCACCGTGACCGGCACCAAAGCTGCTGGGTCGAGCATCCAGCTTCACACCGGTGACAGCGGTAACCCCGTCTGCATCGTTCGCGCAGACGACTTGACTACCTTCTCCTGCACCGTTGCCTCGATCCCGCAGGGACCAGGGGTACGGCTGACCGCGGTCCAGCTGATGACCGGGTTCGAACCATCGTCAGCGAGCGCCCCCGTCCGGGTGCTGCTGCCCCCGACGATCGACTCACGCAGCCCGGAAGTCTCGAGTGGGTTGCTCCAGGGTTCGGGTTACCCTGGCGCGACAGTGACCGTCCGCACTCCGGATGGACGAAGCTGGACGGCGCCGGTGTCGAGCGGAGGAAGCTGGGCATACATGCTTCCGGCCGAGATCCCGAGCGGTGTGCTGCGACTGAGCGCTACCCAGTCGGCCCAGTTCAACGGCTCCGTCGAGTCCGCGCCCAGCGATTCCCTCAGAGTCACGCTGGATCGCGACGCGCCCCCAGCTCCCGTAATAACCACGCCGGCCGCTGGCGCGAGCCTCCCGACCGGAGCGACTGCGTACGCGGGTACCGGCGAAACGGGAGCGACGGTCACGGTATTCGCCGTGACGGCATCCGGAACCGACGTCGTGCTCTGCGCCGACGTCCTCGTCTCTGCCGGGCAGTGGAGCTGCACCGGCGCCGCGCTGCCGGACGGCAGCGCAACGATCACGGCGTACCAGCGCGATGCCGCATCGAACACGGGCGCCGGGTCTCCTCCGCTGACGGTGTCGTTCGGGCAGGCGGCGTCGACGCCCTCGCATTCGCGGCCACCGGCAAGCGCGCCAGCGGAGAGCCCCACCCCCGCGCCGGTCGCACCAGTGCCGTCTACCGCGCCGACTGAATCCAGCGCAATACCCGACCGGGCACCAGCCCCCGAAGGGCTGTGGGCAGACCAGACGCCATTCACTACGGCGGTGAGAGGCGCGATCGGCCCCGGAACCGACCTCACCTGGCTCCGCGCCGTCCTTCTCGCCATCCTGGCCATCGGCCTCCTGCTGATTCCCGCGCGCATGCTCGCGACGACGCTGACGAGGGGGCGCTCGCACGGGAACGAGAGCACCGCGGCTCGCGGTCCGCTCACCGGACGAAACCGTACGCCGACCGACGATGACCCCGATCCCCTCCTGCGGTCGCCGGGGGCCCGAGCCAGGACCATCGTCGCCCTCAGCGTTGCCGGCGCGATCGTGCTCTTCGCCCGCCCCGTCGACGGGCAACCGGTCTACCTGCGCGTGTTCGTGGCATCCGTCCTGGCACTGGTCATCGTCAACGCGGCTGCCACCTGGGTCCCCGTACGATTCGCGGCCTGGCGACAACTCGGCAGTCCCTCCCAGCGCCTGTCGCTTCTCGCCTTTCCCGTCATCGCCGCGCTCGCGCTGGTTTCCAGAGTGGCCGAGCTTCAGCCAGCGTTCCTGTTCGGCCTCTTGTTCGTCGTCGGGTTGCAGAACGGAAGCCAGCGGGACCGCGGGCAACTGGGCCTCGCCCGGATCGCTGCGGTCTTCGCGACGGGCCTCGTGGCCTGGCTGGCAACAACGCTGATCGGCACACCCGTTGGTTTCGCGGGGTCATTCGCGGCAGAACTCGTCAATATCGTTGCGATGACCGCGCTCGGTTCGGCGGCGATCATGATGGTTCCGCTTGGCGACCTGAGTGGTCGAGCCGTCCTCAACTGGTCGCGTCCGGCCTGGTTCGCGAGTGCGCTCGTTGTCTTCACCGTGCTGTTCGCGTTCCTCAGTCCGACGCTCGATGCGTGGCAGGAGCAGGTCGCTGCGATCGCTGTCGTCGTGGTCCTCCTCACCTTCGGGGCCGTCGGCATTTCGCTCTGGCTGTGGCGACGGGTCGTCACACCCAACCTCTCCGCCAGCTGACCCCTCCTCGTGCGGTTGCACACCCTGCGACGGTCCACGTCAGCGGTTACCGGCAGAATGAGATCATGTTCATCGTGCTCGGCGGGTCCCCCACCGGTCGGGTGACCCTCACCGAACTCGATTCCTCGGGCACGAGGGTGAGCGCGGTGTCACTGTCTCGCGACGAGTTCATCCCCGAAGTTATGCGGCGAGAAAAGAGCCGCCCCCGCTGGGTGTGGGAAGACACCGCGCTCTGGTATCCGGTGCTGCTGAACGCGGGCATCACCGTCGAGCGCTGTCACGATCTCCGGTTGTGTCACGGAATCCTTCGCCGAGCTGAGGCGGCGCGTGAGACCGACCTCGCCCGCGGGCCGTCGAATGCCTGGGACGAGTCACCGGCCGAACAGGTCGTCCTGGGCACGACGCTCTTCGACGACATGACCGACCTCGCCGATGCATCAGACGAGCCCGGCGATTCAACGGGTCGTAACGCGCTGGCGGAGTTCGCACTGCAGCGTGCGGCCCTCGACGCAATAGCCGAAACCGAACCGCCGGCCGCGGCCAGACTGCAACTCCTTCTCGCCGCAGAATCGAGCGGAGCGCTGATTGCAGAGGAGATGAGGGAACGGGGGTTGCCCTGGCGCACCGATGTTCACGACCGGGCGCTGACGGAACTTCTCGGTCCCCGACCTCTGTTTGGTGGGCGCCCCGAGAAGCTTGAGACCCTCTCCGACACCATCCGCACGCTCCTGGAGTCCCCCAGCCTCAACCCCGACTCGCAACAGGACCTTCTGCGCGCCCTCAAACGCGCGGGTCTTTCGGTCACGAGCACGAGCAAGTGGGAACTTCGCTCGCAGAAGCATCCGGTGGTGGAACCACTGCTCGAATACAAGAAGCTCTCACGGTTGAACTCCGCCAACGGATGGGCGTGGATGGACGCCTGGGTACGAAACGGGCGATTCCACCCCGAATACGTGGTCGGCGGTGTCGTCACCGGCCGCTGGGCGACCCGGGGCGGCGGCGCTCTGCAGCTACCGGCACAGGTCCGGGGCGCGGTGATGGCCGACGATGGATGGACCCTCGTGGTTGCGGATGCCGCGCAGCTCGAACCACGAATCATCGCCGCGATGTCACGCGACGAGAAGATGGCCGCGGCTGGCCGCCAGGGCGACCTCTACCAGGGACTCGTCGACGCCGGGGTCGTCGACACGAGGGCCAATGCGAAGCTCGCGATGCTCGGTGCGCTCTACGGCGCAACCACGGGCGAGAGCGCACGGTTGATGCCGAGGCTCATGCGAGCGTACCCGCTGGCGATCGGACTGGTGGAACACGCCGCCCGATCCGGTGAACGCGGCGACCAGGTGAGTACCTGGCTCGGCCGCAGTTCGCCGCACCCCGGTGCCGACTGGCAGGCCGCGCAGCGCGCAGCGACCGAGAGCGAGTCCGGCGCGGCCGATGAGCGGCGCGCCCGGCAGCTGGCGAGAGACTGGGGCAGGTTCACCCGCAACTTCGTCGCACAGGGCACGGCCGCGGAGTGGGCGCTCTGCTGGATTGCGGGACTTCGCATCCGTCTTCGCGCACTGGCCGACGAACGCGGCGAACCTCACCTCGCATTCTTCCTCCACGACGAAGTAATCGTGCACAGCCCGGCACACCTGGCCGACGCGGTTGCGGATGCCATCACCTCCGCTGCGGAAGACTCCGGCCGCCTGCTCTTCGGCAGCTTTCCGGTGAACTTCGCCCTGACCGTAATCGCAGTCTCGAGCTACGACCAGGCGAAGTAGCCGTCGTTCACGACTTCGTGAACAGGATCTCCATCGGCGCGAGCACACCAGCCTGCATCGCGGTAAGCAAGTTTCCCACCCGCCTCCCGGCATCCGGTCCGAGCACGAGCGGGAGCCCGAGCCGGGGCGGCCCCGGTGCGTCCACGCCCTGTGCTGCGGCCCTCTGCATCTTCGTCAGAAACTCGATGCCGAGCGCACGCCGATCCCGTCTGGCACCCACACCGAAGCCGGCGGCCTGCCCCAATTCGCTGTACGACTCCGGTGCCGCGAGGAACGAGATGGCGGCATCCGACGCCCAGGGCTGCGGATAGGTCACATCACCCTCGCTCGTGCGCATGACATCGAAGACAGCGAGCACGCCCCCGCGCTTCAGCACACGGAACGCCTCGGCGAAGAGCTGGCCCTTATCGTCGATGTTCATCCCGACGTGAAGAAGCGTGGCCCGGTCGAAGACCTCCACCTCGAACGGAAGGGCGAGCGCGCTTGCCCTCAGGAACGTCACCTCGTCGCCGAGCCCGCAGCGCGCGGTCAACGAGATCGCTGTTCGAACGAATTCCTCGGTGACATCCACCCCGACGACCTCCGCCCCGAACTGCGAGGCGAAGAGCCGAGCCGGCCCGCCGATGCCGCACCCGACATCGAGCACACTCATCCCTCGGGCGACACCGGCGGCCTCTGCAAGCTCATGTGCCGCTACGGCGCCCCCGACGTGCAACTCGTCAACCGAAGACAGGTCACCAGGTTCTAAGCGGTCGGGATCGAAGCCAGCTTCACGCAGAGCCTCGAGGATGACGTCTTCGAGCCGGCCCGAACTGTAGTGCCCCACTACCGCCGCTTCGATGTCCACGCTCGCCTCCTCGCGATCTGGTGCGCGTGAGTCTACGCCGGGCACCGCGTGTGCGCACGGGGCGCACATGCCCGGTTCTGAAGAGGCACGGATCCGGCTAAGCCGAGGGACCAGGCTGCGGTTCCTGAGCGTTTTGCTCGAGAGCCCGGATGAGTGATTGCGCGTCGTACGGGCCTGTGTGGCGGCGACCGTTGACGAAGAATGTGGGAACCGCGGTGATGTCCATCGCCTCGGCGTCGAGCATGTCGTCACGAACCCGAGCGGCGACCGCCGGGGACCGCAGGTCCCGTTCGAACCGCTCGACATCGAGGCCGAGCTCCTGGGCACGCCGGATGATGTGTGACGGAAGCTGGTGCTCCTGGTCGCTGAACAGGCTCCGCTCAAACTCGAAGAACTTCCCCTGCCGCCCGGCCGCCTCGGCCGCTTCCGCCGCGGCAAGCGCGTTGGGGTGGAAGCGAGTCAACGGAGCGTGACGCCATACGTAGCGAAGGCGGCCTCCAAGTTCGCGATGCACCTCCTCAACAGAGCCCGTGGCCTTGAGGCAGAACCCGCACTGGAAATCACCGTATTCGACCAGAGTGAAGGGCGCGTCGACGGGCCCGAAGATGTGGTCACGCGTGGGATCGACCGGTCGCAGCAGCGTGCGGCCGATCTCCTCCGACGGATGGAGGCGATCAGAGATCCGGAAAATCACCGCGCCGAGAAGAAACGCGATAACGGAGGCGATAAGGACGCCAACGCGAGCCTCATTCTGAACGGCCCCGTCGTCGATCGCGAGGGCAACGATGAAGAGAGAGATGGTAAAACCGATCCCGCTGAGGGCGCCTCCTCCCGCCAGACGGTCGAGGGTCAGGCCCGGGCCGAACTCGCCGACCCGAAGAAGACGCATGAGCGCGGTCGAGCCGAAGACGCCGACCATCTTCCCCACCACAAGCCCGACGATGATGCCCCACGTCACTTGCGACCTGGCAGCTGACGCAAGGATCTCCGCGTTCAGCTGCACACCGGCGTTCGCCAACGCAAAGAGCGGAAGGACGACGTACGCGATGTACGGCGCGGTACTCGACTGCAGCCTTTCATTGATCGAGATCGACTCCCGCAGACTGTTTGCGGCGGCCCGCGCATACTCGGAACTCGGAGACTGCCGGAAGGTACGCGCAAGTTCAAGGGCATGCTCCACCTCGCGCCGCTCCGGCCGATACACCGGAACGAGCAGCGCAATGGCGACGCCGGCCAGGGTGGGGTGCACACCCGAAGCCAGGAACGCCAACCACACCACAACGGCGAGCGAACCGTAGACGAGGCCGCGCGCACTCTGCAGGTATCGCGTGAAGTAAACCGCCGTGAGACCCACCGCGGCGATCAGGAGCGGCGCCGGATTGAAGTTATCGGTGTAGACAATCGCGATGATACTGAGCGCTCCGATGTCGTCGACGACCGCCAGCGCCAGCAGGAAGACCCTCAGCCGTCCCGGCGCCTTCGGACCGATCAAAGCGAGCGCACCGACGAGGAATGCGGTGTCAGTGGAGATGACAATTCCCCACGCCTGCTCATACCCCGATCCGGCGCTGACCAGCACGAACAAGAGCGCCGGCAGCGTCAACCCCGCGAGCGCTGCCACCACGGGCACAACCGCACGCGACCACGTCGTCAATTCGCCGATCGTGAATTCCCGCCGCACTTCGAGGCCAACGGAGAAGAAGAAAATCGCCATCAGGGCGTCGTTCACGAGAGCGTGCAGCGTGAAGTCCAGCTGAAGATCTCCGACGCTCAACGTCAGGTGCGTATCCCAGAAACCGTCGTAAGATCCGTGTGCGAAGTTGGCCCACGCGAGAGCCGCAAGCGTCGCGCCGAGGAGCAGGAAGGCACCGGCCCGCACCTGTCCCATCGAGCGGAGCCGGTCCGCTACCGAATGCCGCCGCCCGTCACGTTTGCTTTCTTCGGGATCCGGAGACTGTTCGATGAGTGTCAAGTTCGACATTGCCATATCCCTTCCAAGAAGACGGGCTGGGTGCGACTTTCGCGACGATGTGCCCAGTTATAGACCGACTGAACGGGACGCGCAACTGGCGCAGACCGCGGTCGTGCGGTGCTGATCGCCGGAAAGATCCCCCTTCCGCGGTCGCCGCCGCTCAGCCATGCTGGTCGCAACGACGAAGGATGCAGGAATATGCCCACCGGACCCGCGCCAGATCTGCCCGGCCATGCCGCGGAGGGCAATGCCAGGCCTCCCGTGCTGACACCGAGGCCATGGTGGGCACGGATTGCCGCGGGGTTCCTGCTGGCGTGCCTGGCCTGGTTGCTGGTCGGTGTGGCCGCTGACTCACTGTTCGGGCCGGAGTACTCGTTGATCTCGCACGCCGTTCGCGCGGGACTCACTCTCATCCTTGTCCTCGCCGGGCTCGCCGCACTGCTCCGATGGGAGGGAACACGGGCCTCGGATTACGGGCTGGTCTACCGCAAAGGAACACTGTGGGCACTGTTGGTCGGGGCTCTCAGCTATCTCGTCCCCTTCGCCCTCGCCGCATCCGTCGTTTTCGGCTTAGGCCTCGCCCAACTCCAGGTAACCGGAGAACCCCTCATGGTGCTCGCGCAGGGGCTTGTCGTTCTGGCCCTCGTGGTCCTCTACGAAGCGCTACCCGAAGAGCTGATTTTTCGCGGATACCTGTTCCGCGTGCTGTCCGAGCGCCTGCCGATCTCACTGACGATTGTCGTTCAGGCCGTGCTCTTCTGTGGAGCCGGGATCATCGTCGGTGCGGCGCCGACGCTCGACCGCGTGCTGCTGTTCTTTGTCTTCTCACTGACGCTGGGCTACCTGCGCCACGTCGCGGGGACTGTGTTCGTCACCATCGGGTTCCACGCGATGTTCCAATTGTGTGCCCAGTGGGCGCTCGGCGAGCAGTGGGCCACGCTCACCGTCACCGACGCCAGCGGCTGGTTCGCGATCGCAGCGCTCGGCGTCGTCCCATTCGCGTTGGCCCCGGTTGTCGCGGGGATACTGGATCGGTTGCGCAGAGGGCGCACCGGTGACGGGCTCTCGGCACCGACACCAGACCACGACCCTCAGGGACGCTGATCAGCCCTTCGAAGCTCCGACAGCAGCGTCTCCACATCCGTTGCCGTCTTCTCCGTCGCGTCCGCTATCCGTCGCAGGGCACCGGTGACACTGATCGCCGTGCCGACGATGACCAGCACGATCGCAATGAAAATGATCTCCATGTGCTCAATGTAACCGTCGCGTGTAATTCGCGGAGCGATTCAGCGCTCAGATTTGAAGTCATTCAGGATCCTGATGTCATGCACGTCGACCTGTCTCGGCGGGTACCCGTCACGGAACCGCAGCTGCTGCTCGACGGAGAGACACGGCACCGTGAACCCTTCGACGATTCCGGTCGTGAACCCATCCGCGGTGTAAACAAAACTTGTGTCGGCGAGCCCCCTCTGGATCCCGCTGCCGTCGGGCGCGAACTCGACAGGATGCAGATCCACTCGTCGGCCGTCGGCTGCGGTGAGTTCGAGCCGCGAGGGTAACCAATCCACGGTCGTGGCGAAGCCATCGCCGGTGAGGAGCGCGAGAAGCGTGGGAAGGTGGCGGGCATCCACAGCGAGGTCCAGATCGCCGTGTTCTCGGGTCTGCCGCCCCACTGCCGCATCGACTGCCCAACCCCCTGCAGCCCACGCGCTGATCCCCGCCCGCGCGAACGACCGGAAGAGTGCGACGACGTCGTTACCGCGCACTATCTCGCCCCATCCGTCGACACTCCTGCCACAGGTCTACCGGTAAAGGCTCCGGAAGGCGAGAGCGGCGCCGCGCAGCGGCTGCACGCGAGGAGGGTCGGCTGCCGAGCTCCGCTCCCGCCGGCCTCACGATGGACCCTTCCGCAACCACGGATCGCTCTCTTTACTGGGGCCTCGACTCGTTGAAACAGAGGAGACGCGATGCGCGGCGTAATGATGTATGGACCAGGAGATGTTCGAACCGAAGAGCGAGAGCCACCCGGGATCATTGAGCCAACCGACGCAGTCATCCGGTTGTCCGCCACGTGCATCTGCGGTTCCGACCTGTGGCCGTACCGCGGCGAGGAGCCCCTTTTTACGACTCCGCAAGCGATGGGGCACGAATACGTTGGCGTCGTCGAGCAGATCGGATCGGACGTGAAAAACGTCACGGTCGGTGACTTCGTCGTCGGCTCCTTCGTGGCATCCGACAACACCTGCGATATCTGCCTGGCAGGGTATCAGTCGAGATGCAGGCACAACGTGATGATGGGGTCAATCGGCACCCAGGCCGAACTCGCTCGCATTCCGCTTGCTGACGGCACCCTGGTCGTCACCCCCGGCCAGCCGGACCGCGACCTCATCCCGTCGCTGCTCGCCGCGTCGGACGTGCTCGGCACGGGTTGGTATGCCGCGACCGCGGCGGGCGCCGGACCGGGCAGGAGCATTGCCGTGGTCGGTGACGGTGCGGTTGGCCTTTCGGCAATCCTCGCGGCGAAACTGCTCGGAGCGGAGCGGATCATCGCGTTCAGCCGTCATCCCGACCGTCAGAACCTGGCCAGCGCATTCGGCGCAACCGACATCGTGGAGGAACGGGGCGACGCCGGTGCAGCCAGGGTCAAGGAACTCACCGAAGGTTATGGCGCTTATGGCACGGCAGAGGCAGTCGGGACCCAGGAGTCGATGTGGCAGGCGATTCATAGCACGCGCCCTGGAGGCTACGTCGGGTTCGTCGGCGTCTCGCACGGGGTCGAGCTCGACGGTTTACAACTCTTCTTCAGCAGTGTTCATCTCCACGGTGGGCCGGCTCCGGTTCGCCACTACCTTCCCGAACTCATCCAGCTGATCTGGGATCGCAGCATCGATCCCGGGAAAGTGTTCGATCTCACGCTCCCGATTGAAAATGCGGCCGAGGGCTACCGAGCAATGGACGAACGCCGCGCGACCAAGGTCCTTCTCACCTTCTGATGGCTCCGGATGGCGCGACCCGGTCGGTCTCGACGGCACGGGCACGCCGATGGCGAACCGATGGCGAGAGCCAGGCAAACCCGGCCGCGGAAACGGCCGCGATCCACACACTGATGCCCGAGGCGCCGCGGCTGAACAGACTGGGAAACGCCAGCGCTGTCGGGTGCGAAAATGACGCAGCAGCGTCGTTGAGCACGATTCCCAGCAGCGCGAACAACAGCAATCCGCACACGACCCCGGTTCCCAACGACCACGTGGAGCGGGCGATCACGAACAGGAAAATGCAGCTGACAGCCGTGGCCAGGAGTACGGGTGGAAACGCCCCCAATGCGTCGCCGCGAATCAGCGCATCAGCCCGTGCGCCCTCGGCGAATGACAAGACGAGGAACCAAACGAACCCGGCGGCCGTGCCGCCCACCAGCTTCACACTGTGCGTCGTCACGGCATCCATCACTCTCCCCCAGACAAATCGCGTCGAGCCGGTGACTCGCGGGGCCTGTACCGCAGGGCGACCGCCCCCGAGCGGAACTCGTGGCGATCCACCAACTCGAGCTGGATGTGCTCGCGCAGACCGGCGAGCAACGTCGGGCCGTGTCCGGCAAGGACCGGTTGCACCAGGAACTCGTACTCGTCAATCAACCCCAGATCGGCCAACGCCAGGGGAAGCGTCACGCCGCCGACCCACAGGCCCTCACCTGGCTCCTGTTTCAGCCGCTGAATCTCTTGTGCCAGGTCGCCTTGCACCAGCTCCGCATTCCAATCGACCCCGCTCAGCGTGCTCGACACGACGTACTTCTTCGCCCGGTCGATGGTCTCAGCGAACGGCTTCTCCCAGTCATCCATCCAGTCAGGCCACAGGCCCGTGGCCGGCCTCCGCCACGCCGACTCCATCATTTCGTAGGTCACCCGGCCGAACAGCAGGGCATCGGCGCGCTCCATCTCGGCAGTCCAGTGGCGCATCGACTCCTCGTCCGGCGGGAGCCCTGCCTCGTGATGGCAGCAGCCGTCGAGTGTGACGTTGATCGAGTATCGAAGCGGTCTCATCTGCTTGCTCTCCCTTGATGCGCGCACGCAATCTCTCCGGACCGACGGTCGGTCAGCCCAGATTTCGCTTGAGTTGCTCGTGCCGAGAATAATCGACACCGCCGTTGAGCGGCAATGTCAGCGCATTAATCGGGTGGGGCCACGGGCCCGCCGGACTAACTGGGGACGTCGCTCGAACCCTCGAGATTGGTGCGCAATCGGTGGAGGACGTCGCCGACGCTGTGGCCGTCCCACAGAGGAGCCGTTGGGGTCTCCGGGACGCCGTCAAACATCGACCGGCAGGTCGTGCGGTAGTGGTTGCTCACCTGTCCGCTCGGCAGTTCCGCGACGACGATGAACCATCCTCCGCCAAAACACTCTTCACCGTTGTCGTGTCGCCACGAACGGACGACCCGGATGCCTTGCTGCAGCCAGAGGCGTACTGCGTGCGCGTGGTAGAGCAGCCGAAACTCGTAGAGCTCAGCGAAGGTGTGGAAGCCGTCGGAGAGCAATGCAGTATCGGCATCGTCCGCTGACACGGGTGAGATCAAAGTGGCGGGTTGGCTCACGCTCGCGCAGCCCTCGCGCGATCCTTGATCGCCGCGATCACGTCGGTCTTCGCCGCGGCGTAGTCGTTCGAATCGTTCCACCGCCGGGTCATCAGGCTCTGCTTGACGTCGGCGTACAGGGCTCGATCCTCAGCGTCTGACCGGAGGTGATCGCGCAGAAGTAGATATTCAGATACCGCGACGGCACCCCGTTCGTAGATGTGCACGTGCACGTCACGCCCAGGGGTGCGGACGAGGCGATGGCCTGGCTCCCGGGTGCGCAACTCGTAGCCCGCCGCGACCAGTTGGTCGAGATAGTCCTCTTCGGCGGTGATGTCGGCGACCACGACGACGATGTCGATGATGGGCTTCGCTGCGAGGCCAGGGACCGACGTTGACCCAATGTGCTCGACGCCGATGCTTTCCCCTGCCAGCGCTTGAAGGATGTTTGCACGATGCGTGAGAAAGTCCGAAGCCCACTGCGGGTCGTAGTCGCGCAGCTCCACGTGGAGTGGTTCAGGGCCGCCGACGAGTTCCAGGGACGTGACGTCATCCCGGATTGACTTCTTCTCGCTCTTCATCAAGTTTTTCTCCCGGGCTCGGGTGTGCCGCTTCGGTCGAAGTGGGCAGCCCGCAAACATAACCCAGTGCAACGACCAGTGCAATTCACCCAGCCGAGACCTCGAAGATGATCTCCAGTCCGTCTTCCTCGTCCCACTGCTCCCCCGTCTCAACGAACCCGTAGCTGCTGACAAGGGCTCGCGAGGCAGTGTTCTCCGGACTGATGCTGGCCCGAACCGTGCGCACGTCAGGATGCCCCTGCGCGACAGCAAGCAGTGTTTCCAGCGAACGCCTCGCATAGCCTCGTCGACGCAGTAGAGGGTCGACTCGATACCCGACCTCCACCATGCCCGTGTCGTCAGGGGCACCGTGGAAACCGGCCACACCTACCGGCGCTGTGACTCGTGGGTCGACCATCAACCGCGTAATCCACGGGGCATCCGTAGGAGTGTCCACTATCTGCCCGCTCCGCATACGCCACAGGCTCAGGCACTCGGGACCTGCCAGGTACGGCGACACGAAGCGGGGAACGAACGAGGCGGATTCACCTGCTGCCAAGGCGTGAAGCACGTTCTCGGGTACGACGTCGAGGTGGAGTTGTGACTGGCTGGGCTCGGGGTGCACCCAGGGTGAACTTGTGATCGTCATTGCCAGCAGTCTGTCATGGAACGACGAGCCAAAAAGCCGAGGATGCTCGAATGTGAACGGCGTTGAAGAAGTACCCCCGGTGGGACTCGAACCCACACTGGAGCGATTTTAAGTCGCCTGTCTCTGCCATTGGACTACGGGGGCGTACCCATCCAGCTTATGGGGATCGCGGGGGCGCCGAGAACAGGGGTTAACCGCGAAGAGCCCGATCCAGACACGGATCGGGCTCTTCGACAGAGAACTTACTTGGTCGCCGCTACGGCTTCCTGCTCAGGCTTCGCAGCCGCAGGTGCAGCGGGAGCGACAACAGGAGCCTCATCTGCAGGCTTCGCCGCCGGCTTCGGACGGGAAGCGAACTCCTCGAACGCCGCCCGCGGCTGCTCGACAGCGGAGATACCCACGATGTCGCGGCCGAGGAAGAGGTTGGCGACCCAGCCGCCGACGACGCGGAGCTTGCGCTCCCAGCTCGGCATTGCCAGTCCGTGGTATCCACGGTGGGCAACCCAGGCAGGAAGGCCCTTGATCGCGATCTTGCCCGACTGGAAGACACCGATTCCGATGCCGAGACCGGCAACCGCTCCGAGGTTCTTGTGCAGGTATTCCTTGGGCTCTTCTCCGCGGAGAACCGCGACGATGTTCTTGGCCATGAGCTTGCCCTGACGCACAGCGTGCTGGGCGTTCGGCACACAGAAGCCACCGACACCGCCACCGGAAAGGTCTGGAACCGCGCTGATGTCACCGGCTCCCCAGGCGTCGGGGATGATCTCGTCTGCGGTGCCGACGCGGAGGTCGGGACGAACGACGAGACGACCGCGCTCTTCAATCGGAAGGTCCGTGTTGCGGACGATCTGCGGGTTTGCCATGACACCGGCGGTCCAGACGATGAGGTCGGACTCGAAGGTCTCGCCCGTGGAGAGCTGGATCTTCCCGTCGACAGCCGACTGCAGCTGGGTGTCGAGGTGGACGAGTGCGCCCCGCTCGGCGAGGTTCTTCAGGACCCAGTGGCTGGTCTTGAGGCTGACCTCGGGCATGATGCGGCCCATCGCCTCGATGAGGTGGAACTCAACATCGTCAAACGACAGCTGCGGGTAGAACTTCAACAGCGAGCTGGCGAACGAACGCAGTTCGGCGAAGACCTCGATACCGGCGAAACCGCCGCCGACGACGACGAAGTTGAGCAGTCGCGCCCGCTCCGGTCCGGCTGGGAGGCTCGCGGCCTTGTCAAAGTTGGCGAGGACGCGGTCACGGATCGCGACGGCTTCTTCGATGGTCTTGAGGCCGATGGCCTGGTCGGCCACTCCGGGGATCGGGAAGGTACGGGAAACAGCGCCACCGGTGACGACAACGACGTCGTAGTCGAATTCCCAGGCATCGCCGACGGCCGGCGTGATGGTCGCCTTCTTCTCGGCGTGGTTGATGTTCGTCACCTTCGCGGTGATGACCGTTGTCTTCTTGAGGTGACGACGCTGCGCAACAACCGCGTGCCGAGCCTCGATCGAACCAGCGGCAACCTCGGGAAGGAACGGCTGGTAGGTCATGTACGGAAGCGGGTCGACGACCGTGACCTCTGCTTCGCCGCGGCGAAGCCACTTCTCGAGCTTCCACGCTGTATAGAAACCGGCGTAGCCGCCGCCGACGATAAGGATTTTTGGCACGGTGAGAATTCTCCTACTGAGGGTCGCAAGGACTCAAACAGGCTACTACCTGCGAGCCACCCGCTTGAATTGCCGGGTGGCGCCTATGGCACCGAGCACTACTAGGGTAGCAGTTCCGAGGAAGACGGCGAGCGGAATACTCACGTACAACAGGGATTCGGTGGTCGGCAGGAACGGATTGTGCACGTTCGCCGTCTTCTCGATCGGGGGCAGCGCAGGCACGCTTCCTTTGTCCGTGGGGATCTCGGGTGGCGCGGCTTCAGCCTTTCGGTGCTGCGTAATCCACGCCGCGAGATCGCCCATCGGGTTCGCGTCCACCGTTTGCACGTCCGCTGTGACGGCTCGCGCCGCGTTGACATATCCATAGCCGTAGATCGGGCTGGGCACGTCGCCCTGGTCTGCCGCTGGCGTCGCTGTGGCGATCAGCCGCTGGATGACGTTGGCAGCATCCATATCCGGGAACCTGGAACGCACGAGAGCGGCAATGCCGGCAACGATGGGCGATGCCCCACTGGTTCCCGCCCAGGACACGTACGACCCGTCTGGCGAAACACCAACGAGTTCTTCACTGGGCGCCGCCACAGCGAGCGTGATTCCCTGGCTTGACGCATTCCAACTCGCAGCGCCGGACGGATCGACGCCAGCGACCACGAGGACACCCGGGATGGTCGCGGGTGCACCGATCTGCTCGGTCCCACTCCCCCGGTTGCCGGCCGCCGCAACGACCACAACATTGTTCTCGTTGGCGTAGCTGAATGCGTCGTCCCAGCTCTCGGGCCAGTCGAGGGTGTTCGTTGTCAATGACATGTTGATGACGTCAGCGCCATTGTCGACAGCGAATCGAACGGCATCCGCAATCTGGTCCGCGAACGGGACTGTCGAGCCGCTCGACTGGAAGCCGACCGAGATCGAAATGAGGTTGGCCTCCGGCGCAGTGCCGATGACTCCGTTGCCCTCTCCGTTGCCGCGGCCGGCGGCGAGGGATGCGACCCAGCTGCCGTGTGGGTTCTCGTCAGCACCACCGACGGGGGTGCGGCCGTCAGGGCTGCCAACTCCCGAAGCATCATGCCCGGCAACAACAGCGCCATTGAACTCCGCAGGGCCATTCGCGATTCCCGTGTCGATCACCGCGATGGTGGTGCCGGCGCCACGCGTCGTGTTCCACGCTTCGGTGACCCCGTAGTTCGCGAGCCAGTACTCGGCGTCTCGAACCGGATCGGCGTGAGCAGGCGTCACCCCCGCCGTGACTGAGCCGAACACGAACACCGCCGCGAGCGCGGCGGGCAGAACACGGTTCTTCGACGGCACAGCGTTACCTTCCGGTTGCAACCTCGACGGAGTAGTCGACGCACTGGCACACGTCAGGACTCCACTCCGCACGGTCAAGAGCACGATCGCCTATCGGGTTTACCCCGGGCCCCGCAGCGAGCGCATGCCCGACGAGTGCGTGCAGACACTTCACCCGCACCGGCATCCCGCCCGCGGAGATCCCGGCGATTTCGGGAACAACAGCGATGCTCTCCCGATCGGCGATGTAGGCCTCATGGGCAGCGGCGTACTCTTCGCGGACGCCCTCGTCCGATGCGAGCAGCTCGTTGTACTCACCCATCACCTGCGTTGCCTCGAGGGTCGACACTGCAGCCGTCGCCGCCGGGTGGCTGAGGTAGTAGAAAGTGGGGAACGGCGTGCCGTCGTCGAGTCGCGGCGCGGTCGAAACGACGGTGGGAGCACCGCACACGCACCGCGCGGCGATACCGACGACGTTCCGCGCCTGGCGCCCGAGCTGTGCAGAAACGATTCGGATATCTTCGTCCGAAACGGGCCCGAATGGCGGAGTAGTCATCTGTCCATTATCCCTGTCCGGAACCGGAGACAACGTCCGCATACCCGGCACTCACGAGCGAGCTCAACATGGACTGGGCCCAGTCGATCTTGGTCTCGGTGAGGCTGTCGGTCACTTGCGGTTCGTCGTCACCGAACAGGCCGGCATCGACATCGTTGATCACGATGAAACTGATCTCACCCGGGTTGACGTAGTACAGGCGGTCCCGCGCCTGGGTCATTACGTAGGTGCTGTCGTTCCAGCGCTCGCGCTCGTCGCGGACCTCTGCGATCTCGGCGGCGCTCTGGTCGACGGATTCCTGCAGCGCCGCGATCTGCTGGCGTTGCTCGATGTAGGCCTTGAGGTTGGGCCCGACGACGATGACGCCGAGAACAACGAGCCCCATCATCAGAAGGGAGAACCCTGAAAAACGGATGCCGCGAAGCCAGTTCCCTGCTTCGCTCTGTGGCACTGGTACACCGGGTTGTGGTGTGCGGGCCGCACCACCGGCACGACCGCCGGTCGGGTTGGGACGCTTTGCCACTGTTCCGGTCCCTCTCATGCGCGTTGTCATACTGTTGCTGCTGAAAAAACGAGCACTCCCGGCAGCGCACCGCGCCACCGGGAGTGCCGGAAATTACGCCGTGAAGCGCGGGAAGGCGCTGCGGCCTGCGTAGACCGCCGACTCGCCCAGCTCTTCTTCGATCCTCAGCAACTGATTGTACTTAGCAACGCGCTCCGAACGGGCAGGCGCACCGGTCTTGATCTGACCCGCGTTCGTCGCGACAGCGAGGTCCGCGATCGTCGTGTCTTCGGTCTCACCCGAGCGGTGAGACAGGATCGCCGTGTAGCTCGAGCGCTGCGCGAGGGCAACGGCGTCGAGCGTCTCGGTGAGGGTACCGATCTGGTTGACCTTGACCAGGATCGAGTTACCGACCTTGAGGTCGATGCCCTTGCCGAGTCGGGTCGGGTTGGTGACGAAGAGGTCGTCTCCGACGATCTGTACCTTGTCACCGAGCTCGGCGGTCAGGTGCTGGTAGCCTTCCCAGTCCTCTTCCTCCAGCGGGTCTTCGATGGAGACGAGCGGGTAAGCGGCGACGAGCTCCGAGTAGTACGCGCTCAGTTCCTGGGCAGAAAGCTTCTTGCCTTCGAACGTGTACGAGCCGTCCTTGAAGAACTCGGTGGCTGCGACGTCGAGCGCAAGCGCGATGTCCTTACCCGGCGTGTAGCCGGCGTTGGTGATCGCTTCGACGATGAGGTCGAGCGCTGCACGGTTGCTCGGCAGGTTGGGAGCGAAGCCACCCTCGTCGCCGAGGCCGGTTGCGAGTCCCTTTGACTTGAGCAGCGCCTTGAGCGCGTGGTAGGTCTCGACACCCCAGCGGAGACCCTCGGAGAAGCTCTCGGCGCCGAGCGGCACGATCATGAATTCCTGGATGTCAACGTCGTTGTCGGCGTGCGAGCCACCGTTGATGATGTTGAGCAGCGGCACGGGAAGAACGTGCGCGTTTGGCCCACCGAGGTAGCGGTACAGCGGAAGGTCAGCGGCATCCGCTGCAGCCTTCGCGACGGCCAGACTGACACCGAGGATCGCGTTCGCGCCGATGCGCTCCTTGTTGTCGGTGCCGTCAAGCTCGATCAGGATCTTGTCGAGGAGTCGCTGGTCATCTGCTTCGAGACCTTCGACGGCCGGGCTGATCTCGTCGAGGACAGCGTCGACGGCCTTGAGCACGCCCTTGCCCTGGTAACGGTCTGCATCACCGTCACGCAACTCGTACGCTTCGAATGCTCCGGTGGATGCGCCGGACGGGACAGCCGCCCTCTGGACGGTTCCGTCATCAAGCAGAACTTCGACCTCGACGGTCGGGTTACCCCGGGAGTCAAGAATTTCGCGAGCGCCTACAGCCTCAATGAGTGCCACAGTGTTTCTCCTGTTCAAGGTGGTGCCAGTGGATTGTGTGGAGCGACGTTGACCCGCTGCCAGTCTAGCCATGCGCGTTCATCTGCGGCGCGGGCTGTTGCTGCCGATCAGCGGATACATCAGCGAAATAATTGCAGGCGGTGCACAACTTACGACCGCGCACTGTCACAAGCTTTGTAGAGTTCCTCAACAAATACTCCCCATCATGTACGGGCCCCGATAACACTGTTAGCTTCGGCCCTGCTGCCAGGGCCACGTCCTCGGGCGCGCATCATTGTCGATGCGGGTCGAACGAGAGCCGGTCACAAACCATGCCTGGCAGTGCGTAACCCTTGCCCAGCCCCCCGCCGGTTCTACCGGCACCCGAACTGACGGTACGTCAACGAAGACAGCTCGAGTTCCGCCCTACGTACGGGAACCCTGTCCGATGCCTTCGAGGCGCGCCCGCAGACAGGAGTTCCTTCGTGAGCAGAACAACCCCGTCAGGTGAAGCACCAGTGCTTGCCTGGAAGATTTCGACTGCGGTCCTTGCCGCCCTGATGCTTGCCGCCCTCGTTTTCTTCTTTTACTTCACGCAGAAGATCACCGACGGAGCCGCGCAACTGACAGCAGGAGCTTCCAAGGCAGCGGATGGCGCGACGCAGGTTTCGGACGGCGCTGGCGACCTCGACGACGGAGCGACGACGCTCGCGACGGGTGCGCAGAGCGCCGCTGATGGTGCTGTCACGCTGGAAACCGGGGCCCAGACCGCTGCCGATGGAGCTGCGAAACTGGCGACAGGGGCCCAGAGCGCCGCCGATGGCGCCGTGACCCTGTCGAATGGCGCGACGACCGCGGCTGACGGTGCCGCGAAGCTCTCGACCGGAGCAACCAAGGCTGCAGACGGTGGAAAGACACTGGCCGCAGGAACGGCAACCGCATCGGGCGGTGCCAGCCAGGTCGCCGATGGCTCAACATCACTGAACGCCGGCGCCCAGGCCCTCTACAACGGCCTGTCCACCAAGGTAGCCCCTGGCGCGACCCAGCTCTCCGCGGGCGCTGCGAAGATCAAGGCTGCGATCGAGACGCAGCTCTACCCGGGGGCAGTTGAAGTCGCCACGGGAGCCGGCGGGATCAAGGCGGCCATCGAGACGAAGCTGCACCCCGGAGCGGTGGACGTAGCCGCTGGCGTCTCTTCGGTGAAAACGGGCGTCCAGACCGCAAGCAAAGGTGCCGACGATCTTAAGTCCGGCACGGCCCAACTTGCACCCGCAGCCGCTGCATTGAACGGGAATCTGCCGCGTCTAACGCTGGGAGCCGGCGCAGTAAAGGCTGGTGCACAGTCGGTTGAATCGAACCTCAACGACGTCATCACGACTTTGAAAGCAACAGAAGGCGCAGATCCGACGCTCATTCTTTCTCTGGAGACGGTCGCAAAGGAGGCTGCTGACGTCGTCACCGCAGCCACGTCAGTCTCGGACAACCTCACCACCCTTGCGCCCGCTGCAGCTGCCATGGCCCAGTTCCCCGCGGTCAACGCCGGCGCTATCAGCATCGCTGCCGGGCTCGGCGCGACGCCACCGGGCGTGTCAGCAGCGCTTCCAAACGGTGGGCTCCTGTACGTGGACAACCTGCCGACACTGGCTGCTGGTTCAGCTCAGATCGCCGCTGGCCTCAGTAACACGGCACCGACGCAGCTCCCCGACGGCTCGACCGACCCGGGCGGGTTGCTGTACGGAGCGAACGCACTCGCAACGGGCGCTGGCCAGATCGCAGCCGGGCTCGGAACAACAACTCCATCGGATGAGCTCAAGTCCGGCGGCTTGCTCTACGCCAGCAACCTCCCGGCTCTGACCGCGGGCGCTGATGTACTCAACGCGGGTATCAACAACGACGTCCTCCCCGGAATGGCCAAGCTTCGCGACGGAAGCGTCTCGCTCTCTGCGGGGGCGGCCTCGCTCTCCACCGGCGTGAACAAGCTGTTCACCGGCGCAACCACCCTCAACGCCGGACTCGCGGCTCTGCAGACCGGCGCATCCACGCTCTCCGCGGGCAACGACAAGCTGGCAACAGGCGCTGCGACGCTGTCGACGGGCACCGACGCTCTCGCCGCGGGTTCTGCCACGCTCAACACCGGCCTCGCGGCACTCTCAGCGGGTTCCACCAGCCTCGCCGACGGCACCTCGAAACTGGCGGACGGGGCCGTGACGCTCAACGACGGCACGGGAACGCTCGCCGATGGAGCAGCATCCCTCGCCGCAGGCAACACGCAGATCGACGAGGGCAGCACCGAACTGCACAGCGGGGCGGCGGCATTCAGCCTCGCCAGCCTCATGGGTTCACCGATCATCTGGATCGTGCTTCTTTCGATCCTCGCCCTCGGTGCCGCGGCGCTCATCATTCGTCGCATGATCGCGGACAACCGCCAGGAGGCATAAGCCTCACGACGAGAGGCCGCCGGAACGGGATACACCCGGGCCGGCGGCCTCTTCGTCGTTTCTACCCTCGGTGTCAGCCCAGCGGCTTGATCTCCAGATCGCTGGCGGATGCCGTCTGCTCGGTAACGAAGGCAAAGGACCTGAACCCATCGGTCTCGACCCGGGCGAGCAACGCCTTGAGGTTCTTGACGCGCGGCTCAAGCCGGACACGACGCCCCTCGGCCACCAGTTCGGCCTTCAACGAGACGAGCCGCACCGGCGGAACCGACTTGTCGTAGACGAGGACGAGCGAATCGGCGGCGGATGCCTCGGGCAGGTCAATGAGGTCAACGATCCGCTCGAAACCGATGGAGAACCCGGTAGCCGGAACGTCGGAGCCGAGGAACCGGCCAATCATGCCGTCGTAGCGTCCTCCTCCACCGAGTGAGTAGCCGAGCTCAGGGTGCTCGATCTCGAAGATCGGCCCGGTGTAGTACCCCATGCCGCGCACAAGGAACGGGTCGAAGACGACGAACGGTGCATCGCCAGCCTCGCGTCCGGTCGCGGCCGCGTCGGCCTGCTCCGCTGCGACACCGATGGACGCCAGCTCAGCGATGACCGCGTCGTCGATACCGTCTGGCAGCTGCGCACGGATCTGTGCTTCGCCGAATGGCCCGGGGTTCTCGGGCACAACGCGGGTGAGAAAAAGCTCGAGTGCGTCGACGGCGGCGGATGTCGCGCCACGGGTTCGCAGCTCCTCGAGCACTCCCCCGACGCCGACCTTATCGAGCTTGTCGATGGTGATGAGCACCTGTGAGCGCTCGTCGGGCTCGAAGCCGAACACATCGAGCATGCCGGTGAGCAGTCGCCTGTCGTTGATGCGCACGCGGCAGCCGGTCAGGCCGAGCTCACGGAGCGCTCCGGCGGTCGCCGTGAGCAGCTCGATCTCGGCGAGCGGACCGGCTTCACCGATGATGTCGATGTCGCACTGAACGAACTGGCGGTACCTGCCCTTCTGCGGGCGTTCGGCCCGCCACACGGGAGCGATCTGGATCGACCGGAACACGGGCGGCAAGTCGCCGCGGTGCGTCGCGTAGAACCGAGCCAGCGGAACGGTGAGGTCGAAGCGGAGGCCGAGGTCCGTCAACGATGACAGGTCTCCCGTGTTCACGGCCCGGCCCAGGTCGTCGGGCGTCAGGCCTCGCTTCTGCACGTTGAAGGCCAGTTTCTCGTTGTCGCCGCCGAGCCCGGAGTGCAGCCGCGCATAGTCTTCGACAACCGGCGTCTCGATCTCGTCGAAACCGAAGTTCGAATATACCCGGCGGATGACGCCGAGTGCGTGTTCGCGCCGCGCCTTCTCTGCCGGGAGGAAATCCCTCATGCCACGGGGAGGAGTTACGCCAGGAGCCATGCCTCAATTCTGGCACGCAGCGGAGCAGTGCACCGCCGCCGCACGGCGAGGCAGGGTCCAGGGAGCTAGTCGGCGTCAGGCGTCTCGCGTCTCGCCATCGCGCGTGTCCATCGTGGCGGATACCCCGACCTCAGCCTGCCGAAGATCATCCTGCACGTCACGCAGGGTTGCGCGCAGGGCCCGCTCAGCGTCGAGGCCCTGCTCCTGCGCACGCGACGCTATCGCCAACAGCAGCTCACCGAGTTCCCGTTCGTCGTCGAAATCGGGCGATTCGACGGCATCCGTTTGCCGAGGGCGCAGTCCGGCGTGCTTCGCGCGCCCGAGCACCTTCTCCGCGAGCGCGAGCGCCGGCATCGACTGGGGTATGCCCTCCAGGATGCTCGTCCGCGTCGCCTTCTCGCGCGCCTTCGCTGCACGCCAGACCCGGTAGACGTCATCAACGGTGAGGGCGACTTCGTCGCCGAAGACGTGCGGATGCCTGCGCACCATTTTCTCGTTCGCGACTCGGGCGACGTCATCGAGGCTGAATCCCTCCCCGGGGGTGCGACGCGCGATCTCCGCGTGGAAGACCACCTGGAGGAGGACGTCGCCAAGCTCTTCGAGCAGAGCGTCCCTGTCGCCGGCCTCGACGGCGTCGATGAGTTCGTAACTCTCCTCCACGAGGTAGGTCACGAGCGACTCGTGGGTCATCGACTGGCTCCACACACACCGGTCGAGCACCGTGCTCATCGATGCGGCGAGCGCGGCCATCTGCGCCACAGAACCATCCGCGCCAGACTCCCTCGTGCCAGGAACCTCCGGTGTATGGCCAACCGGTACCTCGTTGCCGGCGGTCACCGGCGGGAGCGTCCGGTTCGCGCGACCACGGTGCGGACCAGCAGATCGCGCAGGTCGGTGAACGGTGGGTAGATGAGCCTGAGGGTGTCCGGCTTCAACGGCTTCGAGAGCACGGCCTTCTGGTGGCTGAATGTGTCGATCGAGTACTTGCCGTGGTAGCGCCCGCTGCCACTCGGGCCGACACCACCGAACGGAAGCCGCGGAACGAGCAGGTGCGCGGCGGGGATGTTCAGACCGACAGCACCAGAGGAGGTCTCCCTGAGGAACCTGCGTTCCACAGCCTTGCGCCCGGTGAAGACGTACAGTGCGAGCGGTTTGTCGCGCCCGTTGATGAAGGAGATCGCCTCGCTGACCCCGGAGACATGGACGATCGGGAGGATCGGGCCGAAAATCTCGTCGGTCATCAGCGCATCATCCGCCGTGACACCGTCGACAACCGTTGGCGCTATGTACCGCGACTGAGTGTCCATGTCACCACCGATGGCGATCGGACGGTCCGCGATCAAAGCGGCGAGGCGCTCGAAGTGGCGGCCGTTGATAATTCGGCCGAGGTCGACGCTCTCCTCGGGCCGTGCGCCATAGAACTCGGTGATCGCGTTCTTCAGGTGGGGCAGAAGCGCGGCAGCCGTTGCCTTCGTTGCCAGCAGATAGTCGGGCGCGACGCAGGTCTGGCCGGCGTTGAGCATCTTGCCGTAGACGATCCGTCGCGCCGCTCCGGCAAGGTCTGCGTCGTCGTCGACGAACACCGGCGATTTACCGCCGAGTTCGAGGGTGACCGGTGTGAGGTGCTCTGCGGCGGCGCGCGCCACGATGCGCCCGACCTGCCCGTTTCCGGTGTAGAAGATGTGGTCGAACTTCTCCCTGAGCAGTTCGGTGGTCTCGTCCACCCCGCCCTGAACGACCCGGACAGCGGACGGATCGACATACTGCGGAAGAAGTTCAGCCAGCAGCGCCGACGTCGCCGGAGCGAGTTCGCTCGGCTTCACGAGTACGGCGTTGCCAGCGGCGAGTGCGCCGATCAGCGGCACGAGTGTGAGCTGTACGGGATAGTTCCATGGTCCGATGACGAGAACGACGCCGAGGGGCTCCCGAATCACCTTCGCGAACGCCGGGGCGACACTCACCGGAACGGTCACCCGTGATGGCCGAAGCCATGACCGCAGGTGACGGAGGGTGTAATCGATCTCACCGATCACGAGCCCGAGCTCGGCCAGCTGGGCCTCGGTCGGGTTCTTGGCCAGGTCGGTGCCGAGTGCGTCCTCGAGCTCTGTCCCCCGCTCGACGAGCATGCGGCGAAGCGCGCGGAGTTGCCGCACGCGCCAGGCCAGCGGCTTCGTTGCGCCGCTGTCGAAGGTTCGGCGGAGATCGCCGACGGTCGTCTGGATCCCTGTGCGGTCAACGGATGCAGTGGCTTCGGTCAGCGTCACGCCCTCGGCTCCTTCGCTGTCGTGGTGGCGGTCGCCGCAGTCGCGGCGTGACCGGTGAATGCGTCCATGCTCGAGTACACGTGGAATACCCGGTCGGCGACCTGGTCCCAGACCACGGTCGGAAGCACTCCCTTGAGGCCGCGCGCGAGCGATACCGTCCACGGCGTCAGCCGGAACGGCTTGCCGGAGAGCATCGCCTGCCAGGCACGGGAGACCGCGACGTCCGGCAGCAGGACCGGCGTCATCAGGGGGCCGCGCGCTCCCTCGAACATGCCGGTCGCCACGTAGGACGGGCAGAAGGTCGTGATCTTGACGTGGCGGTTTCCGGAGCGCTCGAGTTCGAGACGCACGGAGTCGCTCCAGCCGATCAGCGCCCACTTCGAGGCCGCGTACACGCTCATCCGCGGATTGGACAGTGTTCCCGCAGCGGATGCGACGTTGAGAATGCGCTTCTCACGCGTGGTCTCGGTGATCATCGCCGGGAGGAACTCCCGCGCAACGTGCATCGGGGCGAGCGCGTTGATGCGCATCGTCGCTTCCGTGTCACGTTCAGGGTCGGTGTTCCAGAAATAGTCGTTTCCCCGCACGATTCCGGCGTTGTTGATCAGCACGTCAGGAACCCGGCCTGCCCCCAGTTCGTGACGGGCGGCATCCCGGACATCGTCGAGCTTCGAGACGTCGACCACCCTGGTGTGCACGAGCGTGCCGTAGCCGGAAAGCTCGCTCGCGGTCGTGTCGAGAGCGAGCGCATCGATGTCCCAGAGGGTGACCGATCCGGCACCCTCACGGATGGCTCGCTCCGCGTACAGCCTGCCCATTCCCGACGCACCGCCGGTGACCAGGACTCTCGCGTTCGCGACTGAAAATGCCATGTAGAACCTCCGTTGGCTACTCAAAGCCAGACTACAGATCGAAGCCGGACTACTGATCGATGCGGGCTACTGATCGATGCCTGGCATCGCTGGTTTTCTGACCGAGGCGGATCAGGCTGTCGCCGCGGCATCCTGTGTCACCGCGGAATCCTTCGGTGCATCGGCAACGGGGAAGAGCGCGTCGAGGAACTGCGTGACCCACGCGATCAGGTCGGCGTCGCCGAGCTTCTCGCCGTGCTTGTCTGGCATCGGCACGATCAGGGCATTGGCCTGGGCAAGGTACTTGCCGCCCGGGTACATCCGCCTGAGACGCGCCTGCAGCGAATCGGGCAGGTTCGCCGGCGCCGCCCGAAGGTTCGATCCCATCGCGACGAGCTCACTGAGTCCGGCGCGCTGGGCACGCTGGCGCAGCCGCGACACGGCGATGAGGTTTTGTACCTGCGCCGGCGGTTCGCCGTACCGGTCGGTCAGTTCGTCGATGACGAGGGCGATCTGGTCGTCCCCCGCGGCGGGCGCGCTCGCGGCTGACAGCTTCTGGTATGCCTCGAGCCGTAACCGCTCGCTGTCGACGTAGTCCTCGGGAATGTGGGCGTCAACGGGCAGCTCGAGCCGAAGCTCGGTTTGCCCTTCGGCGACGTCGCCGCGGAACTCGCTCACGGCCTCCCCGATCATCCGGAGATACAGGTCGAACCCGACGCCCGCGATGTGCCCCGCCTGCTCGCCGCCGAGCAGGTTGCCCGCTCCGCGAATCTCGAGGTCTTTCATGGCGACCTGGATTCCGCTGCCGAGTTCGTTGTTCGCAGCGATGGTCGAGAGGCGGTCGAGAGCGGTTTCCGACAGCGGCTTGTTCTCGTCATAGAGGAAGTAGGCATATGCACGCTCTCGCCCACGACCGACCCGGCCACGAAGCTGGTGCAGCTGGCTGAGTCCGTACTTGTCGGCACGGTCGATGATGATGGTGTTGGCGTTCTGGATGTCGAGGCCGGTCTCGATGATGGTCGTGCAGACGAGCACATCGAACTTGCGCTCCCAGAAGTCGACGACGACACGCTCGAGCGTTGCCTCTGACAACTGGCCGTGAGCGACGGCGATGCGGGCTTCCGGCACGATCTCGGCGAGTTGAGCCGCGATCCGGTTGATGCTCGATACCCGGTTGTGCACGAAGAAGACCTGGCCTTCCCGCAGCAGCTCCCGGCGGATGGCGGCCCCGACCTGCTTGTCGCTGTACGGACCGACAAAGCTGAGAATCGGATGCCGTTCCTCCGGCGGCGTCGCGAGCGTCGACATTTCGCGGATGCCGGTGACCGCCATTTCGAGGGTGCGTGGAATCGGGGTCGCGCTCATCGCGAGGATGTCGACGTTCTTCTTGAGCTTCTTGAGGGCGTCTTTGTGCTCGACTCCGAACCGCTGCTCCTCATCGATGATGACGAGGCCAAGATCTTTGAACTTCATGCCCTCGCTGAGCAACCGGTGGGTGCCAATGACGACGTCGACGGTTCCACGCTCAAGACCATCGCGGGTTTCCTTGGCTTCCTTGGCCGTCTGGAACCGGCTGAGCGCCCGCAGGTGTACGGGGAACCCGGCGAATCGCTCGGAGAACGTCTCGAAGTGCTGCTTGACGAGCAGGGTCGTCGGCACGAGCATCGCAACCTGCTTGCCGTCCTGGACCGCCTTGAACGCCGCGCGAATCGCAACCTCGGTCTTTCCGAAGCCGACGTCGCCCGACAGCAACCGGTCCATCGGGATGGGCCGTTCCATGTCGGCCTTGACCTCGTCGATGGTGGTCAGCTGATCGGGGGTCTCCGCGAACGGGAACGCCTCCTCGAGTTCGCGCTGCCACGGGGTGTCCGGGCTGAACGCGAATCCCTTCGAGGCCATGCGCGCCGAGTAGAGCTTGACGAGGTCGACGGCGATGTCGCGGACCGCCTTGCGGGCACGTCCCTTCGCCTGGGACCAGTCGCTTCCGCCCATCTTCGAGAGCTGAGGCGCCTCACCGCCGACGTATCGGCTCAGCAGGTCGAGCTGGTCCGTAGGAACGAGCAGTTTGTCGCCGGGGTATCCGCGCTTGGACGGCGCGTACTCGATGGTCAGGTATTCGCGGCGGGTCTTCGTCGCGTTGCGCCCGCCACTTGACACCTCACGCTGGGTGAGTTCGACGAACTTGCCGATGCCGTGGGTCTGGTGGACGACGTAGTCCCCCGCTTTGAGCTGGAGGGGGTCGACCACGTTCTTGCGTCTGGACGCGAGCTTCTTGACCTGGCGCGAGTCGTAGCCGATGGTGCGGCCGTAGAACTCGTTCTCGCCGAGCAGAGCGAGCTTGGTCTCGGGAAGCTCGAAGCCGGACTCGGTCGTCGCCTGCAGGAGATAGGCAACCCCGGGTTCGGGCGACTCGGGGAACTCGTCCACCCGGCGTGCGGCGACCTCGTGCTCGGCGAGCACATCGACGGCGCGCTCGACCAACCCGACTCCCCGCGCCGTGATGGCGACGGTCCAGCCATCGCGCAGCCGCTCGGCCACGTGGGCGATTGCGCCGTCCACGTTTCCGGAGAAGTTGGGGACGGGCTCGGCGTCGAGCCGAACGGTGAGCAGTTCGTCCATCTCGCGCTCTTCGGGCAGCACATCGCCAGGGCCCTGCTGGAACGTGCTGAACGTCCACCAGGGGTGGTCGGATGCCGGCTCGCCTGGCCTCGTGAACTTCGTCGCGTCCCTGAGGTCGCCGAGGGTAATGAACTCACCGCTCTCGAGGTCGATGGGCGCCTGTGCTCCCGCGGTTGCGGCGCTCCACGCGGCGGCGAGGAACTCCCGGTTGGTCTCGGCCAGGCTGATCGCACGGGTTGCGACGCGTTCGGGCGAGATCACCGCGACGGCGGTGCCTGCGGGGAAATAGTGGCTGACGGGAACGAGCCTGTCGAGAAGGGCGGGTGCCAGCGACTCCATCCCTTCGACCGGGATGCCATTCGCGATCTTCTCGAGCATCCCTGACATGCTCGGGAACTCGTGCTGCATCTCCCTGGCGCGCTGGCGAACGCCATCGGAGAGAAGCAGTTCGCGGCTCGGTGGCAGCTCGATGTTCGTGATGACGTCCGGAGTCGACCGCTGGTCAGCGACCGAGAATTCTCGGATCTGCTCGACTTCGTCGCCGAAGAACTCCACCCGGTACGGGTGCTGCGCTGTCGCGGGGAACACGTCGAGGATGCCACCGCGCACCGCGAATTCACCCCGGCGGGAGACCATGTCGACCCTGACGTATGCGAGATCGACCAGCTGAACAGCGAGAGCGGCCAGATCGTGACCGCGCGAACCCGCGGTCAGCTCGATCGGTGCGATGTCTGTGAGGTTGTCGGCGACGGGCTGCAGAGCCGCCCGGACCGACGCGACGACGATGAGTGGGGTGTCCCCCCGCCACAGCTTCATGGTGCGCAACGCAGCGAGTCGTTTACCGACGATCTCGGCGCTGGGGCTCAAGCGCTCGTGCGGGAGCGTCTCCCACGCCGGAAAGTCGACGATCGTGGCATCCGGAACCACATCGCCGATGGCCGCCCGGAGCAACTCCGAGTCACGACCGGTGGGGGTGACGACAAACAGGGAGGCAGGTCGCTCGGACTTTCGCCTCGCGTCGATGAGGCCGGCGAGCAGAGGCGCGCGTAACCCGTCGGTGACCGAGAAATCGGCGTCACGGGTCGCGTAGGAAAATGCGTTGTCAAAAGTGGAGGCGCGCGAAAGCGCTGCGATTAAGCCCGAGAGGATCACCGGTCCAGTCTACGCGCGCTCACTGACAGCGCGCCGAGCGGTGGGGCGCCTCAGGCCGGTGAGTGCACCTTCAGCTGGGCTGCGGCGAGGCCGTCCGTGGCGATGAGTTCGACGGCGTCTGCGGCGTCGGACAGGAGATTGGGCAGCGCAGCGCGTTCAGTCGGCCCGAAATCCTTGAGCACGAAGTCCGCAGGGTCCTGGCGGCCCGGTGGCCGCCCGATGCCAACCCGAACACGGATGAAGTCGGGGGTGCCTGCGGCCTTGGCGATGTCGCGGAGACCGTTGTGACCGCCGTGCCCGCCGCCGGACTTGAGCTTGAGGGCGTCAAACGGGATGTCGAGTTCGTCGTGGACGACGATGAGCCTCGACGGGTCGAGGGAATAGAACTTGAGGAGAGCGGCGACAGGGCCGCCGGAGAGGTTCATGTAGCTGTTGGGCTTGGCGAGGATGAGCTTCGGCCCGCCAGGGGCGAGGAAACCTTCGGCGACGACCGCCGGCGTCTTGTGCCTGGTGAAGTTCGCGCCGATCCTCCTGGCCAATTCGTCGACGACCATCTGTCCGACGTTGTGGCGGTTGCCGGCGTAGGCCGGGCCTGGGTTGCCGAGTCCGACGACCAGCCAGGTGTTCTCAGCCACGTTCGGCTCCTTCTTCCTGTTCCACCACATGGATGAACCCTTCCTTCGACAGCGAGCCTGTGCCCTCGTTAAGGCGACGAACCTGCCGGTCCACAATTCGAAAATCGCGCACCGGCAGGCTCGTCAGGCTATCGACCGAGATTACTCGGCGGCGGACTCGCCTTCGGCTTCAGCTTCAGCGGCAGCCTCGGCCTCTTCTTCGGTCTCTTCAGGCTCTGCGATGGCGACGACGAGCAGGTCGGGGTCGCTGAGCAGGCTGGAACCGTTCGGCAGCGTGACGTCCTTCGCGAGGATCTGAGCGCCGACCTCGAGGCCCTCGATCGACACGACGAGGAACTCGGGGATGTGCGTCGCCTCAGCCTCGATCGACAGGGTGGTCGCGTCGCGGTTGATAGCGGAGCCCGGTGCAGGCTCGCCTTCGATGTGGACGGGGATGTCAACGACAACCTTCTCGCCCTTGATGACGACGATGAGGTCGAGGTGCTCGATGATGCGGAGCACGGGGTCCTTCTGGACGTCCTTGACGAGGGCCAGGCTCTCGACGCCGTCGATGTCGAGCTCGAGGAGCGCGTTCGACTTGCGGATGATGAGGCCGATCTGGTGCGCCGGGAGGGCCAGGTGCTTGGGCTCGGTGCCGCGACCGAACATGACGGCGGGGATCTTGCCTGAAGCGCGGAGCTTGCGGGCAGCACCCTTGCCGAACTTGGTGCGGGTTTCTGCGACTACTTTGTTGTCGTCAGCCATGGTGATTCTCCTTTGGTGAGCCTTACAGCTCTTCGCTTACCGGAGCTATGCTCCGTGGGTCTGGTGCGAGGACGGCGGACCGGCCTCGGTTCAACTCGAACGCATGTCAGCGTGAGGAAAAGCCAGTTCTTGGGTAAGAAAAGTAAGTGCCTTGCCCACCGCGTCGATAACGGATGCCGCAGTGCCCGTGAGCGCACAGCATCCCTCGCCGAAGTTCAGTCGCCCAGTCTACAGCATCCGTCGGGCGCCCCGCTGCGTCAGGCGCCGGCCACACCTTCGTCCGCCCGGGCATCCTCGCCCTCTCGAATGCCCTCTCCCGCCCGGATCCTCGCGACGGCGTCATCGACGATGGCCGCGACCGGCCGGTCGATGTCGACGACGATGCCCGGCTCGTCGCGAGCAAGCGGCTCCAGGGTCGCGAACTGCGAATCAAGCAGACTCGGCGGCATGAAATGACCGCTCCTGCCCTCGAGCCGGGAGGCGAGCACGTCGCGGCTGCCGTCAAGGTGGACAAATCTGGCGTGTGGAGCGCTCTCGAGGATCGCCTCGCGATACGCACGCCGCAGCGCGGAACACGCGATGACCATGCCACCCGCTCCGTCGGCATCCGCCAGCGTTCGGCCGACCAGCGCCAGCCAGGGCCAGCGATCTGCATCCTCGAGGGGATGCCCACCGGCCATCTTCTCGATGTTGGACCGGGGATGCAGCGCATCTCCATCGACGAACGGCACCCCGAGGGCACCGGCGATGAGTGCGCCGATCGTGCTCTTTCCCGAGCCGGACACCCCCATCACAATGATCTGCGTGTGGGCCGTGGTCTGCTGTGACATTTGCCGAATCTACCGTCTACCAGTCGTGAACTGTACCGTCGGCGAGCCGGTTGTACGGCAGGTACGCGGTTTCGTACGGATATTTGCCCGCCTCATCGACGTTGAGTTCGACCCCGATGCCCGGTTTGTTGCCCGGGTGCAGCATGCCGTCGTTCCAGGTGAACGACTGCTCGAAGACACTGTTGGTCTTCTCACCGTGCTGCATGTACTCCTGGATCCCGAAGTTGTGGATCGACAGGCCCAGGTGCATCGCAGCGGCCATCCCCACCGGTGAGATGTCGGTCGGCCCGTGCATCCCCGACTTGATCTGGTACTGCGCCGCGTAGTCGAGCACTTTCCTGAGGTGCGAGATTCCACCGGTGTGAGTGACAGCGCTCCGCACGTAGTCGATGAACTGTTCGCGGATGATCTGCTGGTAGTCCCAGACCGTGTTGAAGATCTCACCGATCGCGAGCGGCGTCGTGGTGTGCTGGCGCACGAGCCGAAGAGCCTCGGGGTTCTCGGCCGGCGTGCAGTCCTCGAGCCAGTAGAGGTCGTACGGCTCGAGCGACTTACCGAGCTTCGCGGCCTGGATGGGCGTCATGCGGTGGTGTCCGTCGTGGAGCAGCGGGATTTCAGCACCGAACTCGTTGCGCACGGCCTCGAATACGGTGGGGACGTGGCGAAGGTAGCTGCGGGTGTCCCAGTCCTCCTCGTTGGGCAGGGCGCCTCGCTGGGCAGGCTCATGGTCGTAGCGGACGCCCTTGTTCGCCTCGAAGGTCGCGTTCGACGCGATGCCGTAGATCGACTTCAGGCCCGGAACGCCGGTCTGGATCCTGATTGATTTGTAGCCCTGCTCCTGGTGCTCGCGCACGCTGTCGAAGAGTTCGGGGAGGGTCTTGCCCGAAGCGTGCCCGTATGCCATCAGTCCTGTGCGCGATGCGCCGCCGAGGAGCTGGTACAGCGGCATCCCCGCAACCTTTGCCTTGATGTCCCAGAGTGCGACATCGACGGCGGCGATGGCGGCCATGGTGACCGGGCCTCTGCGCCAGTACGCGCTGCGGTAGAGGAACTGCCACGTGTCTTCGATGTTGTGTGCCTCGCGGCCGATGAGCAGCGGCACGACGTGCTCGGTGAGGTAGGAGACGACGGCGAGTTCGCGGCCATTGAGCGTGGCGTCGCCCAGGCCGGTGACGCCGTCCTCTGTCGTGAGCTTGAGCGTGACGAAGTTGCGGTCAGGACTTGTGACGATGACGTCGGCTTTTTCGATCTTCATTGATTTCCTTCGGACGGCGACGGCGAATGGGTCATGACGAGCGTATGGGGATCGATTCGCGAGGGACAGCATTTGCTAGCGTTGAGCGGTAGAGGCACCGCGCTGCAGCTCACGAGTTTCTTCCGGCGACCCGGTTTTTTCACACTGCACGACAACCAGAGGAGAGCCCCATGGCCAACGCACAGGCAAACATCGGCGTGATCGGGATGGCGGTGATGGGATCGAACCTCGCTCGAAACCTTGCGAGCCGCGAGGGCAACACTGTCGCGATCTACAACAGGTCCCCCGAGAAGACGCGGGCGGTCGTGGCCGAGTTCCCCGAGGCCGGTTTTGTCGCATCGGAGTCCATCGAGGAATTTGCGGCGTCGCTCTCGAAGCCGCGCACGGCCATCATCATGGTGAAGGCTGGCGCCGGCACCGACGCCGTCATCAACCAGCTGACCGAAGTGTTCGAACCGGGCGACATCATCGTCGACGGCGGCAACGCACTCTTTACCGACACGATCCGCCGTGAGAAGGCCGTTCGCGAGACCGGCATCAACTTCGTGGGTGCCGGGATCTCCGGCGGCGAGGAAGGCGCGCTCAAGGGACCGAGCATCATGCCGGGCGGATCAGCTGAAGCGTGGGAGACCCTCGGACCGATCCTGAAGTCGATCGCCGCTGTCGCGGAGGGCGAACCGTGTGTCACCCACGTCGGCACCGACGGCGCCGGCCACTTCGTCAAGATGATCCACAACGGCATCGAGTACGCCGACATGCAGCTCATCGCGGAGGCATACGACCTCATCCGCCGTGGCACGGGCAAGTCCCCCGCCGAGATCGCCGACATCTTCACCGAGTGGAACAAGGGCGAACTCGAGAGCTACCTCATCGAGATCACCGCCGAGGTGCTGCGCCAGGTCGACGCCACAACCGGACAGCCCCTCGTCGATGTCATCGTCGACCAGGCAGGCGCCAAGGGAACCGGAGCGTGGACCGTCCAGACGGCGCTCGACCTCGGCATCCCCGTTTCCGGAATCGCCGAAGCGGTGTTCGCACGGTCGCTGTCATCCAAGCCGGACCAGCGCCAGGCCGCGGCCCACCTTCCTGGACCATCGACGCAGTGGACGGTCGACGACGCGGATGCGTTCGTCGAAGATGTTCGGCAGGCGCTCTACGCGTCGAAGATCATCGCGTACAGCCAGGGCTTCGACGAGATCGTCGCCGGGGCCGAGCAGTACAACTGGGACATCAAAAAGGGCGACATCGCCAAGATCTGGCGCGGCGGCTGCATCATCCGCGCCCAGTTCCTGAACCGCATCACCGAGGCATACGACCAGGACCCGGGTCTGGTCGCGCTCGTGACCGCACCGTACTTCACCGACGCCGTTTCACGCACACAAGACGCCTGGCGCCGGGTCGTCGTTGCGGCAGCGCAGGCCGGCATCCCGTCCCCCGCCTTTGCGTCGTCGCTGTCGTACTACGACGGGCTTCGCGCCGACCGACTGCCCGCCGCGCTCATCCAGGGTCAGCGGGACTTCTTCGGCGCACACACCTACCGCCGCGTTGACGCCGAGGGCACCTTCCACACGCTCTGGTCGGGCGACCGCTCAGAGATCGAAGCGGCGGACACCCACTGAGGTTCGCCTGACGAATTCACCGGTGACGGGCTCCTCGCACAGCGAGGGGCCCGTTGTCTGTCACGCGCGGCATACCAGCGGGCGGCCCACGGATCCCTGTACGCTCGAGATTCACAGCCCGGCTCACCGAGGATCCCCGACATGACCAACACCCCCACGCTTGCCGCGACAGAAACCCGACCGGCGGTGAGCTGGAAGCTCCTGCCAGGCATCCTGCTCGCACTGTCGGGATTCCTGCTCTTCGGACTTGACGAGCGCCCGGCCGGCTACATCACCCTCGCCGTCACACTGGTCGCGGCCGTGATCGTTGACCGTCGACTCGCCCGCGACGTCGTGCTCGTCGCCGTCGGGCTCCTTGCCCTCAGCCTCGTTCCCATCAACACCAACATCGAGTGGGAGCACATGCTCCTGATGGGCGCAGCGCTCGCCGCGGCGGTTCTCATCCCGTACCTCGTGTCCAGGTTCATCTACCGCGACCATGCGATTAAGTTCCCTGTCCTGACCGGAAAACGCTGGACCCGGATCGAGTTCGGTTATCTCATCGCCGTCGTTATCCTCGGCTGGTTCCTGTTGCCGATCTACATGATTCCCACTGGCGTCTACGAGAACTGGCCGGCGGCATCTGACCCCGGAAGCATCGCGCGACTGTTCCTCGGGACAAACGTTCTGGGGATCTGGGACGAGCTGTTCTTCATCTGCACCACATTTACACTGCTTCGGCGGCACTTCCCCGACTGGCAGGCGAACCTGCTGCAGGCCGTTCTCTTCACGTCGTTCCTGTGGGAGCTGGGGTTCCACGCGTGGGGCCCCTTCATCATCTATCCGTTTGCGGTCCTGCAGGGGTGGATCTTCCGCCAGACCAAGTCACTGAGTTACATCGTCAGCGTCCACCTGCTCTTCGACTTCATCTTGTTCCTCGTCCTGCTCCACGCCCACAACTTGGACTGGCTGGCAATCTTCCTTTACTAGCCGGCGGACGGTTGGGTCGGGGCTCTGGCTGAGTACAGAATGGGAACAACACCAGGAGGCCACATGTCGGATTCAGAAATCGCACGGGACACAACAGCGCCGGTGCAGGACCAGCACCCGCAGCCGATCGACGAGAAGATCGCCGGCATCCTCATCCAGGAGGAAGCTGACCTTGCCGGGCACGACGAGGCAGAGGTTCTCGAAGCGCTCCGCGAGCGGTTCTCCGACGCGGGCATCGCCATCGCAGAGGACGACCTCCTTGAGAGCGCCGCCCGCATCGCCCGGTCGGATCTTCACGGCTTCTCAGGCTAGACGGCGCTCGCGCCGGTGACGACGTCGACCTGTCGAACTCGCGCGCCGTTCACGGTGGCGACGACAGATCTTCGGGCGGGAAGCGTCAGGCCCTTCCATTCCGGCCCAGGATTACTTACCATCTCGGTATAAGATCCTCCCCGAAACTGGACCGCTTAGGTGCTAGTGAGAGCACCCGGACGCCGGACCATGATCGAGGGTCTTGGAGGACGGGGTAATCGGGATACCCCGTCCTCTACCCTGTGTGGCACCGGCGGTCCGGCGCCACTCAGCCAGGGTTCGCTCAGCCAGGTTTTGGGGCTACGCCGCCCCGTCGAACATGCTCGTCACTGAACCGTCTTCGAAGACCTCGTGAATGGCACGGGCCAGAAGCGGCGCGATAGGCAGGACTGTCAAACGTTCGAACCGCTTCTCGTCGGGGATGGGGAGCGTGTCGGTCACCACGACCGAGTCGATGAAGTCGCTCTGCAGGATCTCGGTCGCCGGATCGCTGAAGACCGCGTGGGTGGCCGCGACGACAACGCCGATCGCACCGGCTGCCTTGAGTGCTTCCGCTGCCCGAACGATGGTCCGGCCGGTGTCGATGAGGTCATCGACGAGGAGGCAGACCCTGCCCTCGACCTGCCCGACGATCTCGTGCACCGAGACCTGGTTGGGAACCAGCGGATCGCGGCGCTTGTGGATGATGGCGAGCGGCACTCCGAGCTTGTCGCTCCAGATGTCTGCAACGCGCACGCGGCCCATGTCGGGCGAAACCACGGTGAGTGTTTCGGGATCGAGCTTCTCGCGGAAGTGGTTGAGCAACACCGGCATCGCGAACAGGTGGTCGACAGGACCGTCGAAGAAACCCTGGATCTGAGCGGCGTGCAGGTCGACAGACATGATCCGGTCTGCCCCGGCGACCTTGAACAGGTCAGCGACGAGACGGGCAGAGATCGGCTCGCGTCCACGGCCCTTCTTGTCCTGGCGTGCATAGGGATAGAACGGTGCCACCACTGTGATGCGCTTCGCCGAAGCACGCTTGAGCGCGTCGACCATGATGAGCTGCTCCATCAACCACTCGTTGATGGGAGCAGTGTGCGACTGGATCACAAAGGCATCAGACCCGCGGACGCTCTCGTCGAAGCGTGCGTAGAGCTCACCGTTGGCGAACGTGCGTGCGTCGGTCGGAACGAGTTCGGAGCCGAGTTCGGCTGCAATGTCGACAGCCAGTTGGGGGTGAGCACGACCCGATACGAGGACGAGTCGCTTCTCTCCGCTCATTTTGATGCCAGACACATGGCCCGCTTCCTGCCGGCCGAGCCGGCGTTGTACCGCTTAGTTTTCTTCGTGGGGGTTTGTGGTCTGTCCGGACGCCGCCGCAGCTGCGGTGGCGGCCGCTGTGCCGGCCCGATGGGTTTCGACCCAGCCCGCCATGTTGCGCTGCGGAGCTACGTTGATCGCGAGCGCCCCTGCGGGCACGTCCTTGCGGACGACGGTGCCTGCACCTGTGTACGCGCCGTCTCCAATTGTAACCGGCGCCACGAACACGCCGTGCGAGCCGGTCCGCACGTGTGAGCCGACGACAGACGAGTGCTTCTTCACTCCGTCATAGTTGGCGAAGATGCTGCCGGCGCCGATGTTCGACTGCTCCCCGATCTCGGCGTCACCGACATAGGAGAGGTGGGGCACCTTGCTGCCGGTGCCGATCTTCGCGTTCTTCGTCTCAACGAACGCCCCGATCTTGCCGTCAGCGCCGAGGACGGTGCCGGGCCGGAGGAAGGAGAACGGACCAACGGATGCTCCCGCACCGATCACGGCGAGGGTCGCGTCTGTGCGCTTCACCTCAGCGTTCGCACCGACCTCGCAGTCGACGAGCGTCGTGTCGGGGCCGATGATGGCGCCGGTGGCGACATCGGTTGCCCTGAGCAGCTGGGTCCCCGGCTTGACCGTGACGTCGGGTGCGAGGGTCACCTGCACATCGATCCACGTGGATGACGGGTCCTGGATGGTGACGCCGGAGAGCTGCCAGCCCCTGATGATCATTGCGTTGAGCCGTGCGGCCTGTGCGCTCAGCTGGGCGCGATCGTTCACTCCCTCGACGAGCCAGGGTTCAGCGACGGGGATGGCCGAGACGTCGAGTCCGTCCGCGCGGAGCAGACCGACGACATCCGTCAGGTATTTCTCCCCCTGCGCGTTGTTCGTCGTGAGCTTTGCGAGCTCGGTGCGGAGCAGTGACAGAGAGAACACGTAGACACCCGCGTTGATCTCGGAGACCGCGCGCTCCGCCTCGGTAGCGTCCTTCTGCTCGACGATGTAGTCGACGGCACCGTCGGTCGTGCGGATGATGCGTCCGTACCCCGTCGCGTCGGCGAGAACCGCCGACAGCAGCGTCGCAGCGGCGCCATCCGCCCTGTGCCGCGAGACCAGGGAGGTGAGGGTGTCGGCGTCGAGAAGCGGAACGTCGCCGTTGATGACGAGAACGTCCCCGTCAAAGGCGTCGGGAAGAGCGGCAACGGCCTGCTCGACCGCGCGCCCTGTTCCGGGCACCTCGTCCTGGTCGACAATGATGCTTTCGGGCAGTTCAGCGGTGATGACCTCAACGAGGCGGTCGCGCTCGTGCCTCACCACGGCCACAACGTGTGCGGCGTCGAGCGCTCGTGCGGTCGCAAGAACATGGCTGACCATGGGCACTCCCGCGAGGGGGTGCAGGAGTTTCGGGGTGGCTGACTTCATTCGCGTGCCCTGACCGGCGGCCAGGATGACGATTGCAAGTTTGGTGTCTGCCACAGGTATTTCCCCCGAAGTGTCGATTGGGCCAGGTTCCAGGTGGACCGTAGCTGTCGTGCCGGCTGGGAGCCGCTCATTCCGCTCCGCCTCCAGGACTCGAACCTGGACCGAACAACTCCAAAGGTTGCCGTGCTGCCATTACACTAAGGCGGACCGCGCACGCCGGAGCCTACGCAAGAGTCAAGTCTGCCAGATAATGGCCGCCGACCCGGCCGGTCAGAGGCACGATAATGGAGAAATGGCCGAAACGAGTGACGAAGTCGACAGGATCGTCGAGGCGTGGGAGCGCGAGCGGCCCGACCTGAACTTCGCTCCCCTTCAGGTGCTCTCGCGGGTAGCCAGGCTCACCAGGCATCTCGATCGCGCAAGGCGCACAGCGTTCGCGCGCTCGAAGCTCGAGTCGTGGGAGTTCGACGTGCTGAGCGCCCTTCGTCGCGCGGGTCGCCCGTACACGCTCAGTCCCAAGCAACTGCTCCAGCAGACCCTGGTCTCGAGCGGCACCATGACCAACCGGATCGACAGGCTCGTAGCATCCGGTCTCGTCGAACGCAAGGCAGACCCCGGAGACGGCCGCGGCATCCTCGTTGTGATGACCCCGACCGGACTGACCCGCGTCGACGCGGCCATCACGAGACTCGTCGATGCCGAGGCAGACATCCTGGCATCACTGTCGCCAGCGGACCAGCACAAGCTGGCAGGGCTGCTGCGCAAATTGAGCCTCGACTTCGACGCGGCCTCCCCCGCTAACGACGCATGATTTTGCGCGCGAGCGCGTTGCCGAAGAACTGGATGAGCTGAACGAAGAGGATCACCACGAGCACGGCCGCCCAGGTAACGAGGGGGTTGAACTGCCGGTAGCCGTACTGGATGGCGAAGTTTCCGATGCCGCCACCGCCGATGTACCCGCCGACCGCGCTCATGTCGACGAGCACGATGAAGACAAAGGTGTAGCCGAGGATGAGCGGCCCCAGAGCTTCAGGAATCAGCACGGTCCGGATGATGTACAGCGGGCTGGCCCCTGCAGCACGCGCGGCCTCAATGACGCCGGGTGACACCGTGAGCAGGTTCTGTTCGACAATGCGGCTGATACCGAATGCCGCACCGATGGAAATGGCGAAGATCAGCGCCCCGTTGCCGATACCTGTACCGAGCACGAGCCGCGCGAGCGGCTGGATGGCCGCAATGAAGATGATGAACGGGATGGGCCGGAAAATGTTGACGAGGACGTTGATCACCGTGAACGCGACCCGGTTCTCGAGAATCGAGCCCGCACGCGTGACGTAGAGGCCGAGTCCGATCACGAGGCCGGCGATACCGCCGAACACCAAGCTCGCGGCGACGATGTAGAGCGTCTCCCATGCCGCCTCGCCAAGCTGGGGCAGAAGATCAATCAGTTTGTCCATGCTCAGCGCACCTCCGTTACTTCAGAGTGGGTTTCAATCTGCGCCAGGGCCGCGTCAAGCGCGGCGTCATCACCCTGGAGGGCGAGCGTCAGGTGGCCGAACGCCCGGCCACGGATGTCGTTTATCCCGCCGTAGACGAGTTCGAAGCGGATGCCGGCTGCCGCGAGGTCGAGGAAGACCTGCGCTTGTGAGTCGTTGCCGTCACGGAACGAGAAGGTGACGATCCGTCCGTCGTGGCGAGCGCGGAGTGTCGCGACCTCGACCGGTGACGGGATGCCCTGCACGACCGTGGACACAAACCGAGCTGATGCGGCGTTCTGTGGCGAGGAGAAGACGTCGAAGACATCTCCCCGCTCCACGATCCGGCCTCCGTCCATCACGGCCACCTTGGTGGCGAGCGAGCGGATGACGTCCATCTCGTGGGTGATGAGGATGATCGTGACGCCGAGTTCGCGGTTGACCCGGTCGAGGAGCGAGAGGACTTCGCTCGTCGTCTCCGGGTCGAGCGCGCTCGTCGCTTCGTCGGCCAGCAGTAACGACGGCGAGGTCGCGAGAGCGCGCGCAATACCGACGCGCTGCTTCTGGCCTCCGGACAGCTGGTCAGGGTAATTCTTCGCCTTGTCACTCAAGCCGACAAACCGAAGCATCTCCGCCACGCGTTCGGTGATCTCGGCCGACGGGCGGCCAGCAACCTCGAGCGGGTACGCCACGTTCTTTGCGACGGTCTTGGAGTTGAAGAGGTTGAACTGCTGGAAGATCATTCCGATGTCGCCGCGAACCGCCCGCATTGAGCGCTCTTTGAGCGAGGTGATCTCGGTCCCGTTGACGACGATGCTTCCTGACGTCGCCTTCTCGAGCCCGTTCACGAGCCGGACCAGCGTGGACTTCCCCGCTCCCGAGTAGCCGATGATCCCGTAGACGTCGCCCGGTTCGACCTCGATACTCACGCCGTCGATGGCGACGACGGGCGCGCCGCCCTTCTGGGCCGGCGGATAAGACTTGACGACATCCGTCATGCTGACGATGCTCACTGGTGTTCCTCTCGATGACGCGAACAGGCGCCGGAGTCACAAACTCCGGCGCCTCAGGCTCGTTCGTGGTGCTTTTAGCCCTGCTCGGCAATCTGTTTCTGGACGCTCTCCAGCGACTCGACGAGTTCGTCGACCGGGGTCTTCACCATCACAGCGGTCCCTCCGGAGTTCTCGACCACGCCGTCGGTGACGGCCTTCGTGTCCTGGTAGATCTCGACGAGCTTCTGGTACGTCTCGTTGTCCTTGTCTTCGGCGCGGGCGGCGAAGATGTTGACGTACGGGAGTGCGTTCGGGTCGGACGGGTCATCCTGCGCAATGGCGTCGGTTGCTTCGAGCCCGCTGTCGACGATGAAGTCGTTGTTGATGATCGCGGCGGCAACGTCGGGAAGCGACGTCGCCGTCAGCGTCGGGTCGAGCTCGGTGACCGTGACGCGTGACTTGTCCTCGTCGATGTCAGAGAGGGTCGAGTAGATGCTGCCGCCATCGGAGAGGGTGATGAGGTCGGCCGACTGCAGCACGAGGAGCGCTCGCGAGAGATTGCTCGGGTCGTTCGGAACGGCGACTGTCGCGTCGTCCGGGATGTCCTCCACTGAGTCGTACTGCGACGAGTACAGGCCGAGCGGGTAGATCGCCGTCGCGCCGACGGGAACGAGGTCCTGTCCGTTCGCTTCGTTGTAGTCGGCGAGGTAGATGATGTGCTGGAACTGGTTGAGGTCGACCTCGCCCTCGGCGAGCGCCGGGTTGGGCTGGTTGTAGTCGGAGAAATCGACGAGTTCGACAGTGATTCCCTCGTCAGCTGCTGCGTCGACGTAGGTTTCCCAATACGGGTCGCTCGCGCCGACGACACCGATCTTCACTGTCTCGCTGCCGCCGTCCGCCGAGCCGGCGTTTCCGGCGCAGCCAGCGAGCAGCGCGGCGATGGGCAGAACGGCCAGGGTTGCGAGTGCGCTCTTCAGGGGTGATTTCTTCACTGTGTTTCCTCTTCACTGTGTGGTGCGTCCTCCGCGAGTACGCGGGCACAGAAACCGACGCCCCGCGGTGCGAAGCGTTCTGAGAGAGAGATTCTGCGCTCCCAACTCCGGGGCACAGCGTTTAAGTTAGCTGTGTTTTCTGCCGAACGCGAGACGAAGCGTCACCGTTCGTAACAGAAAATCCAACAGAAACCTCTCATGCGGAATTTTCTTCAAACTCACGGCTCACCCCGACAAGATCGGGGTGCCCGCTCGCTGCAAGATCGACTTTGCGTGAAATTGCGCTCAGGCCTTCGCGACGGTCACCTCGACCACGGCCCAGCTCAGGGCAGGCAGCGTGAGGGTGAGCCCGCCGTCGGTGATCGACACCCCGGGAAGCGGTCGCAGAACGACCCGTTCATCGGCAGCGGTGTTCGAGACATGGCGATCGGCGCCGTCGGGCGCCTCGAGGACCTCAGCCCGCACAATCCGGTCTCCACGGAAACCGTGGAGTGCCACCTCGACCGCTGCCGCGTCGTCGAGGCTGCGGTTGGCCAGGAAGAGAGCGACCCGCGAGATCTCTTCATCCCACGTCGCACTCACGTCGACGATGTCTGCGTCTGAGTACTGGGTCGTCTCGACCCTGTCGCTCGTCACGCTCGCTCGAAGAATGCGTCCCCTCGCGAGCGCCGCCATCCGGGCGAACGGCCAGAAGATGGCCTGCCGCCACGCTGGTCCGTTTTCCTCCGTTCGGATCGGCGCGATGACGTTGACCAGTTGGGCCTGGTTCGCGATGTGCACCCGGTCTCCGTGCCGGAGAAGGGAGTTGAGGAACGTGCCGACGACGACGGCATCCGTCATCGTGTATTCGTCCTCGATCAGGCGCGGGTGTTCTCGCCAGCCGGACTCCTTGACCCGGTGCTCCTGGTCCTCGGTGTCTTTGCCGCGCTGGTACCAGACGTTCCACTCGTCAAATGAGAGGTTGATGTGCTTTTTGTGCCTGCCCCTGGCCCGCACGGCATCCGCGGTCGCGATCACCGATTCGATGAAGTGATCCATATCAAGCGCCGACGCGAGGAAACTCGCGGCATCGCCGTCGTGCTCCTGGTAGTACGCGTGCAGCGAGATGTAGTCGACCTCGTCGTAGACGTGGCTGAGCACCGTGTGTTCCCACTCACCGAAGGTGGGCATGCCCGAGTTGGAGCTGCCAACCGCGACGAGTTCGATTGTGGGATCGACGTACCGCATCGCCTTGGCCGCCTCCTTGGCAAGCCGCCCGTACTCTGTCGGCGTCTTGTGTCCGATTTGCCAGGGACCGTCGAGTTCGTTGCCGAGGCACCACAGTCGGATATCGAATGGTTCCTCTGCGCCGTTCTTCCTGCGCAGGTCGGACAGGTACGTACCTCCCGGATGGTTGGCATACTCGACGAGCTCCCGCGCTGCGTCCACTCCCCTGGTCCCGAGGTTGATCGCCTGCATCACCTCGACGTTCGCGAGCCTCGACCAGTCCATGAACTCATGAAGACCGAACTGGTTCGTTTCCAGCGTGTGCCACGCGCCGTCGAGCCTCCGCGGTCGTTGATCGACCGGACCGACGCCGTCCTCCCAGTTGTAGCCGGAGACGAAATTTCCACCCGGGTATCTCACGACCGTCGGGCCGAGTTCGCGGACGAGGTCGAGCACGTCGGTGCGGAACCCCGACTCATTCGCCGTCGGATGGCCCGGTTCGAAGATCCCCGTGTATACGCACCTGCCCATGTGTTCCACGAACGATCCGAAAAGCCGGTGTGGCACGTCTCCGACTGTGAAATCGCGGTCGAGGGTGATGCGAGCCGAGGTCATGAGTGCCTTTCTCTGGTGCCTTTTCTCTGGTGCCTTTTCTCTGGTGCCTTTTCTCTGGTGCCTTTTCTCTGGTGCCTTTTCTCTGGTGCCTTTTCTCTGGTGCCTGTTCTCTGCAGCGGCTACTGTCCGCCGAACCCTGTCGTTGCGATCCCCTTGATGATCTGGCGCTGGAAGAAGAGGAAGATCACGATGAGCGGGAGGGCCGCGAGAAGCGCCATCGCCATGTTCTGCGCGTACTGGACCCCGTATGCGCTCTTCACCGTTTGCAGGCCCACCGGAAGGGTCATCAGAGACGTGTCATTGATGACGATGAACGGCCAGAGGAAGTTGTTCCACGCCGCGATGAACACGAAGATCGAGACGGCCGCGAGGATCGGACGCGATAACGGCAACACGATCGACCAGAAGAGCCTGAGGCGGGTCGCTCCGTCGACCCGTGCGGCGTCTTCGAGTTCGATCGGGATCTGGTCGAAGAACTTCTTGAGGATGTACACCATCGGTGGAGCGACGACCTGCGGCAGGATGAGGCCCCAGTAGGTGTCGACCATGTTGAACGCGAGCATCTCGTAGAACAGCGGGATGATGAGCACCTGCGGCGGAATGATGATCGACGCGATGACCACGAAGAAGAGCCACTTGCGGCCGGTGAAGTCGAGCCGGGAGAACGCGTACGCCGCGAGTGCGCTCGTTGCCACGGTCAGCAGGGTGATGATCGCCGAACTGAGCAGGCTGTTGATCGCCCAGACCGGGATGTTTCCTTCCTCGAGCACGCTCGCGTACGCCTCGAGGGTGAATCCGTTGGGCGCGAGCCAGCTGACCGGCGTCGCACCGGCATCCGCTTCTGTCTTCAGTGAGGTGACGAGGGCCCACGCAAAGGGAAGGAGCCATGAGATGGCCATGAGAATAAGGATGACGAGGGCAACGATCCGGCCAACACCAAAGGGCTTCTCGCCGGGGCGACGCGGCGCCTTGGGCCGCGGGTCTGCGACTCTGGCCTCCTTGGGCAGTTCAAGAGTGGTCATGACCGCGCTCCCTTTCGAGACGTGATTCTCAGCTGGACCAGCGACACCAGGATGATCACAGCGAAGAAGATGAAGGACACAGCGGCGGAGTATCCGAACCGGTAGCCCGTGAAGCCGAGGTCAAAGATGTAGACGACCGCCGAGCGGGTCGTGCCTGCGGGGCCACCCTGGGTCATCTGGAAGATCTGATCGAACACCTTCAGCGACGCGAGGACCTGGAGGATGACGATGAGTCCTGTTGTCGGCGCGAGTTGCGGGATGGTGATGGAGAAGAGCTGCCTCCACTTCCCCGCCCCGTCAAGCGCTGCCGCCTCGTATTGCTGCTCGGGAATGTTCTGCAGGGCGGCGAGGTACAGCAGGAAGTTGAAGCCGACGGTCCACCAGACCGTGGCGATCACCACCCCGAGCATCGCCCACTGCGGATCCTGAAGCCAGGCAATCGGCTCGACACCGAACGGCTTCAGCATTTCATTGATCAGCCCGAGCTGAGGGTTGAAGAGCCAGATCCAGATCAACGAGACGACGGTCGACGCGAGGAGGAACGGCATGAAGAAGGAGAGCCGCCACAACCACTGGCCCGGCAGGCCGAGGTCAACGAGCAGCGCCATGACGAGCGCGACGAGGACAAGCGGAATCGTGGAGAGGACGGTGAACCACAGCGTGTTGAGCATGGCGCGCCACATGTCACGGTCAGCAAGCGCCTCAGCGTAATTGGCGAATCCGACGAACTCACCGCCGGCACCGGTGAGGGTGGTTCCGGTGAAACTGAGGTAGAGGCCGTAGATGATCGGCCAGACGAGGAAGAGAACGAAGAACACTCCGAACGGGGCGATGAACGCCCACCCGGCAAGATTGTCTTTACGCCTTCGCGCATTCTTCGTGTCGCCCAGCGCCACGGTCGCGGCCTGTGCGCGGTTGCTTACTGCCGATGTCGTCACGTCGGGTTCCTCTCTCAGGACCCGGCGACCGGGTTGGGCTTGGCGAGCAGCGTATTCAATCGGCGGGCAAACCCTCGGATTCCCTCGGCCGGGTCACCGCCGGAGAGGAACACGCCCTGGACGTTCTCCGCGAAGTAGGTCTGGAAATCCGACCCGGAGCCTGTGAACCACGCTGGGGGGTCATAGTTGAGCACCTCGGCCGCAGCGGCGTAATGCGCCTGCGGCATGAGATCCGCGTACTCGGCACTGTCAATCACCGGCAGGTAGCCGGGGATGTGGCCGGCGCCTGCCCAGTCGATCGATCCCTTGAACAGCTCCGAGACAAAGCGGTAGACCTCGCGCCGCTTGTTTTCATCCGGTGTCGACTGGTGAGGGAGCACGAAGGCGTGGGAGTCGGCGTAGGCGGCCGGCGTCCCGAACAGCGTCGGAATGGGCTGGGCGTCGAAAGCGAAACCCGCGTTCTGCGCCGTCGGCAACTCCCACACTCCGGTGAAGAACATGCCGCTCTCGCCGTTGACGAACTCCGCGACAGCGCTGGCGTAGTCGCCACTCTTCGTGGCGATGGTTCCATCGAGCAGCTGCTGGATGAACGAGAGCGATGTGACGGCCGCTTCTTCGTCGATCTGGGCTTCCTGGCCGTTCTCGAGGACCATGTCAGCGCCGAGCTGCTTATAGAACGTGTAGAAGAGCCGCCACATCTGGGCTCCGTCGCCGAGGTAACCGTATGACAACCCGTGTTTACCTGTGACCGCCTGCATGGCCCTCGCGACTTCGAGGAATTGCTCGGGCGAGGTGATCTCGACCAGCTGCCCGTCCGGGCCGAGCGCCCCCGCCTGCTCGGCAATCTCCGTGTTGTACATGAGGATGAAGGGGTGTGCGTCGAGGGCGACCGAGTACAGCTTGCCGTCGATGATCCCCTTCTCCCACACGCGCGGCGGGAAGTTGTCCTCGGTCACTCCGAACTCGGCGAGAAGCTCGGTGTCCCACGGGTCCAACAAACCGCCGGGGGCGTATCCCGGAAGCCGGGACGCGTGCATGATGGCGACGTCCGGTGCCCTGCCGCCGACGGATGCCATGGCGAGCTTGGTGTAGTACGGCGTCCCCCAGGCGAGCACGGTCTGGGCCGCGTAGAACTCGGGGTTGGCCCCGTTGGCCGCATCGACGAGTCCGGCCATGACGATTCCGTCGCCGCCCGAGAGCAGATGCCAGAACTTCAGCGGGTAACTCTCTGCGCCGCCCGCTGGAGCACACCCTGAGAGCCCGGGTAGAAGAGCGGCGCCGCCGAGAGCGGCCGCACCGCCAAGCAGGACCGACCGGCGGGAGAGAGAGGGAATCGATGGAAATTCGTTGCCTGGCATCCAACACTCCTTTGTGAGGGATTACAGCTTTACATCGATGTAGAGATAGAGCAATACCCCCGCGGATCACGATCACCCGCGAGGGTATTGGGCAGTTCCGAGCTAATTACGGGCGGCGGAACTGGTTGACCATGGGGCAGTCGAACGGGTCGCGTGCCGAGAGTCCAACCCGGTTCAGGTAGTCGATGACTATCGCGTACGAGCGCACGAGCGACGTCTCGGTGTACGGAACGCCGAGGTTCCTGCAGTGCTCGATCACGATCTCCCGCGCGCGCTTGAGGTGCGGCCTCGGCATGCTCGGGAAGAGGTGGTGTTCGATCTGGTAGTTGAGGCCGCCCATGAAGTAGCTCATGCCAAACCCACGGATGTTGCGGCTGGTGAGAACCTGCTTCGACAGGAAGTCAACCTTCGCGCCTTCCTGGATCAGCGGCATCCCCTTGTGGTTGGGGGCGAACGATGCACCCATGTACACGCCGAAGACCGCCATCTGGACCCCGAAGAAGGCGAAGGCCATTCCGACGGGAAGGAAGATGAAGAGGATCGCGATGTAGATGCTGAGACGCAGGGCGATGAGCGACAGTTCGAGCCAGCGCTTGTCGACCTTCTCCGCGGTGAACAGCGTCACGATGGAGCGGAAGTGGAGGTTGAGGCCCTCGAAGGTCAACAGCGGGAAAAAGAGGTATCCCTGCCTGCGAGTGATGAAGCCGAGCACGCCCTTCGCCTTGGCGGCGTCTTCCTCGATGAACGAGATCGTGTCGATCTCGATGTCCGGGTCCTTGCCAACAGTGTTGGGGTTCGCGTGGTGGCGCGTGTGCTTGTTCATCCACCAGGCGTAGCTGATGCCGACAACGGCGTCGGCGAGGATCCGGCCGAGGCGGTCGTTGGCCGGCCCGGACTCGAATACCTGGCGATGCGACGCCTCGTGCGCCACGAAGGCGAACTGGGTCAGCACAATGCCGAGTCCGGCTGCGATGAGCAGCTGGTACCAGGAGTCGCCGAGAAGAACGAAGCCGACACCGAGTCCGATGAGGGCGACGGTGAGAATGGCGAGGTTAGCGATGTAGAAACCGCGCCGGCGCTGAAGCAGCCCGGCTTCGCGAACCGTCTTCAGCAATGAAGAGAACGTATTGGTGGGATTCTCCATCCCATCGATGCGCGTGGTCGTGCGACGAACAGGGCCAAGGGTAGCGGGAGCAGTCATGGCGCCTCCAAAGAAAATTGAGCCCAGACTTCCCAGTCGTGGTGTATGAAGTTCGGGCGTATGCCCGGGATGTCCATGAGACTACGGGAGGGTGCATGCCGCTAACGGAAAATAAGGCGAGTTTCGGTATATACACAGTCCCGGAGAAGTTTGTGTTGCATTCGGGCGGACCATCGGCTACGGTTGTAAACGCAGTAGTAGTGTTACGCAGTGATTGATTTACGGCGGTTCCTTCATCTGAAGAGCCGCCGTTTCTTGTAGGAGCGGACAGGTACGCCGCATTTGGGGTGACGACAGTCGTCACTCACGCAAGACTCCTAAGGAGATCATCATGGCAACAGGAACCGTCAAGTGGTTTAACGCAGAAAAAGGCTTCGGATTCATCGCTCCCGATGACGGAAGCGCCGACGTGTTCGCGCACTTCTCGGCCATCGCTTCCAGCGGCTTCCGCTCGCTCGAAGAGAACCAGAAGGTTGAATTCGAAACCGCAACGGGCCCCAAGGGCCTGCAGGCTGAGAACATTCGCCCGCTCTAACTAAAACTATTGCGACAGCGACCGTAAGGCCGCCACCGTAATTCTTTGATCACCGGCTCCGCCGGACCACCTGAAAAGGTTAGGTCTGACGGAGCCGGTGATTTTTTTGTGCCACCACGCATCCCGCGCACAGCACAACGCCCTCCCCGGAAGCCGGGGAGGGCGTTGTCGTGGTGTGTGCTACTCGAGCAGCTCGGACAGTTCGAGCCAGCGGGTCTCGAGATCGACGATCGTCGTCTCGAGCGCACTGACCGTATCGGTCAGTTCCCCCAGCGCCGTGTAGGCGGTCTGGTCGGCGTTCGCCAGAAGCTCGTGGGTATCGACGACCTTCTGCCTGGCCTTCTGGAGTTTGCGCTCGATCGATGCGATCTCCTTTTGCGCGTTCCTGAGGTCTGCTCCCCCGAGTTTGGGCGCCCCGCCGGCCGCTGCAGCCGCGTCACCGGCGAGCGGCGCGATCAGCGGTGCCGCCGCCTGCCCTGACCTGAGCGCGAGGTACTCGTCGACGCCGCCCGGCAGGTGCCGGAGGTGTCCGTTGAGAACGGCGTATTGCTGGTCGGTGACCCGCTCAAGCAGGTACCTGTCGTGAGAGACGACAAGAAGCGTCCCCGGCCACGAGTCGAGGAGGTCCTCGATCGCGGCGAGCATGTCGGTGTCCAGGTCGTTCGTCGGCTCATCGAGGATCAGAACGTTCGGTTCGTCGAGGAGGATCAGCAGCAGCTGGAGCCGGCGGCGCTGGCCGCCCGAGAGGTCCTTGACCGGTGTGGAGAGCTGCGCGCTCGTGAATCCCATCCGTTCGAGCAACTGGCCGGGCGTGAGTTCCTTATCGCCGGCGACATATGCCGCCTTCTGCATACCAACGACCGTCGAGACCCGTTCGTGCTCGATTTCCTTCAGTTCATCGAGCTGCTGGGTGAGGCTCGCAATACGTACCGTCTTGCCCCGCTTCACGGTTCCCGACGTCGGTTTCACATCGCCGGTGACGAGTCCGAGCAGGGTCGACTTGCCCGCTCCATTGACACCGAGGATGCCGGTGCGCTCCCCCGGTGCGATCCGCCACTCGATGTCCTTGAGCACGGTCCTCCAGCCGGATTCCGACTCGGGGTCCGGATAGACGACGCCGGCGTCGATCAGGTCGACGACGTCCTTGCCGAGACGCGACGTGGCGAGCTGGGTGAGCGCGACGGTATTGCGGGGCGGTGGCTCATCGGCGATCAGGTCGGCGGCGGCATCCATCCGGAACTTGGGCTTCGTGGTCCGGGCGGGAGCACCGCGGCGCAGCCAGGCCAGTTCCTTCCGCATGAGGTTCTGCCTGCGTGATTCGGATGCCGCCGCCATGCGGTCACGCTCGACGCGCTGGAGGATGTACGCGGCGTAACCGCCCTCGAAGGGTTCGATGATCTGGTCGTGCACCTCCCACGTCTGGGTGCACACCTCATCGAGAAACCACCGGTCGTGGGTGACGACGATGAGGCCGCCGGCATTTGCCGCCCACCGCTTCTTGAGGTGTCCGGCAAGCCAGGCGATTCCCTCGACATCGAGGTGGTTCGTGGGCTCATCGAGGAAGATAACGTCCCAGTCACCGACGAGGAGGGCAGCGAGTGCGACGCGGCGGCGCTGTCCGCCCGACAACGACCCGATCGTGGCGTGCCAGGGGATGTCCTGGACGAGCCCGGCGATCACGTCGCGGACCCGGGAGGAACCGGCCCACTCGTGTTCCTCGATCGTGCCAACGATTGCAGCGGAGACGGTGAGATCGTCGGGTTGCTCGTCGCGCTGATCGAGGACGCCGACGGTGATTCCCCTGCGACGCGTCACTCGTCCGCCGTCGGGCTCGAGGCGTCCGGCGAGAAGCGAGAGCAGGGTCGACTTGCCGTCGCCGTTGCGTCCGACAACGCCGATCCTGTCGCCTTCGTTCACCCCGGCAGTGACGGAGTCGAAGATCACGCGGGTTGGGTATTCAAGGTGGAGCTGTTCAGCTCCGAGTAGATGGGCCACCTCTCAAGACTATGCGCCGGAAGGAAGGACGATCACCACTCCTGCACGAGTCGGGCACCGTGCACCGGGCCGGTCACCCGAAGCGCGTGCAACCCCGACGCGCTGAGCTCCACCTGCAGTTCAAGGGCGCTGTCGGCATCCGGAACGAGAAATGCGAGGGTCGGACCCGATCCGGAGACGATACCGGCGAGTGCGCCCACCCTTTCTCCCAGTTCCAGGATGCTCCCCAGGCCGGGTGCGAGGCCGAGAGCCGGGGCCTGCAGGTCGTTGCGAAGTGCCTCGGCGAGCTGTCGCGGGTCACCGGCGCGGAGGGCCTGAAGGACATCGGCGTCGACGGTGGGCTGCAGCGACGCCGGGAAGATGTCCTGCGCATGTTTTTCCCGGTGGCGGTCGAGCGCCGTGTAGACGTCGGGCGTCGACATGCCGAACTCGGCAAGGGCGAGCACCCAGTGAAAGCGGCCCTTGGCGAGTGCGGGGCTGAGCTGGTCGCCACGGCCAGTGCCGATCGCGGTTCCGCCGGTGAGGGCAAAGGGAACGTCGGCTCCGAGCTTCGCTGCCATGGCCACGAGTTCTTCACGCGACGCTTCGGTACCCCACAGCGCATCGCACGCGACAAGGGTGGCTGCTGCGTCTGCTGAGCCTCCACCCATCCCGCCTGCGATCGGAACGTTCTTCTCGACCTCAAGCCGAACGCCGCCGGTGTACCCGGTTTTGCGTGCCAGAAGGCGGGCAGCCTTGATCGCCAGGTTGGATCCGTCGGTCGAGAGCCCCGTCGTATCCACAGTGCCCGTGAACGAGACGGAGAAGTCGTCAGCCGGGTATGCCCGCACTTCTTCATAGAGCGAAACCGCCTGGAATGCCGTCGCGAGTTCGTGGTATCCGTCGTCCTGCAGCTGGCCGACCTTCAGGAAAAGGTTGATCTTTCCCGGTGCCCGTGCGTGAGCGAAGTGGAGGCCTGCCGGATCCGTCATATCTCCAACCTAATCCCTTGCCGGGGCAGTCCCGCGCGCCAAAGGTCCCTAGTGAGCTGCCCAGTCGGGAGCGTCGGTGCGCACATTCCGCGCGATCGCGAGGAAATCGTGAACGGTGAGTTCTTCGCCGCGTGCCGTCGGCGCGATGCCGGCGGCCACCATGGCGTCCGTTGCGGCCTGCGAACCGCCGAGCACCTGGCCGAGCGACTGGCGAAGCATCTTGCGCCTCTGCTGGAAGGCGGCGTCGACGAGCTGGAAGGTCGTGAGTCGTTCTTCTTCGGTGCCGATGGCATCCGTTCGCCGCTCGAAGGCAACGAGCACCGAGTCGACGTTGGGCACTGGCCAGAAGACCTGGCGAGACACGTTGCCCGCCGTACGCCAGTGGCCGTACCAGGATGCCTTGACGCTCGGGCTGCCGTACACCTTCGAGCCGGGCTCAGCGGCGAGCCGGTGACCGACCTCAGCCTGGACCATAACGACACCAGCGGTGATCGACGGGAAGTGCTCGAGCAGGTGCAGCAGCACCGGGACCGAGATGTTGTACGGCAGGTTGGCAACGAGCCGGGTCGGGTCTCCGGGCAGCTCGGTGATCCGCATGGCGTCTGCACTGATAACCGTGAGATCGGCGTCGGGCTGCATCAGCTCGACGGTCCGCGGCAACTGCCCGGCGAGGCGGGAATCGATCTCCACGGCGACGACGCTCGCCCCGACCTCGAGGAGGCCAAGCGTGAGCGATCCGAGACCTGGGCCGACCTCGACGACGTGCTCCCCCGCTGCCACCTTCGCGACTTTGACGATGCGGCGGACGGTGTTGGCATCGACGACGAAGTTCTGGCCGAGCTTCTTGGTGGGCTGAACATCGAGAAGTTCAGCGAGGTCGCGGATCTCGGCGGGGCCAAGAAGCGTCATGCGGGTACATCCTCATAGGGGTGTGGCGGGGAGACGACGGGTTCGTCGTCCCAGTGGCCGTACACGTATTCCGTGTTCGACGAAATCTGCGCTGCGAGCATCGACGGGTCGGTGCCGAGCGTCTCAGCGATGGATCGCAGCGTGTGCGGGATCAGGTACGGCGCGTTCGGCCGGCCGCGATACGGCATCGGTGTCAGGTAGGGGGCATCCGTCTCAATGAGCAGCAGGCTGCGCGGAGCGACCTCGAGGGCATCCCTCAGGTTCGCGGCGTTCTTGAATGTCGCCGTCCCGGCAAACGACATGTGCCAGCCGTTCTCGGTGCAGATCTCGGCGAGTTCGCGGTCGCCGGAGAAGCAATGGAAGACCGTGCGCTCGGGCGCTCCAACGCGCTTGAGGGTGGCGATCACTTCGGCGTGTGCGTCCCGGTCGTGAATCTGGAGCGCGAGGTCGTTGTCCTTCGCCATCTGGATGTGCGCCTCGAATGACGCGTACTGGGCCGCACGTCCGTCGTCCGCGGTTCGATAGAAATCGAGTCCGGTCTCACCGATCGCCCTGACCCGCGGACGGGTCGCCAGCTCGGCAATCGTTGCGAGAGCGTCGTCGAGCGTGCCAGCCCGCTCGAGCACCGGAGCCTCATTGGGGTGAATGGCGACGGCGGCGAGCATGCGAGGCTCGATCGCCGCGGTTTCGGCGCTCCAGATCGACGTCGCGACATCCGTACCGACCTGCACGACTCCGCGCACGCCGACGCTCGAGGCGCGGTCGAGCTGTTCCCGGTAATCGAGCGCGACATCACCGTCGGCGATTTCGAGATGGGTGTGGTTGTCGTAGACCCCGACCGCGAGGCTCTCCGGAAGCGGTGGGTAGCTTCGGTCTCGCCGCTCACCGGCGTCGCGCGTACGTACGTGGACGGGATCGGTCATATCTCGACGGTACCCCACCCCGCGCTCACGCGCTCCCGGCTACGCGACGGCCGGTTCAATGCGAGGGAACAGCGCCTGGAGCGCCGAGACAGTGCTGCCAGCGGGCAACTGGCCGAAGCGGCCCGCATCGCGAATGGGCTGGTCGACGAGCGCGCCGAGCGCCTCCGCCGCGCCAAGCGCCTCCCACAGCTTGTGCGTCGCCTGCGGCAACACGGGCGAGAGCAGGACGGCAAGAGCACGCAAGCCGTCGACAGCCGTGTACAGCACGGTGCCGAGGCGCGCGGCGTTCGCCGGGTCCTTGGCGAGGGCCCACGGCTCCGAGTCGGTGATGTATCCGTTGAGCTCATCGACGATCGTCCAGATCGACGCGAGCGCGTCGTGGATCGCGAGGGCGTCGATCGAGCTGTCGGCATCGTCGGCTGCCTTCTTCACTACCGCCTGGATAGCCAGGTCGACGTCGGTGTACTCGGCCGGGGCAGGCACGACTCCGTCGAAGTACTTGGTGACCATCGCGACGACCCGCGATGCGAGGTTCCCGAATCCGTTGGCCAGCTCGGCCTGGTACCTGGCGGACAGGTCTTCCCAGCTGAACGAGCCGTCCTGGCCGAAGGCGATGGCGCGAAGGAAGTAGTACCGGAAGGCATCCGAACCGAAGGTGTCGGTGATCTCCGTCGGCGCGATGCCCGTCAGCTTCGACTTGGACATCTTTTCGCCACCGACGAGCAGCCAGCCGTGGCCGAAGATCTGTTTCGGGACCTCGAGTCCGGCGGCCATGAGCATCGCAGGCCAGATCACCGCGTGGAAGCGGAGGATGTCTTTACCAACGATGTGTGTCGCGGGCCAGCGCCGGTCGAAGTTTGCTTCGTCCTGCCCGTAGCCGACCGCGGTGATGTAGTTGAGCAGCGCATCGAACCAGACGTAGACGACGTGGCTGTCGTCCCACGGGACTTTGACGCCCCAGTCGAAGCTCGAGCGGGAGATCGACAGGTCGCTCAGTCCCTGGCGGACGAACTGGATGACCTCGTTGCGCGCCGACTCGGGCTGGACGAAGTCGGGGCGCTCCTCGTAGAGGGCGAGCAGGCGCTCGGTGAAGTCGCTCATCCGGAAGAAGTAGTTCTTCTCCTTGAGCAGCTCGAGGGGCTTCGAGTGGATCGCACACACCTTCTGGCCTTCGAACGGGCCGGTGCCGTTGACGATCTCGGACTGCGGCTTGAACTCCTCGCAGCCGACGCAGTAGAGCGCCTCATACTCGCCCGAGTAGATGTAACCGTCGTCGTAGAGCCGCTGCAGGAAGAGCTGCACGCTCGACTCGTGGCGTTCCTCCGTGGTGCGGATGAAGTCGTCGTTCTGGATGTCGATCGTCTCGAGCAGCGGCTTCCATGCTTCCGTGACGAGCTTGTCCGCCCACTTCTGAGGTGTCGTGCCGTTTGCGGTGGCCGTGCGGAGGATCTTCTCGCCGTGCTCATCGGTTCCGGTCAGCGACCAGGTGTCGTCGCCGGCCTGCCTGTGCCAGCGCGCGACCACGTCAGCGGCCACCTCGGTGTATGCGTGCCCGATGTGGGGCGCATCGTTCACATAGAAGATGGGCGTTGTGATGTAGAAGGAATTACCGCTGGCCATGCTGTCAATCTTATGGCCGACACGGCTCCCTTCCAGCCGCGTTACGCGTGGGGGTGCGACGAGCGTGCCGTCGACTCGGCTTCGCGTGCTGCTCCCGTTGCCCAGGAGATCAGTTCTTCACGGCGAGCGCCGCCTGGTACAGCTCGCGCTTGCTGAGCCCTGTCGCCTCGGACACCGAGCCTGCGGCATCCTTCAACCGCTCCCCCGGGCTCACGCGCTCGGGCACCTCGACGACACCGTCGTGCAGGCTGAACTCGCGCTTTTCGGCCCCGGCGATCACGATGCAGATCTCGCCCCGGACCCCGGCCGTTGCCCACTCGGCAAGCTCAGCGGCTGTTCCGCGCTTGACCTCCTCGAACATCTTCGTGAGTTCGCGGCAGACAACCGTGCGCCGGTCAGCGCCGAAAACGGATGCCACGTCGGCGAGCGAGGCCGCCAGCCGGTTCGGTGACTCAAAGAACACCATGGTGCGGCGCTCGTGTTCGAGCGCCCGCAGTGTCGTCAGCCGGTCACCCTGCTTGCGCGGGAGGAAACCCTCGAAGCTGAACCGGTCCGTCGGCAGCCCCGAGACGGCGAGCGCCGTGATGACGGCACTCGGCCCGGGAATCACGGTGACGCCGACCCCGGCGTCGACGGCCGCGACGACGAGGTGGTAGCCGGGATCCGACACCGTCGGCATTCCGGCGTCGCTGAGCACCAGAAGGTCAGCGTTGCGGGCGGACTCGACGAGTTCAGCGGACTTCTCGCGTTCGTTGTGCTCGTGCAGGCTGACCAGACGCGGCTTGTGGGCGATGCCGAGGCCCTTGAGGAGCTTGATGGTCGTGCGTGTGTCTTCGGCGGCCACGACCTCCGCCGTGCTGAGCGCGTCGACGAGCCGTTTGGACGCGTCCCCGAGGTTTCCGATCGGGGTCGCAGCGAGGATGATCATGGCTCAAGTCTCCCATCCCCGATGGAGTGTGCCCTCTCCGCGTGCCACCGAGATCACCCGTTCCGGTCGAGATCACCCGGCACGACGGATGATCTCGGCCGGGGTGAGTGAACTCGCGGTCGACAGCGCGCTCCCGGCGGGCGTCGCGAACCGTGTCGCTACCATTGCATGGTGTCCGTCCCGTCCCGCGAGTCCTTCACCCACCTGGTGAACGGTGGGACTACGGGAGACCCTGACGCTGTCGAGCCACGCGGATCCCGCCTCGATGACTGGTGGGGACGCCTCCTGTCCACGCCAGGCCGACGACGGTTGTGGTACTGGGGCGGGCCGATCCTGGTCACTCTTCTCGCCGCGGTCCTCCGACTGTGGAACCTCGGCACACCGCACGCCCTGGTCTTCGACGAGACCTTCTACGTGAAGGACGCCTGGACTCTGCTCCACCACGGCTACGAGTCAGCGTGGCCGCCCGAGGCCGATACCGATTTCAACGCGGGCAGGGTGGACGGGTTCCTCACCGACCCGTCATATGTCGTGCACCCCCCGCTCGGGAAGTGGATCATCGCCCTCGGTCTCGCCGTGTTCGGGGCGGCAGACAGCGTCGGCTGGCGCATCTCGACCGCTCTCCTCGGCACGCTCGCCGTTCTCCTGCTCACCCTCGTCGCGCGGAAACTGCTCGCATCCACGTTCCTCGCCGTAGTCGCTGGCTTCCTCTTTGCGATCGACGGGCACGCGATCGTCATGTCGCGGGTAGCGATCCTCGACAACTCGCTGATGTTCTTCGCGCTGCTCGGCTTCGGCTTTGTCCTCGCGGATCGCGGCTGGCATGAGTCCCGGCTCACCGCACGCACAGCCGAGCGACGTTCGGCCGGGGCCGCACCCGAGTGGGGACCGGTGATCTGGTGGCGACCCTGGCTCGTCGCCGCCGGCGTCGCGTTCGGCCTCGCGGCCGGTGTGAAGTGGTCAGGCTTTTACTTCCTCGCCGCATTCGGCCTCTACCTCATCGTCGTCGACGCGCTCGCGCGCCGCCGGCTCGGACTGCCCGCGTGGTTTTCGGCATCCGTGCTCACCCAGGGACCAGTGACATTCCTGCTGCTCGTGCCGATTTCGCTGCTGACCTACCTCTCCAGCTGGATCGGCTGGTTCGTCACTGACAACGGGTACTACCGGCACTGGGCCGAGCAGCCTGGGAACGCCTGGACCGGCCCATTCTCCTGGGTGCCGTCGGTCTGGCAGAGCTTCCTCTTCTACCAGCAGTCGATCTACAATTTCCATGTCGGCCTTGCCGCCCCGCATCCGTACTCCGCGAATCCCCTCGGCTGGCTCGCCATGATCCGCCCGACGAGCATGTGGTACGCCTCGCCAGCGACCGGGGACGACGGCTGCCAGTTCGCCCCGTGCTCGCAGGCCATCACGTCGATCGCCAACCCGCTGATCTGGTGGGCGGCCGTGGCCGCCACGCTGTACCTCGTCTACCGGCTGATCCGACGCAGGGAGTGGACGGTTGGCCTCATCCTCACCGGCGCCGCCGCGGGATACCTGCCGTGGCTCATGTACACCCAGCGCACGGTGTTCCAGTTCTACACGATCGCGTTCGAGCCATACCTCATCCTCGCCCTCACCTTCGTGATCGGGCTCATCATCGGGAGAAGGAACGATCCGCAGTATGAGCGCACCAGGGGCCTCGGCGTGACCGGGGTGTTCCTCGCGCTCGCCGCGCTCCTCAGCGCCTTCTGGTACCCGCTCTGGTCCGCGACCACTGTGCCGTTCTGGTTCTGGCAACTTCACTCCTGGCTTCCGACATGGGTGTGACGACGTGGCTGTGACGATATGGGTGTGACGGCAATGGAGACACGGGGCAGAACGACATGGCGATGACGACCACCGAAAAACGACCGGTATGGCTCCCGGGGCTGGCTGTGGCCGCACTTGCCGCTGTCATTGCGTGGACCCTGTCGACGCTCATTCCCGCGGTACCGCTCCTGACCGCCGCGGTCGTGCTCGGGATCCTCGTCGCCCAGGTGCCCGCCGCGAAGCCGCTGGTCCGCGGCACGCTCGCGCCAGGACTCGCCCTGTCCGCCAGACGGCTCATGCGCATCGGCGTTGTGCTGCTCGGCCTCAAGCTCAGCCTCTTCGATGTCGCGTCACTCGGCTGGGGCGTGTTCCTGTCGACCGTAGCCATCGTGCTGATCACGTTCGGCGGCACCTGGCTGCTCGGTCGCGCCTTCAGGCTGCCCGGGCACGAGCCCCTGCTCATCGCGACAGGCTTCGCCATCTGCGGGGCGAGCGCGATCGGGGCCATGTCCGGCGTCGTGAGGGCGAAGACCTCAGAGCAGGCGCAGCCCGTCGCGCTCGTCACCCTCTGCGGAACCCTCGCCATCGCCGTCCTGCCCGCCCTGTGGCATCCGCTCGGCCTCGATAACCTGCAGTTCGGGCACTGGGTCGGGGCCAGCGTGCACGACGTCGGCCAGGTCGTCGCGACGGCCCAGGTCGCCGGCGGTGGCGCGCTCGCCGTCGCGCTCGTCGTCAAACTCACTCGCGTGGTGATGCTCGCGCCGATCGTCGCCGTTGCCGGCGTTGTGGAACGCCGCCGCTTTCGGGCGAACCCTGAGTCGTCCAGGCCGCCACTCGTCCCCCTGTTCGTCGTCGGGTTCATCGCCGCGATTCTCGCTCGCACCTTCCTCGACATCCCCGACGTCGTGCTCGCTACCGCCGACACCGTACAGACCGCACTTCTCGCCATGGCGCTCTTCGGCCTCGGTGCCGCTGTCGACGTGAAGAAACTGGTCACGACCGGGTGGCGCACCCTCGTCGTCGGCCTGCTCTCCTGGGCACTCATTGCGGCCCTCGCGCTCGCCGCAATACACCTCTTCTCCTGATCGGTGGGGTTCGTGTCGCTCTGTTACGGCGACAGCCAGGCGGCGGCCCTGCCTCGGGTAGCGTGTGCCCATGGCAGATCGCGAGTATGGCTTCCGCACGCGTGCAATTCACGCTGGCAACATCCCTGACCCGGTGACAGGGGCGCGCGCGCTTCCGATCTACCAGTCCACAGCGTTCGTCTTCGACGACACATCGGATGCCGCTGCCCGCTTCGCACTGCAGAAGTACGGCAACATCTATTCGAGGCTGGCCAACCCGACTGTCGCGAGCTTCGAGGAGAGGGTGGCGAGCCTCGAGGGCGGACTCGGCGCCGTCGCGACGGCATCCGGCCTCTCCGCGCAGTACATCACCTTCGCGAGCCTGGTCGGCGCCGGAGACCACATCGTCGCGTCAGCCAACCTGTACGGCGGGTCGATCACCCAGCTCGACGTCACGCTCCGGCGATTCGGTGTGGAGACCACCTTTGTGCAGTCGTCGAACCCGGCCGACTACGCCGCCGCCATTACGGACAAAACGAAGCTCATCTTCGCCGAGACCATCGCCAACCCGTCGGGCGAGATCGCCGACATCGAGGGTCTCGCCGATGTCGCGCACGCCCACGGCATCCCGCTCGTCATCGATTCGACCATCGCCACCCCGTACCTCAACCGCCCGATCGAGTGGGGCGCAGACATCGTCACCCACTCGGCGACGAAGTTCCTCGGTGGGCACGGCACGACGCTCGGCGGAGTCGTCGTCGAGAGTGGCCGCTTCGACTGGCACAGCGACAAGTTCCCGCTGTTCGGCCAGAAGGTGCCGAGTTATGGCGGCCTCGAATGGTCGGGCAATTTCGGCGAATACGCGTTCCTCACCAGGCTCCGCGCCGAGCAACTGCGCGACATCGGACCAGCACTCTCGGCAACCTCGGCCGCCACTCTCGCCCAGGGCATCGAAACGCTGTCGTACCGGATGCAGGCGCACGTGGACAACGCGAGGACCGTGGCGACCTGGCTCGAGCAGGACCCGCGGATCGAGGCCGTCTATTGGGCGGGCCTTGAGTCGCACCCTCACCACGCTCGCGCCGAGAAGTACCTGCCGAAGGGCGCGGGCAGCGTGTTCAGCTTCGTGGTCAAGGGCGGACGCGCGGTCGGTCAGAAACTGATCGAATCCGTGGAACTCGCGAGCCACGTCGCCAACATCGGTGACACCAAAACGCTCATCATCCACCCCGCGTCAACGACGCACGCCCAGCTGACTGAGCAGCAGCTCATCGACGCCGGTGTGCTCCCCGGCGTCCTCAGGCTCAGCGTGGGTATCGAGGATGCCGACGACATAATTTATGATCTTGACCAGGCGCTCACGCGCGCCGTGGAGGCATAAGCCATGTCGGATCTCGTTACCACCCAATTGCAGAACGGTCTCACCTGCTCGCTTCCCTCGGCCTCGCCGCTCGCGAAGCTGCTGAAGTCCCAGCGCACGTGGGTTGGCCCGGACGCGAAGGAGCGGCTCAGCATCCTCCGCACCGCGAAATCGGTTGCGATCGTCGGTGCGTCGGCGAACCCGACACGGGCCAGTTACTTCGTTGGCACCTACCTGCTCCAGTCGAGCAACTACCGCGTGTACTTCGTGAACCCGAACGCCGGGGAGATCCTCGGCCACCAGGCTTACCCCGACCTCGCTTCTCTGCCGGAGGTGCCCGACATCGTCGACGTCTTCCGCAAGGCGAGCGACATCCCCGAGGTCATGAACGATGTACTCGCCGTCGGAGCGAAGACCGTGTGGGTTCAGCTGGGGATCTGGAACGAGGAAGCCGCCCGCTACGGCGAGGAGAAAGGTCTTACCGTGGTCATGGACCGGTGCATCAAGGTCGAACACGCGCGGTTCCACGGCGGCCTCAACCTCTTCGGCTTCGACACGGGCCAGATCTCCTCGCGCAAGCAGCTCACCTGAGTTTTTCCCGCAGTTAACCTGCTCCGGCCGGGAGATTTCGCACGAACGTTGCGGCGCGGTCCGCCGATCCGCGGCGCCCGCCCGTGCGCACGCTCGGTCTGCCTATAGTGGCAGGACAGCACTTCTGCGAGGAGCACTCATGACGGCCTACGTTTCGGCGTTCGAGCTCTTTTCGATCGGTATCGGCCCGTCGAGTTCGCACACCGTCGGCCCGATGCGCGCGGCTCTCGATTTTGCGTCCCGCCTCACCGCCGCCGGCCTCCTCGGTGCGGTCGACCGGGTCACCTGCACGCTGTTCGGCTCACTCGGCTCGACAGGCATCGGTCATGGAACTCCGGATGCCGTCGTGGCTGGTCTCGCCGGACTGCGACCGGACACCTGCGACCCGGCCGTCGTCCGCGGCGCGTGGTCTGGCCTCCGCCCCGGTTCGACGCTCGCGCTTGCAGGGGAGCGCCCGATCGCGTTCGAGCAGGGCGACATCACGTTCGAGCCGCGGACCCGGCTTCCTGGACATCCCAATGCGCTGACCCTGACCGCCTGGAGCGCCGGTGCCGCTGTTCCGTTGGTGACCGACACCTACTATTCGGTTGGCGGGGGTTTCATCCGCCGCGACGGCGACGGCGACTCTGATCGTCCCGTCGCCCGGTACCCCCTGCCGTTCCCGACCGCCGCCGTGTTGCTTGACCTGTGCGCGAGCGAAGGGCTCAGGATCGACGAGGTTGGCCGGCGCAACGAGGAGGCCGTGCGCAGCCCGGACGACGTGAACCGCGGCCTCGACGCCATCTGGGCGGCGATGGCCGAGTCTGTCGCGAACGGGCTCGCTACGCCCGGAGTTCTGCCGGGCGGCCTTCAGGTCAAGCGCCGCGCGGCAGCGGTCAGGGAGCACCTCGAAATCGCCGAGGCTGAGGGCGGTCGTGAACTGCCGACCGAGTGGCTGCACTCGTTCGCGCTCGCGGTCAATGAGGAGAACGCGGCTGGCGGGCGCGTCGTGACCGCTCCGACCAATGGTGCCGCCGGCATCATCCCCGCGGTTGCGTCGTACTACCTGCGGTTCGTCCCTGGCGCGTCAGCCGACGGCATCCGGCGCTTTCTTCTGACGGCGACGGCGATCGGTTCACTGTTCAAGGCGAACGCCTCGATTTCCGGGGCGGTAGGTGGCTGCCAGGCCGAAGTCGGTTCGGCCTGCGCCATGGCCGCTGGGGCGCTCTGCAGCGTGCTCGGAGGCACGCCGACGCAGGTTGAAAACGCCGCAGAGATCGCGATGGAGCACCACCTCGGGCTCACGTGCGATCCGGTGGGTGGCCTGGTGCAGGTCCCGTGCATCGAACGGAATGCCATAGCGTCGTCGACGGCGGTGAGCGCCGCGCGACTTGCCCTCCACGGCGACGGCAGCCACCTCGTCTCGCTCGACGCCGTCATCGAAACCATGCGGCAGACCGGAGTCGACATGTCGAGCAAGTACAAGGAAACGAGCGAGGGCGGACTCGCCGTCAACGTCGTCGAGTGCTGAGTCCCCGCGTCACACGGGCGTCGGCATCCGGCACGTGAACGCTTCGCAGGCGTACGCGACACGGCGTCCGTTGACCGGAAGCCTCGCCTCGAACAGCTCGAAGCCAGCGGCCGCGAGCTCTCGCGCCTGCTGTTCGGTCACTACCCCAACCACGTCGGCGGAGTCGTGGCGCACGGCCTCCGGCAGCGGTTCGTTGTCGCCGTCGGGACTGACGACCACGAGCTGTTTTGGCCCGACGGCCATCGCCGCCATGAGCTCGAGCGAGGCGCCGAACGAAATCGGGTTAGCAACGGCGACATCGCCGAGGGGCGCCATCGCCGACTGGGCAGCGTCGGCGTAGCGCCGATCGGCGGTGACGAGGTACAGCTTCCACGCCGCCGTCGCCGTCGCGCTGATGCCGGACGGGTACGCACCCTCGGACGGGTCTCCCGCGAGCGCGATCCCCTTGGCGGCGAGGACAGGATCCCCTCCGCCTGGCTCGCCGAACACCAGGTCGGGCGTTCCCGCCGCGAGGGTCTGGTCGATCAGCGACCTGGCCGCCTGCGCGTACGGCAGCTCACCGGTCGCGAGGGACAGCTCCAGAAGTGCGCCGGCGAGCATCCCATAATCTTCAAGTGTCGCTCGCGCGGTCGACCGACGCTCGGCGACGGATGCCCGAACCAGCGTGTCGTCGGCATTCCTGTGGTTTTCGAGCAGGTAGTCGGCGGCCCACCGCGCCGACTCCAGAAAGTCCGCGCGATCGAATACCACGCTGGCACGCGTCAGAGCCTCGATCGCCAGCCCATTCCAGCCGGTGAGCACCTTCTCATCGAGGGCGGGAGGGGTCAGCCCGGCACGATTATCGGCGTCGCGCAGGTAGTACCCGCCCTCCGACCGCTCACCGTCGATCATCGACTCCGAATCCTGCCCGCTCGCGAATCCCCCGGTCGGCAGCTGGAGTGTGCCCAGAAGGAATTGCGCGATGCCCTCCGCCGCAGTTTTCGCCCACGTGCGGGAGGTGTCCTGGCTGTACGCGCGACTGTACGCATCGAGGAGAAGCGCGTTGTCGTACAGCATCCGCTCGTAGTGCGGTTCGCTCCAGTCCCGCTTGGTCGCGTAACGGAAGTAACCGCCGTCGACAGCGTCACGAAGCGGGGAAGTGACGAGCGCCTGGAGTGTGCGCGTCGCGAGCGGGATTCCGCTCGGTCGCGAGAGCAGGAAACGGAGAACGGGAGCCACCGGGAACTTGGGTGCTCCGCCGAACCCGCCGTACTCACGGTCCTCGTGAGCTTCGAGCGTCGACACAGCTGCATCGATCCGTTCAGTGTCCGGCAGCCCGGCGGCCGGGTCCTGGACCGCCGTCGCCGCGATCGCGGCGGCGAGCGCTGTGGAGTTCGCGGTGACGGCCTCGCGTCGATTGGTCCAGGCATCCGTCACGGCATGCAGGACCTGGAGAAACGACGGATGCCCCGAGATCGGCACCGGCGGAAAGTAGGTTCCGGCAAAGAACGCGGCCCCATCGGGAGTGGCGAACACGCTGAGCGGCCAGCCGAGCTGTGACGTGAACGCACTGGCCTGGGCCAGGTAACTGGCGTCGACGGCCGGGTGCTCCTCGCGGTCGACCTTGATGCTCACCATGTGCTCGTTGAGATACTCGGCGATGGCCGGATCGCTGAACGACTCTCGAGCCATGACGTGACACCAGTGGCAGGTGGCATAGCCGATCGAGATGAAGACGGGAACGTCGCGCGCCGCGGCCTCATCGAAAGCGTCCTGGCCCCATTCCCGCCAGTCGACGGGATTGTCGCGGTGTGAACGAAGGTACGGACTCATGGCGGAAGCGAGGCGATTGACCATACTTCAGCCTACGCTCAGCAGTGATCTACCAGGCCCCCACGTAGTCGGAGACGGAGCCGGCGTCCCTCACGCGGCTGCGGACGAACGGCAGCCCGCGTTGCACCGCGAGGTCGATCCGCTCCTGGACAGCGGGACTCGTGAGCGCGTAGTCGGTGAAGTCCGAATTTGAGGCGTAGACGCCGATCGGCAGGGTCAGTGCCTGGAAGAATCCGAACAGCGGCCGGAACTGGTGCTCGAGGATGAGCGCGTGCCGGTCGCCGCCACCCGTCGCGGCGACGAGGACCGGTTTGTCGACAAGAGAGTACTGGCCGACGAAGTCGAACAGGTGCTTGAACAACCCGGTGAACGAACCGCGGTACACCGGGCTGGCCACGATCAACAGGTCGGCATTCTCGATCCTCACCAGCTCGCGCTCGACACTCGGAGGCAGTTGCTCGCGCGTGAGCGCACCGGCGAATTCGGGACCGATCGCCGTGAGCTCGATGATGTGGGCATCGATCGGTTGCTCCTTGGCAACGCGGTCGAGGATGGCGTCGAGAAGCGCGCTCGTTTTCGAGGGGATGTGCAGGCTCCCCGACACGGCGACGACCCTGAGTGGCTGTTGTGCTGCGATCTCGACCATGCTGCGACGCTACGCCGATTCGCTGCTCGAGCGGGCGCACGCCGCAACACGGCGTAACGGGGGTTACTGCTCGAGTCTGACGTTCTTTTCTCCAGCGCGGATCGGACGGCCGAGCCGGTTGCCAGCAGGGGGCAGCGGGCACACGTAGAAGTCGGCGAATGCACACGGGGGAAGGTACGCGCGGTTGAAGTCCACGGTGACGTGGCCATCGGCATCCGGCGCCGGCATGTCGATGAACCGGAACCCGTAGGTTTCGGTGCCGTTGGTTTCATCGCCGAAGACGGCGTGGAGGCCGCCTCGCTCGGCGACGACGGTCAACGTCTCGATAGCGCCGTCCGGGAACGGAACGGCGATGACACCGGCGGGCAGGTCTTCGGAGACATGCCCATCGATGGCTGTGATCTCCAATCGGGAATTGGGCGCGGAGGGGCTGAAGCTCCCCTCGAGCACGAGGGCGGGGTCAGGCTCGAACACCTCGATGCCGCGAAGCTTCGTCCTCGTCGGCGCTTCGGGGTCGAGCACCCGAAGGGCGAGCGCGCCATCGCGTTCGAAGAACCGCAACCGGCGGTCGCCCCACTCGATGTCCTGGCCACTCATCAGCGTCACAGTGTTGTCCGTGACGGCCCCGACCGGACGGCCACCCTGGAGGATGGTCAGCCCGTTGAGCTCAGAGCCCTCACCGACGATTCCGTCGAGTCCTGCGTGCCACAGTCCCGGTACCGAGTCCAGCTGTTCCGGCACCGCGGTCAGCCAGTGGGTCGCGGCGAGCGCGGCGAGACCGAACGGCGACGACGTCGACCGCTCTCGCGCCTCGTGCCAGGTAGCCCAGTCTGACGACACACTGTCTGTGCTCGAGGCGAAGGTGTCTGGTGATGCCATGGCGGCGTCCTCGCTCAGTTGACGTCGTTCGGGTGGGCGCCGACGCGGCCGTCCCGTTCGAGCGCGGAAATCGCGGCCATCTCGGCCTCCGTCAGTTCGAAATCGAAGAGATCGAGGTTCTCGGCGATCCGCTCGCGACTGTTCGACTTCGGGAAGACGATGAACCCGTTCTGCAGGTGCCACCGAAGCACCACCTGAGCCGGGGTCTTCCCGTGCGCCGCGGCAGCGTCGGCGACGCTGGACTCTTCGAAGAGCGGGTACTTGCCCTGCCCGAGAGGGCCCCAGGCCTCGATCTGGATGCCGTGTTCGCGGGAGAACTCGACGACCTCACGCTGCTGCAGCGCCGGGTGGAGTTCGATCTGGTTGACGGACGGCACAGCTCCACCGTCGGCGAGGAGGTTCTCGAGGTGTTCCACCAGGAAGTTCGAGACACCGATCGAGGTTGCTTTGCCGTCGGCCTGGATCTGCTGCAGCGCCTTCCAGCTCTCCCGGTACAGGCCACGCTGTGGTGTCGGCCAGTGAATCAGGTAGAGGTCAACCGCGTCGAGACCGAGCTTCTCGAGGCTCCGGTCGATCGCGTCGAACGCGGACTGGGTTCCCTGGTCGTCGTTCCACAGCTTCGTGGTGATGAAGAGATCCTCGCGCGGGATGCCGCTTTTCGCGATCGCGCGCCCCACGCCTTCCTCGTTGCCGTAGATGGCGGCGGTGTCGATGTGGCGGTAGCCGAGTTCGAGTGCATCCGTCACAATGCGTTCGGTCTCGGCGGGGTCGACCTTGAACACGCCGAAGCCCAGCTGCGGGATGGTTGCGCCTGAATTGAGGGGAAGTACCGGACCGGTCCACGTTGTCGTCATCGCACCAGCTAACCACCCGAGCCCAGCGACGACCAACCTTCGGGGCTGCCTCTTCGCCGTCAGCGGAATCGATCGTCCCGGTCACCGTGCGAATCCCGCTCGTTCACGTGTCGTCCGTCGTACGATGGATGGCTATGTCTTTTACGATCTCCTTCCCTCCCGAGCTGCCGGTCAGCCAGATGCGGGGCGAGATCGCCGACGCCATCCGCGATTCGCAGGTCGTCATCGTCGCCGGAGCCACTGGGTCGGGCAAAACCACCCAGCTGCCGAAGATTCTCCTCGAGCTCGGCCGCGAGTCGATCGCCCACACCCAGCCGAGGCGGCTGGCGGCCCGCACGATCGCCGAGCGGATCTCCGAGGAACTCGGCGTCGACCTCGGCGGACTCGTGGGATACCAGGTGCGGTTCACCGACCAGGCCGGCCCGGAGACCAGGGTCAAACTGATGACCGATGGCATCCTGCTGAACGCGATCCACCGCGATCGGATGCTGCGGGCATACGACACGATCATCATCGACGAGGCACACGAACGCAGCCTCAACATCGACTTCCTGCTCGGCTACCTCAAGCAGTTACTGCCGAAGCGCCCCGACCTCAAGGTCATCATTACGTCGGCGACCATCGATCCGCAGAGTTTTTCGCGACACTTCGACGACGCACCGATCATCGAGGTCTCCGGACGCACGTTCCCGGTCGAGATCAGGTACCGGCCGCTCGTCGCAGACAAGACGACCGATGACACCGATGCTGACGACGAGCCCGACGAGCCGGACCTCGACCCGATCGACGGCATCACCGCGGCGCTCGACGAACTGGCGGGTGAGTCGATGGGCGACGTTCTCGTCTTCCTCAGCGGTGAGACCGAGATCCGGGACACCGCCGACGCGCTCAACGCCCGCTACTCGCAGGGCGGCGCCGGTGTCACCGAGGTTCTCCCCCTGTACGGCCGCCTCAGCTCGGCCGACCAGCACAAGGTGTTCCAGCCGAGTGCGAAGGCCGGGGTTCGCCGACGGATCGTCCTCGCGACCAACGTCGCAGAGACCAGCCTCACGGTTCCGGGTATCAAGTACGTCATCGACGCTGGAACCGCCCGTATCTCGCGGTACAGCGTGCGCTCCAAAGTGCAGCGGCTGCCGATCGAGGCCATCTCACAGGCCTCTGCCAACCAGCGTTCCGGTCGATCGGGCCGCACGAGCGACGGCATTGCCATTCGCCTGTACTCGGAAGAGGATTTCCTCGCCAGGCCCGAATACACCGAGCCGGAGATTCTGCGCACGAATCTCGCCGCGGTCATCCTGCAGATGGTCTCGCTCGGCCTCGGCGACATCCAGGCGTTCCCGTTCCTGCAGCCGCCGGATTCCCGCGGGATCAAGGATGGCCTCGACCTGCTGAGCGAACTCGGAGCGATCGACAGCAAGGCGACGGGTACTCCGCGACTGACGCGTGTGGGGCGCGACCTCGCCCGGCTCCCGATCGATCCCCGGTTCGCGCGGATGGTCGTCGAGTCGAAGAAGCACAACGTCTCGCGGGAGGTCATGGCGATCGTCGCCGCACTCACCATCCAGGACCCGCGCGAGCGGCCGCTCGAGAAACGCCAGCAGGCCGATGAGAAGCACGCGCGGTTCACCGACCCGACGAGCGATTTCCTCTCACTGCTCAACCTCTGGAACTACATCGAGGAGAAGCAGAAGGAACTGGGCTCGAGCGCCTTCCGCCGGTTGTGCAAGAACGAGTTTCTCAACTACCTGCGCGTACGCGAGTGGCAGGACGTTTTCCGCCAGCTTCGCCAGCTGTCGAAGCCGCTCGGCCTCACGATGGCCGACCGAACGACCAACCCCGACGGCATCCACAAGTCGCTGCTCGCCGGACTGCTCTCGCACATCGGACTGAAGGATGCCGCGGCAGCGGCGGCGAACTCCGCGCGCGGCAAGCAGCCGGGGCGCCCCGGTCCGGCGAAGAAGGGCGACTACATCGGCGCTCGGCAGTCGCGGTTCGTCATCTTCCCCGGGTCGGCTCTCGCGAAGAAGCAGCCGAACGCCATCATGGCGGCCGAGCTGGTTGAGACCTCGCGCCTGTTCGCGCGCACCAACGCGGCCATCGACCCCGCCTGGGCGGAGGCGATCGCCGGTGACCTCGTCAAGCGCTCCTACTCGGAACCGCACTGGGAGAAGCAGCAGGGCGCCGTCGTTGCGTGGGAGAAGGTCATGCTCTACGGGCTCGCCATCATCCCGAGGCGTCGGGTGCAGTACTCGAAGATCGACCCCGAGCTGTCCCGCGAACTCTTCATTCGGCACGCCCTCGTCGAGGGCGAGTGGGATTCGCCCCAGGCATTCGATCGCGCCAACCGGAAGCTTCGGAAAGAGCTCGCCGAACTCGAGGAACGCACGCGTCGACGCGACATCCTCTTCGACGACGAAGCAGTCTTCGACTTCTACAATTCGCGGATTCCCGCCGACGTCTTCTCCACGAGGACGTTCGAGGGCTGGTGGCGTACGGCAAAGCAGAAGACGCCTGACCTGCTCACGATCAAGCAGGAAGACCTGCTTCCCGACGATGCTCCCGACGTGGACGAGGCCGAGTTCCCGCCGATCTGGCGCCAGGGCGACCAGAAACTGAGCCTGCGCTATCGGTTCGAACCGGGTTCAGACGACGACGGGGTCACCGTGCAGGTGCCGCTTGCTCTCCTCGCCCGGCTCTCCCCCGCCGGTTTCGACTGGCAGGTTCCCGGACTGAGGCACGAGCTGGTCACAGCACTGATCAAATCCCTGCCCAAAGCGATTCGGCGCAACATCGTGCCGGCCGCCGACTGGGCGAGGCGCCTCATGGCTGAATTGCCCGCCGGGCCGCCCGAGCCGGAATCGACCAACGCCGACACTCTGACGGCGCACCTCGCGATGGCGATCAAACGGCTGTCGTACATGCAGATCGAACCGGGCGATTTTGACCTCTCGCGTGTGCCGGATCACCTCAAGGTCACGTTCCGCGTCGTCGACGAGAAGGGCCGCCCGGTCGCGAGCGGCAAGGACCTCGTCGAGCTGCAGGAACGGCTCAAGGCGCGGACCCGCCAGAGCGTCGCGCAGATCGCGGAGGCGACACCCAACGCGCTCGAGCGTTCGGGGATCACCCGCTGGGACTTCGACGAGTTGCCGCGGTTCGTCGACACCCGGCAGGGCGGCAACATGATCCGGGGGTATCCCGCCCTCGTCGATGAGGGCAGCTCCGTCTCCATCCGAATCATGGCGACCGAAAAGGACCAGGCCCAGTCGATGCCGGATGGCGTTCGCCGACTGCTCCTCCTCGCTCTGCCCTCCCCCGTGTCCTACGTGCAGCAGCACCTCACCGGTGCCGAGAAGCTCTCCCTGGCCACGAGCCCGTATCCATCGACGCAGGCCTTGTTCGACGACTGCCTCGCCGCGTGCGTCGACGACGTGCTGTACCGGGTCAAGCCCGACGGTGCGATCTTCATGCGCGCCGAGTTTGAGACAGTGCGCGACCGCATCTCCGGGGCGATGATGAACACCATGTTCGACACCGTCTCGCTCGTTGCGAAGGTGCTGACGGCATCCCGCACCGCCGACAAGGCGCTCAAGAAGGCGACAAGCCTCGCGCTTCTGCCCGCGCTGAGCGATGCTACGCAGCAGCTGTCCGCACTGATCTACCCGGGCTTCGTCTCGAGGACCGGCATGCTCCGACTCGCGCAGGTGCCCCGGTACCTCGCTGGCATCACCCACCGGATCGAGAAACTCGCCGACAACCCCAACCGGGACCGTGTGTGGATGAACGAGGTACAGGCGGCGATCGAGCTGTACGAGGCCGCCGGTGGAACGCTGCCGCCAGCCCGGTTCGCACCACCACACATCGTCAAGGCGCGCTGGATGATCGAAGAGCTGAGGCTCAGCCTGTTCGCCCAGAACATCGGCGCAAACGAGACAGTCTCGCTGCAGCGCATCCGGAAGGTCCTCGCCGGGTAGTCGCCGTCACAACGGCGACTCCGGCGGATGCTGTCGGCTAGAGGACCTTGGACAGGAACGACTGGGTGCGCTCGTGCTTCGGGTTGGCGAGCACCTCGCGCGGGTCGCCTGACTCGACGATCACGCCTTCGTCCATGAAGAACAGCGAATCCCCGACCTCGCGGGCGAAGCCGATCTCGTGCGTCACGACGATCATGGTCATGCCGGAGTTCGCGAGCTCCTTCATCACATCGAGCACCTCGCCGACGAGCTCAGGGTCGAGCGCACTGGTCGGCTCGTCGAACAGCATCAGCTTCGGACTCATTGCAAGGGCCCTCGCTATCGCGACGCGCTGCTGCTGCCCGCCGGAGAGGTGCGCAGGATAAGCCTTGGCCTTCTGGGCGAGACCGACGCGATCGAGGAGCTCATAGGCCGTTGCGACGGCATCCGCTTTCTTGACGCCCTTCACGCGCGTCGGTGCCTCGATGATGTTCTCGAGCACGGTCATGTGCGGGAACAGGTTGAACGACTGGAACACCATGCCGATGTCGGCGCGCTGCTTCGATACCTCGGCCGGCGACATCTCGTAGAGCTTGTCTCCGCGCTGGCGGTAGCCCATGAGCTCGCCGTCGACCCAGAGGCGCCCACCGTTGATGGACTCCAGGTGGTTGATGCAGCGCAGGAAGGTCGACTTACCCGATCCGCTCGGGCCGATGAGGCACGCGACCTCACCACGGTTGACGGTGACCGAGATATCTTTGAGGACCTCGTGCGAGCCGAAGCTCTTGACGATGTGATCCGCCTGGACCATGGGGAGGTCGGTCATAGGTGTTCTCTCTTCGGTGGCGGAACTTGGTCGGCATTCGCCCGCCCATCGACGGCGTCGTCCGGACCCGGACCAGCTGAGGCGTCAGGATCGGTCGGATCCGCATCCTGGGCGCGTTGCGGCGCGACACCCCTGCCGTAGTACTTCTCCAGGTAGTGCTGGCCAACCATGAGGATGCTCGTCACGAGCAGGTACCAGATGCTCGCAACGATGAGCAGCGGAACCGTCGCATAGATCTGTGCCGAGATGGCGCGGGTGCGAGCGTACAGCTCGAGCGAGAACCCGAGCGCTGTCACGAGCGAGGTCGTCTTCAGCATCGAGATCACCTCGTTGCCCGTCGGCGGGATGATGACACGCATCGACTGCGGGACGACGATCCTGAGCATGGTCTGACGCCAGCTCATTCCGAGCGCTCGCGCCGCCTCGTCCTGGCCGCGAGGGACGCTCAGGATGCCGCCGCGCACGATTTCGGCCATGTACGCGGCTTCGTTGAAGGCGAGGCCGAGAACGGCGAGCCAGAACAGGTCGATCGCCGAGAACGGGGAAACGGTGAAGAACTCGATGTCGGTGAAGGGGACCCCGATGGTCACCGATCGGTAAATGGTGCCGAGCAGTCCCCAGAACACGAGCTGCACGTAGACCGGGGTACCGCGGAACAGCCACAGGTAGACCCAGGAGACGGCCTTGAGCACGGGGTTCTCGCTCAACCGCATGACGGCGAGGACGAGTCCCATCACGATCGCGAGGATCATCGAGAGGATGGTCAGGGCGAGCGTGATGAGCGCAGCCTGGCTGATGCGGCGATCAAACAGGTACTGCCCGACGAGCGGCCACTGGTAGGCCTCCCGGTTCGCGGCATCCCAGATGAACGCAGCGAGCAACAGCAGGATCAGGACGGCGAACGTCGTCCGAATCGGGTGGCGAAGCTTGACCGCTTTGATTGGTTCGGTATCAGAATCCATGGGCATCAGCCTGCGTTGATCGTTGCCTCGGAGATGGCGCCGTCTTCGACGCCCCACTCGGTGAGGATCTCGAGGTAGGTGCCGTCATCCATGAGCGACTGCATCGCGGCCTGGATCGGCTCGACGAGGTCGCCGCCCTTTTCGATGACGACGCCGTATGGGGCAGCGTCGAAGACGTCTCCGCTCAGCACGAGCTTGTCGTCCGACTGCGCAACACCGTACTGCACGATCGGTGAGTCACCGAGGAGGTAGTCGGCCCGACCGAGGACAGCGTTGTTGGTCGCCTCGTCCTGGTTGTCGGACTTCAGCATGTCAACGGGTTCCTTACCGTCGGCGACGCACGCGTCGCTGGCATCCTGGAGGAACTGCTCCGATGTCGTCGAGGCCTGGATGGCGACGGTGACGCCGCAGAATTCGGTGACGTCAGCGGCATCCGGAGTCTTCGCGAACTGGAGGCCCGCGTTGTAGTAGTCGACGAAGTCGACCTGTGCCTGGCGCTCGGCATTGTCGGTGAAGCTTGACCAGCCGAGATCGAGCGTGCCGCCGGCGACCTTGGGCAGGATGGCGTCGAAGAGGGACTTCTCCCACTCGACCTCGAGGCCAAGCTTTGCCGCGACTGCTTCGGCCAGCTGGGCGTCCCAGCCGGTGACCGACCCGTCGTCTGCTTCGAATTCGTTGGGCGCGTAGCTGGCGTCAACGCCGATGGTCAGGACTCCCGCGGAGGCAATATCCTCGGGCACGAGAGCGACGAGCGCTTCATCGGCGGTGACGGAACTGCCGGCGGTCGACTCACCGCTCGGCGCTTCTTCGTTATTCACGCAACCGGTGAGCACGAGCGCGACGGATGCCGCGAGTGCCAGGGGTGCGACAAGGGATTGAGTGCGCATGGTGATTTCCTTAAATTCGCTTCGTCGACCGGGACGACATATCGAGACTACTTCACCGGCGCTTCGGCACTGGAATCGCTCGCGCAGCAGAAACCGGTTGAAACGTCGCCGCCCGGGCGAGCCTCCGGGCCGCGGGCACACGGTGCCTCCCCATTTGCGAGAGTCAGGCGTAGCGTTGAATCCCGTCGAGAAAGGGCGATAGCGATGACTGCATGGACCGCTGACGAATTGTCCACGCTGGCGACTGCTGACGAACTTCAGATCACGTCGAGGCGCGCTGACGGCACTCTCCGACCGTACGTGACGATCTGGGTGGTTCGAGCCGGCGACGGCGTCTACGTCCGTTCGGCCTATGGCGCCACAAATCCCTGGTACGTGCGGGCGAAGGCGAGCGGTTCCGGTCGGATCCGCGCCGGCGAACTGGAGAAGGATGTTCGCTTCGAGCCTGCCGACCGGTCTGTCGCCCCTGACGTTGATGCCGCCTACCACGCCAAGTACGACAGGTACGGGCCACGCATCGTAAACACCGTCGTGGGCCCTGAGGCTCCCGAGACCACGCTCGAGGTGCTGCCCGCTGGCTGAGCGGCGCCCGGATCCGTGATTACACAGTCACTCCGCGCGCAGCGAGATAAGCCACGGGCGAACCGTATTCACCCTCGACCCGGATCTTGAGGTCGAGGTGGCAACCGGAGACGACCCCGGTCACTCCCACCTCCGCGACAACAGTGCCAGCCTCGATGAGGTCACCCACCTCCACCGCGAACGACCCGCCACTGAGGTGTCCGTAGATCGACTCGATGCCACCGCCGTGGTCGACGATAACCCGGTTCCCATACGCGCCGGCGTCGCCGACAAAGACCACCCGTCCGGCCGAAACCGCCTCCACCGGGGTTCCGCAGCCCGCACCGAAGTCAACACCGTCGTGAAAGGAGTTGGAACACCCAGCGGCGTTGCAGATGATGTGACGGGGCCCATACGGCGAAGACACCGGCGCCTCGACGGGTCGCACCCAAGTACCCGACCTGCCGAGGAGAAACTCTGTCAATTCGCTGTCGTCGAGGTCGAAGTACGTGTCCGAGTCGGTCGGGCGTGACTTCGCGCCGGGCGAATCAGCGTCCGCGTTGTACTCATCCCGCGCCTCGAGCGCTGCGAGTGCCGCCGCTTCAGCCTCCGCTGCCTCAGCTTCTGCTTCGGCCGCGGCAAGCACAGCCGCTGCGGCCGCGCGTGCCGCGGTCAGTTCCTCCATGCTCGTGGCCGAGTAGAGATCGCGCTCGATGTCCGGCCGCGTCCCGGCGGAAACGGTGAAGGACTGCAGCCCGGTGTCGTTCAGGCCGTCGGTTCCACCCGCTGCGGCTGGCGAAGCCCCCTGGTACGGGAGAGCGGCGGTCAAGAAGAGACCGGGCAGGGCGAGCATCACGGCGAACGCCGTTCGGAGTCCGCCGCCGTGCGCTCTCGCCGGCCTGGCGTGCCGAGCGTCGCCGCGGTTCTGCAACCGACGCGCCTGCTGCTCGCGCGCCCGAGGCAGGGCGTGGGCCGCCCGGTGTGAGTGCGACCTGAAGATGGACCGGTGGCGCTCCGCTTCAGGGAGCGACGCTCTCGCTCCCTGGTCCTGGTCCGCGCTCATCACGCGACCGGCCCGCCTGCTCATCCGCGCTGCGCTCGCATCGTCGACACCCCGCCTGCCGGGCAGGTCGTCAGTCTCACGCCCGCGGGGTCGCGCCCCGGGGATCGCCCGTGAACGAGGAACTTCCTCCACCATGCACTGACGTGTCCAGCTGTCCTGAGACTATGTCAACTTTTCTGCAACGTCACCCCTCTGCCGTGATCTCAGCAGGTATTCACATTTTCAGCGCCAGAAACGCGTCCGAGTGCGAAAAGAGACGGCGGGCACCAGGCCCATCGCCTCTATGCCTGGCCGCCTGGCGGGCCCCCGATCATGCAGATTTGTGTCAACAATTATTGACGCTTTCGGTTCTCGTCACCTAGAGTTGGCCGAAGACGCCGTCAGCGAGTGTTGACGTATCCGACCCCTTGAATCGCATCTTGTGGGCAATCGCAGGCGGTCAGGAGATTGAGAGAGGAGATCAATCGTGACCACGAAATGGACGGGGGATGCCGAGCTTGTGGACGCTGTGGATGGAGCATTTCGCTCCTCTGCGGCAGCCGTGGCGGTTGTTGCCCCTCATCGCGAGATGATCGCGACGGTGGGCTCCGACCTTTACTCGTCCTTCGAGATTGGCTCGATCTCCAAGGCGCTCACGGGCATGCTGTACCGGGATGCGACAGAGTCAGGCCTTATTTCGCCGTCGACAGTCCTGCGTGATCTGCTGCCACTCGATGGCCACGGAGAAGTCGGCTCCGTAACGCTCAGCTCCCTGGCCATTCACCGCTCCGGCCTTCCTGGCTTGCCTCCAGGGATGCATCCCCTTCGCCGAAATATGAGATTTCTCACCCGCGGAGACAACCCTTACGGCGATTCGCTAACGGAGTTGCTCGAGCAGACCCGCGACGTGCGCCTTGGCACCCCTCGGACCAGATACTCGAACCTCGGTTTCCAGTTGCTCGGGCACGCTGTGGCGAACGCAGCCGGAGGTACCTACGGACGACTTCTGCGCGACGTCATGGGTGCTGGGTTCTCCACTCCAGCAAACGCCGACGACCTGGGACCCATGGACCTGAGGGGATCCAGCCGATTCGGACGCCCCGTGCCCGCATGGGTGGGTGAAGCCCTCGCTCCCGCGGGTGGCATCCGCGCCAGCATAACCACCATGCGGGACTTTCTTCGCGCGGTCCTCGACGGGACAACTCGGGGTCTCACCGCACTCGACCCGGTCGCGGAATTCACGCCCCGCGTCAGTATTGGCGCGGGGTGGATCACGCTCAGGTACAAGGACCGCGACATCACGTGGCACAACGGCAGCACCGGCGGGTTTAGCAGCTGGATAGGGGTCGACCGAGACGCCGGCACCGGAGTCGTTGTGCTCTCAGCGGCTCACAGCTCCGTGGACAGACAGGGGTTTCGGCTGCTTACGGAGTTCACAACACCCGGAACGGCGCCCCCGCCACCCGCGATCACGGGCGGATCAGCATGATGATCGGGCGTATCCCCAGCGGCATTCGCGGACTCCGAAGATTGCAGTGCCTACCGGCGACGTCGCTCGTCAACTACCCTTGACGGATGGAGACCGAGAGGATGAAGACCCTTGTTGGATCAATGGACGGCAAGGGGCCAGTCGAGGCCTTGCGAGTCGTCGCTGAGCTGCATCGGGAAGTAGCTCGCACAGAGGCAGGCCTGGTCCGAAGCGCTCGCCAGGCCGGGTTATCGTGGGAGGCCATTGCCCAGGGGCTCGGCGTGAGCAAGCAGGCGGTCCACCGGAAGTACGGCAAACGATAGCGGACGGGCGCTCGACGCTCTGCCTGGCGGCGATCTCGCGCCACGGCTCGACGCATCGGATTCCGGTTGTCCAACGAGAGCAGGCACAAAAGAGGCCCGGACCCGCAGAATCCTGCGGGTCCGGGCCTTTGAGCTGCCCTTACGGGCCGGCATCATCTGGGGCGCTAGAAGTCCCAGTCCTCGTCTTCGGTGACAACTGCCTTGCCGATGACGTACGACGAGCCCGACCCCGAGAAGAAGTCGTGGTTCTCGTCGGCGTTCGGTGAGAGCGCCGAGAGGATCGCCGGGTTCACGTCGGTGACGGTCTTCGGGAACATCGGCTCGTAGCCGAGGTTCATGAGGGCCTTGTTGGCGTTGTAGTGCAGGAACTTCTTGACGTCTTCGGTCAGGCCGACTCCGTCGTAGAGGTCCTGCGTGTACTGCACCTCGTTGTCGTAGAGCTCGAACAGGAGGTTGAACGTGTAGTCCTTGATCTCCTGGCGGCGCTCCTCGGTCTCCTTCTCGAGACCCTTCTGGAACTTGTAGCCGATGTAGTAACCGTGCACTGCCTCGTCACGGATGATGAGGCGGATCAGGTCTGCCGTGTTGGTGAGCTTTGCACGCGATGACCAGTACATCGGCAGGTAGAACCCCCAGTAGAACAGGAACGACTCGAGCAGCGTCGAGGCGACCTTGCGCTTCAGGGGGTCGTCACCGGTGTAGTAGTCCATGACGATCGCGGCCTTCTTCTGAAGGTTCTCGTTCTCGACCGACCACCGGAACGCTTCGTCGATTTCCTTCGTCGAGCACAGCGTCGAGAAGATCGACGAGTAGCTCTTGGCGTGCACCGACTCCATGAACGCGATATTGGTGTACACCGCTTCTTCGTGCGGCGTGACGGCATCCGGAATCAAGGAAACAGCGCCGACGGTGCCCTGAATGGTGTCAAGAAGCGTGAGCCCCGTGAACACGCGCATCGTGAGCTGCTGCTCCTCAGGGGTGAGCGTGTTCCACGACTGGATGTCGTTCGACAGCGGTACCTTCTCCGGCAGCCAGAAGTTGTTGACGAGCCGGTTCCAGACCTCGACATCCTTCTCGTCTTCGATCTTGTTCCAGTTGATCGCCTGGACATGGTCGACCAGCTTGAGCTTCTCAATCATTGTTGTTCCTTAGTAGTCGAAGATCGAGATCAGAGCATGCAGCTGACGCAGCCGTCAACCTCGGTGCCCTCGAGCGCAAGCTGGCGCAGGCGGATGTAGTAGATCGTCTTGATGCCCTTGCGCCATGCGTAGATCTGCGCCTTGTTGATGTCGCGGGTCGTCGCGGTGTCCTTGAAGAAGAGCGTGAGCGACAGGCCCTGGTCGACGTGCTGGGTCGCAGCGGCGTAGGTGTCGATGATCTTCTCCGCGCCGATCTCGTACGCATCCTGGTAGTAGTCCAGGTTGTCGTTCGTCATGAACGGCGCCGGGTAGTAGACGCGGCCGAGCTTGCCTTCCTTGCGGATCTCGATCTTCGACGCGATCGGGTGGATCGACGACGTTGAGTTGTTGATGTACGAGATCGAGCCGGTCGGCGGGACAGCCTGCAGGTTCTGGTTGTAGATACCGAATTCCATGACGGATGCCTTCAGCGCGGCCCAGTCGGCCTGCGTCGGGATCGCTACGGCCGAGTTCGCAAACAGGTCGGCGACGCGGGCCGTTGCCGGCTCCCACACCTGGTCGGTGTACTTGTTGAAGAACTCACCGGAGGCGTAGGTCGAGTCAGCGAATCCGTCGAATGCGATTCCACGCTCGATCGCGATCCGGTTGGATGCACGCAGCGCGTGGTAGAGCACCGTGTAGAAGTAGATGTTCGTGAAGTCGATGCCCTCTTCGGAGCCGTAGTAGATGCGCTCACGAGCGAGGTACCCGTGCAGGTTCATCTGGCCGAGGCCGATCGCGTGGGACTTGTCGTTGCCGTCTTCGATCGAACGCACCGACTCGATGTGGCTCTGGTCCGAGACGGAGCTGAGGCCGCGGATAGCGGTCTCAACGGTCTTGCCGAAGTCGGGCGAGTCCATCGACAGTGCGATGTTCATCGAACCGAGGTTGCAGGAGATGTCTTTGCCGATCACGTCGTACGACAGGTCGGCGTTGTACGTGGTCGGTGTGTTGACCTGGAGGATCTCCGAGCACAGGTTCGACATGTTGATGCGACCCTTGATCGGGTTCGCCTTGTTCACCGTGTCTTCAAACATGATGTACGGGTAACCGGACTCGAACTGGATCTCGGCGAGGGTCTGGAAGAAGTCACGCGCCTTGATCTTGGTCTTCTTGATCCGCGCGTCGTCGACCATCTCGTAGTACTTCTCGGTGATCGAGATGTCGGCGAACGGCACTCCATACACCTTCTCGACGTCGTACGGCGAGAACAGGTACATGTCCTCGCCCTTCTTGGCGAGATCGAAGGTGATGTCGGGAACAACGACACCGAGGGACAGCGTCTTGATGCGGATCTTCTCGTCGGCGTTCTCACGCTTGGTGTCGAGGAACCGCATGATGTCCGGGTGGTGCGCCTGCAGGTAGACGGCGCCCGCACCCTGGCGGGCACCGAGCTGGTTGGCGTAGCTGAAGGAGTCTTCGAGGAGCTTCATCACGGGGATGATTCCGCTCGACTGGTTCTCGATCTGCTTGATCGGCGCTCCGGCTTCACGAATGTTCGAGAGGAGGAGGGCAACGCCGCCGCCACGCTTGGAGAGCTGCAGCGACGAGTTGATGCCGCGGGAGATCGATTCCATGTTGTCTTCGATGCGAAGCAGGAAGCAGGACACGAGTTCGCCGCGCTGGGCCTTGCCCGAGTTGAGGAAGGTGGGCGTCGCGGGCTGGAACCGGCCGGCGATGATCTCTTCGACCAGCGCAACGGCGAGCTTCTCGTCGCCCTGAGCGAGTCCGAGAGCCGTCATGACGACACGGTCTTCGAAACGCTCGAGGTACCGCTTGCCGTCGAACGTCTTCAGCGTGTACGACGTGTAGTACTTGAACGCACCGAGGAAGGTCTGGAAGCGGAACTTCTTCGAGTACGCGAGGTCGTTGAGGCTCTGGACGAAGTCGAACGAGTACGCGTCGATGACGGCAGCCTCGTAGTACTCCTTCTCGACGAGGTAGTCGAGGCGCTCGCGCAGCGAGTGGAAGAACACGGTGTTCTGGTTGACGTGCTGCAGGAAGAACTCCCGCGCCGCCTCACGGTCCTTGTCGAACTGGATCTCGCCGTTCGGGCCGTACAGGTTGAGCATCGCGTTGAGCGAGTGGTAATCCATGCCGGTGTCCATCGGCACCTCTGTTACTACTGTTCCAGCCAAAATGATTCCAATCCATCGTGGACGACGCGCACGTCATCCGGTGTTCCGAATACTTCAAATCGATAAAGGTGCGGCACCTTGCACTTGGCGGAGATGACATCCCCCGCAAGCCCGTAGGCGGCACCGAAGTTGGTATTGCCAGCCGCAATGACCCCCCGAAGCAGGCCGCGGTTGTTCTCATCATTGAGAAACCTGATCACCTGCTTGGGCACCGCTCCATTGCCGTCGCCCCCGCCATAGGTCGGGGTGACGAGAATGTACGGAGAGCTCACGGCGAGGTGCGGATCTTTCGCGTGCAGCGGGATCCGTTTGGCGGGGACACCGAGCTTCGAAATGAATCGCTGGGTGTTACCGGAGACGCTGGAGAAATACACCAGCTTGGCCATCTTCTGCCCCGCCAGGTCGAAATCGTGGTGTGACGGGATCAGGACAGGCGTGATGCCAGCTCGTTGATCTTGTCGGGGCGGAATCCGGACCAGTGGTCTTCGTCGGTGATGACGACAGGCGCCTGAAGGTAGCCGAGCGCCTTGACAGCCTCGAGCGCATTCTCGTCTTCAGAAAGGTCGAGAATGTTGTACTCGATGCCCTTGTTGTCGAGGGCGCGGTAGGTCGCAGTGCACTGCACGCATGAAGGCTTTGTGTAGACCGTAATTGTCATCTGACTCTGGCCCCTTTCTGGAAAAAATCCTGATCTTTTCGGCAGTGCCTGCCGGTGGTCCAATACTACATATAGTTGGTCGCTTTGGGGAGCACCCCTAGAGCTAGTAGTTACACGCCTGTAGTTATCAACAAGCGATTCCACCGTTTTCTTCCGTTATCCACCATTTATCCACCGCTCTCTCCACACCCGCCAACGGTCAGGAATGCCGTAATTCTGCGAGCGTCGGACCCTGAACGCACCGTTCTCCACAGTTGCAACGCTACGGGCAGCCACCGACATTTAATCTGTCCCCAATTCGGGCCATCGGCGTGTCGCGAACTCCGGCCCTCGTCACCGATGGTGGGCAGCAGGAGACGGGCTTCGCTGTCAATAGACTTGACACATGAGCGCATATTCCAGCCTTTTGAAAACAACGGGCGTCGCTCGAATCATCCTCGCCCAGCTGGTCGCCCGATTCCCGTTCGGGATGCTGTCGCTCGCGTTCCTCCTGCACGTCGAGCAGGTCACCGGTTCGTACGCCGCCGCTGGCATCGTCCTCGCGGCGTCGAGCGTCGGCCAGGCCCTCGCCGGCCCGCTGACGAGCAGATGGATGGGCACATGGGGAATGCGCCCCGTCCTCGTGCTGACCGTCATCGTGTGCGGAGTGACAGTGACGGCGGTCGCGCTCATCGAGATGAGCGTCCCGTGGTACATGGCCCTCTCCTTCCTGGCCGGACTGTCAACGCCTCCCGTCCAGCCGGCGGTTCGCACCATCTACCCCAAGATGGTCAACTCCAAGCAGCTCACGCCGCTGTTTTCGCTCGACGCGAGCGCGCAGGAGATCATTTGGGTCCTCGGCCCGGTCATCACGACATTCATTTCGACCCAGGCCGGCACCGAGTGGGGCATCCTCACCGCCGTTGGCATCCTCGCGGTTGGCGGGACCTGGTTCATCGCCTCCCCGGAAGTCGGGCGAGTTCGAATCCCCCGCAGCAAGCGAAAGATCGGCCAGGTCCTCAAACGGCCTCCCGTCCTCCTGGCGACCGTGGTCGGATTCCTCCTCATCGGCGCCTGCTCCGCGCTCGAAGTCGGCGTCGTCGCCGTGTTCGGACACGACGGCCTTGAAGCCGGAATCGTGCTCGGCATCCTTTCCCTCGGCAGCCTCACCGGCGGGCTGGCGCTGGGGCACATCGCCATTGGGCCATGGGCTCTCGCGCGGCGGATGTTCATCGTCTTCGCCGGCATCGCCCTGTCCACGCTGTTCGACGGCATCGTCGCACTGTCGATCGTGCTGTTCGTGGCTGGCATCGGCATCGCCCCTGCGCTCACCGTGCTCTTCGCCATGGTGTCGTCAAGCGTCAAGTTCAGCGACACCGCCGAAGCATACGGCTGGATGGGAACAGGGCAGCTCATCGGAGCGGCACTCGGCTCCGCCGTCGCCGGCATTCTCATCGACTCAAACGGAGCGATCGGTGCCTTCTGGGCTGCGACCGCCCTCGCGTTCCTCGGCTTCATGGTGCCGCTTCTCGGCAAACGCTGGCACCCCGACCTCCGCGGCCGGGATGCGAGCCCGATCCCGGATACCGAGCCCATCCTGATCCAGACCTCCTGAGCCGCGGCGACAGTCAGGCGGTGAGGAGGGTTGCACCTCTCACGCTGCGGAGTGCCGGTGAAAGCCGACCCAGCTCGTCGAGCATGAGCGTGAGTTTGTCGGCCTGCCTGTCCGTCGGCTCAAAGAACCCGTCGTCGATCTGCCGGGCAACGTAGGGGATCTCGACATTCGACTCGGTACCGACCATGGCGAGCGCGGAAAGCACAGGTCGAAGCGCTGTCACACCGCGCGTGCCTCCGGCCAGGTCGCCGTAGCTGACCAGCCCGACCGGCTTGCCCTGCCACTCGTGGTGCAGATAATCGAGTGCGTTCTTGAGCGCCGGCGAGTAACTGTGGTTGTACTCGGGGGCCACGAAGAGGAATGCGTCCGCAGCATCGACGCGCTCTCCCCACGCGATCGTGTGCTTGTGGCGGTACTCCCGGTGCTTCGGGTGCTTCGGCTCGTTCATGAAGGGAAGATCGAGTTCGGCGAGGTCGACAAAGTCGACGTCAAAGCCGCCGAACTTCGCCACGGACTCATGGACCCAGAGCGCAACGGCCAGCCCTAAGCGGCCGGGCCGCACGCTTCCGATGACAACCATGAGCCTGATCGGGGGTCGGCTCACTGGGACTGCAACACGTTCTTCGAGGATCATTGGGCTAACTCCTGCAACGGCGAACAACTGGGGGCAGCAGTCCTCGCGAGGGTCGGGGCCACGAGCGGCGGGGCAGTCCGCTTTGTGTGTAACCAAGCTTGGCTCTGTCACCCGAGAGTACAAGCCCCCCAAGCGGGGACCATGTGTCCGGATCCGACAGGTGCAGCGGTGCGGTGGCGGATCCGTCAGGCAATTTCAGCCGGGGCGCAACCGCCTGACGACAGGCTGGCCACCCGACGTACGATTGCGGAATGACGATCCCCCTCCTCACCCCGCAGGACCTCGAACGACGCAGGGGCCTCGTATCGATGAAGCGCACCGCGACCGGTCTGCTCATCCTGATGGCCGTGATTTTCTGTATCTCTTTCGCGTTGCAGGATGAGATCCCCTGGCTCGGCTGGGTCCGCGCTGCAAGCGAGGGCGGCATGGTCGGTGCTCTCGCCGACTGGTTTGCCGTGACGGCGCTGTTCCGGCATCCCCTTGGATTGCCTATCCCGCACACGGCGATCATCCCCCGCCGCAAAGACGAGATCGGGGCAAGCCTGGGCGACTTCGTCGAGTCGAACTTCCTCTCAGAACCCGTCGTTCGCCACAAGCTGGAGTCGACGCACATCGGCCAGAAACTCGGCGACTGGCTCGCACGCCCGGAGAACGCCACGAGGCTGGCAGACGAAATTTCCGTCGGGGCCAAGGGGATGCTCTCGTTGCTCGACGACGACGACGTGCGCGACGTACTGGAGAAGCTTGCACGTACGCACCTCATCGAACAGCCGTGGAGTGAGTCGCTCGGCGCGTGGGGCGAGGGCGTCGTTGCCGCTGGCGGGCACCATGCCGCCGTCGGCCTCGTCCTCGACGGAATCGAGGAGTGGCTGGAGAACAACCCAGAAGCGTTCGCGAGGCTCGTGTCTTCACGGCTGCCATCGTGGGTTCCGTCATTCCTCGACCGCGTCGTCGACGATCGTCTGTATCGCGAAGCTCTCGGGTTCGTCCGCCGGATGAAGGACGACGAATTTGATCCGGCCCGCCGCGCCGTCGACAACTACCTCCTGACGCTCACGGACAACCTGCAGAATGACCCGCTCATGATCGCCAGGTTTGAGCACGCGAAATCCGAACTCTTCGACAGCCCACGGGTTCGCGAGCTCGCCTCAGCGACCTGGAACACCACGAAGTCGGCCCTCATCGAGTCCCTTGACGACCCGGCGAGCGGATTGCGCGTGCAGCTGGCTCGCACGGTCAACGACCTCGGCAGCCGCATCTCCACCGATTCGCGCCTGAGCACCAAGCTCGATCTCTGGGTGACGGATGCAGCGGTGTACCTCGTCAACACCTACCGTCACGAGATCGCCAGCGTGATCACCGACACCGTCGAGCGCTGGGACCCCCGTGAAATGAGCGAGAAAGTCGAGCTCCAGGTCGGCAGGGACCTCCAGTTCATCCGCATCAACGGCACAGTGGTAGGCGCCCTGGCCGGGCTCGCGATCTTCACGGTCGCCACACTCGTCTTCGGCGGCTGACCCGCCGCCGGCCGCCGTGGTACCGGCCGCACGACTGCCGCGCTGCTCGGCCACAAACGGTTGTGCAACCCGACACAGTCGAGCCCTTTCCGCCCGAGCAACACCCCGTCGTGCCCTTTTTGCCCCGGACCGCGCTCAGGCGGGAGGAGCCCAAAGGCCGTTGACCGTGGCCAACGACGGTGCCACCATGTGACCGTGACAGCCCTGAAGACCGCGCCACGTGACCGAGATCCCCAGGCGCTCATCGAGACGATCGAGGATGAGCGCAAACGCGCAGACGCCGCACGCCTCATCCACCTGATGGCGGATGCAACGGGTGAGCAACCACAGCTCTGGGGCCCGTCGATCGTCGGTTTCGGCTCGTTTCACTACCGCTACGCCACCGGGCGCGAGGGTGACACGATGAAGGTCGGGTTCGCCCCGCGGAAGAACGCACTCACCCTGTACGGACTCCAGGGTCACGCGCAGAGCAACCAGCTTCTGGCATCGCTGGGAAAGTTCACCCTCGGCAAGGGCTGTGTCTACATCAAACGACTCGACGACATCGACCTCTATGTGCTGCGGGAACTCATCGCCCACGCGTACGCGGAAGCGGATGGTTCGCTCGATTCAGAGCCATAAGGAGGCGAACCGAGCGCGGGGGCTGGCTCCTCTCAGACAGTGTTTACACGACGGAAATCCTGAGGATCTCTCGCGTTTACCTCGCGGTCGTACGGTTGCACCGCGGGTTCGGAGTATCAGATCGGTCACCGCCGGGTGCCGAGGGTGTTGCTCGAACTCCTTTGCTCTTCTCCCGAAAAGAGTTCGCCATGACAACACTCGAGCATCGTTCCCGTCCGTCGAGGACACTGGTCACCGAACCCGTGCTGCCGCCACGGTCGACCGAGAGCACCAAGCCGCAGTCCCCCTCCCTGGTTCTGCTGGTTCTCATCGCGACGATCGGCATCCTTGCGTACGCGGGTTTCCTCCTGAATCCGGCAAGCCGTGGCGACTGGCTGCCGTACCTGATGGTCGTCACTGCCGAATCAATACTGATCATGCAGGCACTCTTCTCCATGTGGACCATCCTGTCGGCGGCGCACGATCCCCGGGACTTCGCCTTCCACCAGGCGCACGGCTCCCTCTTCCGGCCGCGGGACATCAGGCGGGACGGTTTCGGCGGATCGCCGGAGCACTGGGTGATGTACCTGTCGGACACACCTGTATCCGTGGACGTGTTCATCACGACATACGGAGAAGACCTCAACACGATCCGACGCACGGTGAACGCCGCAATCGCCATGACCGGAGCACACCTCACCTGGGTTCTCGACGATGGCAGGTCGGACGAGGTGAAATCACTGGCTGCCGAACTCGGGGCACGATACGTGCGCCGACTCAGCTCCGGCGGCGCGAAGGCGGGCAACGTCAACCACGCCCTCTCGCTGACCAAGGGCGACTTCTTCATGATCCTCGATGCTGACTTTGTCCCGAACGAGAATTTCCTCGTCGAAACCGTGCCCTTCTTCGCTGATGAGAAGGTGGCTTTCGTCCAGACGCCGCAGAGCTACGGCAACCTGCACAACGTCATCTCGCGCGGCGCCGGATACATGCAGTCGGTCTTCTATCGCTTCATCCAGCCGGGACGCAACAGGTTCAATGCGGCGTTCTGCGTCGGCACCAACGTCATCTTCCGCCGCGCGGCCGTCGCCGACATCGGGGGCCTGTACACCGACTCGAAGTCGGAAGACGTCTGGACCTCCCTCATGCTTCACGAGCGGGAGTGGCGAACCGTCTACATCCCCCTCGTCCTCGCCGTCGGTGATGCGCCGGACACCATCGAGGCCTATACGAAGCAGCAACTGCGATGGGCGACGGGCGGATTCGAGATCCTTCTTCGACACAAACTGTTCAGCCGACGGAGCAGGCTGACCCTGGACCAGAGACTGCAATACCTCGTCACCGGCTCTTTCTACCTCACCGGGATTTCACCGCTGCTGCTGTTGCTGGTGCCTCCGCTGGAAATCTACTTCGACCTTCGCCCTGTGCATATGTCCACGACGGTCGGTACCTGGGTCCTGTATTACGCCGGCTTCTACGTTTTACAGATCGTCCTGGCGTTCTACACGATGGGCTCATTTCGCTGGGAGACGCTGATGCTCGCCACGGCATCCTTTCCGATCTATACCACCGCCCTGTTCAACGTCCTCGTGGGGAGGGAGCAGCGGTGGACTGCAACGGGCAATCGGGATCACCAGAGTTCACCGTTCAACGTGATCGTGCCCCAGGTGCTGTTTTTCACCTTCCTCCTGCTCACCTCGATGGTCGCTGTCTGGCGTGACACCGACAACGCCATGTTGACCCTAGCGACGGCCTGGAATGTCACGAATACGCTCATCCTCGGCGGATTCGTCGTAACAGCTCTCCGGGAACATGCAACGGTCTCGAAGCCTGCCCGCACCCGGGCGCTTTCCGCAGAGCCCGCGGCATCCGTTACGGCAGTGACGGTGGCGTCGTGACCTGGCGGAGCCGGCTGCGGCTCATCTCAGGGCTGGTGGTTGTTCTCGGGATCGTCGCCGTTCTCACGCTCGTTTTCACCCAGCGACAATCACAGGTGGCGAGCGACAGCGCCTCGATCGAGGCCGAGCGATTCCCGATCGGCATCGACTACGGCGGAACCGTCGTGGAACGCCTCGTGGACGAGGGAGACCTGGTGGCCCAGGGCGACCCGCTCTTCGTTGTCCTCAGCACGAGCCTCCAGGCGGATCTCGCCGACGGCCTTCTGAAGCCGGAAACCATCGCATACGCGGTGACCGCAGATGGCACCATCACCCTCACGGCCGCCGTGGCCGGAACGGTGCGCGACGTGACGACCGAGCGGGGATCGTTCGTCCAGGCGGGACAGGTACTCGCTACGGTCGACCGCGCCGGTTCGCTCTTCGTCACCGCTGAGTATGAACTCACAAGCCGCGACTACGGCCGCATCGAGAACGGCGCGGAGGTCACGCTGCTGCTTCCTGACGACCAGCGGATAGCCGGAACCGTGACGTCGGTTCAGGTGTCGACGAGTGAGGGAATCGCCCAAACGGTGGTCCTCGTTCACAGCGACGAGCTTTCCGATGGCGGGCATAACGGCCTCATGGCGCGAGGCACTCCCGTCACGGCGACCCTGCAATTGCGCAACGACGGCGTTCTCGCCGGCGTGAGCGACGGGCTCTTCGATTTCTTCCGGAAGATCGGGGTGTGACGTGCGCGAACGACTGTCACGACTTCTGGGCGCGACGCTGATCGGCGCGATCGTGGTGTCGCTCGGTGGCTGCGCCTGGGCAGAAAGGGCCGCGAACGAGCCGGCCCTGACGTCGGCAACGACACCCATCTACGCGACGGACGAAATCGCCGCGTCCGTCGACGCCGTTCCTCAGCGAACCGTCAAGCCGCTCCCGGCATCCCGGCTGGCGTCCGGCCTCATCCCGCCAACCAACCGGTGGTTCTCCGGCCTCGTCTTTGGCGAACCGTCGATGCCGGTTTTCCCACTCCCGCTCTCGTTCCAGCTGACCGACGATGGCATGGACTTTGGGCTTCCCACGATCTCCACGTCGCCGGCGGCGATCATGGGAGGGTTCTCGGCTGCGGTGTCGGTCGATGTGGGTGCCCAGGAGCACGAAGTCATCGCTTACGACACGGCAACCGTCACGGTGGCCCAGCTCTCCGGGGGCGCGGAGATCGGCCGTACGGTGATCGCGCGGGGTTCACCATTTGTCACCTTCAGTGCATCGCGTGACACCACAGTGCGGTTCGGCTCCGCGTTCAGCCCGGTCGAGGATTCAGTGGCCTTCGCAACAGTCGATAGTGTCGAGTACGGACTCGTGTCAGATGCCCCACTGGCGACCGACAGCGGGTCCGTCACCCTCAGCGGGGGCGAGAGCGCGACATGGTTCGCTGTCCCTCAGGGCGGCAACCGCGACGAGCTCGCCACTGCGGCGGGTAACCGCCTCACCGGGACAAGCGTCAGCTATGCCCTTGCCGACGGCACCGCGAGCACGGCCCTGACCTACAACCTGGAAGCAGCAGGACCGACACTGGTGGCCGTGATGCCGCACCAGTCGTCGACGGACGCCGATTGCACGCACGGCACCTACGAGAGCATCTACGGCGAGCTGCAGCTGTGCCGGGCGGAAACACTCAGCTGGACGGTTCCCCGCCTGGAGCCGTCGGGCACTCTCGCCCTCGACTCGCTGGAATCCGAGGACCGCGAGCGACTGCTCAGGCAGCTCGAGGCCGATGCGCTCAGCACACCGGCATTTCCCGCGGACACCTACTTCGGCGGCAAAGCGCTCTACCGGTCAGCGAACCTCCTCAGCATTGCCCGCGAGCTTGGAGCGGACGACGTCGCTGCGAGTCTCGAGGACCGCCTCATCCGTGAAATCAACTCGTGGATGGAGCCGGACGGCTGCGAAACCCGAGATGCCCGGTGCTTCGTCTACGATCGTGACGCGCGCGGTCTTGTCGGCCTCCAGCCCTCCTTCGGCTCCGACGAGTTCAATGACCACCACTTCCACTACGGCTACCTGTTGTACGCGGCCGCCGTCGTCGCGGCCGGCCGCGACGAGGTGACCGAGAAATGGGCGCCGGTGATGAACCTCGTGGCCGCAGACCTCGCCACCAGCGGGTCAAGCGAGTACTTTCCGGAGCGCCGGGTGTTCGACGCGTACGCCGGGCACTCCTGGGCGAGCGGCACCGCCCCGTTCCGTGACGGAAACAACCAGGAATCGAGCTCAGAAGCAGTGACGGCCTGGAACGGACTGGCGCTGTGGGCCGAGGTGAGCGACCAGCCCGCGTTGCTCACCGAAGCGACGTGGATGCTGTCCGCCGAGGCGGCATCCGCACGGGAATACTGGACCGACTTCCCGCTGGACTCCCCCGTGTACTCCGGCTTCGACCACACCGTCACCTCTCTCGTGTGGGGAGGCAAACGCGACTACGCCACGTGGTTCAGCGCGGAGCCGAGTGCGATGCTGGGGATTCTTGTCCTGCCGATGAGCCCGGTTTCCGGCTACCTTGCCGGAGACTCCGATCGGATACAGGCGAATGTCGCTGAGGCTGCTCCCGCCGGATTCGATGTTCTCTTCGGCGACTACCTGCTCATGTACTCGGCACTCGCCGGAGCGGATGCCGCCGCAGCGGCGCGCGACGCTGTACCCGCGCTGCCCGAGTCACGCATCGACGACGGCAACAGCCGAACCTACCTGCTGGCGTGGATCCTGTCGCGCTGACCCAGCAGCTCGATCGACGTCGTGCCGCGGCCACTCGGGCCGAAAGTGTCTGCGGGTCGTCAGAGAACGCGAGAGCCGTGAGCGTCAAGAAAGGTGACGTCCGGCATCCTGCGGGCGATGATCAGGAGCGCAGCGTACCCGTCGGGGGTGGTCGGGGGCCAGGTCCACGTCGTCACGTTCGGCGCCGACGGCAACGCGGCTTCGAACAGGTCGACCTCAACGCCGGTTCGGCGGTGTTTGGCCGGAACCACAATTTCGACCACGCGACCGCGGGTGTGAAGCGACACGAACTGAAGTCTGGAGCCGGTCTGATCGTCACGCACGATGAACTCACGGGTCTCGGGGTCATCGGGCGGAATCTCGGTGGTCTCGAACCTGTCGGCTTCTTTCGTGGAGAAAGCACCGCCGAGACGCTTACCGAACAGCGCGAGCACCACGATGATGGCTACGATCGCGAAGATGCCGAAGATCCACTGACCGCCGGGGATGCTGTCGAACATGTCTTGGACCTCGGGGCGAATTCTCGCTGGGGGGTTCGTACGTGGAACAGGGATGGTGTGGACCTAAGGAGATTCGAACTCCTGACCTCCTCGATGCGAACGAGGCGCGCTACCAACTGCGCCATAGGCCCTGATACGAAAAGATTATCACGCCGGGGAGGGCGATGAATCCATCAGCTTGCGGCTCGACGGCCCTCGAGCAGTGCCGTCAGGCTGGTCGGGGCGATCTCGGACTCGGTCACGACGCCCATTCCCGCAAACCGGCTTGCTGGTTCGACCGCTGGCGCGTCAGGAGCCGTGGCGACGGGGACCAGCGGCGTGACCGTCGGAGCGAGCTCGACGGCACGCTCCGCCATGACCTGCGCGAGAGCGGCACGGCGCAACGCTGCATGGGCGTCAGCCTGGGCAATGGTGCCGGCCGCGCTCGATCCCTGCGACAGGTGCAGGGGACGGGGAAGCGGCGTCGGCGTCCAGGTGCTCGGCGCCAAAACTGTCTCTTCAAAGGTCACCGGCTCGAAGGCCTGGGCGACGGGGGCCGCTTGAGCCACGGGCGCGATCACCCGGGTCCGACCGGAGACGCGAGCCATGCGAACGAGGACGGCGATACTGCTGACGGATGCCGTCACTCCGGCGGCGAGAACCAGCGCTGATCCGCCGGTTGCCAGCAACGATCCACCGACACCGACAGCGGCGAGCGATGCCGCGAGCACAACCGTCGCCGCGAGTCGCGCGCGCCGCCGTGCTCTCCTGACCCTGACCCGAGCCGCGGCCAGAGCAGTAGCTCGCCGGACTTCCTCTGTCTGCCTGGCCCTCTCGGCCTCGCGCTGCGCCTCGACAACAGCGAGGGCTTCGAGCCTCGCCCGTTCGAGCGCCTCGGCCTCGTACTTCTTGAGAATCTTCTGCTGCTCGGCAACGCTCCGCGCCGTCGTCTCCACCCGGACTTCGTCGGGTGTTTCCGCTGCTTCGGCAAGAATCCGCAGTGTTTGCTGCAGGCGGATCGCGTTGCGCTCGGTGGCAAGGAACTCGTTCCTCCTGAGCCAGGTCGGCATCAGGTAGACGATCCACAGCGCGGCGGCGATCGCGAAAACGATCCCGCCACTCAAGAGTCCACTGCCAGCCATGGCTCCAAGGTACGAGGCAACTGGCAGGACACGCCGCATTGGCGAGGGTGTGTCACCCCGAAGTTGAGGTTGAAGGTTTAAAAGAGGGCAGCCGGGGGCACGATCGGCGTCTGGGCGGCGAGCCTGTCGGACTCAGGAACCGTCGCTGCATCCTGAGGGACCTGCCCGTCCTTCCACCGGCGGAGCACACCTCCCGGCACTTCCTCACGGACGAGACCGAAGCAAAAGTGGTCGCGCCAGTCCCCGTTGATGTGGATGTACCGTCTCCGGAGTCCCTCGTACCGGAAACCCAGCTTCTCGACGACCCTCAGGCTCGGCGCATTCTCTGGGCGAATGCAGATCTCCACCCGGTGCAGACCCAGCTGCGAGAAACAGTGGTCGGTGGCAAGAGCAACCGATGTCGGGGTGACGCTCTTGCCGGCGAACCTTTCGGACACCCAGTAGCCCAGCGTCGCGGACGACAGCGAACCGTAGGTGATTCCCGACACGTTGAGCTGGCCGGCGAGTTCGCCGTCGTACTCCATCACGAGAGGCAGGCCCGTGCCCGCCCTGGCGCTGGAGAGCAGCGAACGGATGCTCGCGCGCATGTCAAAGGACCGCGGCGCGTACGGGCTCGTCGCCTCCCACTGACGCAGCCAGGATCGGTTGCTGAGGAGTTCACGCTCCATCGCCCGTGCGTCGCGCAACCGGACCAAGCGCACGGTGATGGGGCCCTCGGTCAGAACGGGGACGGGAAGAGCCAACCCGGGTCTCCTTCGATAAAAAACGTCGAACTAGTCGAGTTTGCTGGCGAATTCCTTGATCCAGGGCTTGAGGTCGGCCCCGAGGTCGTCGCGGTCTGAGGCGAGCTGGATGATGGCCTTGATGTAATCGAGGCGGTCTCCGGTGTCGTAGCGTCGGCCACGGAAGATGACGCCGTAAACACCGCCGGCGATCGAGTCGTCCGCCGCGAGGACCTGCATGGCATCCGTCAGCTGGATCTCGCCACCCTTGCCAGGTGCCGTGGTCTCGAGAACGTCGAAGATCTCCGGGCGCAGGACATACCGGCCGATGATCGCGAGGTTCGACGGTGCGTCTTCCGGCGCCGGTTTCTCGACCAGGCCGGTGATCTTCACCACGTCAGGATTGTCCGTCGCCTCGACCGCGGCGCACCCATACATCTGGATCGTTGCCGGGTCGACCTCCATCAGGGCGATGATCGTCGCCTGACGGCTTTCCTGCTCCTCGATCATCGTCGTGAGCAACGGGTCGCGGGCATCGATCAGGTCATCGCCGAGCAGAACCGCGAACGGTTCGTCACCGACGTGCCTGCGCGCGCGAAGCACCGCGTGGCCAAGACCCTTCGGGTCACCCTGGCGCAGGAAGTGGATATCAGCCAGCTCGCTCGACTCCACGACCCGATTCAGCCGCTTCTCGTCGCCCTTCTCCTCAAGCGCCAGTTCGAGTTCGGTGACCCGGTCGAAGTGGTTCGCGAGCGCGTTCTTGTTGCGGCCGATGATCATCAGGACATCATTGAGCCCGGCACTGACGGCCTCCTCGACGACATACTGGATCGCTGGCTTATCGACGACGGGAAGCATCTCTTTCGGGAGCGCTTTCGTTGCCGGCAGGAACCGGGTACCGAGTCCCGCTGCGGGAATAACAACTTTGCGTACTGGCTGAGGCATCTACCAACAGTAGCGGGATGCTGCCATCTGCGTGTGGATCCGGTACCGCGGGGCGCGGCAGCGGCACCCGAAGAAGCTGTGCACCACGGATGCCCGCGTTCAGGCGCGCCGCCTAGAATGGGGCTATGCCAACCCAGGTGGACCATCAGAAACGTGCCCTCCGTGCCGAGCTGCGGGAGCGGCGACAGAACCTGACGACGTCAGAGCGCGAGAACGCGTCCACCGGATTCACCGACAACCTCATTGCGCTGGCCACACGCCGGGGCGCGACGAGCATCGCCTGCTACCTGTCGGCGCCGAATGAGCCGAACACCCGTCCCTTCGTGAACTGGGCACTCGCCAACGGCATCCGCGTCCTGTTCCCCATCAGCCGCGAAGACGGCCTGCTGGACTGGACCGTCGGTGAAACCGGTTCAGAGGTTGAGGGTCTTTATGGAATGCCCGAGCCTGTCGGTGAACTCCTCGGCCCCATTGCGATCAATGAGGTCGACTTGATCCTTGTGCCCGCTGCGGCTGTGAGCCCTGACGGGATGCGAATGGGATGGGGCCGCGGATACTTCGACAAGACCCTCGGCTCGATGGAGAAATGCCCACCCGTCTACGCGATCGTCTTCGACAGTGAGGTGCGGGCCGACGTGCCATTCGAGAAGCACGACGAACGGGTCGACGGGGTCGTCACGCCGTCACGCATTCTCGACTTTTAACCTCACACCCGACCCCATTGGCGCCATCGGCGCCACCGCCGCGACCATTTCAGGAAACCCGAATGCCCACATATTCATACAAGTGCACTGTCTGTGACACCGCCTTTGACATCCAGCAGTCATTCACCGACGATTCGCTCACTGAGTGCCCGGAATGCGCTGGCAGGCTGCGCAAGCTGTACAGCGCGGTCGGGGTATCGTTCACCGGTTCAGGGTTCTATCGCAACGATTCCCGCGCTTCGGGGTCCAGGGAGTCGTCCGGGTCGAGCTCGTCCAGCGGAAAAAAGGACGGTGCTGGCTCGAAGGACTCTGCCGGTGCCACGAAGGAAAAGGTATCGTCGTCGCCTGCCAGCGGTTCCGCCGGATCGTCGAACGCCGGTAGCGCCGCCACCGCTTCGTGAACATGGGGGATAAATTGCTCAAGGGATTCAAAGACTTCATCATGCGGGGCAATGTCATCGACCTTGCCGTCGCCGTCGTCATCGGAGCCGCGTTCACCGCTGTCGTCAACTCGATCGTCGAGCGCATCTTCAACCCGCTGATCGGGGCTCTGTTCCAGGCCGACAGCCTCGACAACGCGCTCATCGTCTCGGTTGGCGATGCGAAGCTGCAATTCGGCGCGGTTATCGGCGCAATTATCAGCTTCCTGATCATCGCGGCCGTGGTGTACTTCGTCTTCGTGCTGCCGATCAACACCATGAAGGAACGCGCCGAGGCCAAGCGCAAGGCCGGCATCGTCGAAGAGAAGGCCCCGGTCACAGAGATCGACGTCCTCACCGAGATTCGCGACCTGCTGGCCAGGAGCAACCTCAAGGAGTAGCGGTCGCGGCGGCTGCTCACCACCACGCGTCCGACCACCGGATCACGGATCCGTCGGTCCCGAACCACCGATCGGTGAACGTCCGGTCAGCCCTGGTGCGGGGTCAACCCCAGTGCGCGGTTAACCCCAGTGCGGCGGGACGTCCTGGAGCAGCTGTGCGTCGTTCGGACCGGCCGCGGGCGGCCGCGCTGCAGACGGCCCACCCCAGGATCGGTCGCTGTCTTCGGCGGCGAGAACGGCCTCCCGGGTGGCCTGCGGCGTCGGGTCCGTTCCTGGCATCGGCGGAAGCACCGCCCGGCGTGAACCGGGAACACGGCGTACTCGCTCTGCATCCGGTGTCCTGACATCGCCCGGTTGGGGCGATTCAGGGGCTTCGGGTCCAGACTGGTTCGACACGTCGATCAGTGTACGCGCTCCTGCTGGCCGTGCTCAGGGACGTCCGCGACGTCGCTGGCGGCATCCGATTCGTGACTGCTCCCGGCGTCGGCGCCCCGCGACGGAACACCGAGCATCGTCAGAATCTTTCGCGTCACCCCGTCGGGGTCGCTGAAGAGGTCGAAGCTGTGTACCCGGAGGTAGTGCCAGCCGAGGCGGCGCAACACGTCCGGGCGCAGGCGCAACGACTCCCGCAGCGAGTCGCTGCTCACTTCGGGATCGGACTCCACGGCGATCGCCTTGCCCTCGTACGCCGCGACCAGGGCGAGCTTGCCCCGATAGCCGACCTCGACCGACAAACCGTGGCGGTACAACCGCTCGGCGAGGTCGATGAGCATGGGCTCAGCACCGTCTGTCGCGGGAGGCGCCGGGACGTGCTGTACCGGCTGCTTGAGGATCTCTGCGAGTGCTCCGATGCCGTGCTGCATCCGATCGGTGTCGATGTCTTCGGGACGGATGCACGACACGATCACCATGGATCGCCTCGCCCTCGTCATTCCGACCGCGAGCAGGCGATCCCCACCCGGCCGGGCAAGGGCGCCGAAGTTCGAGAGCACACGACCGTGCGGGGTCACGCCGTAACCGAGCGAGAAAATAACCCGGTCGCGACTCTCCGCCACTGACTGCTCGAGAGTGAGCACCGAGAACGGCTCTGGTCGTTCCTTGAGGATGAAATCAGAGAGGTCGCTGCGCATGGCAAACGCTGAGATGACGGCCTGGTGCACACGGGTGGCGTGCTTCTCGCTCGCGGTGACGACCATGAGCGATTCACGCGGGCGGTTGATGGCGTGCTCGAGCACGAGGTTGACCACGCGGGCGACCTCGGCGTCGACACTCTCCACTCCCCCGGTTTCCGGGTCCGGCATGCCATGGCCGTTGGGAACGTAGTCGAGCGTGAGGCTGCCGTGGCCCAGGAACGACCCTGCCCAGGGCAGTGACTCGATCTCGCCACCGTAGAACCTGTGGTTAACCAGCTCGGCCAGATCCTCACCACCGGCGCGGTAACTGCGCGTCAGGGTCAGGGTCGGCAGCAGGCCGGACAGTCGTGCGAGAGCGGAGTCGGCGTGCCTGGCGTCGACATCGTCAGCGCCGGCAGCCGGCGTCGGCACCCCAATGGCGACGGTGAACGGCGTCGGGCTTTGCGTGACGGGGTCGCCGACGGCAACGACCTGGCGTGCGCGTCGGATGGCTCCGGCGTTCTCAGCGAGGGTGGTTGCCCCGGCGTCGACGAGGAACACCGTGTCGAACCGGACACTCTCGGGGATGAGGTGGGCTTCGTACACCGATGTAAGCCACACCGGGGAGAGCACGCGAGAGAGGTGAGGTGCCGTGCTCTCGAGCTTCGACGGGGTTGCACCCTCGGTGCGGAGAAGCTTCTTGAGTGCGGTGGCCTCATCCGGGTAATCGACGAGGCCGATCTTCCAGTTCTCGGAGAGCAGGGCGCCGAGCAGCGCGCCGGTCGAGGAGGCATGCGCTTCGTCGACGAGGCGGAAGTCTGCTTCGAGCCTGTCGATGACACTGGTGTTCGCACCAAGCAGCGCACGGTCCGTCGTGAGCATGTGCTCGAGCACCGACTGCCACCAGGCGAGTTCAAGCTCATTTGCAACCTTGGCCTCGGGGACATGGCGCACCGAGAGGTCTGTGATGAGTGGGGCAAGGCCCTTCTCACGGAGCTCAGCAATGAGCGTCGTCCGCTCCTGGAGGTTCTCCATCACCGCGGAGTCTGCTGCCAGTCCCGACATGAGCCTGACGAGCTCCTTGACGGGCATCGACAGCAGCGACTGGGCCTTGGCCGTGCGGCTGAGTGGCGCGTCGAGCTGGGCAAGATCCTCAACAACGCGCTGGTACGCAACCTGCACGTCGGCGATACCGAGGGGAACCTCGGGATTCACGCCCGCCGCAACATACCGCTGCCAGAGCGTGCGCTGCTGCTGGATGCGTCGCAACGCTGCATTGATGTCCGTGACGTGCACTCCGGGGCGCACATACTCACGAGCGAGCTTCTTCAGCCTACGGCGGTTGGCGCTCGTCATGCTCGGAGCGTCTCGCCTCGCGCTTGTCGCGGCGATTAGTTCCCCTAGTGACCTGTCAAAGACGCTCGGCTGGAACTTGTCCAGGGTCTCGCGAATGTCGAGCAGCAGCCGGAGGTAGATGCCGAGTTCTTCGATCGACTCGAAGGCACGCATCCGCGTCTGGCCGATCAGCTCGTATCCACGCTCGAGCAGTCGGGGCAGCTCTGTCCTGTGCAGCTTCTTGGCGAGGGCGTGCGTCGCCTTCGCCTGCTTCGTGCTCGCAAACTGCGCACCGTACCAGGGTGAGTCGTCAGGACCGTACTGGAATTCGCCGAGCTGAGCAGCGGTCGCGAGCTTGCGCGCGATGATGTCGCGGTTGCCAGCGAGCTTCTCGAGAGAAGCGAGGTCAAGCCTCGCGGTCGTCGTGGGCTGATCCTGAAGGTTGCCGAGGCGGGTGAGCGCCTGGAGCGCGTCGATGACGCTGACACCGAGTCCGCTGTCGATCCGCCCGAGGGACCCGCGATAGTCGAGGAGCACTTTGCGCAGGCGGACAAGCGCGTCATCGACATCGGCGACCTTCGGCGCAACAGCCTTCTCGTTGCGTGAAATCGCCTGGATCAGGTCGCGGCGGATGCTCGCGGGGGTCACGGTGATGCCGGGGAGACCGACCTTCGCGAAACGGTGACGGATGCCATCGAGGCTGGAGCGCCTGGCGCTCACGACGAGAACACGCTTGTGCTGGGAAACGAGGCTGCCAATGGCGTTGACCACGGTCTGCGTCCCACCGGTTCCGGGGAGGGTGGTGACCACAATGGAGTGGCCGGCCGCGATCTGAGCGATCACGTTCTCCTGCTCGGTGTCTGCGTCGAGCAGGAGCGTGTCGGTTGTCGGCGGTCGATCGTCCTGACCGATGGCATCCACCGGTCGGAACAAACCTTCAACGAGCCTGCGGGCACCGGGGTTTCCGGCGAGCGCGTTGAGCACCGGGTGGTCAAGATCCCTGGCGTCGCGAACGAGCGCCGTTCCGACCTCGGCGAAGCTCGACACAACGAGCCTCGGCTGGACGCTGAACCACTCGAGGTGCTGGGTGAGTCCGCGCAGCCGGTCGATGACAGGTTGCGGTTTGAATGCGCCATTGGTGACGGCGAGCGCCTCAAACGCCTCGGCGTCGAGAGTGATCTGGAACTGCTCGTGCAGTGCCCTGGCGAGTTCGGGGTTGAGGAAGGGCATTCCCTTGAGCTTCAGCTCGAAGTCGCGGCCGTAGCGCCGAATGGCGACGGGACGCAGGAGAACGGGCGCGGAGAACTCTTCTTCTCCGTGGCGCCACTCGGCGAGCCCGATCGCGAGGTGCACCGATTCGATGCCGCGAACGGTCCGCAGTTCGACGCCCTTGACGGTGATCTGGTCGGCGGCCGCTTTCGCTCCGCGGAGCGCAAGTTCGTCACGAATGAGGTTCGACAGCAGGGTGGAATGCCCGGTGATGAACTGAGGCAGCCCACCGGGGTGCGTTGAACTCAGCTCGATGCGATTGCGCGGGTCATCCACGAAGTGCAAGAGCGGAGACCGCCCGCCCACGGAAGCAAGGTGCTCTCGCCACCGTTTCCTGGTCTCATCCGCCACGTTTCCCACGGTGAAATTCGGATCCCCGACGCTCAAACCAGTGGGACTGGTGACCGAACGCGCAAGGGAAGTATCGACGTCAGCGATATCGGAATCGTGAGTCTCTGGTTTCTTGTCTAGCCGCCACACATCCACACCCTAAGCTCTGTCGGGCCCAATCGCCGGTAGCACCACCGGATATTCGCCGAGTTGGGGTCATTCCGCCCGAGTTATTACCCCCAGGGGCAGTCACTGACAAGACGGAGCCACCCGTATCTGCGGGCGATGGCTGGCTATGACATTGCGGAAAAGTTCTTGCGCTTCACGGTTGGCCTCCGCTACCGTGATGCCTACGCCCAATTGACGAAAGGAGTCCAGCGTGTTCTCAATGATTATTGCAATCGCATCACCCACAGCTGGCTTCGTCGGCGTCTTCACTGCCTGACCAGTAGAACACCCACCGGTTCAGACGGTGGTGACGGTTTCGAAGCCAGGCCAGGCGGCATCCGCAGACTTCTGCACCCTGCCAACAGGCTTATCACCCCGTATGTGACGAGCACCTCGTCGCACTCTGCCCGCACCAGCGGGTTCCCACTCTTCGGCGATCCCGAGCACTCTCTTCGGCGTGCCTGGATCCCACTCTTAAAGGACATATCTCCCATGAATACCCAATTCGCGAGCGCTCCCGCTCGCCAGGAACACCCGCCCCAACCCAGCGTTCCCGTCCGCGACGCGCGAGAAGTTCGCCGTGTCGGACTGCTCGACCGAGCGGCGCTCCACCTCGGGGTTGCCCTCGTCACGTGGAGCCGTCGCCCCCGCAAAGCCAAACCGGGTGCGCGACAGCGCCTCATGCCGGTACCCGATGACGCTGGTCGGCGGGAAGTCGAGGAGACTCAACGGCAGCGCGAGCAATTGCGTGATCAGTTCCTGGCCATGCAACTGTTCAGGTAACGGATGAATCCCACAGCTCGGGGCCGGCATCGGACTCTCCCCTGCCGGTCCCGAGCGCTGTCTCCGACAGCAGCTACCTACCACGTTGCCGTCCCTTTTCGTCGGCCGCCTGGGCTTGCACCGCGGTCCTACCCCTTGCACTTTCCCGTCCGTATGCTGTGCGCATGAACCCGCTCACTCTCGTACTCATCGTGTTCGCCGTCACGTGCGCGTTCTGCTGGATCGCGTCCCTGATCACGAAAGATACGTCGTGGGTCGACCGGCTGTGGTCGGTCGTTCCTGCGGTCTACGTCTGGATATTCGCGATCTCGGGCACAGCGGCCGCGGAGGATGCCGGTCGGCTCACGCTGATGGCTGTTCTCGTCACGGCATGGGCCGTGCGTCTGACCTTCAACTTCGCGCGGAGGGGCGGATACACCGGGATGGAGGACTACCGCTGGGCCATCCTCCGCGCACGGATGAAACCGTGGCAGTTCCAGCTCTTCAACCTCTTCTTTATCGTGCTGTACCAGAACGCGCTCCTGGTGCTGATCACGCTGCCCGCTCTCGTGGCGTGGCAGGACCCCACTCCGCTGAACGGGTGGGACGGCGTGTTCGCCGTACTGTTCGTCGCGTTCCTGATTGGCGAGTTCACCGCGGACCAGGAACAGTGGAACTTCCACGAGGCAAAGAAGCGCAGGGCGGGAGACCTCGGTCCGGGCTTCCTCACCTCGGGTCTCTTCAGATTCAGCCGGCACCCCAATTACTTCTTTGAGCAGGCACAGTGGTGGACGTTCTACGCGATCGGGGCGACAGCAGCGGTCTCGGCGGGAAACGGCCTGTGGGGTGGGGTCATCAACTGGACGATCATCGGCCCGGTGTTGCTGACCCTGCTCTTTATCGGCTCAACGATCTTCACCGAGTCCATCAGTGCGTCGAAATACCCCGCGTACGCCGATTACCGGCGGTCAACATCGATGCTCATTCCCTGGCCGCCCAAGCAGAGGCAGGGAGAGCCGCATCTGGTTTGACACCACCGGAGCCGGATCGACCGGCCGACTGGCGATGAGCATGTGTGCCCCTGGAGGGATTCGAACCCCCAACCAACTCCTTAGGACGGAGGTGCTCTTCCGTTGAGCTACAGAGGCTGACTCCAGAAGTTTAGCGGAGTGAACACCGCTCGCGTGAACGACCGACCGCTCGTGCCCCGAACCTTCGGCTAGGCAGCGGCGGGCGTGAGGTATTGGTCCCAGGCCGGCATCGCTTTTTCGGCCCCGCGCACAGCCCACGTCGGACCGTGCGGCATCCGTGGCTTGATCCTGAGGGACCAGCCCATTTCAGCCGGCGTGCGGTTGCTCTTTGCGTTGTTGCACCGCAGGCAACAGGCCACCAGATTCTCCCAGGAGTCCTCGCCGCCACGTGACCGGGGAATAACGTGGTCGATGGTCGCGGCGAGTTTGCCGCAGTATCCGCACCGGTTGGCATCCCGCCGAAGGACGCCCCGACGAGTCACGGGAACGCGACGCGAAGCGGGAATGCGCACATACCGGTTGAGGACGATCACCGCAGGCCTTTCATGGGCACCATCCGATCCCCACACGGGATTCGCGGCATCGACCTCGATGATCGCCGCTTTCTCGTTCATCACCAGCACCAGCGCCCGGCGGAACGACACTATGGCAAGGGGTTCGTATCCGGCATTCAACACGAGTGTGCGCATGTCACGTTTCCTCTCAAACGGCCGCGACGGCTTCGCGGTTATTCGGTGTTCCGACCTGAGGCCGAGGAGAGGATCCGGGCAAACAAAAAGGCGCAGTCTGTGCAGACTGCGCCTAATCCCAACCACCATCGTGGCGGAGACATGCTGTACCGAAATGCTCACGTCCCGGGCAAACGCACGCATCCGTGGTGTGGATACCGGCTTGTCGAGTCATGAGCGTCCTGCTTCTTCTTCCTGAGGTCAGGGCTTTAATGTAACGCACAAATGGCGTGCTTCCCGAGAGAAGCACGCCATTCGCAGCGGAATATCATTCCGGCAGGTTGAGACCTTAGATTCCGATCCGGACGATCCACCAGTTGTCTGCGTAGATCGGACCGATGCGGAGCGGGGTGCCCGGCCGTGAGGCGTGGAGAATCTTGTTGTCTCCGGCGTAGAAGCCGATGTGTCCTGCGCTGACGACGAGGTCGCCGGGAACGGCGTCGGCAACCGGAATCCGGGTACCCATGTTGCCCTGGGCGGTCGAGGAGTGCGGCATGTCAATGCCGAACTGCGCGTAGACGTACTTGACGAATCCCGAGCAGTCAAAGCCGGCGGGAGTCGCTCCGCCGTAGACGTATGGGACGCCCTGGTACTGCAGGGCGACGTTGAAGACCTGATCGAGGCTGAGGTTCGAGGGGTGGGCGGGACTGGCCAGGTGATCGGATGCCGTCGGCCCGGTAAACGAGGTCTGCTGGGTTGCGAATTCGGCGCGGCGGGTCTCCGCCTCTGCCGCTTCTGCGACGGCTCGCGCATTGGCGAGTTCTGCCGCTGTCGTTGCCGAGTACCCATCCCGCACCACGGTGGCAGCGGTCACGCCTTCGTCGACGGAGAGCGACTGCGCCCCGGACTCCTTGAGAGTCTGGAGGGTGGACGAGGCTGCTGCGTCGTCGGTTGCGGTCGGTGAGAATGCGTACGCGGGAAGCGCGACAGTGCCGAAAAGCCCGGGGACCACGATCGCCATAATGGCTGTCGACCGGAACTTACGCCATACGCTCTCTTTGGGAGCGGGCTTCGCGGTCCGTGTTGCCGGGGCTACGGGGGTCACTGCGCTGCGCTGGCTGCGAACCGGACGGGGTGAGCGCAGGGCCACCCGGTGGGACGCTGACGGGTCGATCTTCTCCGACTCGCCGTCGAACGGGTTGCTGTTTACGGCCAAAGCGTGAACCTCCGGCGCCTCGAACACCACACTAGGGATGGAGTCTCGTCTGCAAAAATATTCGGGTCCCGCGGCCGAGGAGACGAGCGGGTGAGGCGCCTCGGTACGGGTTCCTGCGGTCAGTTCTGACCTTCGGACGTGTTCGAGCGTACGGGACCGTTACCAATTTGTCACCTTTGTCGCCCTAAATTTAACGAATGGGTAACGGAAGGCGAATGGCTCTGGTGCCAGAAGCCATGCCCGAAGCGAGAGAACGCCGCGGTGATCCTTGGTTTTACGGGGTTTCGACGAAGATGTGCCCGGCAACCTCGTTGGGAAGTTCCAGCCCTTCGCCGAAACCGTCAACCTGAACCAGAACGTAAGACCCGGCCGGGGAGAAGACCCCGACGGACCCTGGCATGATCCCGCCCTGCTTGAGCTGGAGAAGAAGCTCCGGGTCGACCTGCGCTGGCTCCCCCAGGCGTCGGATCGTCGCGGTGACCGGCTCGCTGCGGCCGCGAACCAGCTCCACAAGATTTGTCACGCCGTGTGCAAACGCGCCGGCAGGCGTATCGCCCAGTTCGTCGAGGCCAGGAATCGGGTTCCCGTACGGCGATTCGGTGGGGTGATTGAGCATCGCGAGCAGTTTCCGCTCGACCTGCTCGCTCATGACGTGCTCCCAGCGACAGGCTTCTTCGTGGACGTACTCCCACTCGAGCCCGATGACGTCGCTGAGCAGTCGTTCGGCAAGTCGGTGCTTGCGCATGACGTGCACGGCTTTGCTGCGTCCGGTCGGAGTGAGTTCAAGGTGGCGGTCGCCGGAGACCACCACGAGTCCATCACGTTCCATACGACCGACGGTCTGTGACACTGTCGGTCCCGAGTGACTCAGCCGCTCGGAGATCCGCGCGCGGAGAGGCACAATGTTCTCTTCCTCGAGTTCGAGGATGGTACGAAGGTACATTTCGGTGGTGTCAATCAGATCAGTCATTGACGTCTCCCATGGTTCAGCGCGATACTACCCAGCCTACTGTGCGCTGGACCCCGCTTTGGCGCGACAGGGCCGTCACAGAACTCGCAGACCCACGGCTGGCTTCTAGAATCGGAGCATGCCTGACATTGTGATTCCCAATGACCTCAAGCCAGCAGACGGGCGATTCGGCTGCGGCCCGTCCAAGATCCGAACCGAGCAGGTGGCGGCGCTGATGGAAGCCGCCGAGTCGCTGCTCGGCACCTCACACCGCCAGGCCCCGGTGAAGAATCTGGTCGGTGGCGTTCGCGAGGGCCTGAGCGCGCTGTATTCACTCCCGGACGGATACGAAGTTGTGCTCGGCAACGGAGGGTCGACCGCGTTCTGGGATGCCGCGTCCTTCGGCCTGATCGAACGCCGCAGCCAGAATCTCACGTTCGGCGAGTTCGGTTCGAAGTTCGCCGCTGCTGCTGCGGCGCCGTGGCTCGAGGCACCCGACGTCCGAAAGGCGCCCGCCGGGTCACGGTCGACGGCTGAACCCGTTGAGGGAGTCGACGTTTACGCCTGGACCCACAACGAGACATCCACGGGCGTCATGGCCCCGGTCACGCGAGTGACTGCCGACCCGGGCGCGCTCACGGTGATCGACGCGACGAGTGCAGCGGGTGGCGTCATGATCGACGCCGCCGAGGCTGACGTGTACTACTTTGCGCCACAGAAGAACTTCGCATCGGATGGCGGCCTGTGGTTCGCGCTGTTCTCGCCTGCCGCCATTGAGCGCGTCGAACGAATCGCATCGTCCGGTCGGTACATTCCGGAATTCCTCAGCCTGAAGAACGCTGTGGACAACAGCCGCCTGAATCAGACCCTCAACACCCCGGCTCTGGCTACCCTCGTCATGCTCGACAACCAGGTGTCGTGGATCCGAGAGAATGGCGGCCTCGCTTGGGCCGACTCCCGGACCGGGGAATCCTCGTCACACCTGTATGACTGGGCGGAGAAGACCTCCTACACCACACCGTTCGTCACCGATCCTGCAGACCGGTCGCAGGTCGTCGTGACAATCGATTTCGATGACGCTGTTGATGCGGGCGCTGTCGCGAAGGCACTTCGGGCAAACGGGATCGTTGACACGGAGCCCTACCGGAAGCTCGGTCGCAACCAGCTCCGCGTCGCAACGTTCACCGCGATCGAGCCGGAGGACATCCGTCAGCTCACCCGCAGCATCGAGTTCGTCGTCGACGCACTCTAGACCACGCGCTGTAGAACACACAGACCACGCAATAACGCCCGCCACTGCGAAGTGGCGGGCGTTATGTGTTGGCGGTTCAGTAGCTGCGTTCGGCCTCGTCATCGTCGGACTCGTCATCCGGTTCGGCGTCATCCGACTCGTCGACCGATTCATCGTCATCGTCCGACTCGTCATCATCCGACTCGTCATCATCCGACTCGTCATCGTCCGACTCGTCATCGTCCGACTCGTCATCGTCCGACTCGTCATCATCGTCCGACTCATCATCGTCCGACTCATCGGAGTCATCGATTTCGTCGACGTCGACGCCATCGACATCGCCGGCGTGAAGGATGCTGAACCCGTCATCGTCGTCGTCTTCGTCGTCCTCCAGCTCAGCGGCTGCCTCCGCGAGAAGACGTGCCTCCTGCTCGGCGGCCTCCTGCGACGCGTGATAGTCCGCGAGACGTTCGGACCACGGCACCCACACCGGCGCGAGCAACGCGGACTCCCCCGGCAGCAGTTCGGTCTCAAGGACGGTGGGCGCATCGTCGCCAACACGTGCGAGCGTCACCGTCCAGTTCCACCCGGGGTAACCGGGAAGAGTCGAGGCAAACAAAAGGGAGAGCACGTTGTCGTCTTCGACGATGTGTCCGGTCGGTTCGCCGATCGTCGAAGCGGGCGTCACCTTCAGCAGCGCCTCGCGAGCCACGTCGACCGAGGCGAGGAGAACATCGTCGGCGACGGGCGCGGGCTTCGGCATGTCCGAAACCGTCGACGCGGGCTCGTGCCCGGTCGGCTCCGACTCGGCAGCCTCGGGAACGGCGGGCTGGGGCGCATCCGGCTGTTCGGCAGCGACCTCCTGCTGCGCGGGCGTCTCTGTCGTCTCCTGGACCGCATCCGATGGTGCGTGGCTCTCCGCCGAGTCGACAGACGTGTCGTCCGGGTCGGCGTCAGGGGTGACGGTGTCGTTCACCCTCTCGACCGGCTCGACCGAGGTCGATTCGGCGTTGAAACCTGAATCGGCGTCGGCAGCGGGAGCTGTTTGATCGTGTTCGAGTGGCTGGTCCGTCGTGGAGTTCTCGGCGGGATTCATCTGAGTGCTCCTTGGGAAAAGACGGCGGGCCCAACGTGGCGCAGCGATCACGCGTCCAGTTCGTCGGCTACCCGGCGCAGCAATAGTGCGACCTTGCGGCTGTGTGCATTGTCGGGATAGCGGCCCTTGCGCAGGTCACCGCCGAGTCCGTCGAGCAGCTTCACGAGGTCTTCGACAATGATCGCCATGTCGTCAGCGGGCTTGCGCTTGAGTTTGACCAGGCTCGGGGGCGCGTCGAGCACGCGAACCGAGAGCGCTTGAACTCCACGCTTTCCGTCCGCGATCCCGAACTCGAGTCGGGTACCGGCCTTGACCGAGGTCACGCCGGCGGGCAGAGCCGATGCGTGCAGGAAAACTTCCTGGCCGTCATCGCTCGAGATAAAGCCGAAGCCTTTCTCGTCGTCGTAGAACTTAACCTTGCCGGTGGGCATGGACTCAACCTCGCAGTAATAGACACGCCGGCACGCCGGCGAGTGGTGCAATCGTCGCGGCAGGAGCCGTGCGACGAGCGGGCGTTCTGGTCCCGCATCTCAAGCTTAGAGCGTCGCGCATCAGACCAGTTCTGCCGGATTCAGCCCGGAGCGATATCCTGAGCATGTGACCGACAATAATCCGCAGAACATCAGCCGTTTTGAGCGAGTCCTCGCCTTCATGCTGCTCGGGCTTGTCATCCTCTCCGTCGGAACGTTCCTCGCCATCATCATCGGCACCTGGCAGGGAATGGGGTCAAGCGATTTCGCCAGCGGTATCTGGCCTGTGGTCGTGATGGTGCCGTACATCGGCCCCCCCCTGGCATTCATCCTTCTGATCACGCTGATGATCACGAGCGTGGTCCGGCGCTCCCGCGACAACAAGCGCACGCTCACGCAGCGCTGACACGGCCTGCTGCTCATGACGGACATTATGACCCTCGCAGGCAGCCTTCGCGTGCGGGACGACGCATCACTCGAACGCCTCCTGACGCTCCGTCCACCCGCGCCGCGGGGACGTGTCAAAGACTTCTTCGACCTCGCGGAAAGCCTCCTCGAGGTCGCCGGCATCCGTTCAGCGCTCCAACGCCTCGACAGGCACACCCTCGCGGTCCTGTCCGCGGCGACGGCCGATTCGCTCACCGCCGCTGAGCTGGCAGACCGGATCGGAACCATGAGTCCCGATCAGGTGGAAGACCGCGCCGCCCTCGCTGTCGAAAGTGCGCTGCTCATCAGGACGGAGACCGGGTTCTCCGCACTCGGCCCCGTGTCGGCACTTCTCGCCGAGTGGCCGAAAACCGGCTTTCCCGACCTCGCCGAGCTGGCAACATCCCCGCCACCCCCGGCCGGAGCGAGGCCAAGCGCGGCATCCGCACGGTCGACAGATCTCAGTGCCGCCGACCACGCCTTCCAGTCGACGATGGCCACCGCTGAACTCGTGGTCGAGCTTCTGTCGCAGCCGGTCCGTGAACTCGGCAAGGGTGGTCCGGCGCTTCCTGAACGGCGCCGACTCGCGCGGGCGATGCAGGTGGAAGAGCCTGCGGTCGACAGCTATCTCGATCTCGCCGTACGCAGCAACCTGGCATCGCACGAAACCGGCGGATGGCATCCGACCGAAACCGGTGAGAAGTGGCTGTCTGCGTCCACCGCTGATCGCTGGGCCGTCCTTGCGCGCGCATGGGTGGAGGCAATCCCCGGCGAAGTGAGGTCGGTGCTCGGCGCCCGGACCGAGTGGGGCGAATCGCTCCACTCATACGCGCGCTGGCTCTACCCGGCCGGCGGCGAGTGGCTTCACGGAGAAGTGGACCGGGTCGCAGCCCACGCGGAACTGCTCGGAGTGACGAGTGGCCCCTCTCCGGCAGGCCAGGTACTTAGCACGCCGGGCGCTGCGCTTCTCACAGCGGATGCCGACGCAGCCGCGGCAGCGATGGCTCACCTCTTCCCCGCCCAGGTCAGTCAGGTATACCTCCAGCACGACCTGTCGATCATCGCCCCCGGTCCACTTCAACCCGACCTCGACCAGACGCTTCGCGGCTTTGCCGACCTCGAGAACCGCGCACAGGCGTTCAGTTACCGACTCTCACAGGCGAGCATCAACCGGGCACTGTCTTCGGGAGTCACTGCCCGCAACATGCTGGCATTTCTCGAGAGCATCTCCCTCACCGGAATCCCGCAGCCCGTTCACTACCTCATTTCGCAGGCCGCCGGGCGGTTCGGGACCATCCGGGTGGGAACGATTCCGTCAAGCGCAAGCGAGCCGGAGGCACACAGCTACGTGCGCTCGAGCGACAGCGCGCTGATCGGCCTGCTCCAGGTTGACCAGGCCCTGACCTCGCTTGGTTTGAAGCGCTCAGGGGAAAACCGCCTGGTGAGCCGCTTCGAGTTCGAGGTGGTGTTCTGGGCGCTCAGTGATGCGCGGTACCCGGTTGCCGCCGAGACACCGGACGGCGCACTCATCAGCCTGCGGCGACAGCGAACAACGCATGCGCCTGTCGCCCCAACGGCTCCAGACCACTCGGCGCTCATCGCCAGTCTTCGTTCAGCGCAGTTCGGTTCCCCGGAGGATTCACGACAGGCCTGGGTCGCGCGCCTGCTCGATGCCGCGATCCGCGCAAAACAGACGGTCACGGTCACCGTCCAGGTGCCAAACTCAGGTCCGCTCGAGTTCGTTCTCGAGCCGACAGGGGTGTCCGGCGGTCGACTGCGCGGTCGCGACAAACGATCCGATATCGAGCGCACTCTCCCGCTGTCAAGCATCCTTGAACTGAAGTAGATCCCGGCACCGTTCCCAGCGTTCGGCTATAGGGTAGCTACTTATGTCTGATGGCCCACTGATCGTCCAGAGCGACCGCACGGTTCTCCTCGAGGTTGCCCACCCGCTCGCCGAGGATGCACGTCACGACCTGGCGGTCTTTGCAGAACTCGAACGCGCCCCAGAGCACATCCACACCTACCGGATCACCCGGTTGGGGCTGTGGAACGCCCGCGCCGCCGGGCATGACTCGTCGGACATGCTCGCGACTCTCGAAAAGTACTCGAAATTCGCCATTCCCCAGACCGTATCGCTCGATATCGCCGAGACCGTGTCGCGCTACGGACGGCTCATCATCGAGCGCAACGACGACAAGCAACTGGTGCTTCGCTCGACGGACGAGGCGGTTCTGACTGAGATCGCCGGCGCGAAACGGATCGCACCGCTGCTCATCGGGCATCCGTCTCCCGATACGTATCTCGTCGACGCCTGGGCACGTGGCCAACTCAAGCAGGAGTTGGTAAAGCTCGGCTGGCCCGCCGAAGACCTCGCGGGGTACACCCCCGGCACACCCCACCGGATCGACCTCCGCGAGGAGGACTGGCACCTCCGCGGGTACCAGCAGAAGGCCATCGATAATTTCTTCGAGGGCGGCTCCGGAGTCGTCGTGCTCCCGTGCGGCGCAGGAAAGACACTGGTCGGTGCCGGTGCCATGGCAACCGCTAAGACGAACACCCTCATCCTCGTGACGAACACGGTATCTGCGCGGCAGTGGAGGGACGAACTCCTCCGGCGCACAAGCCTGACCGAAGAGGAGATCGGCGAGTACTCAGGCCAGGTTAAAGAGGTCAAACCGGTGACGATCGCCACGTACCAGATCCTCACCGCCAAGCGAAAGGGTGAGTACGCCCACCTCGCGCTCCTCGATGCCATGGACTGGGGACTCGTCGTCTACGACGAGGTCCATCTCCTGCCCGCCCCGGTGTTCAAGCTCACCGCCGAACTCCAGGCGCGCCGCCGACTCGGCCTCACGGCGACGCTGGTTCGAGAGGACGGCAGGGAAGGCGACGTGTTCAGCCTCATCGGTCCCAAGCGGTTCGATGCGCCCTGGAAGGAGATCGAAGCCCAGGGCTACATCTCGCCGGCGAGCTGCTACGAGGTTCGGATCGACCTCCCCCAGTCCGAGCGACTGACGTACGCCGCTGCGGCCGACGACGACCGGTACCGTCTCGCTGCGACGGCACCGGCAAAACTCGACGTCGTCCGTGATCTCGTCGCGCGACACGAGGGGGAACGCATCCTCGTCATCGGCCAGTACCTCGACCAGATCGACGAACTTGCCGAGGAGCTTGGCGCCCCCAAACTGACCGGGTCAACACCGGTCGACGAACGCGAGCGGCTGTTCCAGGCGTTCCGCACAGGAGAAATAACCGTTCTCGTGGTGTCGAAGGTGGCCAACTTCTCTGTTGACCTCCCCGAAGCGACCGTAGCGATCCAGGTGTCGGGATCATTCGGGTCGCGGCAGGAAGAAGCCCAGCGGCTCGGCCGGCTTCTCCGCCCCAAGGAATCGGGGCTTTCGGCCAATTTCTACACGCTCGTCGCGCGCGACACGGTGGACCAGGACTTCGCACAGAACCGGCAGCGGTTCCTCGCCGAGCAGGGATACAGCTACACGATTCTCGACGCTGGCACCCTCGCTGCCTGATCCTCAGCTGACGTTTTCCGCCCCGTCCTGCGGTTGCCTTCGGACGTACCTGAGGAGCAGGTTCCCGTCAGCACTCAGGACGTGCACCAGCTCAAGAGCCCGCTGCACGTGACCGGCGACTCCCGCGGCGATGCGCGATGCGCCGGCACCCTCGAGAACCGGTGAGATCGTCAGGCACAACTCGTCGACCGCGTCATCGCCGATGAGGTCCCCGAGCAGGTGCGGACCGCCCTCGCAGTGCACCTGCCGAAGGCCCCGCGCAGCGAGGAGCGCAAGCATCCGTGCCGTGTCCACCCTCAAGCGCCCCGCAACAAGCACGTCGGCGACCGCAGACAACGCCTCGACTCTCTCGACCGGCGCATCCTCGACGGTGACAAGAACCGGCCGCACGGGAGCATCTGTGAAGATCCGTGACGACGGATCAAGCCTCAGGCTGGCAGAGACGATCGCGAAGACCGGATGCTCCGACAGTCCGTTGGCGACGCGCCACGCGGCCGCGTCCGGCGGCAGGCGCATCGGTCCATAGCCCTCGGCCCGCACGGTTCCCGCTGCAACGACCACAACATCGGAGAGCCGTCGCAACAGGTCGAACACGCGATGATCCGCAGCGGAGCCGAGACCGGCCGACAGCCCGGCTGAGGTGGCGGCACCGTCAACGCTCGACACGAAGTTCACCCGCAGCCACGACGCTGCCCTGTCGCGCACCGCGTAGAGCGCCAGGATCTCGTCGTCACTGAGATCGCCGTCTGCACCCTGGAGGAGCGCGATCCGTGGTTCAGTCATTGGTCTCGCCCATGTTGTGGCGCAGATATGCCGGTTCCCGGAGCCCGAGGATCGCTTCGGTCATCCTGGCCGCGTCGACAGCCGGTCGGACGTTGTGCATCCTGATGACCCTGGCCCCGTTCATGATGGCGACGACAGCGGCGGCGAGCGAACCGGCTACCCGATCGTCGCGGTCCCTGCCGAGCGTCTCTCCAACGAAGTCCTTATTCGAGACGGCGGCGAGGGCGGGATACCCCAGAGCGGCGATCTCGCCGAAACGACGCGTGAGTTCGAGCGAATGGAGAGTGTTCTTATTGAGGTCGTGGCCCGGGTCGACGATGATGCGGTCGGCCGCAATCCCAGCGGACCGCGCGAACTCAGCCCGTGCGGCCAGGAACGCGACGACCTCGGCCACAACGTCGCTGTACATCGGCCGGGGAAACGCGGTCCTCGGTGCAGCGAGGCTGTGCGTGACGATAACTCCGGCGCCACCTTCGGCGATGACGGCCGCCAGCTCAGGGTTGCGGAGTCCTGTCGTGTCGTTGATGAGGTCAGCTCCGGCAGCGATGCTGCGCTTCGCGACCTCCGGTTGAAAGGTATCGACGGAGATCATCACATCGGATGCCGCGCGAATGGCGGCAACGACAGGCTCGACGCGGGCAAGTTCGACGGCAACCGGGATGTCCGGCCCCGGGGCGAATGGGGCGCCCCCGACATCAACGATGTCAGCGCCATCGTCGACCGCGGCGAGAGCGGCAGCGACGGCCGCGTCGAGCGCGAAGGTGCTCCCACGGTCATAGAACGAATCAGGGGTGCGGTTGACCACCGCCATCACCGCGACGTGGCGTGAGAGGTCGAGTGCCCGGCCGGCCATCCGGCGTCCGGGCTGGTGCCGGGGAGGCGAAACGTCAGGGACGGAGTCGGTCATATCTCCCATCGTGCCCCACGGCGCGTCAACTTATCCACGTGACCGGAACTCGGCGGTATCGCCATATCCGAAACGTTCAGAAACAATTCAGGGAACACGCAGATACTGAGAATATGACTGGACCACGAATTCTCATCGTCGATGACGAACCGAACATCCGCGACCTGCTCACCACGAGCCTCCGCTTTGCCGGCTTCGCCGTGCGGGCGGTTGGAAATGGCGCCCAGGCGATCTCCGCAGTCCTGGAAGAAGAGCCGGACCTCATCATCCTCGACGTCATGCTTCCCGACATGAACGGCTTTGGAGTCACGAAGCGCCTGCGCTCCGCCGGGTATACCGCCCCCATCCTCTTCCTCACCGCGAAAGACGACACCGAAGACAAGATCATGGGCCTCACGGTCGGTGGCGACGACTACGTGACGAAGCCGTTCAGCCTCGACGAGATCGTCGCCCGCATCAAGGCAATCCTCAGGCGAACGATGCATGCTGATGAGGATGCCGTCATTCGCGCCGGCGAGCTCACCATGGATCAGGACACCCATGAGGTTCTCGTCGGTGAGACACCGATCGAACTCAGTCCCACCGAGTTCAAGCTGCTGCGTTACCTCATGCTCAACCCGAACCGCGTGTTGAGCAAGGCGCAGATCCTTGATCACGTCTGGGAATACGATTTCAACGGTGATGCCGGCATCGTCGAGAGCTACATCTCCTACCTCCGCAGGAAGCTGGACCAGTTCTCGACTGAGCCCCTCATCCAGACCAAACGCGGGTTCGGCTACATGCTGAAAACAGCGAAGGCATAATCGAACGGTGTAATGCACGATTCAGCAGCCGAGTGGTGGAACGCGATTTCACTGCGGACGAAGATCACCGGCGTGACGGTACTCGTGCTTGCCTTCGGGCTCGTCGTCGCGGGCGTCGGCACCATGACCATGCTTCGCCCTGCCCTCGAGGGCAAGGTGAACGCCGACCTGCTCGCCGCCGCGCAGGCTCCGACACCGCCAGGCTTCCTCGATCTTGACTCCGGTGCCGCTGAGGATGCCGGCGACATGGTTCAGGATGCTGTCTCCTCCGACTATTACACCGCTGTGTACGACGCTGACGGCCGCCTTCGTGCCGCAACCTGGCAGAACCGCGACAGGGAGAACCTGCCGAAAGTTCCAACGACGGTCACTCTTGCCGCAGCGCTTGAGCAAGGCGAGAGCATTTTCGAACTCCGCACGGCGGACAAGAAGGAACTGTTCCACGCGGTCATCGTTCCGTACCAGTGGAACCACCAGGGTGACATGGGTGTCGTGCTCGTCGCAGTGTCGATGCGTGAAACCGACACCATCATCGCGACGCTCTTCACCATATTCTTCGGGTTCGGGCTCGGCGTGATCATCCTCGGGGCGTTGCTGACTCGGGTGCTCGTCACGAGCACCTTTCATCCGCTTCGCGAAGTGGAACACACGGCCGCCGCGATCGCGGACGGCGACTTCAGCCAGCGACTCTCGGTGTCAACGCCGAACACCGAGGTCGGCCGACTGAACCGCTCACTCAACACCATGCTCAACCGCATCGACAAGGCGTTCTCCGACCGGGCGCGAACCATCGATCAGATGCGGCGCTTTGTCGGCGACGCCAGCCACGAACTGCGGACACCGCTGGTCAGCGTTCGGGGGTACGCGGAGCTCTATCGCATGGGTGCCCTTCAGACACCGGAGGACATCGCGAAGGCGATGGACCGGATCGAGAAGGAAGCCATCCGCATGGGCGGACTGGTCGAAGACCTCCTCGAACTTGCGCGCCTCGACGAGACAAAGCCCATGGTGTTCGAGCCGGTCGACCTCTCCCCCATCGCCCGCGATGCGGCGCTCGACGCGAGTGCGTCGGCGCCTGACCGGGTCATCCGCGCCGTTGTCGACACCCCGCCGAGCGAGCCCGCCGCCGTTGCCGATGAGAAGCCAGACGTTTCGGGACCGGTCACGAAAGCGCCGGCAACCGCTGAATCCTCGGGAACAGGACCCATCGCATTCGCCGGAGCGACCTTTGCCCGCCTGCGCCGGCGACCGCGAAAGTCCGAGGGGACCGACCCGCAGCTCACCGGTGATCTTCCACCGATCCAGAATTCCCCACTGCCGGCGGTCCCTGCCGTCGTGCTCGGCGAGGAGAATAAGCTCCGACAGGTGATCACGAACCTCATCGGAAACGCGATTCGATTCACCCCGGTCGGCAGCCCCCTCGAGATCGCGGTCTCCGCGAATCCCATCACGAAAACCGCGACGATCGCGGTGATCGACCACGGTGAAGGCGTTCCGCCACAGATCCGGGAGAAGATCTTCCAGCGCTTCTGGCGTGCCGACTCCTCGCGGGCACGCGAAACAGGTGGCTCTGGCCTCGGTCTGGCTATCGTCTCGTCCATCGTGCACGCCCACAAGGGATCAGTGAGCGTGACCGACACCCCCGGCGGCGGCGCTACCTTCCGAGTGACCCTTCCGCTGTACACGCCAGCTCCCGCGGCGGATGCCGAGGCGAACGCCAGCGACGCAACTGCGACTACGTAGTCCGCCCCTCACAGTTCCCCTTCCAAGCGCCGTAGTCCCCATCGTGCCGAGCCGGCGTTCCATGCCGGCATGTCCGCGTACGGTCGGTCTTTCGGTCGAATCGCGACCGAGGTTCGACAACGGCATCGAGGAGGACACAGTGACCAGGTACCAGGTAGACAGCGACATCGTGATGGGGACGACGGCAAGGGTCCGCGGCACCATCGACACAATCCAGAGCGAGGTCGCGGGCCTCATGAACCAGCTCACTGAGCTGCAAAGCACGTGGACGGGCGAGGCGTCGGCTGCCTTCCAGGGGGTGGTCACCGACTGGCGTGCAACCCAGCAGCGGGTCGAAGAGAGTATCTCGACGATCAACCAGGCTCTTGGACGGGCCGGGGCGCAGTACCAGGAGGTCGAGCGCGGGAACGCTGATCTGTTCCGCATCGGCTGAGCGACGCCACCGCCGGTAGTTCCGGCAGGAGCCCGATCACTGACCAGCTGAGCCGAATCCGTTGGTTAAAACACAACTGGGCGCCTCCGTGAGGAGACGCCCAGTTGCTGTTGAACTATTCGGACTAGAAGTCCATGCCACCGGTCGGGTCGCCGACGGGAGCCGGGTTCTTCTCCGGCTTGTCAGCAACGACGGCCTCTGTGGTGAGGAACAGGCCTGCAATCGACGCTGCGTTGAGCAGTGCCGAGCGGGTGACCTTCACCGGGTCGTTGATGCCTGCAGCGAGCATGTCAACGTACTCACCGGTCGCGGCGTTGAGGCCGTGTCCGACGGGCAGGTTGCGCACCTTGTCAGCGACAACGCCAGGCTCGAGGCCGGCGTTGAGGGCGATCTGCTTGAGCGGAGCGTCGATGGCAACGCGAACGATGTTCGCACCCGTTGCCTCGTCGCCCGTGAGTTCGAGCTTCTCGAATGCGGTCTTGCCAGCCTGGATAAGGGCAACACCACCACCGGCGACGATGCCTTCTTCAACGGCAGCCTTCGCGTTACGGACGGCGTCTTCGATGCGGTGCTTGCGCTCCTTGAGCTCGACCTCGGTCGCGGCTCCGGCCTTGATGACGGCAACGCCACCGGCGAGCTTCGCCAGGCGTTCCTGCAGCTTCTCGCGGTCGTAGTCGCTGTCGGTGTTGTCGATCTCCTTGCGGATCTGGGCAACGCGGCCCGCGATCTGCTCGGCGTCGCCGGCACCATCGACGATGGTGGTCTCGTCCTTGGTGATGACGACCTTGCGTGCGCGACCGAGGAGGTCGAGCGTTGCGTTCTCGAGCTTGAGGCCGACCTCTTCAGAGATGACCTGACCACCGGTGAGGATGGCGATGTCCTGAAGCTGTGCCTTGCGGCGGTCGCCGAAGCCGGGAGCCTTGACGGCAACCGACTTGAAGATGCCACGGATCTTGTTCACAACGAGGGTTGCGAGAGCTTCTCCGTCGACGTCCTCAGCAATGATGAGGAGCTGCTTGCCCGACTGGATGACCTGGTCAACAACGGGGAGCAGGTCCTTGATGTTGGAGATCTTCGAGTTGGCGATGAGGATGTACGGGTCTTCGAACACCGTTTCCTGGCGGTCGGGGTCCGTGACGAAGTACGCCGACAGGAAGCCCTTGTCGAAGCGCATTCCCTCGGTGAGCTCGAGCTCGGTGCCGAACGTGTTCGACTCCTCGACGGTGACAACACCTTCCTTGCCGACCTTGTCGATTGCCTCTGCGATGATGGCGCCGAGTTCGGGGTCGCCGGCCGAGATGGAAGCAGTAGCTGCGATCTCTTCCTTCGACTCGACCTCTTTGGCGTTGGTGACGAGTTCTGCGATGACAGCAGCGGTTGCCTTTTCGATGCCGCGCTTGAGCGAGATCGGGTCGGCGCCGGCTGCGACGTTCCGCAGGCCTTCGCGAACGAGAGCCTGAGCGAGCACGGTGGCGGTGGTGGTTCCGTCGCCGGCGACGTCGTCAGTCTTCTTGGCGACCTCCTTGACGAGCTCGGCACCGATCTTCTCGTACGGGTCGTCGAGTTCGATTTCCTTGGCGATGGATACACCATCGTTGGTGATTGTGGGGGCGCCCCACTTCTTCTCAAGGACAACGTTGCGACCGCGTGGGCCGAGCGTGACCTTCACGGTGTCGGCCAGAATGTTCAGGCCGCGCTCGAGGCCGCGGCGGGCTTCCTCGTCAAAAGCAATGATTTTTGCCATGTGGTTTTTCGTCCCTCCCGGACGTGATGAACGTAGTTAGCACTCAATGATTGCGAGTGCTAACTCGATTCTGGCACTCTCCACCTGCGAGTGCAAGCCAGTACGGAAAGGACAAGCATGGCAGCCTGAGGCAGCGTGCTGCGTCGCGGAATACGTCGCTCACGGACGCAGCAATGCCGCCCACTCCGTGGACGGCATTGTGTTTTCGAGGACGACCGACCGGCTCAGACCGGGCGGACCGCCTCAGCCTGCGGGCCTTTTGCCCCTGTGCCTACTTCGAAAACGACCTTCTGGCCTTCTTCGAGGACTTTGTAGCCCCCCATGTCGATCGCGGAGTAGTGGACAAATACGTCCTGCCCCTCCCCGTCATCGGTGATGAAGCCGTAGCCCTTTTCAGCGTTGAACCACTTCACGGTTCCACTCGCCATTGTCACTCCCAGTTGCTGTGTTCCTCCACCCAGGCCTGCGCTGGCTGGGGTCTGCCGCCGTACGGCCATTGTGCTGACCCCTGCTCCGCCTGATGGAGGCGCGGATCCTGGAGCAAAATGTTCGACCAGTTCCAGATACTAATGAACGGGCAATAACTTGCAACAGGTTTTTTTGCAAATCACGCGGATGGTTACCTGGCGCGAACTCCCGCGAAACGCGAACGAAACACGCCCGACGGACCCTGCGACGGCTCAGTCTTCCGGGGCGAAGTCAGACCCGAGAACGACGGTGAGCTGAAAGACCGGCTCCTCCCCCTCCTCGACGGGAATCTGGAACTGCGTTGACAACTGGATGTTGGAAACACCGAGCGCTTCGGCAAGCCCACGGGCAGCGCCTTCCTGCGAAGGATCTTCGTAGTAGACGGCGGTGGTTGTCACGTCGGTCGCGCTTGCGTTGCCCGGGGTGATGTTCTGCGTCCAGCCAGCCTCGTTCAGCTGCGCGATCGCCCGGGTGGCAAGGCCCTTCGTCGTCGTTCCGTTGAGTACCGTGACCATTGCCTCCGGGTCGATGGTCGCGACGGCGACCGGCGTCTCAGTCGGTTCAGGGGCGGCAGTGGAGGTCGTTGTGTCGGTGAAATTGACCCGGTCGCTCAGAACGAACAATCCGAGGATTCCCGCGACGACGAGGACAACGGTCGCCAGCGCTGCCCAGAGGAAGATGACCCAGCCCCGGCCCGGCTTAGGCGGTGCACGGTGAGCACCAACGCGTTTCAGATCGTCCGGAATCTCGTCGAACCTGTCCTTGGCGTAGTGTTCGGCCATGTCGTTCTCGTGTGGTCCTCTGGGTCGGCCCGCGAAGGCGGTGTGGTGGTGGAGCTGTGGCCACCGGGGCTAATTCTGGCTCGCGCCCCTGGCTCGCGCCCGCCGGGTCGCCTGCCTCGCGTCCCGCAGTCGATGGAGACGCTTCACAAGCATCGGATCGTGCCGCAGCGCCGCCGGGTTGTCGATCACCGCGCCCAGCAACTGATAGTAGCGGGTGGGCGAAAGCTGAAACGTCTCGCGGATGGCTTCTTCCTTCTGGCCAGCGTGCTGCGACCACAGGTTTTCAAAATCCAGAATGGCGAGGTCGCGCTCCGAGAGTGAGGGGTCGAGCGGTACGGAACCGGGCAGTGTCGTCGGAAGGGGGACGTCGTTCTCGCTCACTCGTCTTCTGCCTTCCCGCGCACCGGCCCGCGCGTCGATCGCAATACTAACGCGGTGCAGTTGTGCGTTTGGCGATGGCACACGGCAAAGGGTCGAACCGGATGTTCAGCCTTTGCCCAGCATTCCGTCACACGGGAACATCCCAGCCGTATGGCGGGTTTAATGGAGGACGAAGACTTTCCGAAGGAGAAAACCATGACCGACCAGGTTCAGAAGAGCAACGACCAGTGGCGTGAGGAGCTCACCGATGAGCAGTACGCAGTCCTTCGTGAGGCTGCAACCGAGCGCCCGTGGACCGGCGAATTGCTCGACGAGTCGCGAGCCGGCGTCTACACCTGCGGTGCGTGCGGCGCTGAGTTGTTCCAAAGCGGGACGAAGTTCGACTCCGGATGCGGATGGCCGAGCTTTTACGAATCGGTCCGGCCCGAAGCGGTCACGCTCATCGAGGACAAGAGCCTCGGGATGGTGCGGACCGAGGTTCGTTGCGCGAACTGCGACTCCCACCTCGGCCACGTGTTCGACGACGGTTTCGGCACACCGACCGGAGACCGTTACTGCATGAACTCGATTGCGCTGAACTTCACCGCACAAGACTAGGCGTGTCAGCTCTGCTCACGGCCGTCGAGAACCGGCGGTCGTATTCCCGTGTCACCGACGTTGCGCCGACGCACGACGAGCTGCTCCCGCTCGTCGCTGCATCCGCCCGCGTCGCCGACCACAGTGCGCTCAAGCCGTGGCGCCTGATTGAGCTGCGCGGAGACGACAGGGTCAGGCTCGGTGCCGCTATCGCGAAGGCCGAGCACGACGACACACCATCGCGGAAGCCGCTGCGGGCGCCGTTGCTGCTCGCCATAGTCGTGTGCGAGAAGAAGAGCGACAAGGTCCCGGCATGGGAGCAGGAGGCCGTGGCATCCGGAGTCGCTCACACGCTCAGCCTGCTCCTCGCGGACGCGGGCTGGGGCGTGATTTGGCGAACCGGTCACTACACGCGGTCGAAAGCCGTACGCAAGATGCACAAGCTGAAGAAGAACGAGCAGTTGCTCGGCTGGTTGTACGTCGGTGGCATACCGGAGGGCGCCAAGGTCGGCTACCGCAAACCCATCGACGCCGAGGAGTTCCTCAGCCGACTCCCGTAACGCCAGCAGCCCTCGGTCGCACCCTGATCGTTGCGATACCGACGGCAGCCAGCGCCAGAGCTGCGCCGATCACCGTCGGTGCACCGAGGGGATTATCGCCAGGGGCTATCGCGTCGATCGCGATCGAGGCGAAGAGCTGGCCGGCCACGGTGCCGAGTCCCAGCAGAAGAACCCCCGTGTGTGCAACGAGGAACGCGTTGACCCCGATGAAAACGCAGCCGATGACCCCACCGAGGTACAGGGCAGGGTCCGTCGGCAGACTGGTGGGCCAGCCCGCCAGCGAATTACGGATGACCGTCACGGCGAGCAACGCTGTCGTCCCGACGAGAAAATTAATGAATGTCGCTGTCAGCGCGCTCCCCGACCGCACGCGCAGGCGCCCGTTGACCGCACTCTGCCATCCGCTGCCGAAGCCAGCGATGACCGGCATCAGCAGCATCCACAGGGGGAACTCTCTCGACAGTTGCGCGGACATGGACCAGGTAACGGCGATGACCGCGAGCGCCGCCCCCGTGAGCCGTGGCCAGGTGAACCCGGATCGCCCGTGAGGGCCGAACCCGACGCGGTCGAGGACAAGGCCGGAGATGGTCTGCCCGGCGACGAGTGCGACGCTGAACAGGGCAACACCGATGACAGCGCCGGTGATCCCCTGCGACAGCACGAAGAATGCTCCGGCTACTCCCCCGAGCACGCTCCAGATCGGCGCGCTGCCGCTCCTGATGTCGGAGGCGACGATCCTGAGTCCGGTTCGCCCCCGCGGCACACAAGCCATCACGACGAGGAGAATCAGCAGGCCGGAGCCGAACGAGATGGTCCCCGCCGTAAATCCGTCGCCGATCGCGACGCCGAGCGCACCATTGATGCGGGTCTGCACGGCCATACCGGCACCGCAGGCCGCCGCGAGTGTGATCGCGAGCCACGAGGGAACATGGCCGGACCGAGAAGGTGTCTCCACCGGAGCGCCTCATCTCCTGACAGCGGGCGAGGCCGGGAGCACCCCGGCTCATGCAATCGACAACATCGCCGGTGCAATCGACAACATCGAGAGAGCCGCCTGTCGGATTCGAACCGACGACCTGCGCATTACAAGTGCGCTGCTCTGGCCAACTGAGCTAAGGCGGCGTGGACCTGTCAATCATAACGAACGCGGAGACCGATTCGAGCCAGCTCGAGTCGGTGCCGCCGGGCACGGCTCCTTCGAATGCCACCGGGACGCGACGGGCCCGCGGCCATGGCATCCTTGAAGTAACAAAGTTTTGAGGATTTTCATGGCACCTGCGTTTTCCGCGCCCGCCGGCGGAGCAAACGCCAGCCGATCTATTCTTGACCTCGCCATCCGGTGTGGCGAGGTCATCTTCGCTTCGGGAGCGAGTGCGGAGGACGCAACAGCCTCGATGCTGGCCGTCACCCGCGCCTACGGGCTCCGCGGGTGCGAAGCGGATGTCACGCACACGGTGATTACGCTGACGTACGATGACTCCGACTCCGGTGACTCGATCTCGAAGAGCCGCAACGTCAGGTACCGCACACTCGACTACACCCGCCTGACCAATACCTCCACCCTGATCGGCGAGTTGCTCCACAGCCCTGTCGCTGTGACCGACGCCAGATCACGCGTAGACGCGATCATCAGGGCGCGGCCCATCTACCCGACCGCCGTCCGACGCGTCGGCTGGAGCCTCGTCGGGGCCGGTGCCGCGCTGCTGCTCGGCGGTGGCCCCCTCGTGGTGATCGCAGCGTTCATCGCCACGTTCTTCGTCGACCTGCTGACGAGCGTGCTCGCGCGAACGCGGATCTCAGTGTTTTACCAGACGCTCGCGGGCGGCGCCGTCGGCCCGATCGTCGCGGCCGTGGTCCACGTCATCGACCCCGCCGCGAGTTCGTCGCTTGTCGTCGTCGCGACGATCATCATGCTTCTGGCCGGCGTCACCTCGTTCGGTGCGGTGCAGGACGTGCTTTCGGGCTTCTACGTGACAGGAACGGCCCGGGTTCTCGAGGCGCTGCTCATCACCGGTGGGCTCGTTGCCGGTGTTGCCGGGACCAACATGCTGCTGTCACGGTTCGGCATCCTGCTCGATATCGAGCCGTACGTCGCTCCAACGCTCGAGGGGATCAGCGCGCAATTGATCGGCAGTGTCATTGTGGTCATCGGCTTCGCCCTCGGTGTCGAGGTGCCGGCCAGGGCCATCTGGGCCGTCATCGTGCTTGGCGTCCTCGGCTACCTGGTATTCGCAGCGGCTCACACCTGGGACATCGGTGACGCCTGGAGCGCCGCATTCGCCGCTGTCGCTGTCGGCGTTCTCTCGGCGTTCGCATCGAGAGCGGTGCGGGTCCCACCCCTGCCCCTCGTCGTCACGGCTCTCGTACCCCTTGTGCCTGGACTCATTCTGTTCCGGGGGCTCCTCGAGCTCAGTGCCGGCTCGATCGACGGCCTGCTGAGCATGATTGAAGCGGCGAGCGTCGCTGTCGCTCTTGCCGCGGGAGCGCTGCTCGGGCAGTACGTCGTTCAGAGCCTGCTCGGCCCTGCTCGCCGAATTCAGCGTCGATTCGTCGGCCCGCTCATGGGCGTGCAGGTTCGACTCAGCAGGAAGCAGGACGAGACGATTTAGCTCGCGGGAGTCTCGCTCGGTGCGGGAGTCTCACTCGGTGCGGGAGTCTCGCTCGGTGCGGGGGTCTCGCTCGGTGCGGGGGTCGACGACTTCTCGGCATAGGTCTCGCTCGCGACGGACAGCACGAAGGCCTGGAACTCCTTCGGGTCAGTGATCGACCCTGTGTACTGCTTGTCGTTGACGAGCACGGTCGGCGTTCCCTTGACCTTCTCGAGGCTCGAGTTCGGGATCGGCTCCGTGGTTGCCCTGTCAGTAGCTTCCTGCACCCAGCTGGTGAAGGTTCCGTCCTCGATGCAGCTCGAGATCGACGACAGTGCCGATCCGTCCGCCGTCTCATCCGCGGACGCGAGGGCGGTCTTGGCGACGTCAGCGAGTTCGTCGTCGCTGAGTCCTTCGGTGCCCTCGGCTGGCTGGTCGTCGAAGAGCAGGGTGCTGAAGACAAAGAAGGAGTCAGGGGCGTAGTTTGCGACACACGCTGCAGCATTGGCAGCGCGCAGCGAGTACTGGGTACCGGCAGAGCGGCCGGTCAGGATGGCGATGGGGTGGTACTCAACGGTGGCTGTTCCGTTTTCGGCCCACGTGGCGAGCTGCTCGGAGTTCGCCTTCTCGAACTGGCCACACGCCGGGCACAGGTAGTCGACGTAGACCCTGATGTTCGGCACGTTGGCGTTGATCTGGGTTGCAACGGGCTTGGCTCCGGCCGCGATCGCCGGCGTTGTCACTGCCTTGAGCCCCTGGCCGATAACAATCCCGTCAGAGGCCATGTTCTTCGGCCCGGGTGCGGGCGGGCGGATCGTGCTGGCGATCACAAACGCAATGCCGGCGATGATGGCAACGACAACGAGCACGAGCCCGCCCTGGAGGAAGATCCGGTTACGAAGGTCCCGCTTGCGCTGCGCATCACGAAGCTCCTTCGCCTTCTCGCGGGTTGCTTCACGACGCTGGTTCTTCGTCGGACTGGACTCAGGTCCGCCGTTCGTCATGGATCCTCGCTTCGTGTAGTCGGGTGGGCACCGTAGAGGCGCCAAACACGAATCGATCGTAGTTGCCCTCACTGGGAAATACCCAAACGGATGCTGCACGCACGTGATGAAGCGGCTGGAAACCGATCTCCCGCACGAAGGACCCACCCGACTCTGCTATCTGTCATACTGATGATCTCTCGGGTTGCCGCAAGGCTCCCGGGAGCATGCAATGCAGCATGCGGAGCATGAATCCTCACTCGGATCGTCCGGCACGTACCTGCCGGTGAAGGAGCAGTACCCATGTCATCAGTAACTTTCGACAACGCCACACGCCTGTACCCGGGTGGTACACGCGCCGCCGTTGACAAGCTCAGCCTCGAGGTCGCCGACGGCGAATTCCTCGTCCTGGTCGGGCCGTCCGGTTGTGGTAAGTCCACATCACTGCGCATGCTCGCCGGCCTCGAAGAGGTCAACGACGGCCGCATCCTCATCGGTGACCGCGACGTCACCGATGTGCCGCCGAAGGACCGCGACATCGCGATGGTGTTCCAGAACTACGCGCTGTACCCGCACATGACGGTCGCCGAGAACATGGGCTTCGCCCTGAAGATCGCCGGCGTCAACAAGGACGAGCGTGCCGCTCGCGTCCTCGAAGCAGCCAAGCTGCTCGACCTCGAGGAGTACCTCACCCGCAAGCCGAAGGCGCTCTCCGGTGGACAGCGTCAGCGTGTTGCCATGGGCCGTGCGATCGTCCGTCAGCCCCAGGTCTTCCTCATGGACGAGCCGCTGTCGAACCTCGACGCCAAGCTTCGCGTCCAGACCCGGACACAGATCGCGTCGCTCCAGCGCCGCCTCGGTGTCACAACGGTGTACGTCACGCACGACCAGACCGAGGCGCTGACCATGGGTGACCGCATCGCGGTCCTCAAGGACGGCATCCTGCAGCAGGTCGGAACCCCGCGCGACCTGTACGAGAAGCCGCAGAACGTCTTCGTCGCCGGCTTCATCGGCTCCCCCGCCATGAACCTGCTCACCGCGGACGTCGCCGACGGCGGCATCCAGTTCGGTGCACGGGTTGTCCCGGTCGACCGCGACATCATCGGTGAGACCAGCGCTCGTCAGGTCACCGTTGGTGTCCGCCCCGAGGACATCGAAGTGTCGACGGAGCCGGGCAACGGCCTCGAGGTACAGGTCGACCTGGTCGAGGAGCTCGGCGCAGACGGCTACCTCTACGGCCACGCAGACGTCAACGGCAAGCGCACCGACCTGGTCGCCCGTGTCGATGGCCGCACCCACGCGCACGCCGGCGAGAAGGTCTTCCTGATCCCCGCAGCGCACCACGTCCACGTCTTCGACGTCGAGTCCGGCCTCCGCCTCGGCAACAAGGCAGTCGTCGCCAACTAGCAGCACAGCGCCGGCTGGCGGGTCATCCGACCCGCCAGCCGGCGCTACTGTTTAACCACCATGAGCGCGTCACTGAACATCACAGCAGCCACCGTCGATCCCGCCCTGCTCGACCTTCCGTGGGATCTTCCGCTGGAGAGCTGGCCGAGCGACACCATCGCGTCGCTGCCCAAGGGGATTTCCCGCCACCTCGTTCGTTTCGCCTACCTGTCCGGTTACGTCGTCGCCGTCAAGGAGACCACCACCGAAATGGCCAGGGGCGAGTATGACATGCTGCGCAACCTGCAGCGGCTCGACATTCCGTGCGTTGACCCCGTCGCGGTCATTACCGGCCGATCCGAAAGTTCAGGGGCATCCCTCCCGAGCGTGCTCGTCACCCGGCACCTCAAGTTTTCGCTTCCGTATCGCGCCCTGTTCTCGCAGACGCTCCGCCCGGACACCGCAAACCGTCTTGTCGATGCCCTCGCCGTCCTGCTGGTCCGCCTCCACATCGCCGGCTTCTTCTGGGGTGACGTTTCGCTCTCGAACACCCTGTTCCGCCGCGACGCTGGCGCATTCGCCGCGTACCTCGTCGACGCCGAAACCGGGCAGCTCTACGACGGCGGCCTGTCGAACGGCCAGCGGGAGAACGACCTGGAAATCGCCAGGGTCAACATCGCCGGCGAGCTGATGGACCTTGAAGCCGGCGGCCGGGTAGACGACGAACTCGACCCGATCAGCGTGTCAGACGGCATCGTCGCCGCGTACCGCTCACTGTGGCGCGAGCTCACCGGGTCCGAATCCTTCTCCTCAGACGAGCGCTGGCGCATCAGCGAACGGGTCCAGCGCCTGAACTCGCTTGGCTTCGACATCGAGGAACTGGCGATTCGAACGGATGAGAACGGGACCACCGTCCGTATCCAGCCGAAGGTTGTCGATGCGGGGCACCACCAGCGCCGGCTCCTCAGGCTCACCGGCCTCGACGCGGGCGAGAACCAGGCCAGACGCCTGCTCAACGACCTCGACTCATACGCGGCAACACACGGCAAGAGCGACCTCGACGAAGAAATGGTTGCCCACGAGTGGGTCAGCCGCGTGTTCGAACCCGTGATCAAGTCGATCCCCCGCGAACTCAGGGGCAAGCTCGAGCCGGCGGAGATCTTCCACCAGCTGCTCGAGCATCGCTGGTTCATGTCTCAGAACGAAGAGCGGAGCATCCCGCTCGCGGAGGCACTCACCTCGTACATCAACACGGTGCTTCGCCACCGTCGCGACGAGGCGACGGTGATTGTTCCTGTCACCGAGTCGATCACCCTCCCGATGCAGGCCGTCGGCGCCGACGAGGCTGATGAGGCTGACGCAGAAACGAACTGGCGCGACCGGGTCTAAACCCCATCGCGCCAGTTCGTGGTGCCACGTCGTGCTGTTCGGTGACCTACTTCTTCTTCTTCTTCGTCGCTTTCGCCGCCTGGCGAAGCTTCGAGACCTCGTAGAGAGTCACCGATGCAGCGATACCGGCGTTGAGCGACTCGGTCGCCGAGCTGATCGGGATCGAGACGATGGCGTCGCAGGTGTCGGTCACGAGGCGGGACAGGCCCTTGCCCTCGCTGCCGACGACGATGACGACGGGCCGGTCAGCGAGTTCAAGACCGGGGAGCTCGGTGTCTCCACCGCCGTCGAGGCCGATGACAAAGACGCCGGCGGCCTTGAACGCCTTGAGCGTCTGGGTCAGGTTCGGCGCCATCGCCACGGGAGTGCGCGCAGCAGCGCCGGCGCTGGTCTTCCAGGCGGATGCCGTGAGACCGACGGAACGACGCTGAGGAACGATGACGCCATGGCCGCCGAACGCTGCAGTCGACCTGATGATCGCTCCGAGGTTCCTTGGGTCGGTGATGCCGTCGAGCGCGACGAAAAGGGGGGTCTGGCCGCGTGAGATGACCGTCTCGAGGAGGTCGTTGGGGTGCGCGTACTCGTACGGCGGGACCTTGAGCGCGAGGCCCTGGTGCACCGAGTCGAAACCGGCGAGGCGGTCGAGCTCCGGCCGCATGACCTCGAGGATCGGGATGCCACGAGCCGTTGCGAGCGCGAGGACTTCCTTCACCCTGTCGTCGAATTCGATCCTGGTCGCCATGTAGAGCGCCGTTGCGGGGATCTTCGCCCGGAGTGCTTCGAGCACCGAGTTACGACCGGTGACGACCTCGAAGTCGTCCGACTGCTTCGGCTTGGGCTTGCGGATTGCCGGGCCGGTCGATGCCGGGCGTCCGCCGCCGGTCTTCGCCTGGGTCGCTGCGAGGCGGTCCTTCGCGAGCTTGCGCTTGCCCGCTGCGTGGTACGTGCGGTCCTCGGCCTTCGGCGTCGGACCCTTGCCCTCGAGCGAGCGTCGCCCGAGTCCACCGGTGCCCTTGGCTGGACCCTTCTTGGCCTTGCGGAGCGCCCCGGGGCGGTTCTGCTTACTGGCTGCCATCAATACTCCAATGTGCACCCTGTTGGGTGTCTTCAATTGTGATGCCCGCGTGAGCGAGATCGTCACGGATCTGGTCGGCTGCCGCGAAGTCCCGCGAAGCCCTCTTCTGCTGGCGGCGTTCGAGCAACTGATCGACGAGCGCTGTCAGTGCGGCGTGCACCGACACATCCTGTGTTTTGGACCATTCCGGCGAGAGCGGATTGATTCCGAGGACCTCTGTCATGGCCAGAACCTGGCCTTGAGCACTCGCAGCGAGCGCGAGGTCTTCCCCGTCCAGCCAGGAGTTCCCCTGCCTTATTGTGTCATGTAATACGGCGAGTGCCTGCGGGACCGACAAATCGTCGTTCATCGCATCCGCGAACGCTTCCGGAATCTCGACAACTCCGGTGCCGGCGAACCGGGTTCCGACGAGCCTGCGGCCCACCCGTTCGAGGAAGCTCTCGATCCGATCGAGCGCAGCTTCCGCCTCGGTCAGTGCGCCGTCGTGGAAGTCGATCGTCGACCGGTAGTGGGCCTGGCCGAGGTAATACCGCACAACGATGGGCCGTGCGGCCCCGAGGAGATCTGCCGCGTAGACGGAGTTGCCGAGAGACTTGGACATCTTTTGCCCGTTGATGTGGACCAGGCCGTTGTGGACCCAGTAGTTGGCGAAGTCGTGGCCGGCGGCCGTCGACTGGGCCAGTTCGTTCTCATGGTGCGGGAAGCGCAGGTCGAGTCCACCACCGTGGATGTCGAAGTTGGTGCCGAGGTAGCGCGAGGCCATGGCTGAGCACTCGATGTGCCAGCCCGGCCGCCCGTCGCCCCACGGGCTCGGCCAGGTCGCGGACGCCGGCTCATCGGCCTTGTGCCCCTTCCAGAGTGCGAAGTCGCGCGGATCCTTCTTGCCCCGCGGGTCGGCATCCGCCGCGGCTTCCATACTGTCGATCGACTGGCGGGTCAGCGCACCGTACGCCGGCCAGCTCCGAACGTCGAAGTAGACGTCGCCCGAGCCATCGTCAGCGGGGTACGCGTGGCCGGACTCGATGAGCGTCGCAATGAGCCGGTGCATTTCCTGGACGCTCGCCGTTGCTCGCGGTTCGTACGTCGGCGCCTGGATGCCGAGGGCGCGGTACCCCGCGGTGAATTCCAGTTCCATCCGGTAGGCGAGCGCCCACCATTCCTCCGTCGAGGTCGCGTTGGCGAGCACCTTGTCATCGATGTCCGTGACGTTACGGACGAGCGTGACGTCGAATCCCGAGTAGTTGAGCCAGCGTCGGAGCTGGTCATAGACGAGCGCAGACCGCAGGTGTCCAATGTGCGGCGACGATTGCACCGTCGGCCCGCACACGTACATTCCCACAGCGCCTGGGACGATCGGGACGAAGTCGCGGAGGGCCTGTGCCCGGGAATCGTAGAGTTGAAATGCCACGGCTTAAGAGTACTGGCGGGAAACGATAGCCGTTGCAATCGCGCAGATACCCTCGCCCCGTCCGGTGAATCCCAGTCCGTCGGTCGTGGTCGCCGAAACACTGACCGGAGCGGACAGGATGCCGGTGAGCAGCCGCTCTGCCTCCCTGCGGCGCGGCGAGAAACGGGGACTGTTGCCGATGATCTGCACCGAGACGTTCGAGATGGCGAATCCCGCTTCCGTCAGCTTCTGCGCGGTCGCCCGGAGGAAGACGTCGCCGTGCGCGCCCGCGAACTCCGGGTCGGAGGTACCGAACACCGAGCCGATGTCGCCGAGACCGGCCGCGGAAAGGAGCGCGTCGGTGATGGCGTGGCACACGGGGTCACCGTCACTGTGCCCTGACAGCCCCCGCTCCCCCGGCCAGTGGAGCCCGGCGAGCCACAATTCGGCGGCGTCGTCGAACGCGTGCACGTCTGTGCCGATGCCGGTGCGAAGTCCCGTGCTGCCCGCTGACGATTCGAGTGCTTCCGCCCTGCGGAGATCCCAGGGAGTGGTGATCTTGAACGACAACTGGTCGCCCTCGACGATCGACACGGTATTCCCGGCGGCGGCGAACAGGGCAGCGTCATCGGTGTGCTCCCGCTCGGCGTCAGCGTACGCCGCCGCGAGAGCGGCTCGGGGAAACGCCTGCGGGGTCTGGACGGCGCGCAATTCAGCCCGGTCGACCGTCTCGACAACGACCTCGTCGTCGTCGACGCGCTTGATGGTATCCGTGACCGGGACTCCCGGCACGATGCCCGCCGCGGTCTGCGCCACTCCGGTGACGACAGCGTCGAACACGCTTGTTGGTGTGAGAGCCCGCGCTGCGTCGTGCACCAGCACGATCCGTACCGAGTCACCGAGAGCATCGAGGCCGCGGGCCACTGACTGCTGCCGCGTGGCTCCTCCGGCCACAACGCTCGCGTACTGAGCGGCAGGGCCGGCAGCATCCGTCACGATCGACCGCGCTTCGTCGACCAGCTCGGCGGGAGCGACGACAACGACCTGGGCCTCGCGCTGCATGCTGAAGATCGGGTCGAGTGAGCGCGCCAGTATGGTCCGGCTGCCGAGCGGGGCGAAAGCTTTAGGGCGGGCAGCGCCCAGCCTCGTGCCGCTGCCTGCCGCGACCACGATGACACCAACGATCGGCGACCGGTCACGGCCGACCTTCGGACTCGACGCGTTCGAACTCATAGTGTTCGAGCGTAGAGCACCTGCCGACCGTCCGCTCGGGGCGGGGCTGGTGAAACCGGCGCCCTGCGGCTCAGGAGGCCAGGACCTCGTCGAGAACCGTCGACGCGCTGTCTTCGTCGGTCTTTTCGGCGAGGGCAAGTTCGGAGATGAGGATCTGCCGCGCCTTCGCGAGCATCCGCTTCTCCCCCGCGCTCAGGCCGCGATCCTGATCACGGCGCCACAGGTCGCGAACCACCTCGCTGACCTTGATCACGTCGCCGGATGCCAGCTTTTCGAGGTTCGCCTTGTACCGGCGCGACCAGTTGGTCGGTTCCTCGGTGAACGGGGCACGCAACACGTCGAAGACGCGCTCGAGACCCTCCTGGCCGATGACGTCGCGGACACCGACGAGGTCGACGTTCTCCGCGGGAACCTCGATGACGAGGTCACCCTGGGTGACACGGAGCTTGAGGTAGAGCTTCTCTTCGCCCTTCACCATCCGGGTCTTCACTTCGGCGATCGTCGCCGCTCCATGGTGGGGATATACGACAGTTTCGCCGACCTCAAAAAGCATGAATGCCCGTCCCTTCAGCGCCGATCAGTTTATCACAGCGGCTATGCACTATGCTTCGCTCCCGACCGTGCCCGAGCCGGTCGGGCGGCTACGCTAAACTCAAGAAGTACCCCCGCACGCGAGCGCTTTCGCCCGCCTGCCCTGAAGTTTTTCCTGGAGGACCTGTGAAGGCGCGATTGATCGCATCCGTAGCGTTGGCGGCAACAGTCGTGTTCGGCACGACCGGGTGCAACCTGGTCTCCCCCCAGTCGACGACCAAGGAATACGACCCGAGCGACGGCGTCAGCGTCAATGTCGGCGACCTCCGACTTCGCAACCTCATCGTCCTGACGGACGACGGCATCGACGGCAACCTCATCGTCACCGTGGTGAACACCGGCGGGCCTCACTCGCTGTCGCTGCAGTACGGCGAGGACGACACGACGGTCAGTACCATCGTCGACGGCAACGTCAGCACGGTGTTCGGCGGAGAGAGCGCGCCGCTCGTCCTCCCGGACATCGACGCAGAGCCCGGTTCGTTCATGCCGATGTTCGTGCAGTACGGCAACGAAACGGGCAAGGAAGTCCTCGTGCCAGTGCTCGACGGCACGATCGCCCCATACGACGAGTTCATCACCGAGGCATCGACCGACGAGTAACCCGGGCGCCTAAGCCTCGAAGCGGTACCCGAGGCCGCGCACGGTCAGGAGCATCCTCGGCTCTGACGGGCTCTCTTCGATGCGCGACCTGATCCGCTTGATGTGAACGTCGAGCGTCTTCGTGTCTCCGACGTAGTCGCTGCCCCAGACGCGATCGATGAGCTGACCGCGCGTGAGTACCCTGCCCGCATTCCTGAGCAGCAGCTCGAGGAGTTCGAATTCCTTGAGTGGCATGGCGGTCTCGGTCCCCCTGACCTCGACGGTGTGGCGCTCGACGTCCATCCTCACCGAGCCCGCTTCGAGGACGGCTTCATCGACCCCGGCGTCCTCGGTCACTCTGCGACGCGTGACCGCGCGGATCCGGGCGAGCAGCTCGCGGCTCGAGTACGGTTTGGTGACGTAGTCGTCCGCTCCGAGCTCGAGCCCGACCACGATGTCCACTTCCGAATCCTTCGCGGTGAGCATGATGATGGGCGTCTGTGACACCGCCCGGATTTGCCGGCAGACCTCGGTCCCGGGAATCCCCGGAAGCATGAGGTCGAGGAGGACGAGATCCGGTGCTGTTTCGTGGAACGCCCTGACGGCGGCATGGCCGTCAGCAGCGACCGCCACGTCGTATCCCTCACGTTCCAGCAGGTACGTCAGCGGTTCGCTGAGCGCCTCTTCGTCTTCAACGAGCAGGATGCGTGTCATGCGGCGTGTCCTTACTGTGGGAACCGGCGGGTCCTGATGTGCCCGTTATCGGAATCGATTCGGTGGCAGGTGTCCTGGCCGCCTCCGGCAAGCGGATGGTGAACGTGGAGCCGCGACCGAGCTTCGACCACACCCGGACTTCACCCCCGTGGTTCTGCACCGCGTGCTTCACGATGGACAGGCCGAGACCAGTACCGCCCGTGTTGCGCGACCTGGCCTGGTCGACGCGGAAGAATCGCTCAAAAACACGGTCGCGATCTTCCTCGGGGATGCCCACCCCCTGGTCGGTCACGGCGATGGAGACGACGCCCGCGGTGCGGTTCACCCCGACACCCACCCGGCCCCCTGGCGGCGAATAGTTGATCGCGTTCGAGATCAGGTTCTGCACGGCGACCACGAGGAGTGCTTCGTCGCCGTACACCTGGACGCGCTTGTCTCCGCCGGCGGAGAGTGTCACGCCCATCGCCTCGGCGGCAACGCGGCTCTGGTCGACAGCCTGCGCAACGACGCTGTCGATGTCGAGCAGTTCAGGCGAAGCAAGAGCATCAGCCGCCTGCAGCCGTGACAGGTCGATGATCTCGCGGGTGATGCGAGCGAGCCTCTCGGCTTCGGTGCTCAGTCGGGCGGCGAATTTCCTGACCTGCGCCGGATCATCCGCGGCCGGTTCGAGCGCTTCGGCGAGGAGGCTGACCGCGCCAATCGGCGTCTTGAGCTCGTGTGAAATATTGGCGATGAAGTCACGCCGCACCTCATCAAGCCTCTGCGCCTCGGTGTGATCCTGCGCGAGCAGGAGCACAAAGCGCGTGCCCAGCCGGGCACAGCGAACGTTGAGGCGCAGGCTCGTACCGCCGAACGGTCCCCTGCTGATGTCAAAGTCCCGGGTAACCGGGTCACCGTTGTCGCGGACCTCGTTCGCGAGCTGCCTGAGCTCGTCGTTCACGAGCAGTCCGTCGCGGACCAGTCCGAGCGCGAGCGCGCCCGGCGATGCCTTGACCACGTTGCCGGACGGATCGACCACGATTCCCGCGCTCTCCAGGGCCTCGAGCACCTGGGAGACACCATCGGGAACGCGGGGCGTCACAACGCTCGCAACGCGCTGGCCGCGTCTCGCGGCGACGGAGAGCACGAGGGTGAATCCGGCACCGACGATCAGACCGAGTGCCAGTGCCGCGAGCACCAACCAGGCGGAGTACATAGGACTAGATTAGATGCACCACACCAGCCCACTTGCCGCCGGCGCCGCTCGATCAGGGGATTTTGACGAGCGTTCAACTGAGTGCCCCCAACTGTTAACCTGCGCGAGGCAAGGTTGCATCCGGGCGCCGTGGCATCCCTGCGTTGATCTATGACGAACCATGACCCGAACGACGCACCTGAACTGAACGGAGAGCACATGCGCGATGTATTCCAACAGGAACTGGCCGAGGTCCAGGAACGGCTGATCGCCATTTCGGAACTCGTCGTCATTTCCATCGAGAATGCGGTGCGCGCCTTCAACGAATCCGACGTGAGCGTCGCCGAAGAGGTGATCGAGAACGATGTGCGCATCGACGAGCTCACTGTCACCCTCGATGAACTCGCCATCAACATCCTCGCGAGGCAGCAGCCCGTCGCGAGGGATCTCCGCATCGTGGTCAGCGCACTTCGGATCAGCTCCTCGCTGGAGCGGATGGGCGACATGGCCGAGCACATGGCCCAGCTGGCGCGGTACCGCTTCCCCGAACGCGCGGTTCCCAAGGGACTCCGCTCGACCTTCGCCGAGATGGGCAGACTCGACGTCGAGATCGCCAGGAAGCTCACGGAACTTCTCCGGACCCAGGACGTTCGGCTCGCCGAGGAGATCCGCAACGAGGACGACAAGATCGACGATCTGCACGTGAGCGTCTTCGACAAGGTTCTCGGAGAGACCTGGAAGGGCAAACCGCTCGCGACCGTCGACGCTACGCTGGCGTCGCGGTACCACGAGCGGTTCGCGGACCACGCGGTCTCCATCGCCAAGAAGGTCCAGTACCTCGCGACCGGTGAGTGGATTCCGGATCCCGACCTGCGCTGAGCGCCACGACAGCGCAACGACAAAGGCTGCGCATCACTCTCGGGGGAGAGTGATGCGCAGCCTTTTCTGTGGGGTGACGCCCCTACTTCTTGCCCTGGGCGGCAACGGCTGCAGCACCGGCGGCGGCGGCCTCGGGGTCGAGGTATTCCGCGGGCTGAGTCGGCCTGAAGTTCTCGTCGAGCTTGTAGACGAGAGGGATACCCGTCGGGATGTTCAGCGACGCGATGTCATCGTCTGAGATGTCGTCGAGGTGCTTGACCAGGGCGCGCAGCGAGTTGCCGTGGGCTGTGACAAGTACGGTCTTGCCGGCAGCCAGGTCGCCGGTGATGTCCGATTCCCAGTAGGGAAGCATCCGGTCGATGACGTCCTTGAGGCATTCCGTCTTCGGGACCTCTCCGTCGATGCCGACGTACCGCGGGTCGTTCGCCTGCGAGTACTCGTTGTCATCGTCGATCGGGGGCGGCGGAACGTCGAACGAACGACGCCATACCTGGAACTGCTCTGCGCCGTATTCGGCGAGGGTCTGCGCCTTGTCCTTGCCCTGCAGCGCACCGTAGTGACGCTCATTCAGGCGCCAGCTGCGCTTGACCGGGATCCACGCGCGGTCGGCAACGTCGAGGGCGATGTTCGCCGTCTGGATGGCGCGGGTGAGAACAGACGTGTACAGGACATCGGGGGTGAGCTGGGACTCGGTGAGCAGTTCGCCGGCTCGAGTGGCTTCGGCGACGCCCTGGTCGCTCAGGCGAACGTCGACCCAGCCGGTGAACAGATTCTTCTGGTTCCAGTCGCTGTTTCCGTGGCGAAGCAGGATGAGGGTGTATGGCAGAGACATGCTCCCACTCTATCGACAGGGGGCGATTGCCTCCATCGGTACGGTCAGACACAGACAGCGGGTGGGGGGCATCGGCGAACGGTCAGGGGCGCTCCTGAGAGAATGATCTAATGCCCATTGGAACCATCACCCGAGGGACGACGAACACGAATCGCCTTCGACGGGTCGACCGATTCCTGCAGACTCTCCCCGTTGTGCGCACCGCAGCCGACCCCCTCGTCGTCGATCTCGGCTACGGTGCGAGCGCTGTCACGAGTCTCGAGCTGCACGCGCGTCTTCGCAAGATCCGGCCGGATGTTGAGGTGCTCGGCCTCGAGATCGACAAGGACAGGGTACAGCGGGCAACCAGCCAGCTGGAGTCGGTGCGACGCGGCGAAACGGGTTTCCCCGCCGACGCGCGCGTGAGTTTTGCCCGGGGCGGGTTCGAGGTCCCGGTGCACGACGGGCGACGCCCCGCCGTCATCCGCGCCTTCAATGTGCTGCGGCAATACGACGAGGACCAGGTGGCGGATGCCTGGGGACTGATGGTCTCCCGGCTCCAGCCGCACGGCGTCCTGGTCGAGGGAACCTGCGATGAGATCGGACGGATCTCGAGCTGGGTGTCTGTGACCGCGGACGGACCACGGTCCCTGACGATTTCGCTGCGCCTCGACGAGCTCGACCGGCCGTCCATCGTCGCCGAACGCCTGCCGAAGGCCCTGATCCACCGCAACGTTTCCGGGGAGCGGATCGCTCTTCTCATGACGGAACTCGACCGGCAGTGGCAGTACAGCGCACCACTGGCGCCATACGGGCCTGTCCAGCGCTGGATCGCCACGGTCACAGGCCTGGCCACCGCCGGCTGGCCCGTGTTCGGCACGCGGGCGAGGTGGCGGCTCGGCGAACTCACTGTCCCGTGGGACAGCGTCGCACCGAACTGAACCGGCGCACGGGCACGTCAGGGACGGCGGACCGCGCCGAGTCTCGGCAATCGCGGTACATCGGCAACGGCACCGGCGTCGGCCGGAACGATGACCTGCTGCGCCGCCGCAATGAGCTGGCCGTCTTCGTCGACGCTGAGCACGGCATCCGGTTTCACCGAGCGCTTGATCACCGCGAGCGCTATCGGCCCAAGCTCGTGATGTATCGCCGCAGTTGTGATGCGCCCGACGTCGACCTGCTCCCCCGCCCGCTCCGCACGAACCGGCGCTCCATGTGTGGGGAGCACCGAGTCTGACCCGTCGAGGTGAAGCATGACGAGCCTGCGTGGCGGGTGGCCGAGGTTGTGAACCTTCGCGACCGTCTCCTGCCCGCGGTAGCAGCCCTTGGCGAGATGGACGGCACTCCGGAGCCAGTCGAGTTCGTGCGGGATCGTCTTCTCGTCGACCTCAGTGGCGAAGCGCGGGCGCCAGGCGGCAACACGAAGCGCCTCGGCGGCGAGAGTACCTGCCGCCGGGTGCGTACTCGCGACGTCGCCTAGCGCCGTCCTGGCGACGAGCGCTTCCTTCCAGTTCCAGTCGGCGCCGGGATGCTGGCCATTTGCGTACTGGTGTCCGCCGGCAACGACCGATGCCCACGGATCGCGCCAGACCAGCGGGATCCCCGACCCGGAGGCGACAGGAACGGTGGCGGGAACCTCGTCAGAGAGGAACCCGATCCGGGCAAATTCAGGAGTGCGGTCGGCGATCTCCACCCTGAGCATGAACTTCATGCGGTTGAGCCAGGCGACGAGCGGCTCTACTGCTTGCGGGTCGACGAGCAGCCACGTGGTCTCACCATCGTCGAGGACGCCCGCAGCGTATTCGATGTGCCCCTGCGGGTCCAGAAACAGTGTCTCGCTCGATTCGCCCGGCTGAACGAACCTGAGTTCCGCCGACGTGATGGAGTTGAGCCAGGTCAGCCGGTCAGGACCGGTGACGGAGATAACGCCGCGATTCGAGAGATCGACGACAGCCGCGCCGCCCGCGAGCCGCCGCTGCTCGATGTTCGGGTTTCCGTAGTGAGAAGGAACTCCCGCGTCGATCGCACCAGGAACCTCAACGGCACCCGCGATGCCGAAGAACGGCGACGCCGTCACGAATCCGCCTTGCCCAGCCGCGCGGACGCGTGTGTCCTCAGGTCCTGCCCGAGAGCGGCGATGTCCCACGCCCAGAGCAGGTGGTTATCGACCATGCCGTACATTCTGGTCGCCGCCGCGTATTCCTTCGCTCCAGCGGTGCGCATCACGGCGTCGGTTGCAAGATCGATTCGCGGACCTCTCACCTCGCCGAGGTAGAGCTCGCTCACTCCGCCCGGGTGAACCACAGCGGCTTCGATGTCGAACCCGCCGTCAGCGTTGCGGAGCGTTTCGACGGATTCAGCGTTCGGATACGGCCGCTCACCGATTCCGGGGAGCATTGCCGGCCCGGGGTCGCCCGGCTGCTGCTTGCGGTGCAGGCGCCAGTACCCCGACTCGGCAACGAGCGGCGTCTGCTCATCGTCGAGCAACCAGGTGTACGAGTTGTAGTTGAGGTACGGCAAACCGTCGTGGCTGAAGCTCACACGCTGGCCGAACTCGTGACTGATCGACTCCTCGCCCACCGTGTAATCGATGACGCCTGAGCCTTCCCAGACTCCGATTAACCACGAGAGCGGGACGAGTTCAGCGGGGAGATCCAGGTTCAGTTCGATCATGATCGGGTCAGAGCGTTACCGCTGGCCCCGAAACAGGTTCCACAGCACAACGACAGACGTGAACGCGATACCCAGGCTTGCTGCGGCGAGAAGGCCGACAAAGAATAGTTCGAGCGCGACGAGATCCATGCCGACAGTCTATCCCCCGGAGACGACGGCGACGCTGAGAGCAACGGCGGTGCCGCCGATGATGACGAGCGAGCCCGCGAGGCTCGCCCCAAGGCGATCGATGAACCCCACCTTTCGATGGGTAGAGAGCTGGATAGCGAAGGCGACGAGCATGCTCGCGGCGAGCGCCAGCCAGAGCCACGAAAGCCGGTAGCTCTCCGAGGGCAGGAGGGCGACAGCCACAGCTGCGACCAGTGCGACGAGCCATACGGCGGCGATGCCGCCCCACGTGCGCGCTGGTGTCATTGGAGTATCGGTCACATCTCCATTGTGCCCGATACGGCGAGCGGATGCCCCTCCGAGGAGGTGATCACGCCGCGAGTTGCGCTATCGCTAGTATTGACCCAGCTAATCACTGGAGGTCCTGCGTGGCGCAACTGTTGATTCTGACCTCACGGGTCGACAATGACGTGCTTCCCTCCCTCGGCCTGCTCTCTCACCGGGTTCGTCAGATACCGGCTCAGCCGGCTCAACTCGTCAACGCGCCCGCGAGTGACCTGATCATGATCGACGCGCGAACCGACCTCGCCGGTGCCAAGTCGCTGTGCAAGATCCTCCGGACGACCGGCCTCACCGTGCCGCTCCTTATCGTTCTTACCGAGGGCGGACTCAGCGCGGTGAGCGCGGACTGGGGCGTCGACGATGTTCTCGTTGAGAACGCTGGTCCCGCCGAGGTCGATGCCCGAATCAGGCTGGCCATCGGCAAACAGGCCCTCGAGCAGACCTCGACCAAGATCCAGACCTCCGGCGTCGTCATCGACGAGGCCAGCTACTCGGCGAAGGTCCAGGGTAAACCGCTCGACCTGACCTATAAGGAGTTCGAACTCCTCAGGTTCCTGGCGACGCATCCGTCACGGGTCTTCACCCGCGAGCAGCTGCTCAGCGAAGTGTGGGGCTATGACTACTTCGGCGGCACCCGGACGGTCGACGTGCACGTCCGGCGCTTGCGCGCAAAGCTGGGCGATCTCGAGCAACTCATCGGCACGGTCCGTAACGTTGGTTACCGCTTCAACGTCTATGAGGAGGACAGTGCGCCCGCCGGCTCTTCGCACGCGTAGCCTCTCCACCCCTGGCGCTCGTGCCGCGTTCGACCGCCTTGTTCGGGTGGCCGCAGCTGTCGACGGCCAGGCGCCGTTCAACGACCAGGCGCTCGTGGATGCCGAGAAAGGGACCAGGAAGCTGGTCTTCATCGTTGAGCCGCAGGAGTCGCCCAGCGCCGCCGAGCACCTGGTCGGGGCCGCCATCCTCGGTGAGGATGAACTGGAGCTTGTGGTCGACCCTGAGTGGCGCGGGTCCGGGTACGGCAGCGCTGCCGTCGCCGAACTGCTCTCCGACGCCCCCGCCGGCCTGAAGGCCTGGTCACACGGCGACCACCCGGCAGCGCGCGCACTGGCCAGGCGGTTCGGGTTCACCCCGGTCAGAACCTTGTTGCAGCTGCGGATGCCGCTTGAGCAGTCAGCGACGACCGGCACAGCGTTCGAGAGCTTCCGCCCAGGCGTCGACGAAGACGAGTGGGTAGCGCTCAACGCAAGGATCTTCGCCGACCATCCCGAGCAGGGCAGCATCACGGTGGACGACCTCCATGCCAGGGAAGCCGAAGAATGGTTCGACCCAGGCGACTTCCTCATCGCTCGCGACGAGGCCGGGACGATGATCGGCTACAACTGGCTCAAGATCGAGAATGACCTCGGTGAGGTCTACGTCGTCGGCGTGGACGCACCCGGCCGCGGCCTCGGCAGGTCTCTCATGCTGGCGGGACTCGAACGGATGCGACAGCGGGGCTGTACGACGGCGGCGCTCTACGTCGAGGCAGACAACACTCCGGCCGTGGCCCTGTACCGCTCGCTCGGCTTTTCCGACCATACGGTCGACGTGCAGTACGTGCTTGGCGAACCGCCCGCGGCCCGTCACGCTGAATCCTGACCGACTGAACGCCCTGGCGACCGCCGCTGCCTGGCAATGTGCGCGGTGGTTGCTCAAGGTGACAAGATATTGCAATGGCATCAGACAGCATGGCCCAGGACTCCGGCCTCGGCTGGGACGACGACGACTTCGACCCCGCATTCGAGCGTGACGACCCTGCCCTTCCCGAGGGCCGATACCTCGACAGGGAGATCAGCTGGCTCGCCTTCAACCAAAGGGTGCTGGAACTCGCCGAGGACCGCTCGGTGCCCGCGCTCGAGCGGGCCAACTTCCTCGCCATCTTCGCATCGAACCTCGATGAGTTCTTCATGGTGAGGGTCGCCGGGCTCAAGCGTCGCGTTCTCACCGGCCTCGCTGTGCCCACCAACATCGGCCGTGCGCCCGCCGACGTACTCGAGGACATCTCGGAGAAGGCCCACGAACTCCAGTTGCGCCACGCTCGCGTCTGGAGCGATCAGGTCAAGCCGGATCTCACCGCAGCCGGCGTCAGCGTCGTGAGTTGGGACGCGCTCAATCGCGAGGACAAGGCGCGACTCAGCGACTACTTCTCGCAGCAGATCTTTCCGGTGCTCATGCCCCTCGCGGTCGACCCTGTGCACCCGTTCCCCTACATTTCGGGGCTCTCGCTCAACCTCGCCGTCCGGGTAAGGAACACAAAGACCGGACGGCAGGAGTTCGCGAGGCTGAAAGTGCCTCAGATGCTGCCCCGTTTCGTGCGGGTGGACCCCTCCGCCACGCTCGACGACGTTCAGTTCGTTTCACTCGAAGACCTCATCGCGAACCACCTCGGCGACCTGTTCCCCGGGATGGAGATCGTTGAGCACCACGTGTTCCGCGTCACACGCAACGAGGACGTGGAAATCGAGGAGGACGAAACCGAGAACCTCATCCAGGCCCTCGAGAAGGAACTGCTCCGCCGTCGCTTCGGACCGCCCATCCGCCTCGAGATCACCGAGGACATGGACGACGTCACACTCGACCTGCTTGTGCGCGAGCTCGACGTGACCGAGCAGGAGGTCTACCGGCTGCCTGCGCCCCTCGACCTCGGCGGCCTGTTCAGCCTGTCGGGGATCGATCGTCCCGACCTGAGATACCCGCCGCGCGTTCCGACCACTGCACTTGAATTCCAGCCGGCCGAGCCGAACGGAAAAGCAGACATCTTCGGCGCGATCTCCCGCGGCGACGTTCTCGTACACCACCCGTACGAGTCATTCGCCACGAGCGTCCAGGCCTTCCTCGAGCAGGCCGCTGCTGACCCGCATGTCCTCGCCATCAAACAGACCCTGTACCGCACCTCGGGCGACTCCCCCATCGTCGAGGCCCTCATCGATGCCGCCGAGGCTGGAAAGCAGGTTCTCGCGCTCGTCGAGATCAAGGCTCGCTTCGACGAACAAGCCAACATCTCCTGGGCCCGGAAGCTCGAGAAGGCTGGAGTGCACGTGGTCTATGGCCTCGTCGGGCTCAAGACGCACTGCAAACTTGCCCTCGTCATCCGTGAAGAAAAAGGGACGCTCAAGCACTACAGCCACATCGGCACGGGAAACTACAACCCGAAGACCAGCCGGATCTATGAGGACCTCGGTCTGTTCACCGCAGACGCGCAGGTGGGCAAGGACCTCACCCGCCTGTTCAATGAGCTGTCCGGCTACGCCATCGAGAAGAAGTTCAAGAGGCTGCTTGTCGCTCCCCTGCACCTGCGCAAGGGCCTGCTCAAGCACATCGAGACCGAGCGAAGGAACGCTGAGGCCGGCAAGCCGAGCGGGATCAGGATCAAGGTCAACTCGATCGTCGATGAGGCCATCATCGATGGGCTCTACCGGGCGAGCCAGGCCGGAGTTCCCGTCGATATCTGGGTGCGGGGCATTTGCAGCCTCCGGCCGGGCTACCCGGGCATGAGCGAGAACATGCGTGTTCGCTCAATCCTGGGCCGGTTCCTCGAGCACTCCCGCATCTTCTCGTTCGTCAACGACGGCGATCCCCACGTCTTCATCGGCAGCGCCGACATGATGCACCGCAACCTCGACCGTCGCGTCGAGGCGCTGGTACGCCTGACGTCTCCGGCGCACCTCGCGGAGATCGAGGGACTGTTCGACGTCGCCATGGATGACAAGACCTCGTCGTGGCACCTCGACTCCGACGGTGAGTGGGAGCGCCACAGCGTCGGCGAGAACGGCGAGGCACTCGTCGACCTGCAGGACAGGCTGATGTTGAAGACCAGCCTGCGTCGCCGGCAGAGGAGCCGCAGGTGACGAGCGCCGTCTACGCCGCCGGGGCCGTGTGCTGGCGGCTCATCGACGGCAGAATCCACATTCTCGTGATTCACCGAACGAAGTACGCCGACGTGACCCTGCCCAAGGGCAAGGTCGACCCCGGCGAGTCGCTGCCCCAGACCGCGGTACGGGAGATCCGCGAGGAGACCGGTCTCGCCGTCACCCTCGGCGTCCCCCTCGGCGTCTCCGCGTACACGCTCGCAAGCGGCAAGGAAAAAGTCGTCCATTACTGGGCGAGCGAGGTGACGGATGCCGCGGTTCTCGCGTCGACCTTCGTCCCGAACGGCGAGGTCGCCGCGCTCGAGTGGGTCACCATCAGGCGGGCCAGGAACTACCTGAGTTACGACCGTGACGTAGAGATCATCGACACCTTTGCGACACTCGTCGACGAGGGCGTTACCTCGACCTTCGCGCTGATCGCCCTCCGGCACGGCAAAGCTGTATCGCCGTCCTCCTGGGACGGACCGGATGCGAGCCGCCCCCTCACCGCTCGTGGTGTTGAGCAGGCCAACGAGATCGTCGGAACGCTTGAGGCCTTTGGTGTGCGCCGTATCGTCTCGAGCACCGCGGTTCGCTGCGCAACGACAGTAGCTCCCCTCGCGGCGGCAACCGGGATCGAAGTGCGACGCACCGACCTGATCAGCCAGGACGCCTACGAGTCGGGAACGTCCGACGTCCGCAAGGTCGTGGGCAAGCGGGTTCGTTCGGGAAAGACCGCCGTGCTCTGCAGCCACGGGCCCGTGCTCCCCGACATCCTCCGCGAAATCGCCCTGGCGACCGGAAGCATCACCGGCTCGTATCTCTCGAGCGCCGCCGGGCTCTCCACCGGCGCTTTCAGCGTCGTGCATCTCTCGGCGAGTAACCCGAGTTCGGGAATCATCTCGATCGAGACCCACGAACCCCGCGCATGAGCGCCCGGTTGGAAACCGGTCGTTAACCTTCCGTTCACCGCGATGAGGGACGCTCGTAAGGCCACACACCTAACGTCACCTGTGGGCCCGACGGGCCCGTCCCGTAATCACTATGAATGGACACATTTCGTGAAGTTCTCGAAGGTCGGCCGCATCGCGGTCATCGCAGCAGTGGCAACTCTCACCCTTTCATCCTGTGCGGCCAATGAAAAGGCCGACAGCACAGGCAGTTCAGACAGCACCCTCTCCGGCGAACTCGTCGGCATCGGCGCTTCCAGCCAGGGAAGCGCCCAGGAAGCTTGGATCGCGGGTTTCCAGACCGCGAACCCTGAGGTCACGGTCAACTACGACCCGCAGGGATCCGGCGCGGGCCGGGAGAACTTCATCTCCGGCGCAGCCGCCTTCGCCGGGTCTGACTCGCTCCTGAGCGACGAGGAGCTCGAGGGAGATTTCGAGAGCTGCGCTCCCGGAACGAAGGCCATCGACCTCCCCGTCTACATCTCCCCCATCGCCGTGATCTTCAACGTCGACGGAGTGGACGAGCTCAACCTCGATTCAGACACACTCGCGAAAATCTTCTCCGGAGAAATCACCAGCTGGGATGACCCGGCAATCGCCGCGCTGAACCCGGATGCGACGCTTCCGTCCGCGCCGATCACAGCGGTGCACCGTTCGGACGACTCCGGAACGACGAAGAACTTCGCCGACTACCTCAACAAGACGGCGCCAGAGGCATGGACCGCCGAGCCGAGCGACACCTTCCCGTTCAAGACCGGTGAGGGCGCGCAGGGGACATCGGGTGTTGTCGACGCCGTCTCAAACGGATCGAACACCATCGGGTACGCGGACGCGTCGAAGGCGGGCGACCTGGACACCGCGAAGATCAAGGTCGGCGAGGAGTTCGTTGAGTACACAGCGGATGCCGCCGCAGCGGTCGTCGAAGGATCCCCGATGGTCGAGGGCCGTGAGGCAAACGACATCGCAATTGAGCTCGACCGGGAGACGACTGACCCGAGCCACTACCCGCTCGTCCTCGTCAGCTACGCGATCGCCTGCCAGGAGTACGCTGACCCCGACGACGCTGAACTCGTCAAGGAGTACCTCACGTACATCGCCGGAGAAGACGGCCAGCAGGTCGCCGTCGAGGCCGCCGGCGCTGCACCGCTCTCGAGCGAGCTGAGCGACAAGGTCAAGACGGCCATCGAATCCATCAAGTAAACAGCTCTCTGATCTGTCCGCCATGCCCGCTGACCCGGGCATGGCGGACAGGCCGGGCAAGGTAAAGACGAAGGCACATGACCACTACAGCGCAGCCACCGAAAACACCGGTGCAGCCAGCCAGTCCCGGTGAGCCCGAGGCCCCGGTCCGTCCGCCGAAGCCCGTCCAGCGGCGGGGCGACCGGATCTTCAGCGGCTCGACACTCACGGCAGGAATCGTCATTCTTGTCACGCTCGCGGCCGTCGCGATCTTCCTTGTCGCTCAGAGCCTCCCCGCGTTCACCGCGGGCGAAGAAGACATCAAGGGCGACGCCACAAACTTCCTGTCCTACGTCTGGCCGCTCGTCTTCGGCACCGTCTGGGCCGCGTTCCTCGCGCTCGTCATCGCGGTACCGCTGTCGATCATGGTCGCGTTGTTCATTACCCATTACGCTCCTCGCCGGCTTGCGCAGAGCCTCGGCTACGTCATCGACCTGCTCGCCGCGGTGCCGAGCGTCGTCTACGGCCTGTGGGGCATCGGGGTCCTCGCCCCGGCGGTGCAGCCGGTCTACAGCTGGCTCGTGACCAACATGGGCTGGTTCCCACTCTTCGCCGGGCCCGTCTCAGGCACAGGTCGCACAATCCTCACCGTTGGGATCGTCCTCGCCGTCATGATCCTCCCGATCATCACCTCACTGTCCAGGGAAATCTTCCTCCAGACGCCGAAACTCCACGAGGAAGCCGCACTCGCACTCGGTGCGACACGGTGGGAGATGATCACCATCGCCGTCCTCCCCTTCGGGCGGCCAGGCATCGTCTCGGCGTCCATGCTCGGCCTCGGGCGAGCGCTCGGGGAGACCATGGCCGTTGCGATGGTCCTGTCCCCCAGCCTCATCATCAGTCTCGTCCTCCTGCAGTCTCAGAACCCGACAACGATCGCCGCGAACATCGCCCTCAACTTCCCCGAAGCCCACGGCGTCGGCGTGAACATCCTCATCGCGAGCGGGCTGATCCTCTTCGCGATCACGTTCGTCGTCAACTTCATCTCGCGCGCGATCGTTGATCGCCGCAAGGCATTCTCCGGAGCGAACTGATGGCCATCACACAGGCGCCGATGTCGAGCGCTCTCAAGGCGGGCAAACTCAACAGGTTCACGCCGCTGTACGTCATCCTCGGTGCACTCGGGGTCTCCGTCGCGGCGTTCGCAATCCTCGGCGCGCCAAACATCGCCGGCATCCTCATCGTCACCGCGGTGATCTTCGTCGTGACCTACTGGCTGCTCTCGCTGTTCGTCGAAGGCTCGAGGAAGGCAACGGACAGGCTGATGACCAGCCTCGTCGTCATCGCCTTCCTGATCGCGCTCATCCCCCTGATCTCGGTCGCCGTCACCACGGTGACCAACGGTTCGGCCCGCTTCGACCTCGACTTCTTCACGATGTCGATGCGTAACGTCGTCGGCGAAGGCGGCGGCGCGCTGCACGCGATCGTCGGCACCCTTCTGATCACGCTCGCCACGAGCATCATCTCGGTTCCCATCGGCATCCTCACCGCCATCTACCTCGTTGAGTACGGCCGTGGAAAACTCGCCAGGTGGATCACCTTCCTCGTCGACGTGATGACCGGCATCCCCTCGATCGTCGCCGGCCTCTTCGCCTACGCCCTCCTGGTCATCTTCTTCGGTGAGGGCGTGCGGCTCGGCATCGGCGGCGCGATCGCACTGAGCGTGCTGATGATCCCGGTCATCGTGCGATCGACCGAAGAGATGCTGAAGCTCGTGCCCAACGAGCTCCGTGAGGCGTCGTACGCGCTCGGTGTGCCCAAGTACCTCACGATCCTCAAGGTGGTCCTCCCCACCTCCCTCGCGGGAATCGTCACGGGCGTCATGCTCTCGGTCGCCCGCGTGATCGGCGAGACGGCGCCGCTGCTCATCATCGCCGGTTACACGCAGAGCATGAACTACAACCTCTTCGACGGCCGAATGATGGCGCTTCCGACATTCGTCTACAACTCGTACGCCCAGCAGGGCACCGACGCGCAGGCCTACATCGACAGGGCATGGACCGGCGCACTCACGCTCATCCTGATCGTGATGGCGCTCAACCTCATCGCGCGACTCGTCGCGAACATCTTCTCGCCCAAACTGGGCCGCTAGCCTCAACCCGAAGGAATACAGTGTCAAAGCGCATCGAGGTCAAGGACCTCAAGGTCTACTACTCCAGCTTCCTGGCGGTCGAAGACATCTCACTGACGATCGAACCGCGCACCGTGACGGCGTTCATCGGCCCGAGCGGTTGCGGGAAGTCGACCTTCCTGCGAACCCTCAACCGCATGCACGAGGTGATCCCCGGCGCACGCGTCGAGGGCGAGGTCCTCATCGACGGTGACAACCTCTACGCACCGGGCGTCGACCCCGTACTGGTCCGCCGCCAGGTCGGCATGGTCTTCCAGCGGCCCAACCCGTTCCCGACGATGTCGATTCGCGACAACGTCCTCGCCGGTGTGAAGCTCAACAACCGGAAGATCTCCAAGTCGGATGCCGACGACCTCGTTGAGAAGTCACTGCGCGGTGCGAACCTGTGGAACGAGGTCAAGGACCGGCTGGAGAAGCCAGGGTCGAGCATCTCGGGCGGTCAGCAGCAGCGGTTGTGCATTGCCCGCGCCATCGCCGTGTCTCCTGACGTGCTGCTGATGGACGAGCCGTGCTCTGCGCTCGACCCGATCTCGACCCTCGCCATCGAGGACCTGATCGAGGAGCTCAAGAACGAGTACACGATCGTCATCGTCACTCACAACATGCAGCAGGCATCCCGGGTCTCCGACCGCACGGCGTTCTTCAACATTGCGGGTACCGGCAAGCCGGGCAAGCTCATCGAGTACGACGACACCAACACGATCTTCACCCAGCCGAGCGTCCAGGCCACCGAGGACTACGTCTCCGGCCGGTTCGGCTAAACCGCCTTCGGCCCGGACAAGCCGGGGACCGCGAGAGCTGCACTTCCATGCCCGCGCTGCAGATGCTTCTGCAGCGCGGGCATGGATCTGTAGCGGGTGGCGCGGGAGCCTGTGCGCGTGCGGGAGCCTTGCGGATGCCGGCAGCGCGGGAGCCCGTACGGATGCGCCTGCCATGCGGATGCCAGCAGCGCGGGTGCGGCTGCGTCCGCAGCGCTCGGATCAGGTGGTGTGGATGACGATGAGCGGGTCAGTGGTGGGCTGCTCCGAGCCACCAGCAGGTTCGACCGTCACGCCGACGGCATCCCCTGCGGCCATAGAGCCCTCGAGGACACGCCAGCTCTCGCCGGCACGATGGGTGTTGAAGACACCAGCGGAGATGGGGCCGTCTTCACCGATGTACCAGAGTTCGTAGGTCTTGTCCTCGGGCAAACTTGCGAGCCCGTCGACGATGAACACTGACTCAGCGAGGGCGCCAGACCACACGAGAGTCGCAGTGACCTGCTTCTCGTCGGTGATGTTCGTAAGCCTGATCGTCTCGCGCGCCACATCGGGCTGCGCCTCGATGTGTGCGAGCCTGAGCGCTTCCGTGAGTCCGTTGCCATTGTTGAGAGCGCTCGTGAGGGCGTTCGCGCCGAGGAACACCGCGACGAGAGCAGCGGCAGCTGCGAGAGCGGCAGCGGGTCGTGAGTACCAGCGCGCTCGCGCTTTGTGCTCTGCCTTCGAGACACGGGCGGACTGACCGGCCGGGGAGCCTGTGCTCGGCGCAGGCGTCGACGCCTGCCGCTGAACCGGTTCGTCCGTATCGACCGCGCGCGGAGACGCTGTCTTCACCGCTGGGGTTTCAGCCTCAGCGGGCAACTGCGGCAGGGTCGCGATACTGGCCATGATGCTTGCCTTGAGCGAGGCAGGAGGTTCGACTCCCGTCGAGAGGAGGTCAGCTGTCGCCTCGAACCCCACGACGTCAGCCTGCGCGTCGGTCGACGAAGCAAGGTGCTCCTCGAACCGGGCCGTATCGTCGACGTCGAGCGCGCCAAGGGCGTAAAGCGCCGCGAGCGAGGAGGCGTCGGACGGCTCGCCGACGGTGAGGTCGTCGTTGTTCGTCGTGTCGTCGTTCACAGTGCCACCCCCAATTCCTCTCGCAGCTTGATCATCCCATCCCGTATCCGTGTTTTCACGGTTCCCAGCGGAATACCGAGCCGCTCGGCCACTTCGGCCTGGGACAGGCCTCCGTGGTAGGCCAGGCTGATCGCCTGGCGCTGAATGTCGCTCAGCGTCTGCAATGCACGATCAACCCGCTCGGATTCGAGTTTCAGTTCAACATCCTCTGAGACGCTGTCGTAGTCAACCTTCTGATCCCGGATGCCGATTCGGACATCCCGGTCCCGACCAGCCTGCGACGCACGCACACGGTCGACAGCCCTGCGGTGCGCCATGGTCAGGATCCAACCGCGTGCTCCACCTTTATTCGGAGCGAAACGGGTTGCGGTTTGCCAGATCTCGAGAAAAATCTCCTGGGTGACTTCCTCGGCCTGGGCGCGATCCACCAGGATCCGCTGGACGAGGCCGAATACCCGAGGCGCGTACAGATCGTAGAGCTGAGAGAACGCGTCCTGGCTTCCGCCGGCGACGCGGGTGAGAAGAAGCGTCGACCGATCATCGCCGGAGATCTCCGTCGATACCACTTCCGCTTCTTCTGGCACGTTTCCAAGCTTCTCACATGGGCTGTCACATGACAGCGACCGGGCCGCAGAACGCCTCTCGGCGTGAGGCCGCTCAGAGCGGCGAATATTGGAGCCCGGGGTTACTGCGGCCCGGCCATTCACCAGTCTACCCAAAGGTGAATGAAAACGCCTCGACACCGGCGCCGACCTTGACATCGAGGGTTCCGGCCTCTATGCCTTTCGTCTCCACCAGCAGATATGAGGTCGGCGTACCGGTGACCTCGATGACCTTTGTCTTGCCGTTCACATCAAGCGTCACACTGCCTTCGCCCGCGAGAACCATCCGCACCTCACTCGCCGTGTAGTTCAGTCGAACAGAGGCGTCGGCCCCGGTGGGGGTGACAGCCTGCGTTCCGACATCCCATTCACCAGACAACGCGAAGGCGTCCTTCGGGAGCTTGTCCGGGAATCGATACTCCCGTTGTCCCTTCGTGTACTTCTCCTCGCCGGCGAAGTTCACTTTCTTCGTCGACCCCAGGTAGGTCTCGGGCGTCGTTGCGCCGCTGTCCGGGGTGTCATCAGCGACATCGGTTGCCGTCGGCAGGGTGACATCCGGGTCAGCCTTTGTGAGCAACTCCCTGATGTGCTTCTCTGTCGTCTCATACCCGCCCTCGCCCAGCTTGATGTGGCGAACCGTGCCGTCGGCATCGATGAGATAGGAGGCGGGCCAATAGCGGTTGCGGTAGTTCGTCCACGTCGAGAGGTTGTTGTCGATGGCGACCGGGTAATCGATGCCGAAGTTCTTCGCCCCAGCCTGAACGTTATTGACCTCTTTTTCGAAGGCGTACTCGGGCGCATGAACGCCGATGACCTCGAGCCCGGCATCGCGGTATGCGTCGTACCACGCCGTGACGTGGGGCAGCGAGCGCTGGCAGTTGATGCAGGAGTATGCCCAGAAGTCGACGAGGACCACCTTGCCCCTCAACTGGTCGAGGGAGACTGCCGCGTTGTCCGTTGTATTGAACCACTCGGTGATTCCGGTGAGCTCGGGGGCAGTGCCGCAGCTCTCGAGTTCGGCGCCGCCGTTCGAGCACTTATCGAGGTCGCGGTTCTCGTCGGTCACGATGCCGCCGAGGTTGAGGGCCTCCTGGACCTCATCCGACTCGTTGATCTGGTTCTGGATGGCGCTCGTGTAGTCGGGAACGAGACGCTGAAGCAGCTGCGGAACGTTGAACACGAGCCCGATGGCCAGGGCGATCATGACGATACCGCCGGTGAGACGAATGGCGGACTGGTGCTTGCGGAAAGTCTTGACCCGCTCACCGACCCGACGGCCGGCGAGTGCGAAGACGAGGAGCGGGATGGCGGCACCGATCGCGAACGAGAGGGTGAGGACGACGGTGTCAGCACCGATTTGCCCGGTTGATCCTGCGACGGTGATGGCGGCGAGCACCGGGCCGGCGCACGGCACGTAAACGGCGCCAAGGGCGATGCCGAGGCCAAACCCGGAGCGATCGGTTCCGACATTCTTCTGCGGGATCTTCGAGAACGGCTTCTCGAGAATGTGCTGGAACTTCGGCACGATGAGGCCGACGCCGATGAGCACGAGGACGACAATTCCCGCCCAGCGAAGGAAGTCCTGCGGAAGGTTGAGGAGCGCGAGCAGGAGCGATCCGAGCAACGTGAAGAGGCTGAAACTGACAACGAGTCCCGCGATGACCAGGTAGGGACGGAGGGACTGTGCCCGCGCGAGAACCTTTCCTTTCTCGTCGGTCGGTCTGGCGCCCTGGACGCCGCCAGACAAGAAGATGACCGGCAGGACGGGAAGGATGCAGGGTGAAATACCCGTGATCAATCCGCCGAGCAGGCCGATGAGGGCGAGCGTGAACATGGTGCCTCCGTAAGTGGTTGAAGGCTCTTCGGAGCGGGGGTCGAATCCGATTGGAGTGGGGGACGACACCGCGATAATCGGGCCGAAACGGTGCGGCCCCGAACTTTTTTGGAAATCTTCCAAACCTTTGGGCATCCGGCTCCGAATGAACCTTCACAGCCGCACAGCACGTGGCATGGGGGTCGGGACACTCGGCCACAACTGAAGGAGAACCAGCTCATGAAAACCAAGCGCAACACACTCGCAGCACTGTCGCTGTTGGCCATCACGGCCTTCGGACTGACCGCCTGTTCCTCAAGCATGGAGCAGGAGCCGGCCACCGACTCTGGCGGATCAGAGTCGAGCGAGTCGGCCGAGCCGATGGAGGAAATGGACCCGGCCGCGAACCTCGTCGGCGCCGGATGTGCCGACTACGCAGAAATGGTTCCGGAGGGCGCAGGCTCTGTCGTCGGCATGAGCCAGGACCCCGTCGCGGTCGCAGCCGGAAACAACCCGCTGCTCACCACCCTCACCGCGGCCGTATCCGGCCAGCTCAACCCGGACGTAAACCTTGTCGACACGCTCAACGGCGACGAGTTCACGGTCTTCGCTCCGGTGGATGACGCCTTTGCGATGATCGACCCGGCAACCATCGAGACGCTCAAGACCGACTCGGAGATGCTCACCTCCATCCTGACCTACCACGTCGTTCCCGGCCAGGTCGCTCCCGACGAGATCGCGGGCGAGTGGGAAACCGTACAGGGCGGAATGGTTGAGGTCACCGGCGAGGGCGACGAGCTCATGGTCAATGACGCATCAGTCATCTGCGGTGGAGTTCAGACCGCCAACGCGACCGTGTACCTCATCGACACGGTCCTGATGCCGCCGACCGAGTAGACACTCGCGGTCTCCTGACCGCACCACAGACGAAAGACCCGCTGCTCACCCGAGGCAGCGGGTCTTTCCTGTGTTAGGCGGTAACGGCGCCCGCCTGTGTCGGATGCCGGCGAGCTCGTTGGTCAGGCTGCCGGCGGGCAGTACACGTCGAGCGCCCCCTCGACCAGCCTGACCGTTGACCGGAAATCACGAGTCGCGGCATCCGGATCCACGTCCTCCGCCTCGCCGTCGTGCGCAAAGCCCGCGGTCTGGCCGGGTTTGGGCCACACGGTCACCGAGAGCGATTCCGTGGTGAACGACTCCACCCCGCCAGGCCGAATCACGCCGACCGCCCGAAGAACCGCGCTCGACCTGCGCCCGAATGCCAGCGATGCCACGGCCTGCACGCGAGATCCAGCCGGCAGGATTCGAACGTCGAGCACCCCGTCGTCCAGTCGTTTGCGGGACAGCGGAGCGGGGACATCCGGCTCGTTGCGGTTGACGCCCGCGAACACCGACCACACGTCGCGTCGCTCCCCGTCGATCTCAAGAGTGACGGGCTCCTCCCGGCGGATCACCCTGATGGCGGCGACAACCGCCGAGAGCCACTTACCGAGCCTGTGTTCGAGTCCTTCCCGCTCCAGCACGAACTCGGGATAAATCCCGATCGATGCCACGTTGAGCACGGTGATCGGTGCACCGTCGTCGAGCCGTAATTCAGCCACGTCGACGCGGGCCCCTGCCCCCGACGCGACGGCGTCGAGGGCGTCGTCGACCGAATCGACTCCCACCGCGCGGGCAAAGTGATTGAACGTACCGCCCGGGATCACCACGAGCGGAAGCCCCGCCTTTCTGGCAGTGTCAGCGGTCGCCGAGACAGTTCCGTCGCCTCCGCACACCCCGAGGATGCGTGGCGGATGGGCGGATGCCAGTGCCTCGGTGATCACCGCATCCGGCGTATCGTCGTCGGCCAGGATGTGTACGCGCGCGTGGGGCATCCGTTCGCCGATGCGCGTGAGGGGATCCGTCCGGCCAACGACATCTTTACCCGACGACGGATTCGCCACGATGAAAACTCCGTCACCCGACGGCGCGGCGGGGAGCGCGATGTCGATGCCGCCCTCGCGGACGACCCTGGGCACTGGCGCGGGGACGAGCGCTTTGCCCGCCGCTGCAACGCCCACGCCGATCGCCACGCCGCCGAGAACGTCGGAGAACCAGTGCGCACCGGTGTGCACCCGCGAATACGCCACGGCGCCGGCGACCGGTGCGACGGCGAGGCCGAGCGCCGGGTGCTCGAGGGCGACCCCCGTGGCGAACGCAGCCGCGCTGGCTGCGTGGCCCGAGGGGAACGAGGGGGATTCGGGCGAACGGTGAAGGCGACGACCGATCGGGATGTCCTTCGTCAGCGGCCGGTCGCCGCCGAACAGCTTCTTGCCGACGAGATTGGCCACAGCACTCGCGACGGTCAGCGAGAGCAGACCCCTGAGCGCCGCCCGGCGCTGGCCCATGGCCAGAAGTCCTCCCCCGATGGCGAACCAGAGCACGCTCCGATCGGCGGATCTGGAGAGATGACGGAGGGCCGAGTCGACAGCCTGCGGCGCACCGCGGGCGTTGATGCGTCGTCCCGCCCTGGCATCGCCCTTGCGAACCCATGCGGGAAACAGCATCATTCGCCGCCACCGTGCGGCTGGAGTTGAACTCATTCGTCCAGAGTAATGAGTGGAACGCGTTTTCAGCCGCGATCGGGAGTTCTTATCGCCCGGTCAGTCCAGAGATTCCTGGCGCCAGAGGCGTGCGCAGCTCGTCAGGTCCTGGGCGAGTGTCGAGAGCCGGAGGGCACGCGTCGTGAGGTCAAGCGACCTGACCGGTTCGGCAGCGTCAGCGTCGTCGGCGACGCTCGCGCATCCGGCAGCCGACACCCGGCAGAATGCCGCAGCGCGTTCGAGCGCAACGGCGAAGTCGCCCTCGAACAACCCGCGAAGAATCTGATCAGCCAGTGTGACGATCTCCGTAGGACCCGTTGGGATGGATGCACCGGCAACAACCGGGTCGATGGTCTGCATCACTTCGGTCCCCCGTGTGAAGAGGAAACTGGCCGAGTGCGGGTCTTCGCGGATCATGAGCTGCAGCAGGTAGATGCGCCAGAGTGCGCCTGGCAGGCTGCGGGGCGTTGCGTGCGACCACAGTTCGGCGATCGCATCGATGCCGTTTTCTTCCGTGTACGCGACGAGCCGGTCGATGACGCCTGGATCGGGATCGTCCCGCACCCGGGACAACAGCGCCACCGCGGTCTCATGCGCGATCCGGCTCGACTCCGCAGGATCGATACCACCGACGAACGATTCGAAAACCCGCCCGGGGAACTTGGTTGGCTTGTGGAAATCTTCAGCCATCTGCATCCGCCTCTCTCATCGCAAGGTTCAACGTTACTCCGCGGAAAGTATGCCCAAGTGGTCAAATCACTCAGCGGGAACCGGTAGATTAGAGGGGTTGTTGGGGCCTCTAGCTCAGTTGGTAGAGCATCGGACTTTTAATCCGCGGGTCGCCGGTTCGAGCCCGGCGGGGCCCACCCTCGCGAAATGCTCGCGGCATTGCCGCGATTCACCCGGCGCTGGCGTCGCCCAGTTGGCCTTGGCGACTGAACGCATCGCAGCACGACGGTTCCCGTTACGACGACGCCCGGTTAACAGGAGATCGCACGCCTTTAAGGATCAAATCGTCGATTTCATCCTGCTAATCGCACTATTTCCTGCGATGCAGGCGAGCGGATGCCACGGCGCACGTCGTCAACAACGCAAAGGCCGATGGACTGTCACCGGCGCCGTCGCGCGCCGCACTGTGGCGACGCAAGTGGGACGTTCTATCGCTTGGCGAGAACGTGGGCCGGGATCGCGAATGCAATCGAGACAACAATGATGCCGGCGAAGAAGATGATGGCCTGGAAGCTCGTCACCGTGAACGCCAGAGCGAAGAGGTAGATGCCGACGAGGAACAGCACGATAGAGAACGCGAAAGCCATGTGCCCAGTGTAACCACCTTCTCAACCCTCGCGCGGCACGTCCTGGCCTGCTCCCCCGCGGGCAACGAGGGCCTCGAGTTCGCGACGCACGAGCTGCAAACCGGGATTCGCGGTCGTCGAGCGGCGCCACGCCAGTTCGACCTGACGGTACGGCACCGGGTCGACGATCGGAACGGCGACGACGGTCGGCGGAAGGAGGTCGCGTCCGAGCCTCGGCACGAGTGCGACGGCCGCCTGTTGCTCCACGAACGCGACGTGGGTGGAGAAGTCACCGTCGTAGTAGGCGATCTTTGCGCGGTGTCCGGCGCCGGCGAACAGCTGGGTGAGTCCCTCGTGGCAGATCGTGCCGACCGGGGTCGAGACCCAGGTCTCCTCGGCGATGTCGGCGGGCGTGACCGCGTCCCGGGACGCGAGCGGATGCTCAGCGTGGAGCAGGACGTCGACCCGGTCAACGCACAGCGCCGTCGCGGTCAACGACGCAGGCACGTCGAGGGCGACGGTGCTCCAGTTGTGCACGAGGGCCAGTTCGGCGCCGCCTCTTTCGACGAGGGCGAGGCTGTCCCACGGGTCCAGTTCGATGAGCGTGAGCGCGAGATGGGGCGCGATCCGGCTGAGTCGGCCGAGGAGCGGTGCGATGAGCCCGCGGTTTGCAGTGGAGAACGAGGCGATCCGCAGGGTGCCGTGAATGGGCGCATCGGGCAGCTGGGCGAGGCTTTCCAGTTCCTCGAGGTCGGCGAGCAGCGCGACCCCTTTTTCCGCCAGCAGTCGCCCGTGCTCAGTGAGCAAAACGCTGCGGCCGACCCGCTCCAGGAGTTTCGCGTTGATCTGCCCCTCGAGCCGCTTCACCTGCTGGGAGACAGCGGACGGAGTAAAGCCCAATGACTCGGATGCCGCGACAACGGTCCCGTGATCGCGGACAGCGATGAGCGCACGCAGGTTCTCCAGATCGATCATAAAGCGATGCTACGTGGTCAGCGGAAGAAAGCATTGCTTGTTGCACGTGGTCCGTAACGGAACGATGGGAACCGTGACCCTCAAACACAGCCTGCTCGCCTTGCTCGTCGCCCTGATCTGGGGACTCAACTTCGTCGTCATCGATGAAGGGCTCGACGGGATGCCTCCGCTGCTGTTCGTCGCGCTGCGCTTCGTGCTCGTCGCCATTCCCGCCGTGTTCTTCATCCGGCCGCCTCAGATCGGCTGGAGGAACATCCTGGCCATCGGCTCCTTCCTGAGCTTCGGGCAGTTCGCGCTGCTCTACCTGGCCCTTCACCTCGGCATGCCGGCCGGCCTCGCCTCGCTGCTCCTCCAGACCCAGGTCATCCTCACCGTCCTGATCGCGGCCGGTGTCCTCGGCGAACGCCCGACGCCACGCCAGTTGATCGGCGTAGTGGTCGGAACTCTCGGGCTCGGGATCGTTGTCGTCGGGCACAGCATCGTCGCTCCCTGGGTGCCGCTCGTCATCACGTTGGGCGCCGCTCTGTCGTGGGCGATCGGTAACGTGCTCAGCCGCCGCGCGAAGGTGGCATCCGGGCTCTCGCTCGTCGTCTGGTCAGCGCTGGTCGTCCCGCTGCCGAGCGCCGCGCTCGCGGTTCTGCTCGATGGGCCGGATGCCGTTGGGTACGCACTCACTCACCTGTCACTGGTCTCCATACTGAGCACGCTGTACACGGCGGTCGCCGCATCACTGGTCGGGTACGGCATCTGGAACTCGCTGATGGCGCGGTATCCGACCAGTGCCGTTGTTCCGTTCACTCTTCTCGTGCCCGTCATCGGTATCGCTGCGGCGTGGCTGGTGCAGGGCGAAGTGCCCACCCTGACCGAGATTCTCGGCGGTGCTGTCATGCTCGCCGGCCTCGCCACCGCGGTGATCACCACGGGCAAGGGCTCCGGATCACTGAAAGTCCCGCGACCGGGTGCTCGCACTGAGCGGAAGCTGTTCAATCCGGTCGGCAAGCAGGTTGACGATGCCCTCGGGTGAGCGTTCGAGGATTCCGCGCACGATCATCGCCGGTGCCTCGCGCGCCGTTCGCCGGTAGCGTCCCCAGACGCCGACGCTGCAGATCACGTTGACGAGGCCCGTCTCGTCTTCGAGATTCATGAAGGTGATGCCGCTCGCCGTCGCCGGTCGCTGCCGATGGGTGACGACACCGCCGACCTCGACCCTGCGTCCGGACTCCGCCGTCTGCAACTGCCCGGCGCTCAACACACCGCGCTCGGCGAGCGCCGAACGCACGTGTCGGATCGGGTGATCATCGGGAGTGACCCCGGTTGACCAGAGGTCGTTGACCACCTGCTCCTCATCGGTGAGCATGGCGAACAGTGGAGGCTGGACGGCGATGTGGCTGCCGTCGAGCTGGTCGGGTCGTTCCTGCGAGGCCTGGGCGGAATCCCACAACGCGCCGCGTCGAGAGAGTCCCATGCTGTCGAACGCTCCGGCCGCTGAGAGCGCCTCGAGCTGGGCAGAGTTGAGCCCCACCCGCCGTGCGAGGTCACGCATGTCGCGGTATGGCCCGCCTCGTTCGCGCTCGGTGACGATCTGTTTCGCCTTGCGCTTTCCGATCGAGGTGACCTCGGCGAGTCCGAGGCGCACGACGTATGCGCCGTCCCTGCGGTGATCGCCCGGGTCGAACGGCGCATCCCTGTCGAACGGCTGCACAGTGGGCTGTTCGGTCTCGATGCACGGATCGAGGCCGGTGGTCCGAACGACGCCGCGAACACCGTCGAGGGGTTCGAGTTCCGCCTCGACACCGGAAAGCTGGATATCGGGCCGCCGGGTCTCGACACCGTGACGGCGAGCATCCGCAACGAGGGACTGGGGTGAATAGAACCCCATCGGCTGCGCGCGGAGCAGTGCGGCGAGAAACGCCGCCGGGTAGTGCAGGCGCATCCACGCGCTCGCGTACACGAGCAGCGCAAAACTGATCGAGTGGCTTTCGGCGAAACCGAAGCTCGCGAAAGCCTGGATCTTTGAGTAGATCGTGTCTGCGTCAGCGCCCGTGATGTTGTTCTCTGCCATGCCCGCGTACAACTTCTCCTTGAGTGAACCGATCTTTTCCTGCCCACGCTTCGATCCCATGGCCCGTCGAAGCAGGTCGGCGTCTTCGCCCGTGCACCCGCCGACGACCATGGCCATCTGCATCAACTGCTCCTGGAAGAGCGGAACACCGAGGGTGCGCTCGAGCACCGGCTCAAGGTTGGGGTGAAGGTAAGTCACCTCTTCCACTCCCGTTCGCCTCCGGATGTACGGGTGCACGGCACCACCCTGAATCGGGCCGGGCCTGACCATCGCGATCTGGATCACGAGGTCGTAGAAGCTCCTCGGTTTCAGCCGCGGCAGCATGCCCATCTGCGCGCGGCTCTCCACCTGGAACACCCCGACGCTGTCTGCTCGGCAGAGCTGGTCGTAGACACCCTGCTCTTCCTTCGGCATCGACTGGAGGTCCCACCGTTCACCGCAGTGTTCATCGACGAGATCGAAGGAGTACTGCAGCGCGGCGAGCATGCCGAGACCGAGCAGGTCGAACTTGACCAGCCCCATCCAGGCGCAGTCGTCTTTGTCCCACTGCAGAACTGTCCTGCCGTCCATCCGCGCGTGCTCGATCGGGCAGACCTCTCCGACGGGCCGGTCGGTGAGCACCATTCCCCCTGAGTGGATGCCGAGATGGCGGGGGAAGGTCAGCACCTGGGAGGCCAGGTCGATGACGGGCGCCGGAATGTCGTGGTCGTCGCTCGAGGTGAGCGCGCCCCACCGTTCCACCTGTTTCGACCAGGCATCCTGCTGGCCGGGGCTGTGGCCGAGCGCCTTGGCCATGTCGCGCACGGCGAACTTCGGCCGGTAGGTGATCACGTTCGCTACCTGGGCGGCGTTGAACCTGCCGTATTTCTCGTAGACGTGCTGGATCACCTCCTCACGGCGATCCGAATCGAAGTCGACGTCGATGTCGGGTTCTTCCTCGCGCATGCTGGAGAGGAACCGCTCGAACGGCAGGCCGTACTTGATCGAGTCGACGGCGGTGATGTCGAGCAGGTAACAGACAGCGGAGTTCGCGGCGGATCCGCGCCCCTGGCACAGAATGCCGCGACCGCGGGCGAACTGAACGATCTCGTAGACGATGAGAAAGTAACCGGGAAAGTCTTTTTGCTCGATCACGTCGAGCTCGCGTGCGATCCGGTCGGTGACCGCGGCGTCGGCGTTCGGGTACCGCCTGGCCGCACCCTGCCAGGTCAGTTCTCGCAGCCAGCTCATCGGGGTGTGTCCGTCGGGAACCTCCTGGAGCGGAAGCCCCGGCTTCACACTCCGCAGCCGGAACGCGAGCTGGTCGGCGATCTCAACGGTGCGCGCAACCGCGCCAGGGTACCGGGCGAACCGCCGGGCCATCTCGGCACCGCTCCGCAGATGGTGCGAGCCGGATGCCGGCAGCCAGCCATCGAGGTCGTCAAGGCTCCTGCGGGCGCGCACGGCGGCGAGGGCTGAGGCGAGGTGATGCTGGGCGGGGGTGGCATAGTGCGCGGCCATCGTCGCGACCACGGGCAGGTCGAGTTCCTCGGCGAGCGCAGCGAGGACGTCGTTGTGCGCGGTGTCGAGCGGGTTGCCATGGTCGAAGAGCTCGACGACGACGTTCCCCGCACCGAACAGCCTGACCAGTTCGTCGAGTTCGCGGCGCGCGCCGGCTTCGCCCTCGGCAATGAGGGCTCGCCGAACGGCGCCCTTGCGGCATCCGCTCAGCACAAGCCACGTGCCGTCTGCCGCTGAGGCGAGGTCCTCGATGTCGTAGCTCGGCTTGCCCTTCTCGGCGCCCGCGGCAAGCTGCGCCGAGGTGATCGCGCCGGCGAGCCGGTGGTAGCCCTCTTCCTTTCGGGCGAGGACGACGAGGTGGGTCCCCTCCGGGTCGGCTTCGCCGTTCTGTGGCTTGCTCAGGCCGAGCGAGAGTTCGGCACCGAAGATCGTCTTGAGCTCGGGATGTGCCTCCGCCGCTTCGGCGAGGTGCACGATGCCGTAGAGACCGTCATGGTCGGTGAGGGCGAGCCCGTGCAGACCCAGTCGAACGGCTTCCTCGACCAGGTGCTCGGGTGAGGATGCCCCGTCGAGAAAACTGAAATTGGAGTGGCTGTGCAACTCGGCGTAGCCGACGACCGTCTCAGCGGGCGGCGCTTCAACGGGAACAGGGACGTATGGCAACCGTTTCCGTGACCAGGCAGGACTGTCACCGCCGTCGGCACCAACCGGCGGTGCATCCGGCGATGTATCCGGCCCTGACAGGTCGCTCAGCGAGCGTTCGAACTCCGACCAGGAGATCGGGGGGTTATGCCAGCCCATGACAACCGTCCTCCCTGAACTGTTCAGTCATAGCGGGCCTCCGCCCACCAGCCGGAGTCGTCGAGCACGAGCAGCCACGCCGCCCCGGTGTCATCGACGAGCTGGAAGCGGTTCAGCCGGGTTCCGCCACCGTCCCACCAGCGTTCAGCGACCGGCCACGGGCCCGTCCACGCACTGACAGCGACCGCGGCCTGTCCGTGCGGAGCAAAGCCGACGGGGACGGCAGACAATTCACCACGCTCATCGACACCGATGTCGTGCCCATCTGCGGCCTGCACGACAACCCGCTGCCGTTCCGGAAATACTGTGGCGGGCGGCGGGCCTGGCAGCTTGCCAGGCCACGGCAGCTCCTGCGACGCCCGGACCGATGCTTCTCCCCCTGGTGGAAGGTCACCCCACGGAACGAGGACCCGGCGATCGGAGGGCTGGCGACCACCGGCAATTCGAGCGGTGAGCACACCGGCGTGCCCGACCATGCCCTGCACACGGGACAGCCCCGAGTGGATGCGTTCATCTGTAGCGCCGCCGTACAGGCCGGCTTCGTGGTTGCCGGCCGGATCGACACTCTCCGCTTCGACCCGGAGCGATGAGATAGCGCTGCTCAGCCCGCTGTCGGCCATCCCCGCACCCTGCAACTGCCAGCGGACGCGGTCGAGCACATCACCGGCGGTGAACCATCGAGGGTGCAACCAGGTACGCGAACGCACGTCGCCGCCCTCGGTGCGCACCTCGATACGGATGGCCGTTGCCACGAGCGAGGACACCTGCAGTCGTGACACAAACTCTTCAGCTGCCGCACGAAAAGCGAAGGCGACCTGGTCGACCCGGTCAAGCGGCGGCTCGAATTCGACGACGCTCGAGTGATCGGCCGGTGGCACCCTGGCGTCGACGTCGCTCGGGTCGAAACCTGACGCGAGCCGGTGGGCAAGAATCCCGTCTGGACCGAAGCGGTCACGCACCTGCATGGCGTCGAGGGCGGCGAAGTCACCGAGCGTCCGAATGCCCAGCCGCTGGAGCAGGACGGCAAGCTCAGGTCGTTCGAGAATGTCGACACCGAACGCGGCAAGGAACTCGGGTGAGCGCCCAGCGGGAACTATGCGGATGGCATCCGTTTCTCTCGATGATGGGAGCTTCGCTGCCTGCCCCGCGGCGAAGGGCCCGTCGGCGATGCCGACCCGCGCGTCACGCACTCCGACGGCGTTGAGGGTATCGAGCAACGCCTGTGCCGCCTGTCGTTCGCCGCCGTAGTAGCGACTCGGCCCGCGTGCACGCATGACGCAGGTACCGGGGCGGGAGAGCTGGACCCCTGGCACGATCTGTTCGACGGCGGCAATGACCGGCTCGAACGCCCGGTGATCGAGCACGGGATCGTACGGCAGCGCGATCAGCCCCGTGCTCCGCGACTGCGCTTCGCGCACCCGCAGGCCGCGACGGACCCCTTCGCTGCGAGCCGCTGCCGAGCAGGCGAAAACTTCGCCACGATCGATCAGGGCGAGCGGAACATCTGCACCGAACCCATGTTCGATAGCTGCCGCGTTTGTCGGCCAGTCAGGGCACCACAGCAGGATGGTGCGGATGGGAGCCGCGGTCATGATGCCGCCGCTTCGTGATGCGACTGACGGACCGCTGGAACCCCGGCGAGGCCCGCCGACCGGATCGACTGCTCACTGTCGGGAAGCCACATCTGCTTGCGGCGCGGTTTGCCGGCGAGCGTGCGCCCGGTCACAGCGACGGTCACCCTGCGAGCGGCGAGATAACCGTGGCCGTCGCCGAGTCCCATCCAGCGATCGTCGGTCACCCGCAGCGTTGCCTCGCTCTGTGGCCAGTCGCCGAGCGCGACGAGCGTTGATCCACGCTGGCGCAGCCGCGAACCCAGACGTGACACTTCTGCGGCAGAGACGGATGCCGGTGGGCGCGCGAGGACAACAGTGACAACGTCTGCGAGCGCCGCCGTGACCTGCAGCCACTGGTCTCCCGGCTCAGGAACGAGAACAAGCCGGTCAAGATCGATGCCCGCTGCCGCGGCCGCTTCGACACCGAGCGACGGCACACCGACGACACCGCACCACGCGCCGGCGGCACTGGGACCGGCGAGGAGGGCAAGGGCGAGCGTCGTCGATTCGAGCACCGAGTATGCCGTGCCGGCACGAAGCACTCCGCCGGGCAGAAGTTCGGCGACACCGGGCGATGTCGGGAGTCCGTGCGAATCTATCCGGGTAGTTTGCATCCCCCGGATGCGCGCCTGCAGCTCGGCAACCTGGCTCGCCACAGCGTTCGATCCCGCGGCGAATGCCGGGGGTCGAACAGGAGCAACAGCGAGGGACATGGGTTAATAGTCGAACAGATATTCGATAAAGTCAATCGGGGAATCCCGCCCGGGAGAGTCGGAATTCCAGGGCACACACGCCCGCTGGGCGACGCACAAAAACGGCAATGAAGAAGCCTTCGACGAGCGCTTTCAGCCGCGTCGAAAGGCCACGCTTCTCGTCCCGTCCGCTTCCCCACAGCTCCCCCTGTCATACTGAAATTCAAGCTCCGACAGGCATGATGCCGCGAATTGAGACAGATGCCCGAACGGACGAACGACCCAATGACCGGTGACGCCGTCGAACCCCCACCTCTCAGGTGGCTCGACCACGGCATCGAACACTCAGCTCTGTGGCGCTCCGAGAGCGGCTGGCCAGCACCGGCATCCGTCGTGACCGGAGACGACTCGATGACGGCCGAGACCGCCCTGCGGCTCGCATCCACCGGCACGGCCATCCTCTGGACCGGCGATTTCCACAACGCCAAACAGTTGCTCGCCGCAATGGGCAAGCGCCTGGGCACACCAGTCCCACCCAGGAACGACGACATCACCGCCGCCTTCCAGCGCTCGCGCGTCGACGCACTGCGGCGTTCGACGCTGCTCGGGATGCTGCTCGTTCCGGTGTCAGCGGACGGCACGATTCCGCTGCGCCGCTCCCCCGACATCCGCCAGGCCATCGCTCACGCCTGGGGTCCCGCCATCGAGGCATCCGTCGTCTCCCTCCGTGAACTGCTCGGCGTCATCGGCGCCGAGGAATGGCGCACCCGGGGCATCGACGTTCCAGCGCTCGGCGCGAAGATCCACCCGCACTACGGGGTCTTCTCCCCCGTGCGCGGTGAGTACCTCGACCTGGTGGCGAACGCGCCCCTCCCGCCGAACGCGTCGACAGCTTTCGATATCGGAACAGGCACCGGCGTACTCGCGGCGCTGCTCGCGCACCGAGGCATCCGTCACATCGTCGCCACCGACCAGGACCCGCGGGCTCTTGCCTGCGCGACAGAGAACCTCGACCGGCTTGGCTTCGGACCCGCCGTCACCGTCGAGAAGACCGATCTCTTTCCCGACGGCCGCGCCGACATCGTCGTCTGTAACCCACCGTGGATCCCGGCCACCCCGAAGGTTGCAACGGACTATGCCGTCTACGACGAGGGCGGGCGGATGCTGGCGGGCTTCCTTTCCGGTCTTGCCGAGCACCTGACCCCGGATGGCGAGGGCTGGCTCGTGATTTCGGATATCGCCGAACGCCTCGGCCTGCGTTCGCGCGGAGACCTGCTCGATGCCATCGAGGACGCCGGCCTCGCCGTGATTGCCCGGATGGACACCCGTCCGACACACTCACGCGCAACCGACAGGACTGACCCGCTCAACGCCGCGCGTGCCGCCGAGGTCACGTCGCTCTGGCGCCTCAGGGCGGATCGACCCTAGCGCGCTCCACTGCCTCCGGCTCTCAACTCCCAGGACAGAACATGCTTCCCCTCACCCACAAAGACATCACCACCTCATTCATCAACGCGTCACGCAGCCAGGTCAGTGACCTCACCCTGCCCGAAGATTTCGAGTCGCTCGACTGGGACAACCTCGACTTCCTCGGCTGGCGCGACCGCAAACTCCCGCGCCGGGGCTATGTGATCGTGCAGCGCGACAACGGACCGGTCGGCATCCTGCTGCAGCGGGCAGAGGCCAAACCGCGGGCGCGGGCGCAGTGCTCGTGGTGCCAGGACATCACCCTCGAGGACGACGTCGTGTTTTACGCCGCACGTCGCGCGGGTAAGGCCGGACGCAACGGCAACACGATAGGCACACTCGTCTGCGCCGACTTCGGGTGCTCCCGCAACGCGCGCAAGCTGCCGTCCGTCGCCTACCTGGGTTTCGACGTCGAGGCGGCACGCGACAAACAGATCAACACCCTGCGCGAGCGGGTGCAGGGTTTCGTCGCCGAGGTCGGTGCGGACGAGTAACCCTCTCGCGCTGCTCGTGCAGGTGGGAAGCATATTATGGCGAGGACAGTCATTGAGAGGGCGCCGCATGATCGAGATTCTGAATCCCACCGAACTGACCAGGGCGAGGGTCACGGGCACCCTGGTCGCTGACATCCTGTACGGGCTGAAAGACCGGGTAACGGTCGGGACGAATCTTCTGGACATCGACCGCTGGGCCCAGAAGATGATCATCGATGCCGGAGCAGAATCCTGCTACGTCGACTACGCCCCATCCTTTGGACGCGGCCCGTTCGGCCACTACATCTGCACCGCCGTCAACGACGCCGTGCTGCACGGTCTCCCCCACGATTACCGGCTCGCCGACGGTGACCTGCTGACGCTCGACCTCGCCGTCCTGAAGGATGGCGTCGCTGCGGATTCCGCCATCAGCTTTATCGTGGGCGACTCGAAGCCCGCTGAGAGCGTCGCGTTGATCACCGCGACCGAACGGGCGCTGGTCGCGGGAATTGCCGCGGCAGGCCCAGGAGCACGGATCGGCGACATCTCCGCCGCGATCGGCGCAGTGCTCACCGAGGCCGGCTACCCGGTCAACACCGAGTTCGGTGGCCACGGCATCGGCTCGACCATGCACCAGGACCCACACGTGCCCAACATGGGTCGTGCCGGACGCGGCTACACGCTGCGCCCGGGCCTCCTGCTCGCTCTCGAGCCCTGGGTAATGGCAGACACCGACAAACTCGTCACAGACGCCGACGGGTGGACGCTCAAGAGCGCGACCGGATGCCGGACGGCACACAGCGAGCACACGATAGCCATCACCGATGACGGGGCCGAGATCCTCACGCTGCCGACGGTGCGACGGTAGCGCCAGGCGCTGCACGACGCTAGACCGGCGCGAACCCGTCGGCCCGCACTCCCCAGCTGGCTTCCCAGGTTTCACCCGGCGCGAGCCAGCGGATGCCACGGCCCGAGTTGAAGGCATCGACCGGCGCCGTCATCGGTTCGATTGCGACGGCCTTCGACTGACCGGGGTAGAGCTCCGTGGTGAACACCTGCCAGTACCGGAAGTTCTCGTCGCCCCACACCGTGACCGAACGACCATCGGGTGCCGTGATCGAGTGTTCGGATACTCCGTCGGTGATCACGGGGTCCGCAAATCCCGCATCGAGGTCGAGGTCGCCCAGCCGAACGCCACCGCGAAGGTCGAACGGCGTTCCATCGACGGGCGTCTCTCCCGTCGGCAGGGACCGGTCATCGACATCGATGTGGGTGGCCGCGTGAAGGGTGACCGTGAGATCCTCCGGCTCCACGTCTCCGATGGTGAAGAACGGGTGGGTACCGACCGCGACGGGAGCCGCGGCATCCGTCCGGTTGGTGATCGTGTGGGTGACCTCGATACCAGCGTCGACCAGCCGATAGGTGACGGCGGTATCGAGCAGGAACGGATAGCCGGACTGCGGGAAGACCCGCGCCTCGAGCCTCAGCGTCGATTCGGTGCGCGCCGCAACCGAATACGGGCTGAATCGCAGCAGACCATGACTCGCGTTGTTCTTCTTCGGCTCGGTCAGGGCGAGTTGCTGCTCGGCGCCGTCGAGGAGCCAGCGACCGTCACGGATGCGATTGGGCCAGGGCACGAGGACGATGCCGCTGGCCAGCGGCCGCTGCACTCCCGCGTCGTACGGCGGCACGATGTCGACACCGTGAACGCTCAGTCGGCGGATGCCCGCGGCCACCTGGGTGATCGTCGCTCTGACGTTTCCACCCGATGGGGTGTCAAGACTCAGGTCGAACTGCTCACCGGTGACTGCGGTCATGGACCCACGCTCCTCGTTGTTGTGTGCAAAAAGCGTAGCGCCAGACCACCGAAGGGTCACGCGGTGAGAACCTCGACACCGGCTGCGCTGAGATCTGCCAGCACCGCGGCATCCGCCCCGTCGCTCGTCACGAGAACGTCGACGGCGTCGATTCCGGCGACGGCGCCGAGGCTGACCTGGCCGAGCTTGGAGGCGTCGGCAAGCACGACAACGCGGTCGGCCGACGACACCATCAGCTGCTTCACCTCGGCCTCGGGGAGGTTGACGTTCGTCACTCCCGCGACGGGATCGACCCCGTTGCAACCGATGAAGGCGATGTCGGCGTGCACCTGCTCGAGCACCGTGCGCGCGAGCGGGTGCACGAGGGAATGCTGAAGCGGCCGCAGCGCTCCCCCGGTGACGATGACCGTAAAACGGGGAATCTGGGCCTCGAGCTCGAGCGCGATATTGAGCCCGTTGGTGATCACCACGAGATCCTCGAGGTCGTCGCGCTCGGCGAGCGCCTTCGCCGTGGCGAGCGCCGTGGTGCCCACATCGAGAAGTACGCTCTGGCCACTCGAGACGAGTGCAGCGGCACGGCGGCCGATGCTCTGCTTGGCGAGTGCGGATGCTTCGAGCGACGTTTCGAAACTCGCTTCGCGTGCGCGCTGGCCGCGGGGCACCGCTCCTCCGTGAACGCGCCGGATCGCGTGACCGTCGTCGAGCGCGGCGAGGTCGCTGCGCACGGTGACCTCGCTCACCCCGAACGTCTCGCTGAGGTCGGACACCCGGAGGAAGCCGCTCGTGGCGATCAGCTCGGCCATCCGTTCGCGCCGAACGAGAGCGGGAACGGTGTCGCTGGCACCGCGAGCGGTCGAATCGGTCATGCGCTCATCTTCAGTTAGTTTCGTTTAGTTGTCAATGATGGGCCCGAAGCTTAGAATTGCTTCCACTTGTGAAAGCCCGGCGTGCGGAAGGCAGCCAGAACCATGACTTCGATTACCTCCACCTCCGACGTCCTCGCGGACGGGCGCGAGATCATCTACTTCGATGATGCCGACACGACCCTCGGCCCCGACCGCGCGCCTGACGCGCGCGACCTGCCTGATCGACCTGCCACCGCGAGCATGCGGCAGGATCCGCTGACCGGCGAATGGGTGTCGATCGCGTCAGCACGCCAAAGCAGGGTCTTCCTGCCCCCAGCGCACCTCGACCCGCTGGCCCCGCAGACCGAGACCAACCCGTCCGAGGTGCCGAGCAACTACGACGTCGCCGTCTTCGAGAACCGCTCACCGTCGTTCGGCCCGCTACTCGAGGACGAGAATGCCCCGCGTGGGCTCGACGACCTCACCGAGATCGGCATCGGCCGCATCCGCACGTCAGTCGGTCGCTGCGAAGTCGTCTGCTTCAGCCCGGAGCACGAGGGATCGTTCGGTTCACTGAGCCGCTCGCGTGCCCGTACGGTGATCGAGGCCTGGGCGTCCCGCACCGCGGCGCTCAGCGCCCTGCCCGGCATCGAGCAGGTGTTCCCGTTCGAGAACCGGGGAATCGAGATCGGTGTGACGCTGCGTCACCCGCACGGCCAGATCTATTCGTACCCGTACGTGACCCCGCGCACCCAGCGGCTGATGGCATCCGTCGAGAGTTACGGCCCGACCCTGTTCGCCGACATCCTCGCGAGTGAGCAGGCCGGTGAGCGCGTCGTTCTCCAGGGCGAGCACTGGACGGCGTTCGTTCCGTTCGCCGCACGGTGGCCGATCGAGGTACACATGCTGCCGCACCGCCACGTCGCCGACTTCGCTGGCACCACCGACGAGGAACGCGATGAGCTTGCCGTACTGTACCTGCGGCTGCTGCGTGGCATCGACGCACTCTACGAGACCCAGACCCCGTACATCGCTGCGTGGCACCAGGCGCCGGTGAACGTCGGCCGTGACAACATCCGTCTGATGCTGCAACTGACATCGCCGCGTCGCGCAGCCGACAAACTCAAGTACCTCGCCGGATCAGAGGCTGCCATGGGAGCCTGGATCGGCGACATCCCGCCCGAACAGACAGCGCAACGAGTACGTGAGGCGATTGCTCTCGCCGACAAGGAGACCCCCGTATGACGAACATCACCGAACTGGCCGAACGCGCAACTGCCGGGTTCGCCTCCCGCTTCGATGGCGCGACTCCGGCCGGTGTCTGGCAGGCTCCCGGCCGGGTGAATCTCATCGGCGAGCACACGGACTACAACGACGGGTTCGTGTTCCCGTTCGCGATCGATCGGTCGACGGTCGTTGCTCTCGCCCCGCGCGCTGACCGCACAGTGCGGGTCACGTCGGCATTCAGCGACGAGGTCGTGACCGTCGAGCTCGATGCCATCACCCCCGATGCCCTCTCCGACTGGTCGGCGTACCCGCTCGGTGTCGTCTGGGCGCTCGGCGAATTCGGTGCGGACCTCACCGGGGTCACCGGGTTCGACGCGTTCATCGACTCGGACGTGCCGATCGGCGCAGGCCTCTCGTCGTCTGCAGCGATCGAGTGCGCCATCGCCGTTGCCCTCAATGACACCTGGCAGCTGGAGTTGAACCGCGAGACCCTCGCGAAGGTCGGCCAGCTCGCCGAGAACAAGGCTGTCGGAGCACCGACCGGCATCATGGACCAATCAGCCTCGCTGCTCGGCAAGAAGGACGCCGCGGTGTTCCTCGACTGCCGCAGCCTCGATGCTGAAGTCATCAACCTCGGTTTCGAAGCTGCCGATCTCGTGCTGCTCGTGATGAACACCCGGGTGTCACACGCGCACGCAACGGGCGGTTACGCCGCTCGACGCTCTTCCTGCGAACGCGGGGCCGCCGAGATGGGCGTCTCCTCGCTGCGCGACCTTGACGTGGATGACCTGCCGCGGGCAACCGAGGTGCTCGATGACGAGACACTGCGCCGGGTGCGCCACATCCTCACGGAGAACCGTCGCGTGCTCGACACGGTGCGCACGCTGCGCCTCGAGGGGCCGACGGCGATCGGTGACCTGCTCGTGGCATCCCACGTCTCCATGCGTGACGACTTCGAGATCTCGGTCCCGGAACTCGACCTCGCCGTCGAGACAGCTCTCGCGTCTGGCGCGATCGGCGCTCGCATGACCGGTGGCGGCTTCGGTGGCGCGGCAATCGCGCTCGTCCGCACCGCTGACCTTTCGTCGGTGTCGGATGCCGTCATGCGCGCGTTCTCGGACGCCGCGTTCACGGAACCGGAACTCTTCACCGTCACCGCGGCGGATGGCGCGAGCCGGGTGAGCTGAGCCGCAGCTGCCCCGATTGCGGGTTAGCGCGCCGACCGCGGTAGTTCCCGTGCCCGCGCTGCAGAAACATCTGCAGCGCGGGCACGGAACTGTAGCGCTCGCGGGTCCTCCGCGAACATCGAGGCGCGCTTGGGTGGCTACGGGTTGAGGCGCTCAGCGGTGTCGACGACGTTGGTGAGCAGCTGCACACGTGTCATCGGCCCGATGCCACCCGGGTTCGGCGAGATCCATGACGCCACCTCAGCAGCGGCAGGGTCGACGTCGCCGACGACACGGCTCTTGCCGGTCTCCGGGTCAGTCTCACGACTCACGCCGACGTCGAGCACGATGGCGCCCGGCTTGACGGCCGAGGCCTTGACGATCCCGGGAACCCCTGCCGCGGCGACGATCACGTCCGCCGTGCGCAGCAGATCGTCGAGCCCGACGGTGCCGGTGTGGGTGAGGGTGACCGTCGCGTTGTACTCACGACGAGTGAGCAGCGGACCGATGGCACGACCGACCGTGACGCCCCGACCCACGACGACGACGTGCTTGCCCGCGAGGTCGATTCCGTGCCGCTGCATGAGCTCGATGGCACCGCGCGGCGTGCACGGCAGCGGCGTCAAGATCGGCCGGTTGACGTTGAGTACCAGCCGGCCAAGGTTCGTCGGGTGCAGCCCGTCTGCATCCTTCTCCGGGTCGACCCGTTCGAGGATCGCGTCGGTGTCGAGGTGCGGAGGCAGAGGGAGCTGAACGATGTAACCGGTGCAGCTCGGGTCGGCGTTGAGCTCGTCGAGCACAGCCTCGAGTTCTTCCTGGCTGATCGACTCGGGCAGGTCACGGCGGATCGACTCGATGCCGACCTCGGCGCAGTCTTTGTGCTTGCCCGCGACGTACCACTGCGATCCGGGGTCTGACCCGACGAGGACGGTGCCGAGGCCGGGCACGACCCCTCGTTCGCGGAGTGCTGTGACGCGCTCCTTCAGCTCGGACTTGATGACCGATGCGACGGCCTTACCGTCGAGGATCTGCGCCGTCATCGACTACTGAACCAGGCCGGGGTAGAGCGGGAACGCCTCGGTGAGTGTCGCAACGCGCGCGCGAAGCGACTCAATGTCGGCGCCGGGCTGAAGCGCGGTGGCGATGACGTCGGACACCTCGGTGAACTCGGCGTCGCCGAAACCGCGGGTGGCGAGCGCCGGCGTACCGATGCGGAGTCCCGATGTGACCATCGGCGGGCGCGGATCGAACGGAACAGAGTTTCGGTTGACGGTGATCCCGACCTCGTGGAGGGCATCCTCTGCCTGCTGGCCGTTGGTCTCAGAGTTACGGAGGTCGGCGAGCACGAGGTGCACGTCGGTGCCACCGGTGAGGACATCGACGCCCGCTGCGCGCGAGTCATCCGCTGTCAGGCGCTCGGCAAGAATCCGAGCGCCGCTGAGGGTGCGCACCTGGCGGTCCTTGAACTCGGGCTGCGCGGCGAGGAGGAACGCCGTGGCCTTGGCGGCGATGACGTGCATGAGCGGTCCGCCCTGCTGGCCGGGGAAGACGTTTGAGTTCAGCTTCTTGGCGAGCTCCATGTCGCGACTGAGGATGAAACCGGAGCGGGGACCAGCGAGGGTCTTGTGCACGGTCGACGACACAACGTCCGCGAACGGAACCGGGGACGGGTGAAGGCCCGCGGCAACAAGTCCAGCGAAGTGGGCCATGTCGACCCAGAGCTTGGCACCGACCTCATCAGCGATGGCACGGAAGGCGGCGAAGTCGAGCTGACGCGGATACGCGGACCAGCCGGCGATGATGACCTGCGGCTTGTGCTCGAGGGCCTTCTCGCGAACGACGTTCATGTCTACGAGGAAGGTCTCAGGGTCAACACCGTACGAGACGGCGTTGTAGAGCTTGCCGGAGAAGTTGAGCTTCATGCCGTGGGTGAGGTGACCACCGTGGGCGAGCTCGAGGCCGAGAATGGTGTCGCCTGGCGTCGCGATCGCCGAGAGCACTGCCGCGTTGGCGCTAGCGCCCGAGTGGGGCTGAACGTTGGCGAACTCGGCACCGAACAGGCTCTTCGCACGCTCGATGGCGAGCGACTCAGCGACGTCGACGTACTCACAGCCGCCGTAGTAGCGGCGTCCGGGGTAGCCCTCGGCGTACTTGTTGGTGAGCACACTGCCCTGGGACTGCAGGACCGAGACGGGAACGAAGTTCTCGCTCGCGATCATCTCGAGGTAGTTGCGCTGGCGGCCGAGCTCGTTCTCGAGAACGGCGGCGATTTCAGGATCGACCTCGGAGAGAGGTGCGTTGAATGTTGAAGACAAAACTGGCTCCTTAAGACAGCGGCGGACAGAAGAGGTAATCCGTATCGACCCAGGCGTTCGGCCGAATCCGTGTCAGTCGCTCCCCGATGGTGACCATCCAGGCGCCGGACCCATAATCCGTTGGACGGTCAGGGCCAGGACCTTTACGCCAGTCGCGACACGGCAATGGTATCAGGATGCCGCAATGATCTGGACTGGCACCAAGCGCTGGCTACAGTGGACGGATGCCGTTGCCGGCTGCCCGTGAGGCGGACGGTGCGCAGCAGCATGAACACCGCAGTTCACTGATTGGATCCCAGATGAGACACCTTCCCGGCAGCATCGTTCCAGAACCCGTCACCCAGGTGACTCCGCCGGGTGCCGCGCCGTTTGTCCTCACCACGGCGTCCCGGATTGTGGCCACGACCGCGGCGGCACCGGTCGCAGACTACCTCGCGGCACTCCTGCGCCCGTCGACCGGGTTTCCACTGCCAATCATCGCGCCGATCGAAAGAGGCCCCGCCGGTGCCGATCGCGCCCCGACACACGACATCGTCCTGCACCTCGATGTCGCCGACACGCGGAATCTCGGAGCGGAAGGATACGCGCTCGAGACGTCAGCTGTCGGAGTGTTCGTCACCGCAGCCACTCCCGCCGGCCTTTTCTACGGCATCCAGTCGCTGCGGCAGCTCTTCCCGAGCCAGATCGAAGCCCGATCGGTCCAGTCGGCCGCGTGGGAAGCACCCGCGACCACGGTGACCGACCACCCGCGATTCTCCTACCGGGGGGCGATGCTCGACGTTGTCCGGCACTTTTTCGGCGTCGACGAGGTGTGCCGGTTCATCGACGTCATCGCGCTCTTCAAGATCAACGTCCTTCACCTCCACCTCACCGACGACCAGGGCTGGCGCATCACCATCGACTCGCACCCCGAACTCACGAGCATCGGCGGTGCCACAGAGGTTGACGGTGGCCCCGGCGGTTTCTACAGCAAGGATGACTTCGCCCGTATCGTCGAGCACGCTGCGCAGAGGTTCGTCACGATAGTGCCCGAGATCGATGTGCCAGGGCACACGAACGCGGCGCTCTCGTCGCTGCCGGAGCTCAACCCCGATGGGAACCCGGTGACCCCGTACACCGGCACCGAGGTGGGTTTCTCAACCCTCGACACGACGAGCGACGCCACCTGGGCCTTCCTCGACGACGTCTTCCGTGAGGTTGCCGAGCAGACGCCAGGCCCCTGGCTCCACTTCGGTGGTGACGAATCGCACGTCACACCCCACGACGCCTACCGGGAGTTCGTCGGCAAGGCGAGCCGGCTGGTCGCGTCGCACGGAAAGATCCCGATCGCCTGGCACGAGGCCGGGGCAGGCACCGACCTCGCACCGGGTACCGTCGGGCAGTACTGGAGCTCCCTCTCGCCCAACGAGATCGCCGTCGATCGAGCGCGCTCCTTCGTCCGGCAGGGTGGCTCGCTGATCCTCTCCCCCTCCGACGTGGCGTACCTCGACATGTCGTACGACGAATCGAGTCCCATCGGACTGTCGTGGGCGGATGGCCCGACGTCGGTGCGGGCGTCGTACGAGTGGGAGCCGACAGAGATTCTTCCGGACGCGTCAACTGCCATCCTCGGGATCGAAGCACCACTGTGGACGGAGACCGTGCGCTCGAGGGCTGACATCGATTACCTCGTGTTTCCCCGGCTCATCGCGGTCGCTGAAATCGCCTGGTCGGCACCTGCCACCGAGTCGCCCCGCCGCGTCTGGCCTGATTTCGCGGCACGGCTTGAGGCCCTCGAGCCGCACCTCACGGCGGCGGGCATCACGCCAGGCAAACAGGTGCGCGGCCACGACGTCGGCCAGGCGGTCTGATCACCTCGCCGAGCTTGCGCCGGGAGAGCTGTGCGATCGATAATGATTGTAAAGCGATAAATCAATCACTACCAATCACCGATACACGGAAACGGACGAATCGTGAACACTCAGACCGCCGGCGCGCACATGGCCGAAGAACTCCAGAGCCAGCCCGCGGTGTGGGCACAAGCCGTCGACCTGGTCGCTGAGCCGAAGCTTCTTCCCCGGGCGGGTGCGAAGGTCGCGGTCGTCGGTTGCGGCACCTCCTGGTTCATGGCGCAGTCCTACGCGGCCCTGCGGGAGAACGCCGGCCTCGGAGTGACCGACGCCTTCGCGGCGTCCGAAGCATTCGTCGACCGCGACTACGACGCCGTTGTCGCGATCACGCGTTCAGGAACAACGTCGGAAGTCCTCGAACTGCTCGGCGGCATCCGCGGCAAGGTTCGCACCATCGGAATCGTCGGTGACACGTCAAGCCCGCTCGTCGACGCAGCTGACGACGTAATCGCGTTGCCCTTCGCCGATGAGAAGAGTGTCGTTCAGACCCGGTTTGCGACCACGGCGCTGACCTTCCTCAGGGCGTCGACGGGCGCCGACGTCTCGCGGTCCATCGCTGACGCCGAAACCGCACTCACCGAAGAACTGCCAGAGGAACTCGTCGCCGCAGAACAGGTGACCTACCTCGGGCGGGGCTGGACCGTTGGGCTCGCCCACGAGGCGGCGCTCAAGATGCGCGAGTCGTCGCAGGCGTGGACCGAGTCATACCCGGCGATGGAATACCGCCACGGCCCGCTCGCCATCGCCGCTCCCGGCCGCGCCGTCTGGCTGTTCGGCGAGTTGCCGGCCGGGCTGGACGCCGACGTCGCTGCGACGGGCGCTCACTTCGAGCATTCATCACTTGACCCGCTCGCCGACCTCGTCCGTGCGCACCGGGTCGCGCTGGAGCGTTCGCTCGCCGCCGGCCTCAACCCCGACCTCCCGCGCAACCTCACCCGATCCGTCATTCTCGGCGCATGATCGAGACCGCTCCACCCGGCCAACTGGGCACCGGTCCCGCTGTCCTCGCGTTCGATGTGGGCGGAACCGACACCAAAGCAACACTGGTTGGCACTGACGGCAACCTGGTCGACACGGTCCGGGTACCGACACCGTACTCCGTCGACGGCACAGGGGACGCTGTGCTGGCCCAGGTCGAGACCCTGGCTGCCCGGTTCCGTGCCGCGCACCCGGACACGGACATCCGCGCGGCTGGGCTCATCGTGCCCGGCCTCGTCGACGACGAACGCGGAGTCGGTGTGTTCTCGGAGAACATCGGCTGGCGGGATGTGCCGTTCCGCTCGCTCACCGCCGAACGACTCGGCGTACCCGTGTACTTCACCCACGACGTCAGGGCAGCGGGGGCTGCTGAGTACCAGCTCGGGAGCGCCGGCCAGTATTCGAACGTGCTCGTCGTCGTGATCGGGACCGGCATCGCCGGCGCGGTCTTCGTCGACGGGAAACCGTACTCAGCTCACGGCTATGCGGGTGAAATCGGGCACTCAGTGGTCAGCCCCGGCGGGACCCCGTGCGCCTGCGGCGGTCGCGGCTGCCTCGAGGCGATCGGGTCGGCGGGGGCGATCAGCCGGCTGTATCGCGCTGGTCAGCCCGCAGGCGATCACGTCGACGGCCCTCTCGGCGCTCGCGAGGTCCTCCAACGGGCACAGTCGGGTGACCTCCTCGCGCAGCGGGTGTGGTCGGACGCGACGGATGCCATCGGCCTGGCGCTCGCCCAGAGTGTCGCACTGCTCGCTCCAGAGGCCATCGTGCTCGGCGGCGGACTCGCCCAGGCGGGCGATGCCCTCTTCGAACCGGTCGCCGAACGGATGAACTCCTTCCTCACCTTCCACAGGCGGCCGGTCCTCCTCCCGGCGACGGTCGGCGAAAATGCGGGGCTTGTCGGTGCTGCCCTCGGCGCCCGCGGCATCCTCGACCCATCGGCCCTGGCCCCGTGATCGTCACGGTCACGCCGAACCCGGCCGTGGATATCACCCTCACGGTCGGCCACCTGGACCCCGGGCATACCCACCGGGTTGCACCGGGCATCCGTCGGGCAGGCGGCAAGGGTCTCAACGTGGCGAGGGTCCTGACGCGGATGGGTTCACAAGCACTCGTCGTTGCGCCGGTCGGGCACAATGACCTGGACTGGTTCGGCTCGGATCTCGGGCGCATTCCGTTCAGCCTCGTCGAGGTTCCCGGAAACGTGAGGCAGTCGACCGCCATCGTCGAACCGGACAGGACGACGATCATCAACGAGACGGGCGTTGGCGTCGATGCGGAATTCTGGGCCGAGCTTCTCGCCGCCGTCACCGGTCGGCTGACCGACGCGACCTGCCTCGTCGTCTCCGGAAGCGTCCCGCCCGGATGCCCTGACACCCTCTACGGTGACCTCGTCGCCGCCGGCCGGGCCGCGGACATTCCCGTCATCGCGGATGCCACGGGCACGCAGCTGCGCAACGCAGCCGTTGCCGGGGCGACGGTTCTCAAACCCAACGCGAGTGAACTCCTCGACACCACAGGTGAATCGGATCCGGTCGCCGGCGCACGCGCACTCCAGTCGATGGGCGCAGGCCTCGTGCTCGTGTCACTGGGCGAAGCCGGCATGATCGCTGTTCCCGCGGACCCGGCGGAACCCGTGCTCGCGGCGAGGCTCGGCCGCATCCTCACCGGCAACCCGACGGGTGCTGGTGACGCGGGCGTCGCCGGAGTGGCAGCGCTCCTCGCCCTGAACCCCCGCGCACACCTCGACACACGGGCGATCCTCGCGAGGGCGACAGCGTGGTCGGCCGCGGCCGTACTCGAACCCATCGCCGGCGAGATCGACCCGGCACGAATCGCCGACCTCGAACGAGAGATCACCATCTCCGCATACGAGGGCCAGGCCACGACAGACACGCAAAAGAGAGAGTCATGACACTCGAGACAACGAGAACCCTGATCGACGACGCCTACCGAAACGGGACGGGCATCGGCGCGTTCAACGTGGTGTCGCTTGAGACGGCCGAGGGTCTCGTGTCGGCGAGTGAGCGCGCCGGTCTCGGTGTCATCCTGCAGATCTCGGAGAACTGCGCCCGCTACCACGGCTCGCTCGGACCGATCGCGCGTGCGACGCTCGCCCTCGCCGAGGCCGCGTCGACGCCGGTCTCCGTCCACCTCGACCACGCGGAGGATGAGTCGCTCGCACGGGAGGCCATCGACCTCGGTTTCAGTTCGGTGATGTACGACGGGGCGAAGCTCGAGTACGCCGACAACGTCGCGGCGACCCGGAGGGTGGTCGAGGCTGCCCACGACGCCGGCGTCTACGTCGAGGCCGAGCTGGGCAAGGTCGGCGGCAAGGACGGGGCACACGCCCCAGGCGTCCGCACCGATCCCGTCGAAGCCGTCGCCTTCGTCGCCGATACCGGGGTCGACGCACTCGCGGTCGCGGTTGGCTCCTCACACGCGATGATCGACCGCGTGGCATCCGTCGATCTCGACCTGATCGCGGCGCTACGGTCGGCGCTGACCGTGCCTCTCGTGCTGCACGGCTCGTCGGGGGTCGCCGACGCCAACATCGTTGCGGCCATAGGCTCCGGGATGACCAAGATCAACGTATCGACCCACCTCAACGGCTTCTACACCCGCGCCGCGCGCGCGGTGCTCGACAATGACGACGCTATCGTCGATCCTCGCAAGTACCTCACTCCGGCGCGAGAGAGCCTGAGCCAGGAGGCGCAACGGCTCCTGACACTCTTCGCGCGCGGGATGGCCACGACGGGAGCACTCCATGAACCGCGATGAGCGACTGCGCGCTGTACTCGACCTGCTCGCTGAAAACGGCCAGGTGGAGGTCGATGACCTGACCGCGTCACTCGGGGTCTCCCCCGCGACGGCTCGCCGCGACCTCGACACCCTCGCGCGGCAGCAGTTGCTCACGCGCACCAGGGGTGGCGCCGTCGGTAATTCCGTTGCGTACGACCTGCCGATCAGGTATCGGAACGAATCGAACGCCGAAGCCAAGCAGCTGATCGCACACGCGGCGAGCGCCCTGGTTCACCGCGGCAGCGTCGTCGGTTTGTGCGGGGGTACAACGGCGACTGCGATAGCGACGGTACTGTCGACGCGATCCGACCTCTCGGAACCGTCACCGGAGCCGAGCCTCACGATCGTGACCAACGCCGTGAACATCGCAGCCCAGCTCGCTATGCGCCCGCAGTTCAAGGTGGTCGTCACCGGCGGAGTGGTGCACCCGAGATCGTACGAACTCGTCGGACCGTACAGTGACATGGTTCTCGAGGGAGTCGCGCTCGACCTGGCGTTCATCGGGGTCAATGGCGTCGCTCCGGAGCACGGCGCCTCGGTCAACGACGAGTCGGAGGCACACATCAACCGGCTGATGGCGTCGCGGGCTGCCCGCGCGTTCATGGTGGCAGACTCCACCAAGATCGGCGTTCGGTCGTTCGCGACGGTTGGCGGGGCCGAACTGTTCGGCGGATTCATCACCGACGAGGGAATCACCTCCGAGCAGCGAAGCGCATTCACGGCCGACGGCATCGACGTTATCGTTGCATCGTGACCGAACTCGCTCCAGCGCCCATCGACCTCGTCATTCACTCAGCACGGCTCGTCACCGGTGGGCAGGTCACGACAGACGCATTCGTGGCGTTTTCCGGTGACGTCATCGCCGCCGTCGGCACCGGCCAGGAGTGGGCGGCCCTCAACGCGGCCGAGACCGTGAACGCGGATGGCCTCACCCTCACTCCCGGCTTCATCGACATCCACGGGCACGGTGGCAATGCGCGGTCATTCGATGACGGCGCCGACAGCATCCGCTCGGCCCTCGAGGTTCACCGCAGCCACGGTACGACCCGATCCGTTCTGTCTCTCGTGACAGCAACGGTCGACGACCTCGTCGATCGTGTCGGCACGATCGCTGATCTCGCCGAGGCCGATCCGACGATTCTCGGCTCTCACCTCGAGGGGCCTTTCCTCGACGTCGCCAGGCAGGGTGCCCACAACGCTGAGCTGCTCCGCGCGCCGGATCCCGAGAGCATCGAACGCCTCGTGACAGCGGCTCGAGGCACGCTCAGGCAGGTAACTCTCGCCCCCGAGCTGCCGGGAGGCCTCGACGCCATCCGGCAATTCGCCGAAGCGGGCGTCACGGTCGCTGTCGGGCACACCAGCGTCGACTTCGAGGGCGCCCTCGAGGCGTTCGAGGCGGGTGCGAGCATCCTCACCCACGCGTTCAACGCGATGAACGGCATCCATCACCGGGCACCGGGACCGGTCGCGGCCGCGACCTCCTCGCCGTCGGTGACGCTCGAGATCATCAACGACGGGGTGCACGTGCACCCCGAGGTGGTGCGGATGGCATTTGCCGCTGCTCCCGGCCGGATCGCACTCATCACGGATGCCATGGCCGCCGCCGGGTCGGACGACGGCGTCTACCAGCTCGGTTCGCTGTCGGTCACGGTGACCGACGGGGTCGCCCGGCTCACCGACGGGAACTCGATCGCCGGATCGACACTCATGCTCGATGAGGCACTGCGGCGCGCGGTGTCCGACGTCGGCATCGAGCTCACGGATGCCGTCAGAGCGCTCACGACGACGCCTGCCCGCGCGATCGGACGTTCCAGCGACCTCGGGCAGCTCGCGCCTGGCTTTGTCGCTGACGCCGTACTTCTCGACGATGACCTCGCCGTCGTCGGCGTGTGGGCAGCGGGCGACCGGGTCGCCTAGCGCCGAGACCATCGGTTCCGGTCGAGAACACGCCGCGCACCTGATGCGCTCGCCCGAAAGTGATGCGCTCGCCCGCCGGGCCCATCGCCCGTGCAGTGACGATGCCCGCTGTGCAAGGCTGTCGTCATGCCGCTCACCGACCCCAAGGATGACCTCGCCATCTACCTGCAGCGCGCCAGGGAGGCGCTCCTCTGGAAACTCGATGGTGTGTCAGAGTACGACGTTCGCCGCCCGCTGGTTCCGACAGGTACGAACCTGCTCGGCCTGATCAAGCACATTGCCGGCGTCGAGGCGGGATACCTCGGCGAGACCTTCGGGCGCCCGTTCCCCGAACCGCTGCCGTGGATGGACGACGATGCCGAACCGAATGCCGATATGTGGGCAACGGCAGACGAATCGCGTGAATCGATCATCGCGTTGTACCGGCGTGTGTGGAAACACTCGGATGCCACCGTCGCGGCCCTCGAACTGAGCGCGGTCGGGCGGGTTCCCTGGTGGCCCCCGGAGAAGAACGAGACCACCCTGCACCGGATCCTCGTGCACCTCGTCGAGGAAACCAACCGGCACGCGGGCCACGCGGATATCGTCCGTGAACTCATCGACGGGTCCGCGGGACTCAGGGCGGGCACATCGAACCTGCCGGAGGAAGACGAGAGCTGGTGGGCTGGCTACGTCAACCGGCTCGAGCAGACCGCGAGGGCCGCAGCCGATCGCGCGGCGAACTGACGCGCCAGCCGGTCCGGATCCGGCCCGGCAAGGCGCCCTCCCACGACGCCGGCGGCCGGTAGCGTACCGGGAACGGAGGTGAAAATGCAGGCTCCTGACCCGATCGTACCGGCGGCAGACGTCCCTGACGTTCCCGTGATCGTGCTCCTGGCGAGCGCGCTCCTCGGTCCTGCCGCCTGGGAACCGGTCGAGCGCGAATTGCGCTCACGGGGATACGACGTGGGCATTGCTCCGCCCTCCGACGAGGCAGACCCCGTCACTCCGACCGATGCAGCCCTGAGCTACGCGACCGCGGTGCCCGCCGACCGCCGGGTCATCCTCGTCCCGCATTCCAACGCGGGCAACTTCGTCGCGACGCTGATCGACATCCGGGTCGTGGCCTGCGTAGTCTTCGTCGACGCGGTCATTCCTGTGGAATCGGGTATCCAGCCGCTCGCGCCGCCCACCCTGCTCGACCGGGTCGAACCGCTCGTCGACGACGACGGCCTTCTTCCCGTGTGGACTGACTGGTTCGACGAGGAAGACATCGCCCGGCTCTTCCCAGACCCGGCCACGCGGTTCCACATTGAAGCGCAGCAACCGCAGCTTCCCCTCAAGTTCCTGCGCGGCGCACTCAGGATCGACCCGGGCTGGGACACGACGCCGGCCGGCTACCTCGCCTTCGGCTCGACCTACGCCGATGACGTTGCCCGAGCCCGTTCCCGCGGGTGGCCGGTCATCGAACTGGACGGCCGCCATCTCCACATGCTCGTTGACCCTGTCGGGGTCACCGACGCGATCCTCGAGCTCGTCAGTCGTACTGCGCCAGAGCCCTGAGACCGCCACCGCCTGCGCATGCCGTCGGCGCGCGTCCCGTCTACCTGTCCGATTCGCCAGCGGTCCTGTCAGCAGACTCGTCGGCGGCCCCGGCGTCGGGATCCGCCGCCGTCCTCGCCCGCTCGATCCGCTCGACCCGGTCGGCGAGTTCATCCCGGATCAGCAGGTCGCGCCGCAGGTGATTAGACCGGTACGCGGCCCGCGCGACCATGTGCGCGGTGATCGGTGCTGTCAGCCCCTGGAAGATGATGATGGCCGTGAGGAGAGCGAAGGTCGCTATCCGCGGGTCGTTCACGGCGACACCGGCGCACGCGCACATGAGGCCGAGGATCTGCGGCTTGGTCGCGGCGTGAAGCCGGGAGAGCACGTCGGGGAACCGGAAGAGACCGATGCCCGCTGCCGCACACATCAGCGCGGAAACCATGACGAGCGTGATGGTGATGATGTCGCGAACGCTGTCCCAGATCATGTCTCGTCCTGTTTCGCCATGAATCGAGCGAAGCTCACCGATCCGAGAAACGCGAATGCCGCGAGAACGAGGATGACGGGGAGCGTCTCGGTGTGCTGGTTGAAAGCCATCTCGCTCCCGAGCACACACATGACCGTCGCGACGAAGACATCCGAGGCGATGACACGGTCGAGCAGGCTCGGCCCCTTGATCACGCGGTAGAGGGCGGCGACGGCGCCAATACTGAAGAGCACACCGGCGATGATGATCGCAATCTGCATCAGGAGCTTCCTCCCGTGTTGAATCGGGTCAGGTGGTTGGGCTGGCGCACCCGCCAGACGTCATCCTTCGACCCGATAGCCATGACCAGTCGTTTCTCCGTGGCGAAAACCTCGTTGCGGAACTCCTCGAGGTCCTCCTCGGTGCGCACGTTGATGACGTGGACGTAAAGCACGGACTCCTGACGGTCGACGTCGACAACGATCGAACCGGGCACGAGCGAGATGGCTTCGGCGGTGAAGGTCATGATCAGGTCAGACCGGGTGTCGAGCGGAATCGCGATAACGGCGCTCGACGGCTTGTACCTCGGGTTGATGACCAGCCAGGCCACGTCGATCGACGCCCGCGCGATGTCGATGATGAGCCGGACGAAGAACACCAGGAGATACCAGACATTGACCCGCCCGCTGAGATCGATCGCCGGCAGGTAGAACATCAGCGAAATGACAACGGCCAGGATCACGCCGGTCACGACCGTGAGCACCGTCACCTGTCCCCACATGAGGCACCAGAGGACGACAAGCCCCCCGAGCAGCACGAACTGGCTGACGGCCCTGATGTGGTGTCCTGAGTCTGAACTCATCGCACACCCCCGGGGAACACGGCCTCAACGTAGGTGGAAGAGACCTCGAAATCGGATGCTGTGCGCTCGGCGAAGTCGAAGAGCGGACCGGCGAAGAGGGTGAGAGACACGGTAAGAGCAACCATTCCGGTGGTTGCACTGAGCATCAGGGCGGGGACGCGCTTTGACATCACGGTGACGCCCCGGTCCTCCGGGCCCTCCGCCAGCGACGTCAGCAACGGGGACGAGTAGCCCTCGACCTCACTCTCCGACCGCCAGAACGCCATGTTCCAGACTCTCGCGAGCGCGTACAGCGTGAGCAGGGAGGTGAGCGCTCCCGCGGCGATGAGCACGTATGACAACGGCGTACCCAGCTCGACGCCGGCCTCGAACAGGCCGATCTTGCCGAGGAATCCCGAGAATGGCGGGATGCCGCCGAGGTTCATCGCTCCGATGAAGAACAGCACAGACACGAATGGGGACGCCTTGAGGATGCCGCCGAGCCGGTTGATCGAGGTCGTCCCGCCGATCCGTTCCACGAGTCCCGTCGCGAGGAACAGGGTCGTCTGGACGATGATGTGGTGGATGATGTAGAAAATCGTCGCCGCCAGTGCGGCCTGGCTCCCGATGGCGATGCCGAAGATCATGTAGCCGATGTGGCTGACGAGGGTGAATGACAGCAGCCGCTTGATGTCCGCCTGCGCCAGGGCGCCGAGTATCCCGATGAGCAGTGTGAGGAGGGCGATGATCATGAGCGGAACGTCGATATCGACGTCGGTGAACATCACGGTGTCGGTCCGGATGATGGCGTAGACGCCGACCTTGGTCAGCAAACCGGCAAACACGGCCGTTACGGGCGCCGGTGCTGTTGGATACGAGTCAGGGAGCCAGAACGACATGGGGAACACTGCCGCCTTGACGCAGAACGCGACGAGGAGCGAGATGCACAGGATGAGCTGCACATCCATGGGCAGGTCGCGGACCCGCTCGGCGATGAGTGCGATGGTGACCGTGCCGGTGGCCGCGTAGATGAAGGCGATCGACGCAAGGAAGATGATCGACGACGTGAGACTGATGATGATGTACGTCACGCCGGCGCGGATGCGCGCACCGGTTCCGCCGAGCGTCAGGAGCACATAGCTCGCCGAGAGCAGCATCTCGAACCCGACATACAGGTTGAACAGGTCGCCGGCGACGAAGGCATCGAACAACCCGGCCGACAGCACGAGGTAGGTGGGATGGAAGATCGTGACCGGTGTGTCCCGGTCACCATCGGCGATGCCCTGTCCTGCGGCGAAGACGAGCACGCCGAGAAGCATGAGCGCGGAGATCAGCACCATGATCACGGCGAGCCTGTCGGCAACGAGGACGATACCGAACGGGGCATCCCACGCACCGACATCGACGACGACAGCGCCGTGCCTGTCGACGTGGACGAGCAGGATCGTCGCCAGCACGGAGACAGCGCTGAGCGCGACGATACTGACCGCGACCTGCACGCGGCGGTAGGCGCTGAGAACCAGCGCGAGGGCGGCCGCGAAGAGGGGGATCAGGACGATGAGGGGCAGGATCGCGGTCATGTGCGTTTCCCCTCGTCGTTCGTGCCTGTGTTTGTCGAGCGATCCGAGCCGGATGGATCATCCGGGTCCCCAGGGCCGTCGGGATGTTCATCGCTCGCCGCGAGGAGTTGCTGAACCGCGGCATCGTCGAGGTCGACGGCGTCGAACGTCGCCTCCGTCAGCGCCTGGGTGTCCTCGGTGTGCTGGTCGGGTACGACGTCGCCCTGGTCGCCGAGCTGCGCGAGCCACCACGACCGATAGATGAGGGCAAGCACGAACGCCGTGATTCCGAAGTTGATCACGATGGCAGTCAGCATGAGAACCTGCGGCACCGGGTCGACCATCGACTCGTCGGCGGCCGTACCGGTAACGATCGGCGCGGTACCGCTCGGCCCGCTGACGAGCAGGATGAGAAGGTTGGTGGCGTTGCCGACGAGCATGAAGCCGATGAGCACCCGCGTCAGCGAACGCTCCAGCATGACGGTGATCCCGACCGCGTAGAGAATGGCCATGAGGATGATGAGTGTCAAGGACGCGGTCATCGCACTGCCTCGCTCTCGGAGAAGTCGTCCTGCGCTTCGCCCGAGAGGTCTGCGTCTTCCTGCTGGCGGTCGATCTCAGCGCCGAGGCTGCGGAGGATGTCGAGCGTGAGGCCGACGACCACGAGGTACACGCCGAAGTCGAAGATGGTCGACGAACCGAACGACAGGTGCCCGAGAATCGGCACGTCCGCCTCGAGGTAGACCGACTGCAGTGCCGCGCCGCCGAAGAACATCGAACCGATCGCCGTTCCAACGACGAGAGCGAGACCGAGTCCGAGGATCTTGCCGGCGTCGACGGGGATCGCCTCGGCGAGCTCGTACCGGCCCCCGGCAAGGTAACGGGCGACGAGCGCGAGCCCGGCGAGCAGTCCACCGGCGAACCCACCACCCGGCGCGTTGTGCCCGGCAAAGAGGAGGTACACCGACACCACGATTGCCGGGTGGAAGAGCAAACGGATGAGGACCTCGAGCAGGACTGACCTGTGGTCGCGGGCGAGCGTCCGGCCGGCGAGCAACCAGCTCATGCGGTTCGAGCTGGCCTCGGGGCCCGGTGCGAGCGGGTCGACGACCACGCGGCGGCGATTGCGTCCTCGGCGCTGCTGCCTGGAGCCGGAGAGGCGCGGAATCGGCCCCGTCCTGCCCGTGACAAACAGGAGGCTCGCGATTCCCGTCGCGACGACGACGAGTACCGCGATCTCCCCCATGGTGTCCCACGCGCGAATGTCGACGAGGACGACGTTGATGATGTTGAAACCGTGAGCGCCTTCGACAGCGAGCCTCGGCCATTCGGTACCGATGCTCTCGGCCTGCCGCGCACCGAGCGCGATGAGCGCAACGACAGCCATGGTGAGTCCGACGGCGATACCGATCGCCGCACGGAGAATCCTCCCCACCGGCTTGTTCCGCTGGGCGATTTTGGTCGGCAGCCTGCGCAGGACCAGGACGAACACAACGAGGGTCACCATCTCGACGAGGGCCTGCGTGAGCGCGAGATCGGGTGCGCCGTGCAGCGCAAACAGGGCGACCATTCCGAAACCTGTGGTTCCGACCAGCAGCACCGCACTCATCCGCTGCTTCGCCCTGCCTGCCATCACGGCCGCCGTCGCAATGGCAACAGCAATAAGGACCTGCTCCGGGTAATCCCACCAACGGATGCTGTCTGGCCAGGTCCGGTTCATGGCGGACGCAACCCCGAGGGTCAGCACGTAGACGACAAGGATCGTGCCGAGGTACTGGGGCAGCCCGCCGCGCTGGGCGAAGATCGTCGTGCGAGCAGACAACCGATCGATGAACTGGACGATGAGCCAGTAGCCGCGTGAGCTGTCGAACATGGGCGACACGGCATCCTGGGCCCTGGCCACCCACTTGCGCCGGATGAACAGGACGACACCGAGCAGCACCACGACCGCCGACACAGCGAGTGCGGGTTCGAAGCCGTGCCACAGCGCGAGGTGGTACTCCCCGTGACCCGGCATGGTGTCGGCGTATGGCTGGAGGAAAGGGTCGACGGCGGATGCACCGAGACCGAGGGCGATCGTCGCAGCCGCGAGGATCGCGGGAGCGGTGAGAATGCCCCAGCCGTCAGAGTGCAGGACGGTCGGCGCGCGATCCGGCCGAGTGCCGAACGCGCCCCAGAAGAAACGGATGCTGTATGCGACGGTCAGCACGGAGCCGACGGCGGTCCCGACGAGCGCGACCCAACCCCAGACGTCGCCCGCTCGACCGGCTTCGAGGAACGCCGTGAAAACAGCTTCCTTCGCCACGAAACCGAAGAGGGGCGGGATTCCGGCCATCGATGCAACAGCGATGAGGCTGATTGCCGCGAGCATCTTTGATTGCCTGCCGATGCCGGAGAGTTTGCGCCAGTCGCGCGTGCCTGCCCTGTGGTCGATGATGCCGACGACGAGGAAGAGCGCTGCCTTGTAGATGGCGTGGGCGACGAGCAGCGCGGCACCGGCTATGGCCGCGTCGTATCCGCCGAAGCCGACGATGACCATGAGGAAGCCGAGCTGGCTCACCGTGCCGTAGGCGAGGACGAGCTTGAGGTCGTACTGGCGGAGCGACCGCCAGGCGCCGACGAGCATCGCCAGCACTCCGAGCGAAACGAGCACCTCGACCCAGCCAGGGGTATCCGAGTAACCGGGAGCCAGGCGCGCAACCAGGTAGATACCGGCCTTCACCATCGCGGCGGCGTGGAGGTATGCGCTCACCGGCGTTGGCGCTGCCATCGCGGCTGGGAGCCAGAAGTGGAACGGGACGATCGCCGACTTGGAGAGCGCTCCGACGAGGATCAGGAGGATCGCGACGGTCGTCGCCGGCGACCTGAGGCCCTGGTCGACGATCGAGGCGATGGATGTCGTTCCGGCCTGAACACTGATCATCACGACGCCGATGAGCATCACGAGTCCGCCGAACGTGGTGACGAGGAGCGCCTGGAGCGCGGCACCTCTGCTCTCCTTGCGATCGACGTAGTGCCCGATGAGCAGGTAGCTCAGCACGCTCGTGATCTCCCAGAACATGAACATCACGATGATGTCGTCGGCGGTCACCAGGCCGTACATCGTGCCGGCGAACGCGAGCAGGAGAGCCGCGAACCGGCCAAGGCCCGGTTCGTCGCTCGAGAAGTACCTGGCGCAATAGACGAGGACCAGCCCACCCACGCCGGTCACGATGAGAGCGAGCAGCCAGGCGAGGGTGTCGACCCGGAATGACAAAGCAATGCCGAGCTGAGGGATCCAGGGGATGGTCTCGACGACGGAACCGCCAGCGAGAACCGTTTGGCGTCTGGGTCAGGGTGTAGGCGAACGCGCCGAACGGAAGCAGCGAGATGACGTAGAAGACCCGTGTCGACAACCACTTGGTGAGGATGTTCGTGGCGCACGAAACCGCGAAGAAGGCCAGCAGGAGAAGCGCCATGGAGGTCTCTCGGGTTTGGATCGATTGGTCTTCAGTTTAACCGACGGAAGAGGACTCCCCGACCGGTCGTTCGTCCCGCTGCCGTGACCGGCGCCTGGTGAGCTGGATGGTGAGGACAATAATCACGAGCCCAAGCAGGGTCAGCGCGACGTTCGCAACCGGAAGGAATCCGACACCCTTCCAGTCAAGCAGGACGGCACCGACAAGCGCTCCGCCGCCGATCCCGGCGTTGAACGCGGTCGTGTAGAAGGCACTCGCGGTATCCCGGATCCGAGGGCTTGCCGTGTGCAGCATCCTCGTCTGCAGGAGCGGGGCGATCAGGCCGAACGCGAGCCCCCAGACCAGCAATGCGAGTCCCGACAGCCACAGCGTTGACGTCGACAGCGCCATCACCGTGACGGCGATGGCCGTTGCGCCCAGCGCAGTAATAAGGCCGAGCGATGTCCGTTTGGCGAAAACCGTGCTCGTGAGCACGAGTCCGACCGCGCCCGCTCCCCCGTAGATGAAGAGGGCTGCGCTGAGGTGCTCCGGCGCGAGGCCCATGCTGTCGGTGACGAACGGCGCGATGAAGGTGTAGAGCGCGTAGTGGCCGATCATGACAATCGCGACCGTGACACAGATCGCCGCGACCGGAAGAACCGTCGGGTCCCGGCGCGGTTCCGAATCGAGCCGGGGGACCACGGGCTCCCGTTCCACCTTCGGCAGCCAGCGCAGCACGGCGAGGGCGCCGAGACCGAGGGCGATGGCGATCGCCGCGAAGGCCCAGCGCCACCCGATCGACTGGCCGAGAACCGTGCCGAGTGGAACACCGAGAACGAACGCGAGGGTTCCACCGCCGAGCGTGATCGACACGGCTCTGGCGATCTGTTCCTTGGGCACCAGGTGTGCGGCGTACGCGGGCACGAGCGCCCAGAACAGGCCGTGCGCGAGGCCACCGAGTATCCGGGATGCGACGACGAGTTCGTAGGTGGGCGAAATCGCCGTGAGCAGGTTGCTGAGACCGAGCACGGTGAGGATGCCGACCATGAGCGCGTGTCGCGGCAGGCGAACCGTCGCCGCGGTGAGAGGTGCGCTCGAGATCACGACGGTGAAGGCGAAGAAGGTCACGAGCAGGCCGACCTGCGACGGCGTGACACCGAGGGAGCGGCTCATCTCGGGCAGAAGCCCGGTCGGGATCATCTCGCTCGAGACCGAGAGGAAGACTGTTGCGGCGAGCGCGATCAGGCCGACCCAGGGGAATGGGCCGGCGGCAGGCGCGGCGGCGCGCGGATGTGAAACGGAAGATGTGGTCATCGGGGGTGTCCAATGATGGCGTTCACTCGATCGGCTCAGCGGCAGGATCCGAGTTCGTCTACGCGCTGATGTGCGCGCCCAGGGCCGACGGGAATGCGCCGACCACGATCGAGTCTACCCGAGAGCGCAATCGCGCAACCCTGCAGGCTGCCGCAATGTACGGCGTCCGTCACACAGCGCGACAACGCACGGTGCAGCATCCGTCACGCGTTAACCTTGAGGAGTGATCACAGCTTCCGCACACCACGAACCTCAGAACCACTGGGTCCTCACCTTTGTCTGCAGCGACCAGCCCGGCATCGTTCACGCGATCAGCGGGGCCGTCGTCGCCGCCAGGGGCAACATCACCGAGAGCCAGCAGTTCTCGAGCGCGGACACCGGGCGGTTCTTCATGCGCCTGCAGGTGGAATCACCGGGCAGCCGCGAGGACTTCGAGGCAGCGATAACCCCCGTCACCGAGCACTACGACATGACCTGGCGCCTCGACGTCGTTGGGCGGCCCCTTCGCACGCTCGTACTCGCGTCGACAGCGGCGCACTGTGTCAACGACCTGCTGTTCCGCCAGCGGGCTGGACAGCTTCCCGTCGAGATTCCGCTCGTGCTGTCAAACCACGGCACCCTGCGCGACCTCGCTTCCTTCTACGGCGTTCCGTTCGAATCGATCCCGGTGACGGATGCCGCGTCCAAAGCGGCCTTCGAGAAGCGCATTCTCGACGCGGTCGACGAGTTCGACATCGAACTCGTCGTCCTGGCGAGGTACATGCAGATCATCTCCCCCGAACTCTGCGAGCGCCTCGCGGGCCGGGCCATCAACATCCACCACTCCTTCCTCCCCGGATTCAAGGGAGCGAACCCGTACCGCCAGGCCCACGCCCGCGGCGTGAAGCTCATCGGCGCAACAGCCCACTTCGTGACGAGCGACCTCGACGAGGGACCGATCATCGAGCAAAACGTTGTTCGGGTCGATCACTCGCGGAGCGCGTCTGAGCTCGTCGCGATCGGCCAGGACGAGGAGAGCCGCACGCTCACCCAGGCGGTCAAGTGGTTCGCTGAAGACCGGGTGCTGCTCGACGGCGCTCGCACCATCATCTTCAAGTAGTCACGCGGCCGACCTGCGGCCCGACGCCATGGCCCCGCCTAAACTGGAGGGGTGTCAGATACCTCGCAGCCCTCAGTAACGCCCAACGACATCCTCAGGCTCTTCCTCGAACTCTTTGCGATAGTGTCTCTCGGCATCTGGGGCTTCCTGGCCTGGTCGCTGCCATGGAACTTCGTCATCGGGATCGGCGCTCCGGTGATCGCCATCCTGCTGTGGGGACTCTTCCGTTCCCCCCAGGCGGTCTTCCACATCGACCCGTACGGCAAGGCACTCATCGAACTCGCCGTCATGGGCGCGGCCGCACTCGCGTGGTGGGACCTGGGAGTCCCGTTCGTTGCCCTCGTCTTCGGCGTCGTCGCTGTCATCAGCGGCGTGGTGAACGGCCGGCGCGAGTTCAGCCGATGAACGTCGTCGGCCAGCTGGTCGCCGCGCTTGGCACCGCCGTTGTGACGGATGCCGCTGCGCTGGCGCTCACGCAGGCCGACAGGTCCGGCCACGTGTCGGCATCCGCCCCTCTCGCCGTGGTTCATGCGATGTCGGTGGCCGACATCGCCACAACGCTGCGCATCGCCAACGCGACGGGAACGCCCGTGGTCACGCGTGGCGCTGGCACCGGCCTCGCCGGTGGGGCCATCGCGTCCGGCGGCGAGATTGTGCTCTCGACGCTCGCCATGGACCGCGTGCTCGAGATCAACCCGGCCGACCAGCTCGCGGTGATCGAACCGGGCATCCTCAACGGTCGTTTCAACGAGATCCTCGCTGAGCACGGATTCTGGTTCGCACCGGACCCCGCGTCAAAGGCGATCTCCACCGTCGGCGGGAACATCGCGACCAACGCGGGTGGCCTGCTCTGCGCCAAGTACGGCGTCACGCGCGACGCGGTGCTTGGCCTTACCGTTGTCCTCGCCGACGGCGAGGTACTCGAGCTCGGTCACCGCAGCGTCAAGGGCGTCACCGGCCTCGACCTCACCGCCCTTTTCGTGGGGTCGGAGGGGCTGCTCGGTGTCATTGCCGGCGCGACAGTGCGCATCCGGCCACTCGTCGCCGGTGTCGTCGCGACGATCGCCGCCTATTTCCCGACGGTGACGGATGCCGCTGCCGCGTCCGCTGGCATCACCGCCGCCGGAATCCAACCAGCGGTAATGGAGATCATGGACGCGGCGTCGCTCGAGGCCACGGCTACCCTGCTTGCCCTCCCCTCCGTCTCCACCGGCGAGGCACACCTCGTCGTGCAGACCGACGGACCGGCCGCTGCGGCGGAAGCGGAGGAAGCGCTTGGCATCATCCTCGCGATGGGCGGGCGGGCGGAACTGTCGACGGATCCCGTCGTCGGCGAGCAGCTCCTCGCCGTTCGCCGGGCCATGCACCCCGCGATGGCGCGGCTCGGAACCACCCTGATCGAAGACGTCTCAGTCCCCCGGAGCGCACTGCCGGCGATGTTCGCGGAGATCGTGCGGATCGAGCAGGCGTACGGCATCCGGATTCCCACCGTCGCCCACGCCGGGGACGGCAACCTTCACCCCAACTTCATCTTTGACGGCCCTGAGGTTCCCGACCTGATCTGGCGCGCGGCCGACGAACTCTTCGGAGCAGCGCTGAAGCTCGGCGGCACCCTGACCGGTGAACACGGCATCGGGATCCTCAAGAAACGCTGGCTGGGCGATGAGCTGGGCGAGACCCAGCTTGAACTTCAACGGCGCATCAAGGCGGTTTTTGACCCGAACGGCATCCTCAATCCAGGCAAGGTCTTCTAGCGCGCCACCTTCCGCCGCCACGCTGCGCCCGCACTCCCTCGAGAACATCAGTTCCGGTCGAGCGCATCGGTTGCGCCGGGTGTTTTCGACCGGAACTGATGTTTTCGGCCTCGGCCGCCCCGACGGGCACCGGCTCCGGTTCCGCGCGAGTCGGCTAGCGCGCCACTTCCCAGGCCACGAGCTGCTCGACACTCTCCGGGGTTGTGTCACCGATGAGGATGCCTCCGGGCGCGGACAACGGCGCGAACCCCGCTGCGGTGGCGACTTTCGGGTGGGCGTCGAGAATCACAAAGCGCCCCTCTGACGCCGTGTTGAGCGCGGCAGCGACGATCCCAAGCAGGTGAGCGTCGAGCTCTTCCCACATCAGCGCTTCACCGGGCTGAGCCAGTTGTCCATCTGGCCCGACCGCGTTGTCCTGCATCGCCCAGGTGAGCACGCCATGAACCGGACCGCTGATGGTGGCGGTCATCGGCTCATCGCCGTCGACATCCCAGATAACGCCCGACTCCCGGCCGGATTCGTACCGGGTGAGGTAGCGGATCATTTGGGGGTCGAGAACGCCACGCTCGACGCTGAACGGCAGGATCACCAGCTGGTCGATGACGCGCGGGTCTCCTGCCATCGCGAGCTCGAGAAGGGAGACCTCACCGCGCTGGTAGCGCTCAGCGGTGCGCTGGCCATCGACATCGCCAGGCTCAAGCGCGAAGACGCGGGAGTCGGTGAACAGGACCACCGTGTCGACGTTGAGGGCAGAGCGCGCCACCAGGAGCGGCCCGGCGAGAGCGTCGAGGGTGGGCAGCGCGAAAGCGAAGACCTGGCGGCCACCGCTCCAGCCCTCGATGAGAATCGACCAGTCCGACTGGGAGTCGCCGATCGCTCGTTCGCGGCGCATCCGGGCGCGCGCAGCCAGTTGCCCAGGCGAGAGCAGGTCGACCACGATGTCGCTCAAATCCCCTGCCACTCTGGCTTGTTGTCGAACGTGTACCTGTAGTAATCGGCGAGCCTGAGTTTCGACGCAGCCGCTTCGTCGACGACGACCGTCGTGTGCGGGTGCAGCTGGATCGCCGAACCGGGAAGCATCGAACTCAGCGGTCCCTCGACCGCTGCGGCGACAGCATCCGCTTTGCCCTCGCCGAACGCGAGCAGCACGAGGTGCCTTGCCCGCAGGATGGTGCCGAGGCCCTGCGTAATGCAGTGCATGGGGACCTGGTCAGGAGAGTCGAAGAACCTGGCGTTGTCTGAACGGGTGCGCTCGGTGAGCGTCTTTACCCGGGTGAGGGAGGCGAACGACGATCCCGGCTCGTTGAAGCCGATGTGACCGTCGGAACCGATGCCGAGGATCTGCAGGTCGACCCCGCCAGCCTCGTGGATCGCTCGCTCGTAGTCCGCACCGGCGGACCGGATGGTTTCGGTCGCTCCGTTGGGAACGTGAATCCGCTCCGGCACCAGTCCGAGCGGTTCAACGACCTCGCGGTTGATCACTGATGTGTAGCTTTCGGGGTGGGACGCCGGCAGCCCGACGTACTCGTCAAGGGCGAAGGCTGACACCTTGCCGAGGTCGATATCTCCGACTCGCGCCGCAAGCGCCTCGTACACCGGCAGCGGTGTCGACCCTGTGGCGAGGCCGAGAACCGCATCGGGCTTCGACGCGATCAGCGACAGGATGGCATCGGCCACCAGATCGCCAGCGGCGCGGGAATTTTCGACGATAACAACTTCAGCCATGGACTCACATTCTTCTTTGGTGTGCGGGTATAACTGCTCACAGTCTGCCATGCGGCGCGGTATCGCTTCTGCGGAGAAGCCAGTGGCAGCACGAGTTCTCCCATACTCACGCTGATACAGTCGAGTCGATCACTCATCGCTCTCACCCAGCACTTTCTTTCAGGGGGAACTTGTGTCCAGGAACCGAACAACCAGCGCGGCAACGATCGGCATCATTGCCGTAGCGGGCCTTTTCCTCACCGGGTGCGCTGGTGGGCAGTCGAAGGCGGAGGCCTGCTCGATCGTGCAGACAACACTCGAGGATGCACAGACCGAACTCACCGACAGTGTTTCATCGTTCGGGAACGACCCGGTCGCCGGCGCTGAAGCCGTGACCGAGCTCTCGGAGACCTTCTCGGAGGCGAACGACAAGATCACCAACGAAGACGTCAAGCCGGAAAGCACCAAGGCCACAGAGGCGCTCAGCGGTTTCGCGGAGCAAATGGAAATCGCGGCCGCCGACCCCGATAACGCGGACCAGACGGCGCTCACCGATGCCATTACCGAGGTCCAGACCACGTTCGGCGACCTGCAGACCGTCTGCCAGGGCTAACACCCGCAGCACAACGAAAACGCTCCCCGATCCTGTGGATCGGGGAGCGTTTTCGTGTTGGGGGTTTAGCCCAGGCGGGTCTTGAGGTTCGCCGTGATCTCAGCGAGGAATTCCTCGGTGGTCTGGTACGGCTGCTCCGGGCCGACGAGGAGCGCGAGGTCCTTCGTCATCTTGCCCGACTCGACGGTCTTGATGACGACGTCCTCGAGGGTCGACGCGAACTCGATCAGCGCGTCGTTGCCGTCGAGCTTGCCGCGGTGCGAGAGCCCGCGGGTCCAGGCGAAGATCGACGCGATCGGGTTGGTCGACGTCGGCTTGCCCTGCTGGTGCATGCGGTAGTGACGCGTCACGGTTCCGTGTGCAGCCTCGGCCTCGACGACCTTTCCGTCCGGGGTCGCGAGAACGCTGGTCATGAGACCGAGCGATCCGAAGCCCTGCGCGACGGTGTCTGACTGGACGTCGCCGTCGTAGTTCTTGCAGGCCCAGACGTATCCGCCCTCCCACTTCATGGCGGATGCCACCATGTCGTCGATGAGGCGGTGCTCGTAGGTCAGTCCAGCGGCCTCGAACTGCTCCTTGAACTCGGCGTCGAAGATCTCCTGGAAGATGTCCTTGAACCGGCCGTCGTATGCCTTGAGGATGGTGTTCTTCGTGGAGAGGTACACCGGGTAGTTACGGGTGAGACCGTAGTTGAGGCTCGCACGCGCGAAGTCGCGGATGGACGCATCGAGGTTGTACTGAACCTGAGCGATGCCGTCGCTCGGCGACTGGTAGACCTCGAACTTCTGCGGCTCTGATCCGTCCTCGGGCGTGAACTCGACCGTGAGTGTTCCCTTGCCCTTGAAGAGGAAGTCGGTGGCGCGGTACTGGTCACCGAAAGCGTGACGACCGATGATGATCGGCTTGTTCCAGCCCGGCACGAGACGCGGGATGTTGGAGATGATGATCGGCTCACGGAAGATCACGCCGCCGAGGATGTTACGGATCGTTCCGTTGGGGCTCTTCCACATCTTCTTGAGGCCGAATTCCTCAACGCGAGCCTCATCGGGGGTGATCGTCGCGCACTGGACGCCGACGCCGTGCTTCTGGATGGCGTGAGCAGCATCGATGGTGATCTGGTCATCCGTCTCGTCACGCTTCTGGATGCCGAGGTCGTAGTACTCGAGGTTCACATCGAGGTACGGGTGAATCAGGGTGTCCTTGATGGACTGCCAGATGATGCGGGTCATCTCGTCGCCATCGAGTTCGACGACAGTGCCTTCAACCTTAATTTTTGACAATAGAAAGCTCCTAGCTTGTGGGGCCTTACCGACCGTCGTCCAGCTTACCTGAGAGCCGCAACTATCTTGATATCGAGAGATTTCCGGATGCCGGCGATCAGCTCGCAAGGCGCAGCGCGCACTGCACGGTGAACGCGTTCCGTGGGGCAGTGACGTCGAAGCCCAGCACCTCGGACACCCGGGCCAGCCGGTACCTGATCGTGTTGGCGTGCACGTCGAGCGCTCGGGCGCAGCCCTCGATCGAACGGCCACTGTCGAGGTAGATGGCGATGGTCTCGAGCCAGTCGCTCGCGCCGTCCTGCAGCGGGACCAGGACACGCTGCAGGAGCGCCGTACGGGCGTCTGAATCGCCGTTGAGTACGCGCTCCGGCAGGAGCTGGTCAGCGCCGACGATCGTCGGCACCTGCAGCCAGGTGTGAACGACCCGCGCACCGGAGACCGCGGCCCGCGCGCTCGTCGCCGCGTCGGCCATCGAACCAACCACATCCCCGAGAACCGTGGTCTCCGACAGCGTCGCCGCGACGATGTCCCTGGCTATCTGCTGAACGCGGCCGATGGCATCCGTGTCATCGCTCTGCGCCTCGTTCGCCTCGTGCCCGCCCGCCGCCGCGACCGGCAACGACAGGACGAGGATAAAGCGCTCGTTGCGCATACCGGCAAGAGCATCGGCACCGGCCGCCCAGACCGCGCGGCGAAGCCGGTCTTCATCGACGGTGTCGCCGACGGCGCCGACCACGACGACGCTCGCTCCGCCCCCGCGCCAGCCGACAGCACCGAGCCGGTCGGCGAGATCGGCGACCCCTCGCCCGGAGAGAACCGAATCAATGGCCAGCTGCTCGAGTCGCGGGTCCCACAATCCTGGCGACGCACGGGAGACCGCGTAGATCTCGGCGGCTTCGAACGCCAGCTGACGAGAGAAGTCGAGGCTGGCTTCGCGATACGCGGCAGCTTCTGGGCCGACCAGGCTGTCTTCGACAACGGCGACGGACACCCGGATCAGCTGCAGGGTCTGCTCGAGGCTGATCGAACGGACAAGCTCGGCCGGCGCTTCGCCGAACACGCGCGGGACAGCAGAGGGATCCGGGTGCGAGCAGTAGGAGACGAATGCCTCGACGAGCGACCTGGTGATTTCTTCGATCGCTGCCCGCCTGGCGGCCGGGAGCACCTGGAACCAGGGCAGTTGGCTGTCCATCCGTGCCAGGACCCGCGCCAGCAGTTCGCGACCGGTGAGCGTTTGACCCCCGGTCTCCGATGGACTCGAGTGCGATGACACTGACGACATTTCCCACCTCCGCAGTCGATGGTACGCGCCGAACAGGTCGCGGAGGCACCGGGGTCGACGCGGGATTGCAGCTCGGGCGGTGGGTGAAATACCCGGGTTAACGGTTCCTGAACTTAACGCTCAGTGACGTTCCCGGCTACCCGAGACCTGACGGTTCCGGCTAGCCTTGCAGCATGCCTGAACTGAGACTCGTCGAACTGTCCGCCTCTACGATCGTCGCTGTCAACACGCTGACTCTCAAGCCGGGACAGGAACAATTTGTTGCTCCGGTCTCCTATTCCGTCGCCGCCGCCGTGCTCGATCCGGCCACAACCTGGCAGCGGGTCATCCTCGACGGTGACGAGGTCGTTGGCTTTGTCCAGGCCAACTTCGACCCCGATGGCGAAGACGAATTCCGCTCCATCCTCTGGCGAATCAACGTCGATGCTGATGACCAGGGTCGCGGCGTCGGCACCTTCGCTGTCGAGGCGCTCAGCGCCGAGGCCGCGAAGCGCGGATTCGATCACGTCAACGTGATCTACGAACCCGGCGAGCTCGGACCTGAGGCATTCTTCCGCCACGTCGGATTCGAACCGGTCAGCGAGACCCAGTACGGCGAGACAGTCGGCGTCCGCAAGCTCTAGAACATGGCAGGCGCACGGCCAGAAGTACGGGACGAGGTCGCGATAGTCCTCGACATCGTCGAGTCCATCCCGCCCGGTCGCGTCATGAGTTACGGGCAGGTCGCCGCGACGTTCGGTTCGCGTTCCGCCCGCGGCGTCGGTCGCATCATGGCCATGTACGGCAGCGATGTCCCGTGGTGGCGTGTCGTCCGCGCGGGCGGCCTTCCACCCCAGGCGCACGAGGAAGAGGCACTCGTTCACTACGAGGCCGAGGGAACCCCGCTGCAGACGCGCGCGAACGGCGGCTACCGCGTCGCGGCATCCGCGTTCGTCTGAGAACAGCGGATGCTGTCGCCAGGCTCACAGGACATCCAGCCACGCGGCTAAACCAGCGAGTCCGGCGACGCGGCTAAACCAGCGACTCCCGCCACGCCGCGTGCAACTGGGCAAACCGGCCGGTGCCCGAGATCAGCTCAGAGGGGCTGCCGTCCTCCACGATCTTCCCGTGCTCCATCACGAGCACGCGGTCCGCGATCGCCACCGTCGACAGGCGGTGAGCGATGATCACCGCTGTGCGGTCGGCGAGCAGCGTTTGCAGCGCCTCCTGCACGAGGCGCTCGCTCGGAATGTCGAGGGATGCCGTCGCCTCGTCGAGGATGAGCACAGAGGGGTCGGCGAGGAACGCCCGCGCGAACGAAATCAACTGGCGCTGCCCGGCAGACACCCGGCCCCCGCGCTTGTTGACGTCGGTGTCGTACCCGTTCGGAAGGGACTCGATGAAGGTGTCAGCCCCGACGGCTCTGGCGGCAGCCTTGATCTCATCCCGGCTGGCCTCCGGCTTCCCGATCGCGATGTTGTCGGCGACGGAACCCGAGAACAGGTACGCCTCCTGGGTGACCATGACGATCGCCCGGCGCAGGTCCTTGGGGTGCAGCATCCGCAAATCGACGCCGTCCAGAGTCACGGTGCCCTCTGTCGGATCGTAGAACCGCGAGATCAGCTTGGCGAGAGTGGACTTTCCCGCTCCGGTCGAACCGACGAGCGCGATCGTCTGGCCAGCGGGCAGGTCGAGAGTGAAGTCGGGCAGCACGACGTTGTCGTCCTTGTACGCGAACCGCACACCGTCGAAGTGCACGTGTCCGCGCGCCTTCCACAGGTCGATGGGGTGCACCGGGTCAGGAACCGTCGGTTTCTCCTCGAGGACACCCGAGATCTTCTCGAGCGCGGCCGCGGCTGACTGGTAGGAGTTGTAGAACATCGCCATCTCCTCCATCGGGTCGTAGAAGCGACGCGTGTACAGCACAACGGCGAGAAGGGCGCCGATCGCAAGCGAACCATCGATGACGCGGAAGCCGCCCACGAGGAGCACGATCGCGACAGTGACGTTTCCGATGAAGACGAGACCGGGGTCGAAGACACCGAACAGCTGGATGACCCGCGCGTTGACGCTCCGGTAGTCCTCGACGAGTTCACCGAAGTGCTCCGCGTTGCGCCTCTCCTTGCGGAACGCCTTCACGGCACGGATGCCGGTCATCGTCTCGACGAACTGCACGATGACCTTCGCGGATGCCACGCGCGACTGGCGGAACAGCGCCTGAGACCGCTTCTGGAACCAGCGGGTGAGGAAGTAGAGCGGCACGAGAGAGCCAAGCAGAACCAGTCCGCTGATGCCGTCGAGCAGGAACAGCGCCACTCCAGTGAAGAGCATGTACAGGACGCCGGAGACGAGCTGGTTGATGCCCGAATCGAGGAGTTCGCGAATCGCGTCGAGGTCGCTGGTCTGCCTCGAGATGATGCGTCCGGACGTGTAGCTCTCGTGGAACTCGAGGCTGAGCTTCTGAGTCTGGAGGAACACCCGCTTGCGAAGGTCGATCAGGATCGCCTGCCCGACCCTGGCACTCAGCACGGTGTACCAGGCCATCAGGATCGCGCCGATCACACCGGTGAACAGGTACAGACCGACGATGACGAACGCGGGCATCCAGTCGTTCGACTCGAGAACAGCCGGAAGACCCCTGTCGATGCCGAACGCGATGAGCGCGGGGCCGGCGACCTGGGCCGCGACCGAGACGACGACAACGAGCATCGTCAGCACAAGGCGCAGCTTGAGCGGCGCGAGCAGCGAGCCGAGCAGCCTCAGCGACCTCCGCCGGATCTGCGCGCTCTCCTTCTTCGTGAAGTCGTCGCGTTCTTCACCCTCGACGCCGTCCACTGTTGCGGTGCTCACTTGCTCACCTCTTCCTGTTCCCGAACGTCCTCTGCGAGGGCGCGGTCGATCTGTTCGGCTGCCTCGCGTTTCTCTTCGTCCTCGAGGCTCGAGATCACGAACTTGTAGTGCTCGTTGGTCCTGATCAGCTCGCTGTGTCGTCCGACAGCGGTGATCCTGCCGTCCTGGAGCAGGGCGACCCTGTCGGCCAGCATGACCGTCGACGGCCGGTGGGCGACGACGAGCGCCGTCGTCGAGGCGAGGACGCGCCGGAGGGCTGCCTCCACGAGAGCCTCGGTGTCCACGTCGAGCGCGGAGAGCGGGTCATCGAGCACGAGGACCGACGGGTTCGCCGCGACCGCCCTGGCGAGAGCCAGGCGCTGTCGTTGTCCACCGGAGAGGCTGAGTCCCTCTTCGCCGACCTTCGTGTCGACTCCGTCGGGCAGGTCGCGCACGAAGCCCGCCTGCGCGATGTCGAGGGCCTCGTTCATGACGGCATCCGCTTCACGGCTGGCCGGATCGAGGTCCGCCCGTCCGAGCAGAACGTTGTCGCGAACGGATGCCGAGAACAGCGTCGCATCCTCGAAGGCCATCGCGATGTGGGTGCGGAGCTCCTCACGCCTGAGGTCCCTCACGTCGATTCCATCCAGCGTCACCCGTCCACCGGTCACGTCGTACAGACGGGCAGGCAGCGCCGTCAGTGTCGACTTTCCCGAGCCGGTCAGGCCGACGAGGGCCATGGTCTCCCCCGGTTCGAGGCTGAGGTCGACGCCGTCGATCAGGTCGGGCACGTCGGCGGGCGAATCCGGGTACCGGAAGTGGACGTCCTCGAACACGAGTCGACCTTCCGGCGCGAGGATCGTCTTCGGGTTCTCCGGGTCGGTGATCGTGTTCGCTGTGTCAAGGACCTCGAAGAACCTGTCGGTTGCCGTCCTGGTGTCGAACGTCATCGACAGCAGGAACCCGATGGATTCGATCGGGAACCGCAGCACCGTTGCGGTCGCGAAGAACGCGAACAACTGGCCGACGGTGATTTCTCCGGTCGACGCCAGCCAGATCCCGGTGAACAGGCACAGCGCAAATGCGATGTCCGGCAGCAGGAGCAGCCACAGCCAGATGCCGGCGATCGCCTTGGCCTTCTCGATCTCCGTCCCCCGCAGACTTTCCGCCTGCGACTCGAAGTTGCGGAGCGCGTACTTTCCCCGCCCGAACGCCTTCAGTACACGGATGCCGTGCACGGACTCCTCGACGGCCGTTGCGAGGTCGCCGGCCTGGTCCTGGCTTCTCCGCGCAATGATCGAGTACTTCTTCTCGAACACGAAGCCGTAGATCCACACAGGAATCGCGAGGGTGAGGAAGATGGTGCCGAGAAGCCAGTGCCAGTAGAACAGGACGGCGGCCCCGATCACGATCGTGACCATGTTGACCACGAGCAGTACGAGCCCGAACGACAGCCAGCGGCGGATGAGGTTGAGGTCGCTGATCGCGCGGGAGAGCAACTGTCCCGACTGCCAGCGGTCGTGGAACGCAACCGGCAGGTCCTGCAGCCGGGTGTACAGCGAGTTGCGCATTGCCGCCTCGACGTGGGTCCCTGGGGTCAGTACGAACCAGCGCCGCAGGGCGATGAAGACCGCCTCGAGGATTCCGAGTCCGAGCACTCCAGCAGCCGCCCACCAGAGCTGGGACGTGTCCCTCGTGGCGAGTGGGCCGTCGACGAGAGCCTCGAGCACCAGTGGGATCCCGAGGGCAACGAGGCCGGCGCCGAGGGCCGCACCCATACCGAGGTAGATCCGTGGCAACGCGGACTTGGCATAGGGGTAGATCCGCAGCAGTGAGCGGAACGTGCTCAGTGTCGAGGTGTGGTTCGATACTGGCTGGGTTTTACTGGCGTCGGTGTGACGAGCCATAGCGAGAGACTTCTCTTCCATGAAAGAGCCCGACCGGCGGGCAGAGGGAAAACATGATGTTCCCGAGAAACGAAGGTGAGAGACGGCAGATTCCCTGGCGGGACAACTGCAACGGGTCCGTCGGCCGCGACGGAAGGCTCGGCGGCGTCAGGACGTCGGATACAGAATTCGGGCCGGGACGCGCGAGCGGCGGACTCGCGAAACGCGCACCCGTGTGGCCGCCGGGCTCTGAGCCAGCGCCTTAATCGGGTACATCGTCTTAGTCGAGTACATCATCACGTCCTCCTTGCCGCAGTACAGCCCTTCAGCCTAGAACGCGTGCGCTGGCCCCGCAAGAAGTTTTTTTCCGGGCTTAGCCGACGCGCACCGACAGGCAGGTCACCGAGCCCTCGAGCTTCTCGAACTCGCTGATGTCGACGCTGACAACCGTGTAGCCCAGATCCTCGACGAGCTTCGCCGTCTTCGGCGCTGACGCTGACATCAGCACCGTGTCAGCGGACAGCGCGATCACGTTGGCGCCGGCTCTCTCCGGGACCGCCAGGAAGTGCGGGAAGAAGGCAGCGTCATCGACGAGGTCGGGGTGACCGATGATGGTGCCGTCCGGGAGCGCCGTCATCGCCGTCTTGAGGTGAAGCGCCTTCGTGACCCGGACCGCCGTGACCGTGAAACCTTCGCGGGTCGCGATCTCGCGCAACTGGCTGATGCCTTCCGCGTTGGTCCGTCCACCGCGACCGACGTAGATCCGGTCGCCGACGATGAGGACGTCGCCGCCGTCGAGCGTGCCAGGACTCATGATGCGTTCGATCCGGAGGCCCAGCGACTCAGCAGCTTCCTCGGCGGCCTCGGCCTCGTCACGGCGGCTGCTGACTCCCGAGCGCGTCACGATTGCCACCGGCCCAACAACAACCAGGGTGTCCTCAACGAAGACGGAGTCGGCGAGCTTGTCCGCGAAGGTGACCTCGCGGGTGGTCCAGCCGTTGCTTTCCAGGGCCTTCGTGTATGCGTCCCACTGCGTGTCTGCAAGCTCGGTGTCGACGGGCGTGCGCTCAATGTGGGTGACGGTGCCCTTGGCGAGGTTCGACGCGGGCATCCTGACCAGTGCGACCCGCGAGCCGGCCTTCTCCGCCGATGCATTCCACTCGATCGCCCTGTTGTAGACGGCGCGGCCGATCGTCGGTGCGATGATCGTGGCAACCACAACGTAGACGCCGTTGATGCTGACCAGAGTTCCGAAGAGGTACTCGATCACCTCACCGTTCAGGTCGAACCCGCCGGCGAGCGTCGTGATGCCCGTACCGATCAGCGCGCCGACGAGCCCGGCGAAGAGGCCGACAAGAAGCGCCGTCCACCACTGCCTCAGGGCGCCGACGATGCCGAAGACAAAGACGAGCAGGAACGCGAAGATGCTGCCGAGGAAGTAATAGTCGCTGACCTGCGTGAGCACGGCCGACTGGTACTGCTGCGAGACGAAGAACACGAACACGCTGGCAGCGTGCGTCACCACGACCGTCGTCAGTGCGGCGAGGAAGGATGAAACGAGCCTGCGGCCCCACGAAACAGTCATGGCATGAGCCTAGTGGCTCACCATGACTCCCCCTGTTCCCTGAGAAGGACCGGTCTTCTAGTGGAAGAAGTGGCGCTCTCCGGTGAAGTACATCGTGATGCCGGCAGCCTTGGCAGCCTGGATGACCTCTTCATCCCGAACCGAGCCGCCGGGTTGCACGACGGCCCGGACACCGGCATCGAGAAGCACCTGGAGTCCGTCGGCGAACGGGAAGAAGGCGTCGGATGCCGCAACCGAGCCAGCGGCCCTGTCGCCGGCGCGCGTGACCGCGAGGTGGCACGAGTCGACACGGTTGACCTGCCCCATCCCCACACCGACAGACGCACCATTCTTCGCGAGGAGTATCGCGTTCGACTTCACCGAACGGCACGCCGTCCACGCGAACGCGAGATCGGCGAGGGTCTCATCGTCGGCGGGATCGCCGGCGGCGAGGCTCCACGTGTCGGTCACGCTTCCCTCGGTCGGGAACCGGTCTGCCTGCTGCACGAGGATGCCGCCAGAGACCTGCTTCGCCTCGAGAGGTTCCGGCGCGAAGTCCGCTGGCAGCTCGAGAATGCGGAGGTTCTTCTTGGTGCGAAGCACGTCAAGTGCGTCTTCGTCGAACCCGGGCGCGACGATGACCTCCGTGAAGATCTCCTTGATGGTCTCCGCCATCTTGAGGGTCACCATCCGGTTCGCCGCGATGACGCCGCCGAACGCAGAGACCGGGTCGCACGCGTGAGCACGGGCGTGTGCAGACGCTATGGCATCCGGTGCCTTTGGCGACGCCACGGCGATTCCGCACGGGTTCGCGTGCTTGATGATGGCCACGGCAGGGACGGTGAAATCGTACGCGGCGCGCACGGCGGCATCCGCGTCGACGAAGTTGTTGTAGCTCATCTCCTTGCCGCCGAGCTGCGTCGCCTGGGCGATGCCGTGGCCACCGGCGCGCAGGTACAGCGCCGCTTCCTGGTGCGAATTTTCGCCGTAGCGGAGGACGTGGGCAAGCTCGGCCTGGATCGTCAGTGATGCACCGAAACCCTCAGCCGTGTCGGTGAACCAGCCGGCGACCGCTGTGTCGTACGCCGCCGTGTGCGAGAAGGCTCGTGCGGCGAGCTCACGACGCTGGGCAAGGGTCGTACCGCCCTTTGCGACGGCCTCAATGATCTCGCCGTAGCTGGCCGGCGACACGACGATCGCGACGTTCGGGTGGTTCTTTGCGGCGGCGCGCACCATCGCGGGTCCGCCGATGTCGATCTGCTCGACGACATCGTCGCCGACGGCCCCACTCGCAACGGTCTCAACGAACGGGTAGAGATTCACGACGACGAGTTCGAACGGTTCGACACCGAGGTCGCCGAGCTGCTGCTCGTGCGACTCGAGGCGGAGGTCGGCAAGGAGACCGGCGTGCACCGATGGGTGGAGGGTCTTCACCCGGCCGTCGAGCGACTCGGGGAACCCAGTGACAGTCGCGACATCGGTGACCGCGTAGCCGGCGTCCCTGATGGCCTGGGCTGTCGACCCTGTCGACACCATTTCGACACCGGCCTCCGCGAGCGCGCGGGCCAGGTCGATGAGGCCGGTCTTGTCGCTGACCGAGATGAGGGCGCGTGTGATGGGCACGACGTCACGGTCGCGGTACAGGCTCTTGTCGTGTGTTGGGCCGGCCATTGTGTGCTCCTTGTGGATGCCGAGTGAACGGGGGTTGAGAGGCCGGTCGCGCTAGAGGGAAGCGAGATCGAGACCGTTGGCGATGTCGAGAACCGTCTGCACGAGCAGGCGGCGTTCGACCGGTTTGATTCTGTCGTGCAGTTCCTGCTCGGTGTCGCCCGGCAGCACAGGAACGCGTTCCTGCACGATGACGGGACCCTGGTCGACGCCATTATCGACAACGATGATGGATGCCCCTGTCTCGTCGACTCCGGCGGCAAGGGCGTCGCGGACCCCGTGTGCACCCGGGAACTCGGGGAGATAGGCCGGGTGCGTGTTGATGAGGTGCGGTGCGAGCGCGTCGACGACGGTCCGCGGCAGAAGTCGCATGAACCCGCTCAGCACGACGAGGTCCGGGTTCCACACCCGGATCTGTTCGAGGAGGGCCACGCCCCATTCCTCGCGGCTGGCGAAGGAACTGAACGGAACGGTGAAGGTGGGGATCCCGAACTCTTCCGCGTGAGCGAGCCCATCTGCCTCGCGGTCTGCGCCAACGGCGACCACACGGGCGGGGAACTCAGCGTCGGCCGACGCCTCGAGAAGCGCGCGGAGATTGGATCCCGTACCCGAGATCAGCACGACGATATTCAGCACGGGCCAATCCTACAGTTGAGTCGCTTCCCGGCGGAGGAGTCGCTCAGCGCGAGGCGGTGCCTGTTCGTCTGGCGGGAACGTCGAGCTGCCCGGGATCGCTCTTGCCTGATGCCATACCGATGAGGGCGGCGATGGTGACCTCTGCAAACGCGAAAACACCGACCAGCCACGGGTTCGGGCCGACGGTCTCGAACCGGCCTGGTCCAATCGCTCCCCCGGAGAACCAGGCCAGCAGGCCGAGCCCCAGCCCGGCGACCACTCCGATTCCGACGGCCGCGATGGCAAGCCTCACGGCGAGAGGACCGCCGCGGAGGGCCCGAATGAGCTGCGGCCGAACGAGAGCGGCCGCGACGAAGCCGATGATGAAGGGAACGAGCAGCCCGAGGAAGCCGAATGGCAGATCGCCGTTCGGGACGGCACCGAAGATGGGGAAGGCGGGGATGGGCCCGACCAGCGTGTTCACCGGCGAGATCGAGCTCCCGGCACCGAGCGCGAACCCCGGGCCGATCAGCCATGACGCGACCCAGATGACGATGTTGCCCAGGAACGCCAGCTGCGCGATCGTAGCCATGATCCCGCCGGACACCCCAAGCTGGGCGCTCTGGTACAGGCTGGTGATGAGCCCGAAGTTACCGATGACGGCCACGGCGAGCAGGATCCCCGAGGCGGCGACGACACCGAGTACGGCAGCGAACCCGCCGCGGAAGGCGGCGGAGAGCACCGCAGCAGCCGTGTCGTCGAACCTGTCTGCGATGCCGGTGACCCAGGCCTTCACCCTTCCGTTGCCCATGGCATCCGCCCGGAACAGCACGCGTCTGGCGCCGATAGCGAGTCCGAGGGCGTAGATGGCGCCTGGTACCAGGAAGCTCTGCGGGAGCGACGGGTTCACCGTGGAATCGACGGCCGTGAGCGCGAGCGCTCCGGTGATCAGGACGAAGATGACGAGCGCCGAGCCCAGGGCGATCGGCCAGTACCTGCTCGCCGCAGCGCGTGAGCCCGTACGGGCACCCATGATCACGGTGAACGCGGCGACCGCGAGAGGGACGAAGCTCACGAGGAATGGTGCGGATGCCTCGGGGATGCCGATGGCTGCGACGAGCGCGCTCGGCAGGGTCACCGTGAGGTCGACGCCGTTGCCGAGCAACCAGATGTCGACGGACGCACGCCAGAAGACCAGCCAGTCGACGGAGAATCCGTAGTCGGTGGCCCAGAGCACGCTCAGCGGAACGAGGGTGACCCCGATTCCGATGGCGACGGTGATGAGTGCCTCGAGCGCGGCGAGCATGGCAAGTGTTGTGCGGTTCATTCGACTTGGAGTTTAGCCGCCGTCAGGCGGCGGTCCGTCCTGCCACGCCAGACACGACGAAGGGCGGCAGTTTCCTGCCGCCCTTCGTGTGTGCTGGTTGTGCTGGTTTACAGTCCGGCGATGATCTCGCGCATGAGGCGTGCAGCCTCTGACGGGGTCTTGCCGACCTTGACGCCGGCGGCTTCGAGAGCCTCCTGCTTGGCCGCAGCCGTTCCGGCCGAGCCGGAGACGATGGCGCCCGCGTGGCCCATGGTCTTGCCCTCGGGAGCGGTGAACCCGGCGACGTATCCGACAACGGGCTTCGTGACGTGCGCCTTGATGTAGTCAGCGGCGCGCTCTTCAGCGTCTCCACCGATCTCACCGATCATGACGATCGCCTTGGTCTCGGGGTCGGCTTCGAACGCAGCCAGTGCATCGATGTGGGTGGTGCCGATGATGGGGTCTCCACCGATGCCGATGGCCGTCGAGAAGCCGATCTCGCGCAGCTCATACATCATCTGGTAGGTCAGGGTTCCTGACTTCGAGACGAGGCCGATCGGTCCCTTTCCGGTGATGTTCGCCGGCGTGATGCCGACGAGCGCCTCTCCAGGCGTGATGATGCCTGGGCAGTTCGGGCCGATGATCCGGGTCGTGTTGCCCTTCTTCTGCGCGTACGCCCAGAACTCGGCGGAGTCCCCGACGGGGACGCCCTCGGTGATGATGACGAGCAGCGGGATCTCGGCGTCGATGGCTTCGATGACAGCGTCCTTGGTGAACGCCGGCGGCACGAAGGCGATCGACACGTCAGCGCCGGTCTTCTCCATGGCCTCAGCGACCGTGGCGAAGACGGGCAGTTCAACGTCGCCGTGAACGACGGTGGTGCCGGCCTTGCGGGCGTTGACGCCGCCGACGACGTTGGTGCCTGCCTTGAGCATCAGTGCGGTGTGCTTGGTGCCTTCGCCGCCGGTGATGCCCTGGACGATGACCTTGGAATCCTTATTGAGGAAAATTGACATTGTTTCGTTCGTCCTTTTACTTCGAAGCCAGCTCGGCGGCCTTGTCGGCGCCTTCGTCCATGGTTGCGGCGAGGGTGACCAGCGGGTGGTTGGCCTCGTTGAGGATGCGGCGGCCTTCCTCGACGTTGTTGCCGTCGAGGCGAACGACGAGGGGCTTGTTCGCGGCGGAGCCGAGTTCGGCGAGCGCGCCGACGATACCCTTCGCGACGGCGTCACACGCGGTGATGCCACCGAAGACGTTGACGAAGACGCTCTTGACCTGCGGGTCACCGAGGATGACGTCGAGGCCTGCGGCCATGACCTCAGCGGATGCTCCGCCTCCGATGTCGAGGAAGTTGGCCGGCTTCACGCCGCCGTGGTTCTCACCGGCGTATGCGACGACGTCGAGGGTCGACATGACGAGCCCTGCACCGTTTCCGATGACTCCGACTTCGCCGTCGAGCTTGACGTAGTTGAGGCCTGCAGCCTTGGCCTTCGCTTCGAGCGGGTCAGCGGCGTCCTTGTCCTCGAGCTTCGCGTGCGACGGGTGGCGGAAGTCGGCGTTCTCGTCGAGCGTGACCTTGCCGTCGAGGGCGATGATGTCGCCCTCTTCGGTGAGCACGAGCGGGTTGACCTCGACGAGCGTGGCATCCTCACTCTTGTAGACGTTGTAGAGCTTGACGAAGACGTCGGCGACCTTGTCGACGAGCTCGGCCGGGAAGTTCGCGGCAACCGCGATCTCGCGGGCCTTGGCGGTGTCGATTCCGTCGAGCGGGTTGATCTCGATGCGGGCAAGCGCTTCGGGCTTCTCGACGGCGAGAACCTCGATCTCCACTCCACCCTCGACGCTCGTGAGCGACAGGTAGGAACGGTTGGCGCGGTCGAGCAGCACCGAGAAGTAGAACTCCTGCGCGATACGGGCGCCGCCTGCGACCATGACGCGCTTGACGACGTGGCCCTTGATGTCGAGGCCGAGGATGGACTGAGCCGCCTCGAATGCCTCATCAGGAGTCTTGGCGACCTTGACGCCGCCGGCCTTGCCTCGCCCGCCGACCTTGACCTGGGCCTTCACGACGACGACGCCTCCGAGCTTCTCGGCTGCGGCGCGTACCTCCTCGGGCGTCTCTGCGACGATGCCCGGCAGGACCGGGACGTCGTATTTTTCGAACAGGTCTCGTGCCTGGTATTCGTAAAGATCCACGTGGATTTCCGTTCTGCTTGATGCATTTCTGATGTGCGCAGTTGCTGGCCGTCCCGCGTCAAGTATCTCGACGCCGAGAGAAATGCCGTTACCACTCTACTTCGTCTCATTCGAGCGTACCGGCTCACCGTTCTCGGTGGGCGGCGGGGAGTGTGGGCTACGGTGGGCGCGTGACGACACTTGAGGACATCGGCGGGGACGCGGTGCTGGTTGCGGGCGGCGGTCGCGCGATCCTGCTCCAGATCGCCAACCCCGGTGTCGGCCTCGGAGTTGCGGCCCACAGCGACTTCGCGTCACGCCCGCTCGACCGGCTGCACGCGACGCTGACCTTCGTCTATGCCCAGGTGAACGGAACAGATGCCGACAAGCGCCGGGTGACCAGTCGAGTCAATGCGGCGCACGGGCCGGTCTCGGCAGCGCCAACACCGGAATCGCCCGGCTACTCGGCGTTCGACCCGGCTCTCCAGCTCTGGGTGGCCGCGACGCTCTATGACACCGCGATCACCGTGTGGGAACTGGTGTACGGGCCGCTCGATGACGAGTCCGCCGAGCGAATCTACCGCGAATACGCGGTGCTCGGCACCGCGCTCCAAATGACGCCGGAGCTGTGGCCACCGACCCGGGCCGACTTCGACCGCTACTTCGCCGAGGAGACCGCGAAACTCGAGGTCACCCCTGAGGCTCTCGCTGTCAGCAGGGAGCTGCTCTCCGCGAGGTCCCTGCCACTCGTGCTCCGAGCCGCGATGCCACTCGCGCGGTTGATGACGGCCGGGCTCCTCGACGAGAGGCTGCGCGCTGACTACGGATTCCGGTGGTCACCGAAGCAGCAACGGCGGTTCGACCGCCTCATCCGCGTTACGCGTTTGGTCTGGCCGAAGCTGCCGCGCGGCATCCGGTTCGCCCTGTGCTCCTTCTACCTGCGGAGACTGCGCGCTTCGTCGCGGTAGGCCTCGATCGCTGGCCGGAGTATTCGAAGCCCGGCGGTGACCTCAGCCGGTCCTCCCCAACGCAACCGATGCGCCTGCCTGTCCACAGTCGTCATGGTCCGGTTCAGGGCGACGTCCGGCGACAACACACTTCTGGGTATGACCCCGACATCACTTTGTGGAACACGTGCCACGGAGACTCCAACCCCGACCGTCCCCACACCCGGCGGCCGTCGCCGACGTGCCAGCATCATGATGCTGGTCCTCACCGTCGTGGCCGCCGTGCTCGCTCCGCTCTTCTTCGCGGCACCCCCGGCATCCGCCGTGCCGGTCACCGGTCGGGCTTTCGGCTACTACTCGTCCGAGAACGGTGGATTCTGGCTCGGGTCGTGGCGCCTCGCCGACGGAACCCTCGCCTTTTGCGTCAACACCGAACGCGGAACTCCGAACGGGGCTGAGTTCTCCTATGCCGACGGTGCTGCGCTCGGCTGGTACAGCCCCGACGACGCCGCACGGCTCGCCTACATCTCCCGGAGCTGGGCGGGGTCAACCGACCCGACGACCGCCGCTGCCGGACAGATTGCAACCTGGACTCTCACCGGGCTGGGCAGCCACACCCAGGAGGAACTCGCCGCAAAGGCAGGCGCGGACGCGGCCTCCGTTCTGGAGCTCGCCCGCCGGATGCTCGATGAGGCGGAGATGTCCGCTTCCCGCTCGGTCGGTGCGGCCCTTGAACTCAGCCGAGACGGCGATCGTTCACGGGTGACGGCGGTGCTCACGGCCGACACCGTTGCGGCCGGCCCTGTTGTGGCGCCCGCTGGCGCCCACGAGGGGACGATGACGCTCAGCGGGGCGACCTTCGCCGACGGTTCAACGACTGCCTCAGTGCACAACGGTGTTCCGATTCGGGTGCGGGTGACTGCCGGCTCTGCAGTCGCCGATGTGGCGGCCTCGGTCCACTTCGACGGGCTTCCCTACGGGAACGCACTCACGATGGCGGTGTCGTCCGGTGCGGCGCAGAACCTTCTCACGGCCGGCTCAGCTTCGGCGAGCGCCACAGCGACCGTGTCCACTCCCCTGCCGAGTGACCTGCCGTTCCAGCCGGTGGTATCCACCCGGACGAGCGCGGCCGTCGCCGACGAAGGGGCCGGGATTTCCGACACCGTGATCATCGCGGTCGAGCCGACAGCGTCGACACTCGCCGAGTGGCCGGTGGTCGGCCCGCCTGGCGGACCGTTCACGACGGTTCCGTTGACCGTTCGGAGCAGGCTGCTCGGGCCATTCGCCGAGCAGATCGTGCCGGCTGAGCATCCTCCCGCCGATGCCCCGGTTGTCTGCGAGGTCACCCGCGTCATTACGACAGGGCCGGGCGAATACGTCACCCCCTCGTGCACGCTCGCCGGGCCTGGGCACTACGTCTGGGTCGAGAGCATTTCTCCGACCGACACGGCACCCGCGGAGGGCGGCGCACGAATTCTGCCCTGGACGTCACCGTTCGGCGTGGCAACAGAGATCACGACCGTGAATGCGCCGCCGGCTCCCCCTCCGCCCGCCGGCCAGCCCGACGTTGCGCCGGTCCCGACGCCAGAAGCACCCAGGCCGGAAGCACCGACGCTGCCCGAGACAGGAAGTGGCGACCTCTCGCGCCTGCACGCCGCCGTTCTCGCGCTCGCGCTCGTTGCAACGGGAGCTGCGTGCCTGAGGCCGCGGCGTCCCCGCCCGGCCGGCCGTCACTTGTCTGTCAGCGCTGGTGCGTGAGCGGCGCTGGTGCGTGACCAGCGATCAGCGGAGCAGTGCGTGGGGCGGGGTTTCGACGTCGCCGACGATCGCCTCTGCCGGGTCGCTCCCGAGGGCGACAATGCGGTTTGCGGAGTCGACGTGCACAACGTTCGGCACAAACTGTCGCGCCTCTTCGGTCGTCATCTGCCCGTACGCGATAAGGATGACCGTGTCCCCCGGGAACACGAGGTGTGCAGCGGCACCGTTGATACCGATCACGCCGCTGCCACGCTCGCCGGCAATCGTGTACGTCTCCAACCGCGCGCCGTTGGTCACATCGACGATCGAGACAAGCTCACCCGGCAGAATGTCTGCGGCGTCGAGCAGGTCGAGGTCGACGGTCACCGAGCCAACGTAGTGCAGGTCGGCCTGGGTGACTGTCGCGCGGTGAATTTTCGCGGTGAACATGGTGCGCAGCATGGCTATTACAACTTCTCAATCGGTGCGATTTTGATCAGGAGCTTCTTGAAGCCCGCCGATTCGAACTGAACGTGTGCGATCCGCTTGGCACCTTCGCCAGTGACGGTCTGAACGCGACCCTCGCCGAAATCGCTGTGACGGATGCGGTCGCCAGCGGCGAGTTCCAGCGAGCCGTTGTCACGAACCTGGTTCGTGATGCGGTTCGGCCAGTCGCGCTTCTCGGTGAGTGGCTTGGTCGCGAGGTCTGTGCCGTTCCACTTGGTCCGGTTGGCATTGAGCGCACGGGGCTGTGTTCCACCCCGCGAGTTCGCCATCCCTGGCGACTGGCGCCACTCGATGAGCTCACCGGGGATCTCCTGCAGATAACGGCTCGGCATGGCAACGGCGGTCTCGCCGTACTGGGCACGGGTCATGGCCAGCGAGAGGAACAACCGCTTCTTCGCGCGGGTGATTCCCACGTAGAACAACCGGCGTTCCTCAGCGGGGCCGCCGGGCTCCGACGCGCTCATCCGGTGCGGCAGCAGGTCTTCCTCAATGCCGGTGAGGAAGACAGCGTCGTACTCGAGTCCCTTCGCCGTGTGCAGCGTCATGAGCGAGACGGTGCCGCTCGAGTCGTCGAGGTCATCGGCCGCGGCGACGAGCGAGACCTCGGTGAGGAAGTCGACGAGTTCTCCATCGGGGTTGTTGCGCTCGAACTCCCTGGCGACGGCGATGAGTTCTTCGATGTTCTCGGCGCGCGCTTCGTCTTGCGGGTCGTGGCTCCTGCGCAGCGACTCGATCAGCCCGCTCTTGGTCACGAGCGTCGAGAGCACATCGGCGACCTTGCCCTCTGCGACCAGCGCGGCCCCCTCGTCGAGCAGTGCCGACAGCGACAGGATCGCGTTCGTCACCTTCGGTCCGAGCCCGAGAGCCGCTGCCTCACGCATCGCCTCGCGGAAGGTCAGGTTGTTGTCTTCGGCGAACCGGAACAGCTGTGTCTCCGTGGCCGGGCCGATTCCCCGCTTCGGGGTGTTGAGGATGCGGCGGAGGGCGAGGGTGTCTTGAGGGTTCGCGACGGAAACGAGGTAGCCCATGGCATCCTTGATTTCCGCCCGCTCGTAGAACTTCGTGCCACCCATGATCCGGTACGGCAGGGCCGAACGGATGAAGATTTCTTCGAGTGCACGGGTCTGCGCGTTGGTTCGGTAGAACACGGCGATCGAGCTGTACGGCATCCCCTCGCGGTGGAGCTTCTCGATTTCATCGGCGACGAACTGTGCCTCATCGTGACCCGAGTAGCCCGTGTAACCCACGATCTTCTCGCCGTCGCCGACCGCGGTCCACAGCTTCTTGTCTTTGCGGTCGAAGTTGTTGGCGATGACCGAGTTGGCCGCGGTGAGAATGTTCTGCGTCGACCGGTAGTTCTGCTCGAGCAGGATGACCTTCGCACCCGGGAAGTCGCGCTCGAACTCGACGATGTTCCGGATGTCGGCGCCACGGAACGCATAGATCGACTGGTCGGAGTCACCGACGACGGTGAGGGATGCCCCTGGTGACGTGGTGATGAGCGCGTTGTCGTCGAGTGCCGGCGGCCGCGTCAACTCGCGGATGAGCGAGTATTGCGCGTGGTTGGTGTCCTGGTACTCGTCGACGAGCACGTGCTTGAACCGGTTCTGGTAGGTCGCGGCGACATGGGGGAACGCCCGGAACAGGTACACGGTCTGGCCGATGAGGTCGTCGAAGTCAAAGGCATTCGCCGCGGTGAGCGCCCGGGTATACGCGCGGAAGATCTGAACGAACGCGGCCTCGTTGGGGTCCTCCATGTTGGCGTTTCGCGCGTAGCTGTCGACGTCGGCGAGTTCGTTCTTGAGCTTCGAGATCTTGGCCGAGACGTTCGCGGGCGTAAACCCGAGCACGTCTGCACCCTGTTCCTTGATGATCCGCTTGATGAGCACCCGGGAGTCGGACGAGTCGTAGATGGTGAAGTTTTTGGTGAAGCCGAAGTTCTCGGCCTCGCGGCGGAGAATACGCACGCACGCAGAGTGGAAGGTTGAGATCCACATGCCCTCCGCGACCCGCCCGACGAGAGCACCGACCCGCTCCCGCATTTCGGCGGCGGCCTTGTTCGTGAACGTAATCGCGAGGATCTGGCTCGGCCAGGCCTCACGGTTCTCGAGCAGGCTCGCGATGCGCCTGGTGAGCACGCTGGTCTTTCCTGAGCCGGCACCGGCAACGATGAGCAGCGCCTGCCCGCGGTAGAGCACGGCCTCGCGCTGCTGGGGGTTGAGGCCATCGAGCAGTCGGCTCTCACCGCTCTGCCCACTCGGATCGCTCGACGGGATACTGGCCGTGTGCCAGCCGTCGACAATCACGGGAGTCGCAGACTGTGGGTTCGGTTCCGGGGTGCTCGCCATATCACTGTCAAGCTTAGGCCGGGCGTCTGACAACCGGCTCCAGTTCTCTCAGCCGTCTGCGCGCGCCGGGTCCCTCCGTCGCGCATCCCGCGCGGCCACACCGAGGTCGGGGTGGTCGCAGAACACGCCGTCGATCCCCGTTGCAAGGATCGCGTCGAACTCGGCCTCCCAGTTTCCGAATGCCGACGGCTCGCCGTTCGTCCGGAACGCCCGCGACAGGAACTTGTTCTCCGGTCGAAGAGTCCAGGTGAACACGTCGAGCCCGCGCCGGTGCGCGCGCTCGACGAGGTCATTGGTGTGCCCCGCTGGTGCACCGGCGAAGAGCATCGCCTTGTCGACGCTGATCCCGTCGACGGCAAACCCGCCAGAGCCCGCGACGAGAGTATCAAGACCGTCGTCAGTGACGACATCCGCATATGTCGGTGCCTTCGTCCCGAACAGAGCGATCTCGTCGAAGGGACTGCCCTGTTTTTCGAGCAGGTAGATGTAACGGGCCGTGAGCCCGCGAGCGTGCATCCTGGCGAGCACCGACTTCTCAAAGGCCTCGACGATGAGGCCCGGGCCCTCCGCAAACGACGTACCGGAGAGAGCGGATGTCACCAGCTCGTCAAGAGGAAGACCCACGCTGTCGAAGTAGGTCGCGTGCTTGATCTCCGCGACGAGCCCCAGCGCCCGCCCCTGCGTCTCGGAGGCCTCATCGATAATCTCGAGCAGGTCCGAGAACCGAAGGATGCCTGCCGAACCGTCAAAACTCGCACTCGCCGGCCGGAGCGCCGGAATGCGCTCGCGGCTTCGCAGGGTCGACAGGTCCGCCCAGGTGAAGTCCTCGGTGAACCAGCCCGTCAGCTTGACCCCGTCGATCTCTTTGGTGACACGGCGGTCGGCAAACTCCTGCCGGGTTGCGACATCCGTCGTTCCGGAGATCTCATTTTCGTGCCGGAGCACGAGCACGCCGTCCTTGGTCGCGACGATGTCTGGCTCCACAGCATCCGCTCCCAGAGCGAAAGCGAGCTCGTAGGAGGACCGGGTGTGCTCGGGGCGATAACCGGGAGCACCGCGGTGACCGATGATGAGCGGGGGTGCCGGATCGGACGCTGTCATGCGTCGAGCCTAAGCGAGCGGCGAGCATCACTGCCCCAGCCTTGGAATACCCGCGTAAACCTCGGTGTTTCCCAGCAAAGACCACTAGATTAGACTGACGTTCCGCTTCGCGGGGCGACCACATTCCAGCCGTTACGACTGAGAAGGAAAAACTTTAGACATGGCAACGAACAACCCGGCGTTCAAGAACCCGGCATTCACGCGGTCAAACGCAATGGCTGTGCAGACGGCGAGCGCGTCCGAACTGCAGGACATGTACAACCGTCCGACCGCAGGCAGCGTCACCGCCGACCGGATGACGGTTGAAGACACGATCACTAAGAGCGCCATCGCGTTCGGCGTGCTCCTTGTCGGCGCTGTCCTCGGCTGGGCCGCTGGCATGCCCCTCCTGACCATCGGTGCGGCCATCGTCGGCTTCGTTCTCGCCCTGGTCAACACCTTCAAGAAGGAGCCGTCCGCTCCGCTGATCCTCGCCTATGCCGGCGTTCAGGGCATCTTCGTCGGTGGCATCTCCGGCATGTTCGACGCACGCTACTCGGGAATCGTCGCCCAGGCCGTCATCGCGACGCTCGTCGTCGTCGGTGTGACCCTCGCGCTGTTCGCGAGCGGCAAGATCCGCGCGTCGAAGAAGGCGACAAAGATCTTCCTCATCGCCATGGTCGGCTACCTCGTGTTCTCGCTCGTCAACGTCGGAATGCAGATGTTCGGCCTGACCGATAACGCCTTCGGCCTCCGCGGTGCGGATATCGCCGGCATCCCCCTCGGCCTCATCCTCGGTGTGCTGTGCGTGATCATGGGTGCATACTCCCTCGTTCTCGACTTCGACTTCATCCAGAGGGGCGTGCAGAACCGCGCACCGCGCAAGTACGGCTGGTCCGGCGCGTTCGGCATCATGGTCACGGTCATCTGGCTGTACATGGAGATCCTTCGCATGCTCGCCATCACCCGCGAGTAACAGCATCGATCGAGCCCCTGGGTCGCCGCCGGATCTGCGACCCAGGGGCTTTTCATGCCCGATTCCACAGTTTCACCGTCACTCTGCGAGGCATCAATGGCACGTCGCCCATCCACTCATCCCCCACGTCTCGACACACTGCGCGTCGTGGAGCGGGCGCCAGGCGATGCCGACTCGCTCGACACCGACGACGACCGCGAACTCGAGGAGTTCAGCGGCGTCGACCTCTCCGACCGCGACCTCTCCAGCATCACGCTCCGGGAGTGTTCGCTCGACGACGTCACCCTCACCGATGCGAACCTCCGCGGGTCCCGCCTGATCGAGTCGGTGCTCACCGGCATCAACGCCCCGATTCTGCGGTCCAGCCGGTCGACCTGGCGCGACGTCACCCTCAGCCGGTCACGGATCGGCTCAGGCGAACTGTTCGACGCGACCTGGCAGTCCGTCCGCGTCTCGGGCAGCAAGCTGGGCTACCTCAACCTGCGGGGCTCGTCGCTCACCGACGTCCTGTTCGAGGACTGCACCATCGACGAGCTCGACCTCGGCGGCGCGACCGCAACGCGGGTCGCGTTCACCGGCACCCGTGTACAGACCCTCGACCTCACCCGCTCGGCGCTCACACACGTCGACCTGCGCGGCCTCGAGTTCCAGGCCATCCACGGGCTCGAGGGGTTGAAGGGTGCGACGGTCAGCGAGTACCAGCTCAGCGAGCTCGCGCCGCTCTTTGCCACCCAGCTGGGCATCCTGGTCGAGGGATAGCCCAGCCGACGGCATCCGTCTGATGTACACGGATGCCGTCAGTGACTACGCGCTTCGCCGCCTCGCGCGATAAGCGGCAACGTGTGCCCGGTTTCCGCAGTTGCCGACGTCGCAGTAGCGACGCGAGCGGTTGCGCGACAGGTCGACGACGACCGCGCTGCAGTCGTCGGCAGCGCACTCGTGGAGCCGGGAGAGCTCCTGGGCGCGAACGAGGTCGACAACCGCCATCGCAGCCTCGACCTGCGCGCGTCTGGCTACGGCAGCCGATGACTCTGTCGCATGGATGTGCCAGTCCCAGTTGTCGTGCCGAACAAGCTGCGGAAGCGCGTTCGCCTCGCGAAGCAGCTCATTGACGAGCGCGACGACACCGTCTTCGTCGCGCGTCCAGAGCTCCCGCAACCGCCCGCGGAGAGCACGCATCTCGTCGAGTTCCCCGGCGTCTCCGGCGCGGTAGCCCGTGAACTCGAACCGATCGAGGAACTCAGCGAGTTGCTCAGCGGTCGCCAGCTCGTCGTCCCCACTGTGAGAAGCGCCGGGAAGCGTGTTGATCAGCGCGGCGGTGGTCACCAGGGAAACTTCGGTGTCATGTGCAAAAAGCATGTTGACTCCTGACGGGGCACGGGGTTAGTGTCATGACCATAGCCCAGATTACTCCTGACAGAAAGCAGAGCGGCTTCAGGGTCGCGCGAACCAGATGGCAACTACGCGAACCGAAGACCCGAGGGCGGATGCCGTTCGGCCCGCGCCACACCCTCAAGCGTCAGGGATCGTCATCGCGCTCGCGAGCGCGCTGATGTTCGCACTGAGCGGCCCGGTGGCCAAGTCGCTCATGGACTCGGGGTGGTCGCCAGGTGCGGCAGTTCTCGCCAGGGTCGGTGGCGCTGCGCTCGTGTTGCTCGTACCGACACTGATTCTCATGCGAGGCCGATGGAAGACGATCCGCCGGAGCGGGACAACCATCGCCATCTACGGCATCGTGGCGATCGCGGGGGCGCAGGTCGGGTTCTTCAACGCTGTCTCGTACCTGTCGGTTGGCGTTGCGCTCCTCATCGAGTACCTCGCTCCCGTTCTCCTCGTCCTGCTCGTCTGGGCCCAGACCAGGCGCCGTCCCGGTGTCCGCACCATCGCAGGCACCGTGATCGCCATCCTCGGCATGGTGCTCGTTCTCGACCTCACCGGCGCAGAGACCGTCCATCCGATCGGTGTCGCGTGGGCGCTTCTCGCGGCGGTGTCGCTCGCCGCCTACTTCGTGCTCGGCACCAGAATCAGCGCCGACCTGCCCCCACTCGTGCTCGCCGGCGGAGGACTCGTCGTTGGAACCGTGGTTGTCGCGATCTGTGGCGTCATCGGACTGCTGCCGTTCGCGTTCTCGACGGCGAACGTGACGTTGCTCGAGCACGAGGTGCCCTGGTACGTGCCCCTCATCTCGCTCGCGCTGATTTCGACGGCGGCCGCCTACCTGACCGGCATCATTGCGACCGCTCGCCTCGGCACCCGGATCGCCTCCTTCGTTGGCCTCAGCGAGGTCGTGTTCGCTGTGCTCGTGTCGTGGCTGCTGCTCGCCGAGCTGCCCAGCCTCCTGCAGCTCCTCGGCGGGCTCGGTATCCTCGCCGGTGTCGTACTGGTGCGCATGGACACGTACACCCCGCCGTCGGCGCCGCACCGCAAACGCCAAGTCGCGCCGACATAAGGAAATAGTGGCCACACAAGGACGCCCGCCCGCCCGCCGTCCTTCCCTCGGCGCTTTTTCCCTCCCTCGGCGCGTAACCGCTGCACAGGAGATCGCACGCCAATCAGGACAAACTCGCAAATACAGTCCTGATAACCGTGCGATCGCCTGCAAATCCCGCGACCCAAGCGCCGCGACCGACCCCTGAAGCCCAACCCAGGCGGAAAGCCGATCGTTTTCGGGGTGCCTTGTGCTGAGGAGAAAATGATCAGCTTTCCGCCGTCACCCAGCCCGCGCCACGGCTCCTAAGCCGCACTCAGACGGAAAGCCGATCGTTTTCGGGGTGCCGAGTTATGGCGATTTCAGGACCGGCTCGTCTCTGGGCTGGGCGACGCGCTTAAACGACCAGGACCGGCTCAGCGAGCCGGTCCTGGAATCGTCATTGTTTGAGCTGAGGAGAAAATGATCGGCTTTCCGACGCCCCGGCGGAAAACGCAAATGGCCGGCTCAACCGAGCCGGCCATTTGCGTATTGTCTGAGCTGAGGAGAAAATGATCGGCTTTCCGCCGTCACCCCTACTCCCACTCAATAGTTCCCGGTGGCTTAGACGTGACGTCGAGAACGACGCGGTTCACGCCATCCACCTCGTTCGTGATCCGGTTCGAGATCTTCGCGAGTACGTCGTACGGCAGTCGCGTCCAGTCCGCCGTCATGGCGTCTTCGGAGCTGACCGGGCGGAGGACGATCGGATGCCCGTACGTGCGTCCGTCTCCCTGCACGCCAACCGAGCGAACGTCGGCGAGAAGCACAACAGGGCACTGCCAAATCTCGTTGTCGAGACCGGCGGCCGACAGTTCGAACCGGGCGATCGCATCCGCCTTGCGCAGCAGGTCGAGTCGCTCGGCGGTCACTTCACCGACGATGCGGATGCCGAGGCCTGGGCCGGGGAACGGCTGGCGGCCGACGATGACCTCGGGAAGTCCGAGCTCGCGGCCGATCGCACGGACCTCGTCCTTGAACAGGGTACGAAGCGGTTCGACCAGTTCGAAGGTCAGGTCGTCGGGCAGTCCGCCGACGTTGTGGTGGCTCTTGATGTTCGCGGTACCGGTTCCGCCGCCGGACTCGACGACGTCCGGGTACAGGGTGCCCTGCACGAGGAATGCGATGGGATCGCCGTCGTCCTCGAGCGACTCGGCGATGAGGTCTGCCTGTGCCTTCTCGAAGGTGCGGATGAATTCGCGGCCGATGATCTTGCGCTTCGTCTCGGGGTCACTGACTCCGGCGAGGGCGTTGAGGAACTGCTCACGCGCGTCGATGGTGATGAGCCGAACGCCGGTCGCCGCGACGTAGTCCTCTTCGACCTGCTTGCGCTCGTCCTGGCGGAGAAGCCCGTGGTCGACGAAGACGCAGACGAGCTGGTCGCCGACGGCCTTGTGCACGAGGGCAGCGGCAACGGCGGAGTCGACTCCACCGGAGAGGCCGCAGATGACCTTGCCGGTGCCGATCTGGGCGCGAATGCGCTCGACCTGCTCGGCGATGACGTTGCCAGGGTTCCAGTCGGAGGGGATGCCTGCGGCACGGTGCAGGAAGTTCTCGAGTACGTTCTGGCCGTACGCCGAGTGCTTCACCTCGGGGTGCCACTGCACACCGTAGAGCTTGCGCTCGTCGTTGCCGAACGCAGCGACAGGGGTCGAGGCCGTCGACGCGAGGACGGTGAAGCCCTCCGGCGCCTTCGCGACCGAGTCGCCGTGGCTCATCCACACGGTCTGGTCGGCGGGCTGCCCGTCGAGCAGGACGCCACCGTCGGTCGAGAGCGACGCGTCGGTCGATCCGTACTCACGCAGGCCGGTGTTCGCCACCTCGCCGCCGAGCGCACGTGCCATGACCTGGAAGCCGTAGCAAATACCGAGCGTCGGCACGTCGAGGTCGAAGATACTCGAGTCGAGGGCGGGAGCGCCGTCTTCGTACACGCTCGAGGGCCCGCCGGATAGAACGATGCCGACGGGATTTTTCTCGGCCACCTCGGCTGCGGTGATCGAGTGAGGCACGATTTCGGAATAGACCCCGGCTTCGCGCACGCGACGTGCGATGAGTTGGGCGTACTGGGCGCCGAAGTCGACGACGAGAACGGGGCGGGCGTTGGTTGCCTGCTCGCTAATGAGATGCCTCCACAGGGTTGGAAATTGGTGCAGCAGATGAAACGGATGCCGTGCGCTCGGCACGTGAGGCCAGGTACGCGCGCACCTCGCGGGCGACGCGCACTTCAAGGAAGAACGACAGGAACGGGATCACACCACCCAGCGCGAGAAGCAGCAGGCGCGGGAACGACCAGCGCATGAGGCTCCAGAGCCGGAAGTTGCTGAACAGGTACAGCACGTAGAACCAGCCGTGCGCGATCAGGATACCGGTTGAGAGGTTGATGGCCTGCGCGGATCCGCTCGGCACGAACGCGAGGAATCCGTAGGCTCCGCCGAGTTCGAGCTCGAGGCCGAATGCGTACTTCATGAGCATCTCAGCGCAGAGCGCGAGCAGCATGACACCGGTGATGATCGATGCGATCTTGTAAAATTTCAGTGCGCCGGCGATTCGCGGTAAATCGCTCTCGCGAGGTTCAAGTGGCATATCTCTAGTCTACGTGCCCGATTCTGAGCGTTCGAGCTCAGCCTCTTCCTCGCGCCGCGTCCAGGCATCCTTCACAAGGTGGTACCAGACGAACACCGCGAAACCGGCGAAGACGATCCACTCTGCGGCGTAGAAAATGTTCAGCCAGTTGAGCGTAACGCCCTCTTCGACGGGCGGCGCGTCGATAACGGTGAGCCCCTCCGGCGCCTCGTCCGCGACGACGTACCCGTTGTAGACCGGCCTGTCCCCCATGTCACTCCAGATGTTGACGAACGCGGCCATCGACATCGTCGTGAGCTCGAACGGGTCGGCGTCGTCCTCCGGTAGTTCAGGGGCCTGCGACGCGTTCAGTCGTCCGGTGACGGTGACGACGGATGCCTCGGCGTCGGAGTTGAGGGCAGCGACGGTCTCGTCCGCAACATCCCCGTCGGGTGTCCAGCCGAGCGCGACGGCGATGGAGGCCTGTGGCTCGGAATCCGTCAGGAGGTGCCCGGTGACCCAGTACCCCGTCTCGCCGAGATTCACGCGATCGCTCACGACGAGGTAATCACCGGGGACCAGAACCCCGTTGACCTCGACGAGCTGTCCGACGACACTGTCGCGGAGAGGACCGCCGGTCTCAGCGACGTCGGCGATGGGCCTGACCCGCTCGGTGGGCTGGTCGACGGTTTCGGTTGAGGTCACCGCGCGTTCGAGCTGCCACTGACCGAGCCAGGCGAACGCTCCCGACACGAGCAGTGCGAGCAGGAGCATCGCGATCCAGCGCGGCTCGAGCATCGTGCGGAAGAGAGTTTTGCGGGGCTCGGCCGGGTCGGCCGGTGCCGGGGTGTTGCTAGTAATCGTCGTCTCGCTTCGTCTTTTCGGGTGGTGTGTCACGCTGGTTCATCGCCTGCTCGACGATTCGGTCGATGGCCCGCGCCGTCGCGGTCGATTCGGGTGCGTCGTCGCCCGCCGTCGCGGCGTCGACGAGGGCGATCTCTTCGGCGAGCATCGGGTCACGGGGCCGAACTGGTGTTTTTCGCTTGGTACGGAGCACGGCCGCGCCGATGCGCTCGGAGTTGGATGCGAGGAGCGGACCCATCACGCTGACGACGAGCACGTAGAGCCCGGCGAATGGTTGCAGCCTGGGGTCGAGCCCGGCCGTGAGCGCGAGAATGGCGAGGATGAGGGCGAACTCACCACGGTTCATCAGGATGGCTGCCGCATTGATTCCGGCCTGGGCGCTGAAGCCGTAGAGCCTCGCCATGAACTGACCGGCGACGACGTTGAGCACGAGCGTGAGGACGACGGCAATGATGACGGGTCCGATGACCTGCGGGAACTCGGTCGGGTCGAGGCCGAGGCCGAAGTTGAGGAAGAAGAACGCCCCGAAGACGTCACGCAGCGGCACCGCCACGTGCTCGATCTTGGCGCTGTATCGCGTTGCGCCGAGCACGAGACCGATGAGGAACGCGCCGATGGCATCGCTGACGCCGAGCACCTCTCCGAGTCCACCGAACAACACGGCGAGCCCAAAGAACAAAATGGTGAACAGCTCATCGTCCTTCGTGCGGAACAACCGCCCGACGAACGCTCCTCCCCAGCGCGCGATGCTGAACATCACGACGAGGAAGGTGAATGCAATGGCGAGTTTCCCGACGACGAGCCATGGCTCGTTTTCACCGCTCAGCACAACAGAGACAATCGCCAGGTAGATGGCGAGGAAGATGTCCTGCACCACGGTGACGCCGAGGATCATCGGCGTTTCGCGGTTCGCCAGGCGGTTGAGCTCGATGAGCAGTTTGGTGACGATCGCGCTCGACGACGTACCGATGATCCCGGCGATGATGAGGGCTTCCTTGGTTCCCCAGCCGAGCGCGAATCCGAAGGCGAGGCCCGCACCCATCAGCAGGACCAAATAGGAGCCACCCGAGATGAGCAGCTTCCCCGCGTTGCCGAAGAATTCGTCCTGATCGAACTCGAGCCCGAGGTTGAAGAGAAGCAGAATCAGGCCGAACACGGCGATGAGTTCGATGTACGCGCTCTCGAAGTTGAGCGGGAACCATCCGTTATTCGGGCTCGCGAGAAAGCCGACGATCATGTAGATCGGGATGGCGGGAAGCCCGATGGTCTTGCCGAGCCGTCCCAGAATGTACGCGGCAACCAGCAGAGTCCCGAGAACGACGAGATCGGTCCCCAGGTGGGAGGCTTCTCCTGCTGCGGTTGCGATCATCCGCGTCACACTCCCGGCGGACCGTCTTGAGAGCCGGAGAGACGCGATGCCCCCGTGCGGAAGAACGCGAACGCCTTCGCCACTTTTTCGGGGCTTCCTGCCACGACGAGTGTGTCTCCGGGGAATACCCGGAAGTCTTCACTCGGCGCCGGGTTCGCCGACTCTCCCCGGACGACGGCGACGACGGTCAGGCCCACGATTCCGCGGTCTGCCGGGTCGCCCAGCGGTTGTCCGGCGATGTGGTCGTCGTAGTCGACGGTGAACCAGTCGATGCTGAGGCCGGGGATGCGATCGAGGGCGCTCAGCGATTCGGTGATCTGGGTTCCGCCGAGCAGCTCGGCGAGAGTGTGCGCCTCGTCTTCGCGAAGCCTCAGCGACACCTTGCTCGCGTCGGATCCGTCTTCATCGTCCGCAAAGGTGATGAGGTCGCTGTGCCCGGAACGGTGTGCGATCACGCCGACCTTGCCGCCGTCAGCGGTGATGAAGGTGTGCAACACTCCCACACCGGGAAGCTTCACCCGACGAACGTCAACCATGGCCGGACTCCTAGGGTATGTGGGAAGTCCTCCCAGTCTATCCGAGCGTTACCGGCACTTCGGGGGCAGCAACCCGACCGCCGCCCGTACCGTACCCGGGCGGCGGCGCACTGACCTGCGGGATGAGCTACGGGGCGACGATCTCGGGAGCTTCGAGCCGGATCCGGTCGGCTGATTCGTCGTCGGGCTGATCCTGCGACGCCCGCTCCGCAGCCACCCGCTCGAGGTAGACGGCAACCTCGTGGTCCGTGCGCTCCTGGTCCCAGTCGAGCACCTCGGCCATCAGTTGAGCGGCGACGGGGGCCGCAGACACACCGCGGTCCCAGGACTCGATCGAGATCCGGGTGCGGCGAGCGAGGACGTCGTCCAGGTGGAGCGCGCCCTCGTGCGATGCGGCGTAGACAACCTCGGCACCGATGTAGTCGTCAGCTCCCGGCAGTGGATCGGCGAGCTCGGGCCTCGTCCTGATCAAATCGAGCAACTCGTCGGTGAGCACACCGTACCGGTTGAGCAGGTGCTCGATCCGCGCGGTGTGGACACCGAACGCCCGCGCGATCTTGGCGCGCTTGTTCCACGCCGCCTGATAGCCCTCCGCGCCGAGAAGCGCGATGTTGTCCGTTGTGGATGCCGGGACCTTTCCGTCGAGCGCGTCAGCGGCTGCGTCGATCGCGTCCTTCGCCATGACCCGGTATGTCGTCCACTTGCCACCGGCGATCACGACGAGACCTGGCACCGAGTGGGCGACGAGGTGCTCGCGGGAGAGCTTCGATGTCTGGTCACTCTCGCCGGCGAGCAACGGCCTGAGGCCCGCGTACACACCCTCGACATCGTCACGAGTCAGGGGAACGGCAAGGATTTTGTTCACGTGCTCGAGCAGGTAATCGATGTCAGCTGCGGTGGCGGCCGGGTGCGCCTTGTCGAGGTTCCAGTCCGTGTCTGTCGTGCCGATGATCCAGTGCCTGCCCCACGGGATGACGAACAGAACGCTCTTCTCCGTGCGGAGCAGGAGGCCCATGGTCGACTGGAACCTGTCACGCGGAACGAGAAGGTGGATGCCCTTCGACGCGCGGACCTTGAACTGGCCACGCTCACCGACCATGGCCTGGGTGTCGTCGGTCCACACACCGGTGGCATTGACCACCTGTTTTGCACGAACATCGAAGCGCTCACCGGTCTGAAGGTCGTGCGCCTTCACCCCGACGACCCGCTGACCCACCTTGAGGAAACCCTCGACCCTGACCCGGCTGGCCGCGTGCGCACCGTACGAAGACGCGGTGCGAACGACCGACATGTTGTAGCGGGCGTCGTCGACCTGCGCGTCGTAGTAGGTGATCCCGCCGACGAACGCGTTGTTGCGCAGCGAAGGAATCGCTCGCTGCACCTGGCGCTTGAGGAGGTGCCGGTGGTGCGGCACGCCGGGAGGGCGGCCACCCGTGTAGCTGAACACGTCGTACAGGAGCATGCCGGCGCCGATGTACAGGCGCTCGAACAGCGGGCGGTTGAGTGGGTACAGGAACCGTACGGGCTTCACGAGGTGCGGTGCGATCCGCTGCAGCAGGAGCCCGCGCTCGATGAGCGCCTCGCGGACCAGACGGAAGTCGAGTTGCTCCAGGTAACGGATGCCTCCGTGGACAAGCTTCGATGACCTGCTTGACGTTCCGCTCGACCAGTCGCGTGCCTCCAGGATGCCGGTGGACAGGCCGCGCGTGACAGCATCGAGTGCGCTTCCTGCCCCGACGATACCGCCCCCGACGACGAGCACATCGAGTTCCTTCGATTTCAGCGCTTCAATAGCCGCGGCACGCTCGACCGGGCCGAGCTTCGTCGAGTGACTCACTGTGTTGGAATTGGCCATGACTGCCTCTCCTGGCAACCGAGCCTGCCACGGTCGCCGGACCCTCATTGGTGATGGCACCGACAGGCTACGCCACCCCTCTTTCACTCGACGCTAACGCACGCCCTTAACCCTGACAACAGGCTCAAGCAGGGAATGGCCTGTGGGCCGAGGTCTCTGCAGCCGCTCTGTGCGCTCTGGCCCTTAACAATCACGCCCGCGTGTGCTGGACTCACCTGAATGCGCCGCACCTGAACACTCCGCACGAGACCGCACTGGCCTGAGAACGAACGAGCGTGAAGAACCGAGGGATCATGGCAACGATCGCAGCGAACATCGTCGACACGCTCGTGGCGAGCGGGATAAAGCGGGTGTACGGCATCCCGGGAGACTCGGTCAACGGATTTACCGAAGCTCTCCGCGCTGACGGCTCGATCGACTGGGTGCTTGTCCGGCACGAAGAAGCCGCAGCGCTCGCCGCGTCCGCTGAGGCAGGGCTCACCGGGCAGCTGGCGGTGTGCGCCGCCAGTGCCGGCCCAGGGAACCTGCACCTCATCAACGGGCTCTTCGACGCACAACGATCGCGGGTTCCCGTGCTCGCTCTTGCCACCCACCTCCCGAGCGCCGAGATCGGCAGCTCGTACTTCCAGGAGACCCACCCGGAGGAGCTCTTCCGTGAGTGCAGCGTGTACTGCGAGCTCGTGAGTTCAGCGGCACAGATGCCCCGCATCCTCGAGATCGCGATGCGGACGGCGATCGAGAGGAGGGGTGTTGCCGTTGTCGTCATTCCCGGTGACATCCTCCAGCAGAAGGCTGAAGCGCCGAGAACCGTGTCGATCCGGCCGACCCACAGCACGGTTCTCCCTGACGCAGTCGGACTCGCTGAGGCTGTCCGACTGCTGGATGCCGCGCCAAGCGTCACCATTCTGGCCGGCGCGGGAGTGGCCGGCGCCCACGCGGAGGTCGTTGCGCTCGCCCGCGCGCTCGGAGCACCGATCGTGCATGCCCTGAGGGGCAAGGAACACATTGAGTACGACAACCCCTTCGATGTCGGCATGACCGGCCTCCTCGGGTTCAGTTCGGGATACCGCGCCATGGAGAGCTGCGACGCCCTGCTCATGCTCGGCACCGACTTTCCGTACCAGCAGTTCTACCCCGAGAAAGCCGTGAAAATTCAGGTCGACGTGCGGGGCGAGCAGCTCGGCCGAAGAACGACGCTGGATCTCGGGCTCGTCGGCACGGTTCGCGAGACGGCTCGCGCCCTGGAGAGCCTTGTCCAGCACAAGACGAACCGCGACCACCTCGAATCATCCCTCAAGCACTACCGGAAGGCGCGAAAGGGCCTCGACGACCTCGCGACAAACGACAGCAATCGCGCACCGATTCATCCGCAGTACCTCGCTCGGCTCGTCGACGAGACGGCGAGCGACGACGCTGTGTTCATCCCGGATGTCGGTTCACCGGTGGTCTGGGCATGCCGCTACCTCACCATGAACGGCAGGCGCCGCCTGATCGGGTCGTTCACCCACGGCACCATGGCCAACTCGGTATCGCAGTCGATCGGAGCGCAGGCATCCCACCCCGGTCGTCAGGTGATCGCGCTCGCCGGAGACGGCGGCCTCACGATGCTGCTTGGAGAACTCGTGAGCCTCGCGCAGAACCGGTTACCCGTCAAGATCGTCGTCTTCAACAACTCGTCGCTGAACTTCGTCGAACTCGAAATGAAAGCGGCAGGGCTCGTGAACTATGGCACAGGACTCGTGAACCCCAACTTTGCCGACGTCGCGAACGCGATGGGCATCCACGGCCAGCGCGTCGAGAGGCCGAATGACCTGGCCGCCGCGCTCAGTGCCGCGTTCGAGCACGACGGGCCGGCACTGATCGACGTGGTGACCGCGAGGCAGGAGCTCTCACTGCCGCCGTCGATCACCGCCGAGCAGGCGAAGGGCTTCACGCTCTACGCCATCCGCACTGTGCTGTCCGGACGCGGTGAGGAACTCATCGACCTCGCGAACACCAACGTGGTCCGCAGGATCCGCGGCTGATAACCCACTCAATGCGCGCGGTACGAAGCCTCAGTTCGTGCGATACGGGGCGAGAACGACCTCGACCCGCTGGAACTCCTTGAGGTCCGAGTACCCGGTCGTCGCCATCGACCGGCGAAGCGCTCCGACGAGGTTGGCCTTACCGTCAGCGACGGATGCCGGTCCGTAGAGGACCTCCTCGAGGGTGCCGATCTGGCCGACTTCGACGCGGCGACCGCGAGGCAGCTGGGAGTGGTACGCCTCTGTGCCCCAGTGGTATCCGCCACCGGGTGCATCGGTTGCCCGAGCGAGGGTTGTACCGAGCATGACGGCATCCGCACCACACGCGACGGCCTTGACGATGTCGCCTGCTGTACCGAGACCGCCGTCGGCGATGACGTGCACGTATCGGCCACCGGATTCGTCCATGTAGTCACGGCGGGCGCCGGCGATGTCGGCGACCGCTGTGGCCATGGGAGCGTGGATGCCGAGGGTCGCGCGGGTGGTCGATGCGGCTCCCCCGCCGAATCCGACGAGGACACCGGCTGCACCGGTGCGCATGAGGTGAAGCGCGGCCGTGTAGGTCGCAGCGCCACCGACGATCACGGGAACATCGAGTTCGTAGATGAACTCCTTGAGGTTGAGCGGTTCCTGGTTGCGGGAGACGTGCTCGGCAGACACGGTCGTGCCGCGGATGACGAACAGGTCGACGCCGGCAGCGACCACCGTCTGGTAGAGCTCCTGGGTGCGCTGGGGCGACAGTGCGCCGGCAACGGTCACACCCGCTGCGCGGATCTCTGCGAGCCGTGCTGTGACGAGCTCGGGCTTGATCGGCTCGGAGTAGATCTCCTGCATCCGGGCCGTGGCCTTGTCGTCGCTGAGTTCACGGATTTCAGCGAGCAGCGGGTCCGGGTTCTCGTACCGGGTCCACAGACCCTCGAGGTCGAGCACACCGAGTCCGCCGAGCTTGCCCATCATGATCGCGATTGCCGGCGAGACGACAGAGTCCATCGGTGCGGCGAGGAACGGAATGTCGAAGGAGTATGCGTCAATCGACCAGCCGACGGAGACATCTTCGGGGTCTCTCGTCCGACGCGACGGTACCACCGCGATGTCGTCGAAGGCATATGCGCGGCGTGCGCGCTTGGAAGCGCCGATCTCAGTTTCCATACTCACGTCCCCAAGCCTACCGTTCATGACTTCGAGGTCGCTCGCGGCAGCCGGGCTGGCAACTGCGGTGGGAGTCTTTGGGCCGACAGAGTATTTTCTCCTCAGCTCAGACAATGAGGGCAAGCGGGAGGGCGCCGGGTTACGCGGATCATCGGGAGTGTCTTCTTGCCCTCCCGCTTGCCCTCATAACTCGGCACCCCGAAAACACTCTGTCGACCCCCGCCGGGTTACACCGCCAGGCTCCCCGACTGTCGCTCGCTTTTAACGCAAAAACCCGCACGAGCTGTTCGCTCGTGCGGGTTTACGGAGGGTTGGTCTAGCGGCTGTAGTTCGGAGCCTCGACCACGATCTGCACGTCGTGCGGGTGCGACTCCTTGAGTCCGGCCGGGGTGATACGAACGAACTTGCCCTTCGCCTTGAGCTCTTCGATGGTGCGAGCACCGACGTAGAACATCGACTGGCGCAGCCCGCCGATGAGCTGGTAGGCGACGGACGAGAGCGGCCCGCGATACGGAACCTGACCCTCGATGCCCTCGGGAATCAGCTTGTCGTCGCTCGGAACGTCGGACTGGAAGTACCGGTCCTTGGAGTACGAGGTCTTCTCGCCACGGGTCTGGAGCGCGCCGAGCGAACCCATTCCGCGGTACATCTTGAACTGCTTGCCGTTGACGAACACGAGCTCGCCGGGGCTCTCGTCGCAACCGGCGAGAAGCGAGCCGAGCATGACCGTGTCTGCACCGGCGACGAGTGCCTTGGCGATGTCGCCCGAGTACTGCAGGCCTCCATCGGCGATGACCGGCACGTCGTATTCGCGAGCTGCGAGGGATGCCTGGTACACCGCGGTGATCTGGGGAACGCCGACACCGGCGACGACGCGAGTGGTGCAAATCGAGCCGGGTCCGACACCGACCTTCACCGCGTCGGCTCCTGCTTCGGCGATCGCCTTGGCGCCGTCGCGTGTCGCGACGTTTCCACCGATGACGTCGACGCCGTCGAATGCCTTGTCTGACTTCAGCTTGCGGATGATATCGAGAACGCCGGCGGAGTCGCCGTTGGCGGTGTCGACGACGAGAACATCGACACCGGCGTCGAGCAGTGCGCCGGCGCGCTGCCAGGCGTCACCGAAGAAACCGATGGCGGCACCAACGCGGAGCCGGCCGGAGTCGTCCTTCGTCGCGAGCGGATACTTCTCCCGCTTGTCGAAGTCCTTCACAGTGATGAGGCCCTTGAGCTTGCCTGCGGCGTCGACGAGTGGCAGCTTTTCGATACGGTGCTCGGCAAGGATCGAAATGGCATCTTCGGGGCTGACGCCGACGGGCGCGGTGATGAGGGGCATCTTCGACATGACGGCGCTGACCGGTGTCGTTGCCTTCTCCTGCGCGCCGACGAACCGCATGTCGCGGTTGGTGATGATTCCGACGAGCACTCCGTCGGTGTCGATCACGGGGAGGCCTGACACCCGGAAGTTACGGCACAGGGCGTCGACCTCGGCGACGGTCGCCGTCGGAGTCGTTGTGACCGGGTTCGTGATCATGCCGGACTCACTGCGCTTGACGAGGTCGACCTGCGCGGCCTGGTCGCCGATCGACAGGTTGCGGTGCAGGATTCCGATCCCGCCCTGCCTCGCCATCGCGACGGCCATCCTGGACTCGGTGACCGTGTCCATCGCGCTCGAGAGCAACGGCGTTGCAACAGTGATGCGTTTGGTCAGTCGAGAAAACGTCTCGGCCTCACTTGGAATGACGTCGGTGTGTCCGGGGAGAAGAAGGACATCATCATAGGTGAGACCGACGAAGCCAAATGGGTCTGAGTTTTCCATTGCATCCCTTCACAGAAGCGCTGTTTTCCCGGTGTCACGAGCTGACGGATGCCGCGCACAAGCGCACATCCCACCGGTACTTAATGCTAACCGCTGGAACGTAACGATTATGCCCGGCACTTCCGACATTGATGTGAGGAATACCCATGTACGAAACATGTAGGTCATAATCGGGTCGTATCGTCAAACGGAGCCGTTTGGCGAAGAACTACAGAGATCTGGCGGTCTCTTCACTCGAGGGACCTGGCGGTCCCGTTCTGGAGGTGCAGTGAGTCTCACTCATTCAGCCCACGCCCCGCGCCACAAGCGCACCCTGTTACTGTTCCTCGGATTTCTTTTTGCGACGCTCGCGTTTCAATCGTTTTCTGCGGCGCCGGCGCAGGCCGATGAGGTCGGAACGGAGTATGACTTTTACTTCGCGGGCAACGTCAAGTACGACAGCGAACCGCTCGAGGGTGTGACAATCACCGTCGAAGGCAATGGCTATGACGCAGAGGTTGACACCGCCGCGGACGGCAAGTGGAAGATCGGGGTGCCGGAGAAAGGCACGTACACGGTGACCCTGGTCGAGGAGACACTCCCGGAGGGCGTGATCGTCGCCGAAGGCTCCGCCGCCGTCGAAGCCGAGATCGCGCTCACAAACTCCAAGATCGTGAACTACTTCCTCGGCGAGGGAGTCCGCGTCACAGTGAGCTTCTGGGACCAGCTGGCCGAACGAATCGTCAACGGTCTCAACTTCGGGCTCCTGCTCGCGCTCGCTGCGGTCGGGGCGTCCCTGGTCTTCGGCACGACCGGACTGTCGAACTTCGCCCACGGTGAAATGGTGACGTTCGGGGCGGTAATGGCCTACGTCTTCGCGAACGTCCTGCAATGGCCCCTCTGGGGCGCGCTCGCAGCGGCTGTTCTGATGAGCGCACTCTTCGGGTTCACCCTCGATGCCGGCCTCTGGAGACCCCTGAGGCGAAAGGGCATCGGCATCGTGCAGGTGATGATCGTCTCCATCGGTCTTTCGCTGCTCATTCGATACGTCTTCCTCTACTTCATCGGCGGAAGCACCTACCAGCTGCCCGGTTCCGGTGAGGAGCGGATCACGCTGTTCGGCAGCGTCGCGCTCTCCGTCACCGACATGGTCAGCATGGCCGTCTCGGCGGTCGTCCTTCTCGCCGTGGCCTGGTGGCTGCTGCGGACCCGGACAGGCAAGGCAACCCGGGCGATCTCGGACAACCCCTCCCTCGCCGCGGCGAGCGGTATCGATGTCGACAGGGTGATCAGGATCGTCTGGATCCTCGCGGCAGCCCTCGCCGGCCTCGCGGGTATCCTCTGGGCCTACTTCCGCCCCGGCATCAAGTGGGACATGGGTACGCAGATCCTGCTGCTCGTCTTCGGCGCGATCGTCCTCGGCGGGCTCGGTACAGCGTTCGGCGCACTCATCGGTGCCATCATCGTCGGCCTCCTCGTCGAAGTCTCGACGCTGTGGATTCCGTCTGACATCAAGTACGTCGGTGCACTGGTCGTGCTCATCGCCGTCCTGCTCGTGAAACCCCAGGGACTTCTGGGCCGCAAAGAGAGAATTGGATAGGAGGACGCCATGGACTGGGGATCAATTCTTTCAAACACCGCCTCCTGGCTGATTAGCCCTGAGACGATCGCGTACGCGCTTGCCGCACTGGGCCTCGCCGTCCACTTCGGATACGGCGGACTGCTCAACTTCGGTATGGCGGCGTTCATGGCGCTTGGGGCATACGGGTATGCCATTTCCATCCTGACCTTCGGGCTGCCGTGGTGGGCCGGAATCATCGTCGGTTGTCTGGCATCCGTCGTCTTCGCGCTCATCCTCGGTATTCCTACGCTGAGGCTGCGCGCCGACTACCTGGCGATCACGACGATCGCTGCAGCGGAGATCGTTCGACTGCTGTTCACAACCCAGGTCTTCGACGATGTCACCAACTCGGCAGACGGGCTCGGCAACTACCACGCGGGTTTCCGTGCCGCGAACCCCTTCCCGGAGGGGACATACGGCTTCGGACCGTGGACCTACAACGAGAACGGCTGGTGGGTCCGTGTCTTCGGCATCTGCCTTCTGGCCGTTGCCGTGCTCCTCGTCTGGCTGCTCATGCGCAGCCCGTGGGGTCGCGTGCTCAAGGGCATCCGTGAAGACGAGGACGCCGTGCGCGCGCTCGGCAAGAACGTCTTCGCTTACAAGATGCAGGCGCTCATTGTCGGTGGTGTCTTCGGCGCACTCGGCGGGGTGGTGTTCGCACTCCCCTCTGCCGTCGTGCCAAGTGTCTATGTGACAAGCCTGACCTTCTTCATCTGGACCATCCTCCTGCTCGGCGGTGCCGCCACGGTCTTCGGCCCATTGCTCGGTGCCGTGATCTTCTGGGTGATCATGGGCTTCCTCTCCAATGTCCTTCCCGAGCTCGCGTCGAGCGGCATCCTGCCGTTCATGTCGACGACTCAGGCAGCGACGGTCCGCTACATCCTCGTCGGACTCGCCCTGATGCTGATCGTCATTTATCGACCACAGGGCATCCTCGGAAACAAGAAGGAGCTGACCTTTGTCAAGTAGCGACGCAGCATCCGTCAAACCGGTGAAATCCACCGGACTTCACATCGGCGACGCCGTTCCCGGCGTCGCGAAGGTCGACCCGATCATCATCGCCGACAACGTGACCAGGCAGTTCGGCGGGCTCAAGGCCGTCGACGTCGAACACCTCGAAATTCCCCGGAATGCCATCACGGCGCTGATCGGACCCAACGGGGCAGGAAAGACGACACTGTTCAACCTGCTCACCGGGTTCGACAAGCCGGACAGCGGGACGTGGGTGTTCGATGGAACCCAGCTCAACGGCGTCCCAGCGTTCAAGGTCGCGCGAATGGGCCAGGTCCGCACGTTCCAGCTCACCAAAGCCCTCGGCCTGCTCACCGTGCTCGAGAACATGAAACTCGGCTCACAGAAGCAAAAGGGCGAGGGCATCTTCTCAAGCCTGATCAAGCCGCTGTGGCAGAAGCAGGAGGAGGAGATCGAGGAGCGAGCGCTCGACATCCTCGCGCGGTTCAAACTCGACACCAAGAAGGACGATTTCGCCGCGAGTCTGTCCGGCGGGCAGCGAAAGCTCCTCGAGATGGCGCGCGCGCTCATGAGCGAGCCGAAGCTCGTCATGCTCGATGAGCCGATGGCCGGCGTGAACCCCGCGCTGACCCAGTCGCTGCTCGAGCACATCCTCGACCTCAAGGTCCAGGGAATGAGCGTGCTGTTCGTCGAACACGACATGCAGATGGTTCGGCACATCGCCGACTGGGTCGTCGTGATGGCTGAGGGCAGGGTCGTCGCTGAAGGACCGCCAGACCTCGTCATGCAGAACCCCGCCGTGATCGACGCATACCTCGGTTCTCACCAGGACGTCGACCTCGGTGTTGTCACCGGGCGGATCGCCGGTGAGATCACACCTGAGGTCGAAGAACTGCTCGAGGAGATCGACGCAGAAACCGGCGTCGAGCACAACATCGAACATCCGCGGGCCGCTGGGCCGACGAGAGACGAGGACACCAAGTGACAGCAACAATCGCTCCGGAGGTCGTCGTCAGCGTGGAAAACGTGACGGCGGGATACCTGCCAGGCGTCAACATTCTCAACAGCGCCAACCTCACGGCATCCAAGGGTGAACTCATCGGCATCATTGGCCCGAACGGCGCCGGAAAGTCGACCCTTCTCAAGGCCATCTTCGGCCAGGTCAAGGTCCGTGAGGGGTCCATCCGGCTCAACGGCGACGACATCACCGGGCTCAAGGCCGACAAGCTCGTTGCCCGCGGTGTCGGCTTCGTGCCGCAGACGAACAACGTGTTTCAGAGTCTCACCATCGAAGAGAACCTGCAGATGGGCCTGTTCCAGAAGCCCAAAATCTACGCAGAGCGACTCGAGTTCGTCACCGGGATTTTCGGTGAGCTCGGCAAGCGGCTCAAGCAGCGGGCGGGTTCACTGTCCGGTGGTGAGCGCCAGATGGTCGCGATGTCGCGGGCGTTGATGATGGACCCTGCCGTGCTTCTTCTCGACGAGCCGAGCGCAGGCCTCTCCCCCGTCCGGCAGGACGATGCGTTCATCCGCGTTTCCGACATCAACAAGGCCGGGGTGACCACCATCATGGTCGAGCAGAATGCGCGCCGCTGCCTGCAGATCTGTGACCGTGGTTACGTTCTCGACCAGGGAACCGATGCATACACCGGGACCGGCCGCGAACTGCTGAACGATGACAAGGTGATCGGGCTGTACCTCGGCACGCTCGGCCAGGACGACTGACCCGCACCACCCCGTACGACCGAAACGCCCCGCAGTCCTGCGGGGCGTTTCGTCGTTCCGGGTGCTGGGACGGGGGCGTGCTGGGCAGCGTCGAGGTCGAGGTAGCTGCACTTCCCCGCGGTGGTCGACGTTAACGAACTGCAGGGCCACGGTTTCCCGTGGCCCTGCAGTTTCTGTTTCGGTTACGAACTACTCGGAGATGCGCTCGTAGGTGTTGTCTTCGAGGTACTGGAAGACGCCGATGGTCGCCTCGGTCGGGTCACCGTTCTCGTCGAACGTGACCGGCCCGGAGTTTCCGTCGTAGTCGATCGTCTCGCCCTCGTTGAGCAGCTCGGCACACTCGGTGAACGACGAACACTTGGTACCTTCACCGGAACCACCAGAGACCTCCTGGAGTTCCGCTGCGATGTCCTCGCCATCGGTGGAGCCTGCCGCCATTGCGGCCAGCGCCAGAAGGACGACGGCGTCGTAGGATTCAGCTGCGTAGCTGTAGTCCTTCAGCTCCTCGTTGCCCTCGCCCTGCCAGAACTCCTGCAGGCGATCGGTGAAGTCACCGAGGGACTCGGTGTCGAGACCCGGCAGCGTGCCCTTGGCACCGGTGAGGGTGCCGGCAGGGAAGTCGGCGGAGTAGTCGGCGAGGTTACCGTCGACGAAGTACAGCTTGTCAGACGGGAACCCGGCGAGCGCCGGAACGATCGTCTTGGTCTCCTCGAACGCGATCAGGGCGATTGCGTCGGGGTTGGCAGCCTTGAGTGCGCTGACCTGAGCATCGAACGAGGTGTCGCCCGTGTTGTACGACTGCTGTTCGACGACTTCGCCACCCGCGTTCTCGAACGCCTCTGTCGTGAATTCGGCGAGGCCGGTTCCGTACGAGTCGTTGAGGTAGAGAATGCCGAGGGTTTCGTTGCCGTCTTCAGCGATCAGGTTTCCGAGAACCTCACCCTGCAGCACGTCGCTCGGGGCAGTTCGCCAGAACAGCCCGTTGTCGTCCCACGTTGTGAAGTCCGCAGAGGTGTTGGCCGGCGAGAACTGAATCACGCCTTCGCCCGTCACCTGGTCGATGAAGAGCTTGGTCACACCACTGGCAGCTGCGCCAATGATCGCCGAGACACCCTCCTGAAGAAGTCGCGGCACCTCTGTCGCGTACGCCTTGTTGTCGGTGTCGCCGGAGTCACCGTAGACGACGTCGATCTCGATCCCGAGGTCGGCGTCGTTGATTTCCTTGGCCGCGAGTCCGACTCCTGCTTCTTCGGGCGGGCCGAGGAACGCGAGGTTGCCTGTCTGCGGCAGCTGCGTTCCGATCTTGAGTGTCAGGTCGCCTGCTGGCTGGTCTGAGTCACCGTCGCCGCCACCTGGGCTGCTGCAACCGGTGAGGACCAGCGCGCTGGCTCCGAGGATTGCGAGAGAACCCAGTGTGATCGTGCGCGTGCGTGAGCGGGAGGCCGTAGCCCGGGTGAAGACGCCCATGTTGCTCCTATGCTGTGTCGTGTATCCAACCGACAGCGCTAAATACTGTCGTGGTGCCAACATATTCGAGCAATCGTCACCGAACAATACGTGGGCGTTACATACGTGTAACGGCGACGCAATCGTTACCGTTTTCGGGCATTACAGCTGCTGCGGCGCCCCGGATGCAGCTTTGTTGCGTCGGCGGAGCGATCCGCGCGCACTGATGACCGTGTCCGTCGTCAGCACAACCAGAGCGATCCAGACCAGGATGAAGCCGATCCACCGCTCCACCGGCATGGCCTCGTGGAGGATGAAGACCCCGACGAGGAACTGGATGACCGGGGCGAAGAACTGGATGAAGCCCATGTAGATGAGCGGAAGCCGACGTGACGCGGCGGCGAAGAAGAGCAGCGGCACCGCTGTGATCACGCCGGTACCCACGAGCAGCACCGTGTGGAAGACACTGACCTGCCCAATGGTCAGTCCCGCGGTGGCTCCGACGACAATGAGTTGGACAATGGCGAGCGGCGTGAGCCACGCGGTCTCAAGGGTGAGCCCGGAGACGGCGTCGACGGTCCCCCCAACCCTCTTTTTGATGTAGCCGTAGAGACCGAACGAGAAGGCGAGAATCAGGGCAATCCACGGAACCCCGTGCGCGCCGATGGCAAGCACGAGCACAGCGGCAATACTGATGCCGACCGAGACCCACTGCACGATGCGAAGTTTCTCGCGGAGGAAGAACACGCCGAGAAACACAGTGACTATGGGATTGATGAAGTAGCCAAGCGCCGTTTCGACAACCTGCCCGTTGAGCACTCCGTAAATATACGTCTGCCAGTTGACGAAGATGAGCACTCCCGCGAGACCGAGGGTGAATGACACCCGGGGGTTCCGCGCGAGCAGGAGGAATGGCGCCCAGCCCCGCGTTACCGTCAGAAGGAGCACGCAGAACACCAGCGAGAAGATCACGCGGGCCGCGACAAGCTCAAACGGTCCTGTCGGCGCGAGCAGGAGGAAGTAGAGCGGAAGAACGCCCCAGAGCGTGTATGCGCTGACGGCGAAAATGAGGCCGGGGCGGCTCAGTGGGGCATCGGGAGAGGCCGGTACACCGGTCGTCGCCGCCGCAGGGCCTGCACCGTCTGTCGAACCTGCACTGCCTGCCGGGCCTGCACTATTGGCCGGAACCGGCTCTGGGGTCGTCTGCACCCATCGATGCTACTCCGCACCTGCGGGGCAACCGCCCGTTAAGACGAAGAAGCCCGGACGGTGAGTCACCGTCCGGGCTTCAGTTCGTTTGAGTTATCGAACCACAACCGCGAGCACGTCGCGAGCCGAGAGGACCAGGTAGTCCTGGCCGTCGAACTTGACCTCGGTTCCGCCGTACTTGGAGTAGATCACCTTGTCGCCGACGGCGACGTCGAGCGGTACCCGGTTGCCGTTGTCGTCGATGCGGCCGGGGCCGACAGCCTCGACGACGCCTTCCTGCGGCTTCTCCTTGGCGGTGTCAGGGATGACGAGACCTGAAGCAGTGGTCTGCTCTGCCTCGACCTGCTTGATGACGATGCGATCCTCGAGCGGCTTGATGCTGACCGACACGGTTGACCTCTTTCTAAACTAAGACTTGAGTTAGCACCCTCACATCGAGAGTGCTAATGCCAGTGTAGGGATCCATTGGCACTCTCGCAACGTGAGTGCCAACGCAGTGCGGGCGCACAGCATCCGGCTTGATAAGTTTGCACGATGGAAAGAGCCGAACTCGTTGAACTACTGACGCCGGATGGGCTCACCCTCATCGACCAGGTCGGGGGGTCGGATGCCGACACCGACCCGGTTGGGACCGTGTCACGCCTGCGGGCTGAAGGCCACTCCCCCGCGCTCGTCTCCGCCGTGCTGACCCAGGTCAGGCTCAGGCGGAAAGCGGTCGGGAAGTTCGGCGAGTTCGCGTCGCGGATGCTCTTCACCGAAGCCGGCCTCGAACAGGCCACCCGATTGCGCGTCGCGGCACTCCACGCCGGCCGATTCAGCTCGGCAGGACTCACCCGGGTCGCCGACCTGGGCTGCGGAATCGGGGGCGACGCCATGGCGATGGCCGCGATGGACCTCGAGGTCACCGCCGTCGATGCCGACGAAGTGACCGCGACAGTCGCCAGCTACAACCTCGCCCCGTTCCCCACCGCCGACGTGAGGCACTCGAACGCCGAAGACATCGACACGAGCGAATTCGACGGGCTCTATTTCGACCCGGCCAGACGCACCGCCGGTCACTCGAACACCACTCGGCTGACCCGGCCGGAGGATTACAGCCCGTCACTCGACCTGGTTTTCGGCCGCGCCGCAACGCAGCCCGTCGGCGTCAAGCTCGGCCCGGGGTTCGACAGGTCACTCATTCCCGAGAACTGCGAAGCCCAGTGGGTCAGCGTCGATGGGCAGGTCGTCGAGCTCGGCCTGTGGTTCGGCCCCCTCGCGCGCGTCGGGGTGCGCAGGTCAGCGCTCGTGCTTGACGGGGCGGGAACCCACGAACTGACCGCACCCGCGGACAGCGAGGATGTCGCCGTGCGGGAACCTGGCGAATTTCTCTACGAACCCGACGGCGCGGTTATCCGGGCCAGGCTTATCGGTGACGTTGCACGCGAAATCGGTGCGGGGATGCTGAGCCCAGGCATTGCCTATCTCACGGGTGACGCCGAGGTTGCCACCCCATTCGCGGCGGCCTTCCGTGTGATCGAGAGGTTCCCGCTCGATGAGCGAACACTGAAGCGGGAGCTCGCCAAGCGCGATATCGGAACACTCGAGGTGAAAAAGCGAGGCGCAGATATCGATCCGGCGGTCTTCCGCAAGCGGATGGCGCTGCGCGGCAGCAAGAGCGCGACGATTGTGCTCACCCGCGTGAACGGAAAGCACGCCGCGCTCCTCTGCGAACGGATCCCCCGGAACTAACCCGCGCGAGAGTTGCTTCAGAAAAGTTGACGAAGACCCGCCCGCCCCGCAACCCCTCGACACTGTGCGGCGTCCCGTGGTTCGCTGGGATCACACAATCGATCTCACACAGAAGGAGCGCTCATGACAACTGTCAACGCCGATATCGACGTTCACGTCCCGGTGTCAACCGCATACAACCAGTGGACTCAGTTTGAATCTTTTCCGCAGTTCCTGAGCGGCGTCGACGATGTGACGCAGACGAGCGACACCCACACCCACTGGAAGGTGTCGATTGCCGGCATCAAACGCGAGTTCGACGCTGAGATCACCGAGCAGATCCCTGACACCCGCATCGCGTGGACCAGCACAGACGGCGAAGACCACGCCGGTGTTGTTTCGTTCCACCGTCTGAGCGCGGATGAGACACGAATCTCACTGCGGCTCGACTGGTCACCGCAGGGCATCATCGAGAAGGCCGGGGCGCTGCTCCAGGTCGACGACATCCAGATCGGTCACGACCTGAAGAAGTTCAAGAAGCTCATCGAGTCGAACGGATTCGAAACCGGAGCCTGGCGCGGCGAGGTCGACCGCTCCCCGGACGCAACCGGTCGCTGATCACCAGCATCCGTCAGCGGTTGACCGCGACGGACCAACGCCGCAGGCCGGCTGGGCTATCCCTGAGAAACGGGAGCGTCCCAGCCGGTCTGCGGCGTTTTGCATGTGCCGCGGAACACATACTGCGACGGCAGCTTGCGTTCGTGGCTCGTCCAGTCGATAGCGGGTCGACGCTGCTCCGTCGGCACGTAACCGAGGCGGTAGACCGCCATGAGTTCGAGCGAATCGGGCACCTCGAGCAGGTTCTCGATCCTGGCCCACATTCCCGGGACTTCCATCGGGAACGAGACGAACTGGATTCCCATGCCGAGTTCGACGGTGGTCAGCCAGACGTTTTCCATTGCAGCGCCCATGCTGAACACCGAGTAGAACGAGCTCAGCTCGCCGGGGCGGTACTCGGAGCGATCAAGCATCACACCGATGAGCAACGGTGAACCCGCGACAAGTTTGCGGTTCTCTTCGCCGAGCTTCTGCGGAACACGCATCGCGTTCATGAGCTTCTGGCCACGTTTGGTGAACACCTGGGTGGTGAACGGACGCAACGCAGCGGGTAGCTTGTCGAACAGCATCCCGTCACGCCGTTCGGCCATCTCGCTCGCGCTGAAGCGGAAGTACGGCTTGTAGCGCTCGAAGAACGTGCCGTTCGACATGGCCTCGGTCATGCTGTCGCCACTGATGGTGGCGATGGTTTCGATGGTGTTCGGGTCGTCGACAATCACGAACCGCCACGGCTGGCTGTTCAACTGCGACGGTGCCCGACCGGCCACCTCCATCAGCAGGCGCTGGTGTTCCTCACTGACCCTGTCCGGCAGGAACGGGCCGTTCGTTGTCTTCCGCCGGCGAACCACATCGAGAAACTCCACGCCTACCTCCAGGCCTTGATCAAACTCAGAATGAAAAACGGTGCCGCAGAAAGCGCGGTCTGCACGTGCCTGGGCGTCCGGGCGCTGGCTCGCGGTATCACCGTCAGTGGGATCGCCGCTGGCAGGAGAAACAGTCCGGCCCGATTGCGGCTCCACAGCAGGGAACTGGCCGCAACCACGCTCGTTGTCACGGTCGTGATGTAGAGAGCGTGGTGGATCCAGCGAAAGTTGCCCGTGTGCACGAGGCCAGTCGCGACGCCGGCGCCGAGCGCACAGTTCGCGGCGTAGCTGGACGCGGCGACGGTGAAGAGCACCGGCGGAACCTGTCGGGGCATGGAACTATGCCGCTGTCATGGCCGCGATGGTGATCACGCTGTACGCGAGCCAGCCGAGGGAAAGAAGAAGCCCGACCACGCCCGTCACTATGGCGGCGAGGGAGCGACCGGGGGTATCGACTTCCTTCTTGCGCGCGATGATGCCGAGGACGATCGCGGCGATCGACAGCGGAAGGGTCCAGCCGAAAATGATGCCGCCGAGAACGCCGATGATTCCGAGGATGAGACCGATGAGGCCCGTCCTGGGTTTGGGCGGAGCTGCGGGCTTCGGGGCCGAAGGGTACTGCGGCTGGCCGGAGTAACCGGGCGCACCCGCGTACCCCTGCTGACCGGGATACGGCGCCGTTGGCGCTGGGTATCCCTGCGGTGCCGGCGCCTGGCCCTGGGGCGGAACGAATGGGGGCGCGTACCCCGCGGGGGCGAACGCCTGCTGCGACGCACCGGGCTGAGGCGGCCACGGAGCCTGTTGCTGGCCGGGGTACTGGGCCTGACCGGGGTACTGGGCCTGGCCGGCGTTCTGGGCCTGACCGGGATACTGGGCCTGGCCGGGATACTGGGCGGATGCCGGGTACTGCTGCTGCTGCTGCTGCTGCTGCTGCTGCTGCTGCTGCTGCTGCTGCTGCTGCTGCTGCTGCTGCTGGCCAGGATACTGCTGAGGCTGAGGTTGCTGCTGCTGCTGCTGCTGGCCAGGATACTGCTGAGGCTGAGGTTGCTGCTGCTGCTGCTGCTGCTGCTGCTGCTGGCCAGGATACTGCTGAGGCTGAGGTTGCTGGCCCGGATACGGAGCGCCGTACGGCGCCGGAGCACCCGTATTCTCCGGCGCCGCAACGGGCTGCACCTGCGGGAACGGGTTGACCGGCGGCGGCCCCGCGGAGCGGAACGGCGTGGCTGGCTGGGACTGCGGCTGCGGCGGGGACTGCGGCGGGCTGTCCTGCTGCTGGCTCGGCTGGGGCTGGGTCCCACGCGCCTCCGACGCCCGCGGGCGCTCCTCCGGAGCAGCGGTAGCGAGCGGGAAGGGCGAGGACGGCACACCGGGCCCGGGCGTTTCAGGCTCGACCGGCATCGGTGGCCCTGGCTCAGCGGGTGCCGGCACCGTCGGTTCGACCGGCGTTGGCACAGCGGGTTCCGCCGGGTGGGGAGCGACCGGCTCCGCGGGGGTCGGCGCAGCCGGTTCGGTGGGCGACGGCGACGGCTCGCTCGGGGACGGAGTCGGTTGATCAGGAATCGAGGGCACGTTCGGTTCCGGAGTGGTCGGCGGCATCGGGGGTGCCGGGGGAACTCCGTCGGGGCCGTGAGGATCTGACATGGGCGTCTCCTTCGTCGCGCGGTGCTAGTGCACCTGGATATCCGTCACAGGAAGTGTTGAATCTGCCGAGAAGTCGAGTGTAGAGGGTGCGTGGCCCGCCATGATGAGCTGCGCGCCGAGTTCGGCGATCATCGCGCCGTTGTCTGTGCACAGGGACAGCGGTGGGATGCGCAAGGCCACTCCCGCCGCGGCCGACCGTTCCGCGGCGAGCGCCCGAACGCGGGCGTTCGCGACCACTCCGCCACCGAGCAGCAACCGCGGCACGCCGTGATCGGCGCAGGCAGCGAGCGCCTTGGTGATGAGCACGTCCGCGACTGCTTCCCGGAAGCCGGCGGCGACATCCGCTGTCGGGACATCGAGTCCGGCGTCCTGCTTCTGCTCCACCCAGCGCGCAACAGCGGTTTTGAGGCCGGAGAACGAGAAGTCGTACCGGTGCTTCTCCATGTCTTTCGGCCGGCTCAGTCCGCGGGGGAACCTGATGGCGTTCGGGTCTCCGTCTGCGGCGACCCTGTCGATCTGGGGTCCGCCCGGGTACGGGAGCCCGAGAATACGAGCAACCTTGTCGAAAGCTTCTCCCGCCGCATCGTCGATCGTCTCGCCGAGCAGTTCGACATCGCTCACGAGATCGCGCACGAGGAGGAGGGAGGTGTGCCCGCCGGATACCAGCAGGGCTATCGTCGGGTACTCGAACGGAGTTCCGGAATCGTCGAGGATGTCTGCGCCGACGTGCCCGACGAGGTGGTTGACCGCGTAGAGAGGTTTGTTGAGCGCGACCGCGAGCGCCTTGGCCGCGCCAACGCCGACCATGAGGGCACCCGACAGCCCTGGACCGCTCGTCACGGCGATGGCGTCGAGATCATCGAGGGAGATAGCGGCCTCGGCGACGGCGTGGCGGATGGCGGGGACGAGTTCCTCCAGGTGTGCCCGTGCGGCCACCTCAGGTACGACGCCCCCGTACCTCGCGTGTTCGTCCATCGACGACGCTATGGTGTTGCTGAGCAGCCTGGTCCCCCGAACGATGCCGATTCCGGTCTCGTCGCAGGAGGTCTCGATGCCCAGAACGAGCGGGTTGGTACGGTTCATCATCTCCTCGCTCACTGCGCGCCCACCGCCAGCCCTGGAACACGGGGCTGAAGGACGAGCTTCATCACAATGGCGTCGACATTATCCGGCTGGTAGTAGCCGGGCCGCACGGCGATCGCCTCAAAACCGAGGTCGAGGTACAGCGCCTGGGCACCCGGGTTGTCTTCCCGCACCTCGAGGAACACCTGCCGAGCGCCACGCTTTCGCGCCTCACTGAGCAGGGCGCGAACGAGGATCCGACCGAGTCCCATCCGCCGGACCTCTGCGGCAACGGCGATGGTCTGGATATCAGCGTCGTCGGCGCCCGGCGGGACCATGAGTCCCGCGTAGCCCTCGACGATCTCGGGAGCACCAACCGGTGTCGCCACGATGTAGTAGGTGTTCGCGCTCGCGAGTTCCGAGCGGAGAAGTTCGGCAGACCATGCATCGGATCCGAAGGTGGACTGCTCGATGGCCAGGATATGCGCGAGGTCCGCCACTGTGGCGCGCCGAATCTGCCAGGTCACGCCGTCACCCGCTTTCCGCCGAGCGACGGTTTCGCATCCGGCGACCGCAGGTAAAGGGCCTCGTCCGCGGCGAACGAGCCGCCCGTCGAGTAGAGCAGTTCCGCGAGCATCCCCAGGGACCCCGCAGAAACCGTCGTCGCGTCGATCCGCGTGAAATCGCTGTGGCCGAGTTCGTCGGGTTTGGCCAGCCCTGGGCCGTCAATGCGGACGGGCGCTCCGTGCTCATCGACGCCAGAGTACGCCGACCAGTACAGCTCCCGTCGCCTCGCGTCGGTGACGACGAGAAGCCCCCCTGTATTGCCAGAGCGGTACCAGTCGAACGCGATGGCGTCGTGGCTGACGAGAGGAACGAGCGGCTTCTCCGCCGCGAGCGCGAACACTCGCGCTGCCGCAATCCCGATGCGCAGCCCGGTGAATGGACCCGGGCCCATCCCGCAGACGACACCGGAGAGAGCGGATGCGTCGACACCGGCCTCCTGCATGACCTCACGGAGCAGAGAGCCCACCACTTCGGCGTGGCTCATCGTGTCGCCGGTGGTCCGCTCGGCGAGAACACCGCGGTCGCGATCGACCACAGCGACGCTGGTTCCCGTGGATGAATCTATGGCGAGGAGCACGGATCAAGCCTACGCGGTCACCGGCGGCTCAGAGATCGTGATGCGGACCCGGCGAGGCTCGTCGGTCTCGTCCACGTCGGTCTCATCCATGTAAGCCGACGCACCTTCGCCGCCAGCGGCATCCGCCTGTATTCCGTTCGAGGAATGCGGCTGCTGGCCCGCGCCCGTCGGTCGCTCAATCTCCACGTCGAGCCAGCGCGATGCGATGCCGTCGAGCATGCCGCGCCCCCACTCGACGATGACGACGCTGCCCGCGAAGTCGATGTCGAGGTCGTCGAGTTCAACGGGGCTTGACAGCCGATAGGCGTCCACGTGAACGAGCGGCGGACCATCAGAGAGACTTGGGTGGGTCCGGGCGAGCACGAACGTTGGGCTCGTCACTGGTCCTCGAACGCCGAGTCCCTCACCGATCCCCCGGGTGAGTGTCGTCTTTCCGGCGCCGAGCGGGCCGGTCAGCACGAGAAGGTCCCCCGCCTGGAGAGACCGGCCGAGGCTGACGCCCAGCTCGTGCATGTCGTCGGCCGTCGCGACGACGGAATCGAATGGCAGCTCGATCATGAACCGGCACCGTAGACACGGCGCACCCTGGCTCCGATGCGCGTGACGATTTCGTAGTTGATCGTCCCCGCCGCCGTCGCCCAGTCCGTCGCGCTCGGTGCGCCGGTGGCTGGATCGCCGAAGATCACGACGGCGTCTCCCGGCGACACTGCGGCGTCGCCAACGGCGACGACGAACTGATCCATGGCGATCCGGCCCGCGACCTGGTGCACTCCCCCGCCGATCAGAACACGACCGACGTTCGACGCCTGGCGAGGGATGCCGTCGCCGTAGCCGAACGGGACAAGGGCGAGGGTCGTCTCGGCCGGCGCACGATAGGTGTAGCTGTACGAGACGCCCTTTCCGGCCGGTACCCGCCTGACCCCAATAACGCTCGCTCGAAGGGTCATCGCCGGGATGAGTCCGAGTTCACTCGAATCGACGTCATCGAATGGTGAGAGCCCGTACAGCCCGAGACCAATGCGCACCGTGTTGAATCGCGTCTCCGGCAAGCGGATCGCCGCGGCGGTCGCTGCGAGGTGCACGAGCTCAGGACGGAGACCGTGCTGAGCGGCCAGCCGGACGCCTTCGCTGAACTCCACGACCGCCTGTCGGTCATCATCATCCGAGGCATTGGAGAGGTGCGAGAAGATGCCGCGCACGTGAATCCGTCCGCTGCGCTCGAGTTCGGCGGCGCGGGAGAACACGCGGTCCCAGTCGGAGGCATCGAGTCCGTTGCGCGACAGGCCGGTGTCCAGCTTGAGATGGATCCGGATCGGCGCGTCGCCGGCGGCATCCGCCACACTCTCCAGCTGATCACTGGAGGAGACCCCGAGATCGATGCCGCGTTGCCCTGCGGGCGTGAAGTCGGTGCCTGGGCCGTGCAGCCAGCACAGGACAGGGGCGGTGATGCCTGCGTCCCTGAGTTCGAGTGCCTCGACGAGGTCCGCAGTTCCCAGCCAGTCTGCGCCGCCGGCGAGGGCCGCGCGTGCGGCCTGCACCGCCCCGTGCCCGTAGCCGTCCGCCTTGACCACGGCGATGATGTGGTCGGTTCCGACGACACCGGCCAGGTGGCGGATGTTGTGGGTCATGGCATCCGTGTTGATCACTGCTTCACGGAACCCGATCATGACTTCTCTTCTTTCTGTGAGGCCTCAACCTCGGTACTCGAGTGCGATCGGTCCGGTTCGCTTCGCTCGGCGATGACGAACGCGATGGCGGCTCCCGCATCGTGACTCATCGAGAGGTGAAGCCGATCAATACCGCGGGCTTCGATCACCTTCGCGGTCTCACCGGAGATCTCGAAACCCGGGTCGCCTTCATCACTGTTGGATACGACGATGTCGAGCCAGTGCACCCCGTCGGAACTGCCGAGCGCTTTGATCAGCGCTTCCTTCGCGGCGAACCGGCCGGCGAGTGAACGGAGCGGTCGCGACCGTTCGCTCTCAGCGAACAGGCGCTCCCGCAGCCGAGGCGTACGGTCGACAGCACGTTCGAAGCGGGCAAGGTCGACCAGGTCGACCCCGATACCGACGATCACGCTGCTCCCTTCGCTTGCCAGCCGTCGTGCACCCGCGCGGGGCGCACCGGTGGTTACTCGACGGTCACCGACTTGGCGAGGTTGCGCGGCTGGTCGACGTCGAGCCCCTTCGCGATCGCCAGTTCCATCGCAAAGATCTGCAGGGGGATGACGGCGAGCAACGGCTCGAAGAGCGGCGCGGCCAGCGGGATCCGGATGACCGTGTCGGCAAAGGGAAGAACCGCTGCGTCGCCCTCTTCTGCGATCGCGATGATCCTGGCCCCACGAGCGCGGATCTCCTGGATGTTGGACACGACCTTGGAATGCAGCATGGCGGAACCGCGCGGGCTCGGCACAACGACGAACACCGGCTGGCCGGGTTCGATCAGGGCGATGGGGCCGTGCTTGAGCTCACCGGCGGCGAAGCCCTCGGCGTGGATGTACGCAAGCTCCTTGAGCTTGAGCGCACCCTCAAGGGCGATCGGGAATCCGACGTGGCGGCCGAGGAACAGCACAGCCCGCGAGTCGCTCATCCAGTGCGCCAGCTGTTCGACGACATCGCTCTCGTCGAGGATCGTCGCGATCTTCGCCGGAACGGCGAGGAGTTCGGCCGACTGCTCGGCGAGAACGTCTGCCGGCTGAGCGCCACGGACGCGGGCGAGGTGAAGCGCAAAGAGGTAGAGCGCGGTGATCTGGGCGACGAAGGCCTTTGTCGACGCGACGGCGACCTCGGGACCCGCGTGCGTGTAGACGACGGCGTCGGACTCACGAGGGATCGTCGCGCCCTGCGTGTTGCAGATCGAAAGCGTCTTCGCGCCCTTCTCGCTGGCGTACTTCACGGCCATCAAGGTGTCCATGGTTTCACCGGACTGGCTGATCGAGACCACCAGCGTCTGCGGGGTGATGACCGGCTCGCGGTAGCGGAACTCGTGGCTGAGCTCGACGTCGACGGGGATTCCGGCCCACTTCTCGAGCGCGTACTTGGCGGTCTGGCCCGCGTAAGCGGCGGTTCCGCACGCGATGACGACGATGCGGTTGATGTCGACGAAGAGTTCATCGAGACCGTTGAGTTCGGGGATGACAACCTGGCCATCTGCATCGATGCGGCCGCGCAGGGTGTTGGCGACGGCATCCGGCTCTTCGGAGATCTCCTTGGCCATGAAGCTCGGCCAGCCGCCCTTGTCGGCTGCGCTCGCGTCCCACTGGATCTCGAACGGCTCGACTTCGACGGGCGAACCGAAGAAGTCGGTGACCTCGACCTTGTTCGGTGTGATGGAGACGATCTGGTCCTGGCCGATCGCGAGGGCGTTCCTGGTGTATTCGACGAACGCGGCGACATCCGAGGCGAGGAAGTTCTCTCCGTCGCCAAGCCCGATCACGAGCGGCGAGTTGCGTCGCGCGCCGACGACGACGCCCGGCTCGTTCTCGTGCACAGCGAGGAGCGTGAACGCCCCGTCGAGCCGTGCAACGACGTTCTGGAATGCCTCGCGGAGGTCCTGCGTCTTGCGGTACTCACGGCCGAGCAGCACAGCGGCGACCTCGGAGTCCGTGTCGCTCTCGAACGTGAAGCCTTCGTCGAGCAGTTCCTGCTTGAGCGGGGAGAAGTTTTCGATGATGCCGTTGTGGATCAGCGCGAGCTTGCCGTCGTCACCGAGGTGCGGGTGCGCGTTCTGGTCGGTCGGTGCTCCGTGCGTCGCCCAGCGGGTGTGGCCGATGCCTGTACGGCTGACCTCGATCGCTCCCGACTTGAGGTCATCCGCGAGAACAGCGAGCTTGCCGGCCCGCTTCCGGGTGCGGAGAACACCGTTTTCGTCGATGACGGCAACGCCTGCGGAGTCGTAACCGCGATACTCGAGCCGACTCAGTCCTCCGACAAGTACATCGATGCTGTTATTTCCGCCTACGTATCCCACGATTCCACACATGGGCTCAAGAATAGCGGCAATAGACTGGGAGCCTTATGTCTGACCACGGAGACGGCCATCACAATGGCACCCAGAACACGCCATTCGTTGAAATCGACAGGTCGGACTGGGCACGACTCGCCCCGAACACACCGTCGCCGCTGACCGACGCCGAGGTCGTGCAGCTTCGAGGCCTCGGCGATCGACTCGATATGACCGAGGTGGCGGAGGTTTACCTGCCGATCAGTCGGCTGCTCAGCCTCTATGTTGCTGCAGCCAAGCGCCTGCACGATTCGACCATGTCGTTCCTCGGCGAGACCACTGATCGAACCCCGTTCGTGATCGGGGTTGCGGGGTCTGTCGCGGTCGGCAAGTCCACGGTCGCCCGGCTCCTGCGGGAGCTCATGGCACGCTGGCCTGACACACCGCGCGTCGAGCTCATCACGACCGACGGGTTTCTCTACCCGAACGCCGAACTCGAGCGTCGCGGCATCATGGGCCGTAAAGGGTTCCCCGAGGCATACGACCGCCGGGCGCTCCTGCGATTCGTCAGCGCGGTCAAGAGCGGGGCACCGGAGGTACGAGCGCCGTTCTACTCCCACCTCAAGTACGACATCGTGCCTGACGCGCAGGTTGTGGTTCGACGCCCGGATGTTCTCATCGTTGAGGGGCTCAACGTCCTTCAACCTGCGGGGAACGGGCACCGACTGACGGTTGCCGACCTCTTCGACTTCAGCATCTTCGTCGACGCTCGCACGAGCGATATCGCCACCTGGTACGAGGAACGCTTCATGGCACTGCAGCGCGGCGCCTTCACGAACCCCAACTCCTACTTCAACGTGTACGCAGACCTCACCGAGGAGGAAGCGCGCGAAAGGGCACGCTACTTCTGGCGTGAGGTCAACGAACCGAACCTCATCGACAACATCCGCCCGACCAAGGCGCGCGCCAAGCTCGTCCTCCGGAAGGCGTCAGATCACAAGGTGAGCTCGGTTCTCCTCCGCAAGGTGTGAGAGCACTCCGCCTGCGACGCTGGAAAACGGGCTGGCCGCACGCGGCCAGTACTCTCGCGCCCGCGCATCGGCGAGCGTGAGAGAACGTCCTTAGACCGCGAGCCGCACCCGGACCACGTCGGCGATCTGATGTGCCAGGCGGTCAGCCGTCGTCTGGTCAGCAGCCTCGACCATCACGCGAACCAGCTGTTCTGTTCCGCTTGGACGCAGCAGCACACGACCGGTGTCACCCAGTTCTGATTCAGCGGCGCGGACGACGTCAGCGAGCACCTCATCCTTGTGGATGCCTTCGCGATCCACGTCCCGCACATTCACCAGGATCTGCGGGTACACGGTCATCACACTCGCGAGTTCGGCCGCGGTCTTGCCGGTTCGGGCCATCTCGCTTGCGAGGTGAAGTCCAGTGAGGATGCCGTCGCCGGTCGTTGCGAATTCACTCATGATGACGTGTCCGGACTGTTCGCCACCGAGTGCGAATTTGCCGCCATCCATGGCCTCGAGGACGTAGCGGTCACCGACCTTGGTGTGCACCATCGAGATACCGTGCTGCTCCATGGCCATGCGCAGGCCAAGGTTGCTCATCACTGTGGCAACGAGCGTGTTGTCGGTGAGACGGCCGCGTTCCTTCATGGAAACGGCCAGAATCGCCATGATCTGGTCACCGTCGATGACCTTGCCGTTCGCGTCGACGGCGAGGCAGCGATCAGCATCACCGTCGTGGGCGATGCCGATGTCGGCACCGTGCTTGAGGACAGCTTCGGCCAGCAGGTCGAGGTGGGTCGAGCCGACGCCATCGTTGATGTTCATGCCATCAGGGTCGTTTCCGATGACGGTGACGCGGGCACCCGCGTCGCTGAACACCTCGGGCGAGACGCCGGCGGCAGCGCCGTGCGCGCAGTCAAGGACCACGTGGATCCCATCGAGCCTGTGGGGCAGGCTGCCGAGCAGGTGCAGGACGTAACGGTCTTCCGCGTCGGCGAACCGGCGGATGCGACCGACGTCGGCGCCGGTGGGAGCCCAGTTGGGTTCGTCGAGGTGCTCTTCGATGCGCGTCTCGACGGCGTCGGGAAGCTTGGTGCCTCCGCGAGCGAAGATTTTGATTCCGTTGTCTGGCGCCGGGTTGTGGCTCGCCGAGATCATGACGCCGAAGTCGGCATCGATGTCAGCGATCAGGAACGCGGCGGCTGGGGTCGGAATAACCCCGGCGTCGAGGACGTCGACACCGCTCGAGGCCAGTCCTGCGGCAACGGCCGCCGACAGGAACTCTCCGGAGATGCGGGGGTCGCGTGCGAGCACGGCGACGGGCCTTTTACCTTCAGCACGACGGGCCTCAGCACTTCGGCCCTGCCCAAGCACCACAGCGGTGGCTTGGGCAAGGCCGAGAGCGAGGTCTGCCGTCAGGTCCTTGTTCGCGAGGCCGCGAACACCATCAGTACCAAACAGACGAGGCATAAAAAGCAGTCCGGATCCGGAGCGCGATTAGCGCTTCGAGAACTGAGGTGCCTTACGGGCCTTCTTGAGACCGGCCTTCTTGCGCTCCTTGACGCGAGCGTCACGGGAGAGGAATCCGGCCTTCTTCAGGATTGCGCGGTTGTTCTCTTCGTCGATCTGGTTGAGCGCACGAGCGATACCGAGGCGAAGCGCTCCGGCCTGGCCCGAGGGGCCTCCGCCGGAGATGCGAGCGATAACGTCGTATCCGCCAGCCAGGTCGAGGATGGTGAACGGGTCGTTGATGAGCTGCTGGTGCAGCTTGTTCGGGAAGTACTCGGCAAGCTCACGGCCGTTGACCGTGATGGTGCCGGTTCCCGGGATGAGCCGAACGCGGGCAATAGCCTGCTTACGACGTCCGACGGCTGCTCCGGGCACGCTCAGTGCGGGACGGGCTGCCTTGGGAGCTGCCTCGACCGGCGTTTCGGTGGAGAAGCTCTCCGGGGTCTCTGCGATGGAATCTGCGATCTTCGCCACTGTAGGAATCCTTATTTCTATTCCGGGCGCTTACTGGGCGACCTGGTCGAGGGTGAGCGTCTTGGGCTGCTGCGCAGCGTGGGGGTGCTCGTTACCGGTGTATACCTTCAGCTTGCGCAGCTGCGCAGCACCGAGGGAGTTCTTGGGGAGCATGCCGCGAACAGCCTTCTCCACCGCGCGGGTCGGGTTCTTCTCGAGCAGCTCGGCGTAGGTGACAGCCTTGATGCCGCCCGGGTAACCCGAGTGGCGGTAAGCCTTCTTCTGCAGGAGCTTCTGGCCGGTAAGAGCGACCTTCTCGGCGTTGATGATGATGACGAAGTCACCGGTGTCCATGTGGTTCACAAAGGTAGCCTTGTGCTTTCCACGGAGGAGGATGGCGACCTGGCTGGCCAGACGGCCAAGCACGATGTCGGTGGCGTCAATGATGAACCAGTCACGCTGGATCTCAGAGACCTTGGGGGAATAAGTGCGCGTCACAGTAGTGCTGCTTTCTTGTCGTAAGTTGGTTGGTCGTGAATCCCGCTCCGTTGGGAGTTCTGACAAGAACGCCGCAGGTGGAGGGCTCAACTTCGGGTGCCGCACTGCAGGGAGTATGGACACCAAGGAGCAACCTTACCCGGCCTCATCATCGTCGTCAAACTCGGCAAAGGGGTCGCGGCCGTCGCCGAGGCTCCGTCGCTGGCGCGTCAGCGCGGCGCGCTGCCCCAGGAGGGCGTCGCTGGGATATCCCACCTCAGCGAGGGTGAGGCCGCGAGCGGGCATCACAGCGAACTCATTCGACCTCGTCACCTCGCTCCGCAGCCGCTCAGCGTCAGCAACCTCCAGCTTCCCCTCACCAACAGCAACGCAGACACCGACGAGCGCGCGAACCATGCTGTGGCAGAAGGCATCCGCGCGCACATCAGCCACGAGCACTCCCTCAGCGTCCCTGATCCAGCCGAAACGCTGAAGCGTGCGGATCGTGGTCCTGCCTTCGCGGGGCCGGCAGTACGTTGCGAAGTCGTGCAGGCCGACGAGCGATTGGGCTGCCGCGTTCATCCGGTCGACATCGAGCGGCGACGGATGCCATACCGTCTGGGCGCGCTCCAGCGGATTGCGGAAGGAGATGCTGTCGGCGATCCGGTACTCGTACCGGCGCCAGATCGCGGAGAAGCGGGCGTCAAAACCCGGTGCGGCCGGGCGAGCATTCGTGATGAGGACATCGGGGTACTGGCCAAGGACACCGTTGACCTTGCGCCGCAGCGCGCTTCCCGTTGGGTGCAAGCCGTCCCTGGCTGGTCCCCCCCGCCGAACGCGAGCCGCGCGTTCCTCGTCGAGATCGAGGTGTGCCACCTGTCCCGTCGCGTGCACACCGGTGTCGGTGCGTCCGGCAACCGCGACCAGAATCTTGTCGCCCTGCTTGCCCAGGATGGTGGTGATGGCATCCTCGAGCACGCCCTGAACAGTGCGGAGCCCCGGCTGCTTGGCCCAGCCCGCAAAGTGGGTACCGTCATAGGCGATATCGAGCCGGAATCTGGTGCTGGTCGGGGCGGGGTCCACCTGGGAAGTTTACCGGGGAACGCCGCACAGCTCCCGACATCACCCGCCCCGGACGACACCACTCGGCGCGACGGGTGCTCTCGCCCGCACTGAGTGAGGTCGCCTCCATGCGAGAGCATCACTTCCGGTCGAGAACATCCCGCGCAACTGACGCGCTCGACCGCAACTGATGTTCTCGCTCGCGCCGCACGCCCGCTGGCGCCCTGTCCCACGCGCCCGCTCCCCCCGGCACCCGCACCCCGCCGGACGAAACCACTCGGCATAACGGGTGCTCCCGTCCGCACCGAGTGAACTCCGGCGAGAGCATCACTTCCGGTCGAGAACATCCCGCGCAACTGATGCGCTCGACTGGAAGTGATGTTCTCGCCCGCGCGGCACTCGCGCCAACAACACCCGCTCCTGGTGTTCTCGAGCAGATTCCACTCTCCGGGTACCACGAGCCCCAGAGCGCCCGCCAACGACAAAGCCCCCGCCATCCATACGGATAACGGGGGCTTCGAACGAAACGAGTGCTACTTGGTGTCGTCGGCCTTCTCAGCCTCGACGACCTCAGCTTCGGTTTCAACAACCTCGGCCTCCGGAGCTGCCTCGGTTGCGGGCTCTTCAGCCTCAACCTCGGGAGCGGTCTCTTCGGCGACAACGGGCGTCTCAGCCTGTGCTGCAGCCGGCTTCGACTTCTTCACCTTGGGGGTGACGGGCTCGAGAACGAGCTCGATCTGAACCATCGAGGCGTTGTCGCCCTTACGGAAGCCGAGCTTCGTGATGCGGGTGTATCCACCCTCACGCTCTGCAACAAGCGGAGCGATCTCGGTGAAGAGCTCGTGAACGACCGAGGTGTCACCGATCGTGCGCATGACGCGACGACGGGAGTGCAGGTCGCCCCGCTTTGCGAACGTGATGAGGCGCTCGGCGACCGGGCGGAGGCGCTTGGCCTTCGTCTCGGTGGTCTTGATGCTCTTGTGGGTGAACAGGGCAGCGGCCAGGTTGGCGAGCATCAAACGCTCGTGCGCTGGTCCGCCTCCGAGGCGGGGGCCTTTAGTGGGCGTAGGCATGTTGTATCTCCAGTATCAAAAAATGAAAGGGCGTCCGGGGACGAGCCTTAGTTGCTTGTCTCGTCGTCGTAGCCCGAGTAGAAGTGGGCGCCGTCGAACCCGGGAACCGAGTCCTTGAGCGAAAGGCCCATTTCCACGAGCTTGTCGCGAACCTCATCGACCGACTTCTGTCCGAAGTTGCGGATGTTCATCAGCTGGGTCTCGCTCAGAGCGACAAGCTCGGAGACCGTGTTGATGCCCTCGCGCTTGAGGCAGTTGTACGAACGAACCGAGAGGTCGAGGTCTTCGATCGGAATCGAAAGCTCACCGGGCAGTACGGCGTCAACCGGTGCCGGGCCGATCTCGATGCCCTCTGCCGCGTTGTTGAGCTCGCGAGCGAGACCGAACAGTTCGACGAGAGTCTTACCGGCTGATGCGATAGCGTCGCGCGGCGTGATGGCCGGCTTCGTCTCGACATCGACGACCAGGCGGTCGAAGTCGGTGCGCTCACCGGCGCGAGTTGCCTCGACACGGTAGGTGACCTTGAGGACGGGCGAGTAGATCGAGTCGATCGGGATCTGGCCGGCTTCAGAGAACTCGTTGCGGTTCTGCGTTGCTGACACGTAGCCACGGCCACGCTCGATGGTGAGTTCGAGCTCGAACTTCGCCTTGTCATTGAGGGTTGCGATGACGAGGTCCGGGTTGTGGACCTCGACGCCGGCGGGAGCCGAAATGTCTGCGGCAGTGACCTGGCCTGCACCGGTCTTACGGAGGTAAGCGGTGATCGGCTCGTCGTGCTCGCTCGAAACGACGAGACCCTTGATGTTCAGGATGATCTCGGTCGCGTCTTCCTTGACACCGGGGATGGTGCTGAACTCGTGCAGCACGCCGTCGATGCGGATGCTGGTTACTGCAGCGCCGGGGATGGAAGACAGAAGGGTACGGCGAAGTGAATTGCCGAGGGTGTATCCGAAGCCAGGCTCCAGGGGCTCAATCACGAACCGGCTGCGGAACTCTGAAATGTTCTCTTCGGTGAGCGTTGGGCGCTGTGCAATAAGCACTATGTGTTCCTTTCGGCTAAGTGTCCGCTATATGACACTTGCAATGACGAGGTATGAAGTTGTATCCGAGCCAACGATTGAGCAGCGCCAGAACTGGCGCCGCTCAATCGTCGAGAATCGAAGTGCTTAAACGCGGCGGCGCTTCGGCGGGCGGCAACCGTTGTGCGCCTGCGGGGTGACGTCGTTGATCGATCCGACCTCGAGGCCAGCGGCCTGAAGCGAACGGATCGCGGTCTCGCGGCCTGAGCCGGGTCCCTTGACGAAGACGTCAACCTTCTTCATGCCGTGTTCCTGTGCCTGGCGGGCAGCAGACTCTGCAGCGAGCTGAGCGGCGAACGGGGTCGACTTACGTGAACCCTTGAAGCCGACTCCACCAGAGGATGCCCAGCTGATGACAGCACCAGTCGGGTCGGTGATCGAGACGATCGTGTTGTTGAAGGTCGACTTGATGTGGGCCTGGCCCACAGCAATGTTCTTCTTCTCTTTCTTACGCGGCTTGCGGGCAGCGGTTTTGGGTGCAGCCATGAATATCTCCTAAATCTTTCGGCAAAGAGCTCGAAGGCCGAGGCCTAGCGAGCCTTCTTCTTGCCGGCAACTGTGCGCTTCGGGCCCTTACGGGTACGAGCGTTGGTCTTGGTGCGCTGTCCACGAACGGGCAGGCCACGACGGTGACGAATTCCCTCGTAGCTGCCAATCTCAACCTTGCGGCGGATGTCGGCCTGAACTTCACGGCGGAGGTCACCCTCTACCTTGTAGTTGCCTTCGATGTAGTCACGCAGCAGGACCAACTGGTCGTCGCTGAGATCCTTCACACGGATGTCTCCGCTGATGCCGGTGTCGACGAGGGTCTTCAGAGCCCTCGTGCGTCCAACACCGTAAATGTACGTCAGTGCGATTTCCACGCGCTTATCGCGGGGAATGTCTACGCCGGCGAGACGTGCCATGGTGGCTTCTCCTAGGAGTTAGTGGAGGTGTGGAGCAGTTCCTGTGCCCGGGCCTCCGACCCGAGGTGTCCCTCGAACGAGTTCTGGAACTGCCGATATTGTGCAGCTTGCGCTGCGTTTGGTGTACTGCTGTTCTTCGTCAGACGAAGAATTTAGCCCTGGCGCTGCTTGTGGCGCGGGTTCTCGCAGATGACCATGACGCGTCCATTGCGACGGATGACCTTGCACTTTTCGCAGATCTTCTTAACGCTGGGCTTGACCTTCATGAGTTTCTCTCTCTCGCTGTCGTCGTACCGCTCCCTCGGGTCCGAACACAGTTGTGCCGAACCAGCCTGAGCGGCCGTTACTTACAGTGCGTGTTACTTGTAGCGGTAAACGATCCGGCCGCGGGTCAGATCGTAGGGGCTGAGCTCCACGATCACGCGGTCCTCGGGGAGGATGCGGATGTAGTGCTGACGCATCTTGCCGCTAATCGTGGCAAGAACGCGGTGACCGTTGGTCAGCTCAACACGAAACATCGCATTGGGCAAAGCTTCAACGATCGAGCCTTCGATCTCAATGACACCGTCTTTTTTGGCCATAGCCTCACTGTCGCTAAAAATAGTTGCACTGGTCGTGCGGTGGATTTCGATGCTGCTGAGTCCTTGTGGATGACACGCCAGAAACGTGCGCAAAGCACCAACAGACAATCTTATGGTATTTATTGCCTTTTCGCCAACTGGCGACGCTGCTACTTCTGGTGCTCCCGCACGACCGCGACGAGGCCGGCATAGAGCGGATGCTCCGGTGCAAGTCCCGAGACACGCTCGACGAATTCTTCGGCGCTGAGCTCTGCGAGCAGGCCCTGCATTTCGGTGCTCTGCTCGTCGTCAGCGACCTCGAACCCGAGTGCTTTGCCGATCGCGTCCAGCAGAGCCGTGTGGCTCAATCCACGCTCGGCGAGTTCCGCTGCCGGGCTGATGAATCGCTCGTTGCGGCTCAGCTTGCGCAGGGGCTGCCTGCCGACGCGCTGCACGGTGTCTGGCAGGTGCGGGTTGGCAAAGCGAGTGAGGATCTTCTCCCGGTATTCGCGCTGTACCTCAGCGTCGATCCCGTGCTTGACCACGAGAAGCGCGCTGGTTTCCTCAAGGACGTGGCGGACGGCATCCGCAACGTCGCTGTTGGCCAGCACATCGGAGATCTTGTCGATGCCAGCGGCGAAACCGTAGTACGCCGCTGTGGCGTGCCCGGTGTTGACGGTGAAGAGCTTGCGCTCGATGTACGGTCCGAGAGCATCGACGAACGTCGCACCGGGGATCTCGGGCAGCGCATCGCCGAAGGGGCCCGACTCGATGACCCACTCGTAAAACGCCTCGACGGTGACGTCGATGCCCGCTGCGGGGTCCTGGCCTGGCACGATCCGGTCGACGGCAGTATTCGCGAAGACCGCACGCGGCGCGAGCGCCTCCCACTGCTCGGGGGCAACGCTCGACTGGATCTCGGTTCTGAGCAGGTCAGTCGCGTTGATGGCGTTCTCGCAGGCCATCACGGCGAGCGGAGGAAGACCCGAGTCCCGAAGGGCAAGGGCACGGGCGATCACCGGAGCGACGAACTTCAGGATGTTCGGTCCGACCGCCGTCGTGACGACGTCGGCCGTCTGAATCTCCGCGATGAGCTCGTTCTCGTTCGTTGCGCTGTTGACGGCACGGTAGCCGGTGACGGTGCGATCAGAGCCACCGTCACCGACTTCGTGCACCTCGTAGCTCGGCGCCGCGTTCAACGCGTCGATGAGCTCAGCGTTCACGTCGGCGAAGACAACTTCATAGCCGGCGTCGTGGAGCAACAGACCGACGAATCCTCGTCCGATGTTGCCCGCGCCGAAGTGAACTGCTTTCATTCTGCGTTGACCTCCTCGAGCAGGGCGAACAGTTCGTTCGCGTCTGCCGCATTGATGAGCTTCGAAACCTCGTCCTCGTCCGAGAACACGATGGCGATCTTCGAGAGGATCTCGAGGTGCTCGTTGTTGAGCCCGGCGATGCCGACGGCGAAACGCACCTCATCCCCATCCCAGTCGATCGGGTTCGTGTACCGGACGATCGACAGCGCCGAACGCACGATGGCGTCCTTGGCGTCGTTCGTTCCGTGGGGAATCGCGAGGAAGTTACCCATGTAGGTCGAGACGGATGCCTCGCGCTCCAGCATCGCGTCGACGTACTCCGGCTTGACCGCGCCGGCGGCGACCAGGAGCGCACCGGCCTCGCGGATCGCTTCTTCCTTCGTCGTCGCCGAGCCCTCGGCGACGATGTTTCCCGGTGTCAGGATGGATTCGGTCATTCGGCGGCTCCCTGGCTGTTGTTGCGCTTGACGAGTTCGACGACGTCATCGTATTTCGGGCTGTTCATGAAGTTGTCGACCGAGATGTGCTGCGAGTTCGGCGACTTCTCCCGTGCCCGGTCCGTGAGGTCCTGGTGGGTGATGACGAGATCGGCGTCACCCTTGAGGTTCGCAATGGACTGGTTGGTCACAGTGACGTCGGTAACGCCGGCCTTCTTGATCTTGTTGCGGAGAACCGAAGCGCCCATGGCGCTCGAGCCCATACCGGCGTCGCACGCGAAGACGATGTTCTTCACGAGCGTCGTCGTTCCGGTTCCTGTTGCCGAACCGGTGTCCGTGGTTCCCTCGGTGACGAGGCCGCCGAGGACCGAGCTCTGCTTGCCCTTGTTGGCCTGGGTTGCAGCAACGGCCGCACCCATGTCACCGGCGTTGCCGGACGCGAGGTCGCGCTTGCGCGATGCCCTCAGGATGATCGCTGCCACGACGAACGACACAGCTGCCGCGATCAGGACCGAGAGGATGACACCGACGAAGCTGTTGCGCTCGGTCACGGCGAGAATGGCGAAGATGCTGCCGGGAGACGCCACGCTGACGAGACCGGATCCGAAAATCGCGTTGGTTGCGACACCGCTGGCTCCACCCGCGATGACGGCGAGGAGAAGCATCGGCTTCGAGAGAACGTACGGGAAGTAGATCTCGTGGATGCCACCGAAGAACTGGATGATGATCGCACCGGGTGCGGTCGCCTTCGCAGCGCCAAGGCCGAAGATGCTGAACGCCAGGAGCAGTCCGAGTCCTGGACCGGGGTTTGCCTCGAGCAGGAAGAGGATGCTCTTTCCGGTTTCCTCAGACTGCTGGAGTGCCAGCGGAGTCAGAACGCCGTGGTTGATGGCGTTGTTGAGGAACAGAACCTTTGCCGGCTCGATGAGGATGCTCGCGAGCGGCAGGAGTCCGGCGTCGATGAGCCAGTTCACAGCTGCACCCAGTGCGGTTGTGATCGCCTGAATGATCGGGGCGAGCCCGAAGTAGGCGATGATCGCGAGGATCGCGCCGAGGATACCGGCCGAGAAGTTGTTCACCAGCATCTCAAAGCCGGCCTTGATCTTGCCTTCCCAGATGCTGTCGACCTTCTTCATGAGCCACGCGGCAAGCGGGCCGGCGATCATGGCGCCGAGGAACATCGGTGAACCGCTGAAGACCGGGTCTCCCATGGTCGCCGTAATGATTCCCATGGTCGCGATCGTCGCGACGACGCCGCCTCGCTGGTCGTAGATCATCCGACCGCCGGTGTTGGCGATCAGGAGCGGAAGCAGGAAGTAGAGGATCGGAGCAACCATGCTGGCGATCTGCTCGTTGGGCGTCCAGCCGTCCGGGATGAACAGGGCGGTGATCAGCCCCCACGCGATGAACGCCGGGATGTTTGGCATGACCATGCCGGAGAGGAAGGTGCCGAATCGCTGAACGCGAACCCGTGCACCCCCTGCCTTCTTGGTCGGTGTCGACGACGTCGTCGTTGTCATGATTGTTCCTCTTTCAGGGTGAGTGCAGCGGCGGCAACCGCTGCACGGGCTTCGGCCGCGCCATCGGCGGCCAGGGCGATCTCGGCGAGCTTTCGGGCCTCGTCGATGGTGTATTTCAGGAGGGACGCTCGTACGTCGACGAGCGCCGGGGTGGACATGGACAGTGTGGTCGCCCCGAGCCCAACGAGCACGACGGCGAGGAGCGGGTCAGCCGCCGCCTCACCGCAGATTCCGACGGGCTTGCCTGTCGAGGCGCCGGCAGCGCCGACCTCTCCGACGAGACGAAGCACGGCGGGGTGCCACGGGTCCTGGAGCGCTGCTACCGAGCCGAGCATCCGGTCAGCGGCAAGCGTGTACTGGGTCAGGTCGTTGGTGCCGATCGACGCAAAGTCGCTGGCGGCGAGGACCTGGGGGGCGAGGAGCGCGAGCGACGGCACTTCGACCATCACACCGGCCGTCTTGATGCCGTATTCGCGGGCGATAGCGACGAAGTACTTCGTCTCTTCGACCGTCGACACCATGGGTGCCATGACCCACAGGTCGGCTTCGGTTGCCTTATCGGCTTCGGCGAGCGCGGTGAGCTGCTCGCGCAGGATGTCCTCGCTGGCCCGAAGGGCGCGCAATCCGCGGAGGCCGAGTGCCGGGTTCTCCTCGTGCACATCGTTGAGGAAGGGCAACGGCTTGTCCGCTCCGGCGTCAAGCACGCGGACGACGACCTTCTTGCCGGGGAACGCCTGCAGCAGTCGCGTGTAGTGCTCACGCTGCTGGGCGACCGTTGGCGCGGAACCACCGGCATCGAGGAAGAGGAACTCGGTGCGGAACAGTCCGACACCCTCAGCCCCCGCATCCGCTGCGGCTTGCGCGCCTTCGGATGAACCGAGGTTGGCGAGGAGCGGGATCAGAGTCCCGTCCTTCAGCGCACCCGGCGTCACCGGTGCGACCGCTGCAGCTTCGCGCTCGGCGATGCGGCTTTCGGCTGCGGCGACCTCGTCGTCGCTCGGTGACGCTGTCACAGTGCCCGCAGCGGCGTCGACGATGACCGTTGTCCCGTCGGCGAGCGTCGAGACATCCGCGGTACCGACAACGGCGACGATTGACTTCTCGCGGGCGAGGATCGCCGTGTGTGACGTCGGTCCGCCATCGCTGGTGACGAGGCCGAGGACCTTGTCGAGGTCGAGAAGCGCGGTGTCAGCCGGCGCGAGGTCGCGAGCTACGAGCACGAACGGGTGGTCGGGGTTCGGCACGCCGGGAGCGGGCACGCCGGAGAGGTCGGCGATCACGCGCTGGGAGACATCGTCCAGGTCGGCGGCGCGCTCCCCCAGGTAACCGCCCATGGCGGCAAGCTGGTCGCGGAAGCTTGCAAACGCCTCGAAGACGGCGCGCTCGGCGGTGATCCCCCGAGCAAGGCTCTCGTCGATGATGTCGGACAGTGTCGGGTCCTCCGCCATCATCGCCTGTGCTTCGAGCACGTCGCGAGCGGTGCCCCCTGCGGACTTTCCCCGTTCTTCCAGGTCGCGCGCGACAACGCTGAGCGATGCCCTCGCGCGTCCGGCTTCGTCCTCGACGGACTTCGTGCTTGGTGTGTCCTGCGGCTCGGGCAATGGCTCAGACATGCGGGCGACGACACCGACGACCACACCCTGTCCGATCCCGGTGCCCTGCAGTGTTGTGTGTGTTCCTGTCACTGTCATGACTGCTCTCCTCGGCTCGTCGATCTTTTATTCGTCATGGTCCGTCACAAGAAGCTCCACGAGTTGGTCGAGCACAGCATCGGCGTTGGTGCCGTCTGCGGTGAGCGTCACGTAGTCGCCGAAGTCAACACCGAGCGAGATCACGCCGAGGATGCTCGAGGCGTTGACCGGCTTGCCACTTCCCTTGGCGATGGTGACATTCGCTCCGGAAGCCGCGGCCGCCTGTGTGAACAGCTTCGCGGGACGGGCGTGGAGACCGTGAGATGAACCGATTCGAACGGTGCGTTCAGCCATGAAGTGTTTCCTCCGTCGCTTGCCTGTGTGTTCCCTCACGTGTTGACCGTGCTCCGGCAGCAGAAAGAGCAAGGTCGAGGGCTTCGTCGCCAGCCGGCGACGAGAAGACTGAGGCGGGCATGACCGCGACGGCCACACCTCGCGAGTGCGCTGTCGCACGGATGATGTCGACGTGCGAGGTCAGGTGGGGTCCGACGAGAACGACATCAGCGCCCGCGCTCTGCGCATCGAACGCAGTGAGTGGACAGGCTGTAGCGGAGACATCGATCTTTCTCGCCATGGCGGCTTTTCTGACGCGCTGGGCGACAAACGTGCTGGACGCTCCCGCACCGCACACTACGAGGATCTTCATTGATCCGCCTCCGTCGACAATCTTGCTGTGGAAATCTGCTTGCTGTGGAAATCTACGCCGGGAAATGGCCAGCTTGTCAAGCATTCCGAGTTCCGACGATGATTGCCACCAGGTTCTCTTCCGCGGGGTAGGAAAGCGGGAGGGGCTTTCACGCACAAAATGGACGAAGTCGGCCCGCTCAAGGGTAACGTTGACTGGAGTCGGGACCGGCCATCGCGGACTCGGGTTCGACAGGAGTTGCACGTGACACGCGAGAAACAAGACCGCATCGCCTGGTATCTCGCGCGCGCCGACACCTGGGTGACCGCGGCCGAACTGGCAGATGCGCTTGGCGTGACCACGCGCAGCGTGAGGAATTACGTGACCGCGCTCAAGGAACGGGCTGCAGGACTCGACCTCATCTCGGGCGGGCCGCAAGGGTACCGGATTTCCCTTGACGCCTGGGCGGCGTTCCGGCAGGGCGCGGCTGAGCCGCAGACCGAGACCCCCCGTGCCCGCCTGTACTCGATCGTGCGTCGGCTCGTCGACAGCCCTGACGGCCTCGATGTCTTTGAGCTTGCGGCGGCGCTGTACGTCTCTGAGTCCACCGTCGAGGCGGATCTTTCGCGGGTCAGGCTTCTCCTCTCCGAAGCGGAGTTGACGCTCGTCAGATCCGGAAGCACAGTGATGCTCAGCGGCAGCGAGCTCGCAAGACGCCGCTTGCTCAGTCGCATGTTCCGTGACGAAACCGAACGTGGGCTGATTGAACTCGAGGCGATCCAGCGCGAATTCTCGGCACACAACCTCAGCGGGTTCAAGACCGACCTGCTCGCGATGCTCACCGACCTCGGTTATCTCCTCAACGACTACGGCATCGACAACGTCCTGCTGCATATTGCGATCGCCGTGGACCGGGTGTCGAAAGACCAGCAGGTCAAGGCGCCCGCGTCGCAGCCCGACGAGGCATCCACCGAGCTGTCGCGCCGGCTTGGCGCTCTCATCGAGGCATCCCTCGGCACGAGGCTCGGCGCTGCAGACGTCGAGTATCTCGCGTATCTCCTCGCGACGAGGGGCGTCCAGGCCGCTGACGCCACCGATGGTACCGCTGCGCACCCGGGGTACCTCGACTCGTCCGACCTCGAAACCGTGCGTTCCATCGTGCTCTCCGCCGGCAACGAGTATCTCGTTGACCTCAGCGATGAAGATTTCATCACGAGGCTGACCCTGCACGTGCAGAACCTGCTTCGCCGGGCGCAGGAACGCTCGTACTCCCGCAACCCGCTCGCGCGGAGTATCAAGACGTCGTACCCGATGATCTACGAACTCGCCGTGTTCATCGCGAGTCAACTGCAACGCCAGGGATCCATCGAGATCAATGACGACGAGATCGCATACATTGCCATGCACGTCGGCGCTCACCTTCAACAGCAGGTCAGGCGCGACGAGCTGATGCGCTGTGTGATCGTCTGCCCGAACTATTACGACATGCACCTCATGCTTCGCGACCGCGTCATGATCCTTCTCGGCGACACCCTCGAGGTCGTGAAGGTCGTCACGCGGAGCGACGTCGCGTGGAACGACCTCGACGCAGATATCGTGCTCACCACCATCGAGCCTCCCGTGCCATCCGACTCGATCCTCACCGTGCAGCCGTTCTTCACCGATGCGGATGCCGACCGGGTGCGCCAGGCGATCGCCCGGCTGAAACGCGTACGCCGCCGAGCACTCATCAAGGACGACGTTCTCCGCTATTTCGATAGCGCTCTCTTTCTCCGCAACGTTCAGGCCAGCGACGAAGAATCCATGATCCGCACCCTCGGTGAACTCATGCGCGATCGCGGCATCATCGACGACAGCTACATCGAGGGTGCCATCGAGCGCGAACGGATGTCGTCGACCGCCTTTACCGATTCGCTCGCGGTTCCGCACGCGATGGCGATGACGGCATCCACCACGTCGATTGCGATCGCCGTGAACGAATCGAGCATGCCGTGGGGCGACAATCGCGTGAACGTTGTCGCGCTCATCGCGTTCAGCGAAGCGGGGCGCGCGAGCTTCCAGACGGTGTTCGATCAGTTCGTCGAGGTCTTCTCAGACCGCGAGGACGTTCAGCGCATCATCCGCAAGTCGACGGACTTCGCCGCGTTCATCGACGAACTCGTCCACACCATGGACTCCTGACCTCAGGCAAGCAACGCAGCGTTCAGTTGCCTGGTCAGTCCACGGTCGGTCGGTATCTCTGTGCCGTCGACCTCGGTGACCGGTACGGCGAGCCGGACGCTCGACACCAGCCAGAGCGCATCCGACCGCTGCAGCTCAGCTATCTCGACCTTGCGGTAGACGCACTCGAAGCCATCACCTTCGAGGTGCGCGAACAGGTCGGCCTGGGTGGTACCGGCCAGAATCCCGTGCTGGATGACCGGGGTGACTATGGTGTTTCCCTGCCTGAGGAGCAGCGTCGATGTCGGTGCTTCCAGAGCGAACCCATCTGTCGACGTAAACACGGCATCGTCCGCCCCGCGCCGCTGAGCTTCGCGAAGCGCGGCCATGTTGATGGCGTAGGACAGCGTCTTGGCCCCGACGAGCAGCCAGGGGCTTGCCTCGCCGACGTCGTTGGCATATCCCCGGCTCAGGGTAACGACTTTCACCCCGTTCTCCCGCTCGGGAAAGTCACCGGTGATCGGCGTCGCCGTCGCCCAGCAGGTTGGTCCGCCCTGGCCGGTTCCGCGGGTGATGGTGAGCCGGATTGATGCCTGCCCGACACTCGGAAGCGCGTCGAGCAATGCGGCGATGGCTGCCCGCCACTGGTCGTGATTGGGTGCGGGCAGGTCCAGCTTGTGCGCGGAGCCGGTCAGCCTGGCGAGGTGGGCCTCGATACCGCGGGCCCGGCCGTCGTTCGCTCCGAGGGTCTCAAACACTCCGTCACCACGTGCCGCCGCGGCGTCGAACGCGGTGAGAATGGGCTCGTTCTCGGCTACGAACGTCAGTGACGCACTGAGTACGGCGTCGGTGGCGGCCCGGTCCTCCGGGATCGGATCGATCAGCAGCACGAGTCGAGTCATGTCATCGACACTAGCCGCACAACCGGCGTCAGGCGATGGGCGTTGGGGTGACGCCGAACGGGGCAAGCCCGGCTGCTCCCCCATCCTCGGCGGTCAGGACCCAGATTCCGTCCTTGTGCACCGCAACGCTGTGCTCCCAGTGGGCAGCTGCCAGGCCGTCGTCGGTGGCGACCGTCCAGTCGTCGTCGCGAGTGTGGGTGTCGATGCCTCCGAGCACGACCATCGGCTCGATGGCGACCACCAGCCCCGGTTTCACCTCAGGGCCCTTCTGCCTGACCCGGTAGTTGAACACGGGCGGTGATTCATGCATCGCCCTTCCGATGCCGTGGCCAACGTAGTCCGTGAGGATGCCGTAGCTTCCGCGCTTCTCGACATACTCCTCGACCGCCTCACCGACCTCGTTGAGGTATCGGGCCCTTGCGAGCCGCGCGATACCGGCCCAGAGCGAGCCCTCGGTGACGTCGGAAAGCTTCTGCCGCTCGGCAACGAGCTGTGGGCGTGACGGGTCGGGCAGGACAACACTGATCGCGGCGTCGCCGTTCCAGCCGCCCAGGATCGCGCCGCTGTCCACCGAGAGGATATCGCCCGGTTCCAGGCGACGCCCGTTCGGGATTCCGTGCACGACTTCCTCGTTGACCGAGGCGCAGATCGTGTGGTTGTACCCCGGCTCCAGCTTGAAGTTCGGCTGGCCACCGAGCGCGACGATCGCGGCTTCAGCCGCCGCGTCGATCTCGAGGGTTGTCCGACCGACAGCGATCGTCTGCCGAGCCGCGGCGAGCGATGCGGCCGTCGCGAGTCCCGGCTCCACCATGAGGCGAAGCTGGGCTGGGGTTTTGTAAATGGACTTGCGCAGCATTTCGTGTGTTTCTTGTTGTTCTACTCGGACGATCCGGTCAGACGGTGACGGCGATCCCCCGGGCAGCGAGTGCATCCCTGACGCGGGCCGCAACCTCGCCAACGGGGCCGAGCCCGTCGACGTCGATGACGAGTCCACGCTCGGCGTATGCGGCGATGACCGGTTCCGTCTGGTCCTGGTAGACGTCCTGGCGGTGCCTGATCACATCTTCGGTGTCATCGGCACGACCCTGTTCCGAGGCCCGCTTGAGCAGCCTCGCGACAACCTCATCCGGGTCGGCCACCAGACGCACAACGGCGTCGAGCTCAGCTCCGGTTTCGGCGAGGATCGAGTCAAGCTCGTGCACCTGGTCGACGGTACGGGGGTAACCGTCGAGGAGGAATCCCTCGCTCGCGTCGTCCTGGTGGAGCCGGTCGCGCACGATTTCGTTGGTGAGCGAATCGGGAACGTATGAACCGCTCGACACGATCTCCTGGATTTTCATCCCGAGTTCGGTCCCGTCCTTGATGTTCGCGCGAAAGATGTCGCCCGTCGAGATGGCCGGGATTCCGAACGTCTCGGCGATGATGGCGGCCTGGGTTCCTTTTCCTGCACCGGGAGGACCGACGATCAAGAGGCGGGTCATCGGAGAAGTCCTTCGTAGTGACGCTGTTGCAGCTGTGAATCGATTTGTTTGACGGTCTCGAGCCCGACGCCGACGATGATGAGGATCGACGCGCCACCGAACGGGAAGTTGGCATTTGCGCCAACCAGCGCAAGGGCGACCAGCGGGATGAGAGCGACGAGTCCGAGGTAGACCGAGCCGGGCAGGGTCACGCGGGTGAGCACGTAGTCGAGGTACTCGGCCGTCGGCCGGCCCGCACGGATACCGGGGATGAAGCCACCGTACTTCTTCATGTTGTCTGCCACTTCCTCCGGGTTGAAGGTGATGGCGACGTAGAAGTAGGTGAAGCCGACGATGAGCAGGAAGTACAGCGCCATGTACAGCGGGTGGTCGCCCTGCACGAGGTAGTTCGTCACCCAGGTGACCCACGCGGCTGGCTCCTGGCCAGCAGCCGGGGTGTTGAACTGGGCGATCAGCGCGGGCAGGTACAGGAGCGACGACGCAAAGATCACGGGCACGACACCGGCCATGTTGACCTTGATCGGAATGTAGGTGTTGTTGCCACCGTATGTGCGGCGTCCCACCATCCGCTTCGCATACTGAACAGGGATGCGTCTCTGCGACTGTTCAACGAAGACCACGAGCATCATGATCACGATTCCGACCGCGAGGACGAGCAGGAACGTCTCGAAGCCCTTCGCAGCCCAGATCGAACCGAGCGAGCTGGGGAAGGTTGCAGCGATCGAGGTGAAGATCAGCAGCGACATTCCGTTGCCGATGCCGCGCTCGGTGATCATTTCACCGAACCACATGATGAGCCCGGTACCGGCCGTCATGGTGATGACCATGAGAAGGACGGCGTACCAGGTGTCGTTGGTCAGCAGCTGGCTGCACTCGGCGCTCGCGTTCGTGCCGAACAGCGCCCCCGACCTCGCGACGGTGATGAGCGTCGTCGACTGCAGGATGCCGAGGAAGATGGTGAGGTACCTGGTGTACTGGGTGAGCTTGCCCTGGCCGGACTGGCCTTCTTTATGGAGCGTCTCGAAGTGCGGGATCACGACGCGCAGCAACTGCACGATGATCGACGCTGTGATGTACGGCATGATCCCGAGCGCGAAGATCGAGAGCTGGAGCAGGGCTCCGCCGGAGAAGAGGTTGACAAGTTCGTAGAGGCCGGAGGTCCCCTGGTTCTGCGCCAGGCAGGCCTGGACGTTGCCGAAGTCGACGAACGGTGCTGGAACGAATGAACCAAGGCGATACAGGGCGATGATGCCCAGTGTGAACCCGATCTTCCGTCGAAGGTCTGGAGTGCGGAAGATCCGCGCAACGGCGCTAAACAAAAAAGGCCTCCTGGTTTTCGAGCCGAAGAATTCGGCTCTTATTGCCGGTTGATGGCCCCGTATCGAACAGGCCCGGCAATCGAATCTACTCGATTACCGGGCCTGTCGAACAATCGGTGACCTGCTCGCTAGGGGCGAGCGCTCGACCGGCGTCTTTTGTTTTACTTTACAGAGCCGCCAGCAGCAACGATCTTCTGCTCAGCTGACCCGGAGACTTTGTCTACCGAGATGTTCAGCTTCACGTCGATGTCGCCGTTTCCGAGGACCTTGACCTTCTCGTTCTTGCGAACAGCACCCTTGGCTACGAGGTCGGCAACTGTGACGTCGCCGCCCTTCGGGTAGAGCTCAGCGAGACGCTCAAGGTTCACAACCTGGTACTCGACGCGGAACGGGTTCTTGAACCCGCGCAGCTTCGGAGCACGCATGTGCAGGGGCAGCTGGCCACCGGCGAAGCCGGGACGAACCGAGTAACGAGCCTTCGTACCCTTGGTACCACGACCTGCAGTCTTACCCTTGGAGCCTTCACCGCGGCCGACGCGCTGGCGGTCCTTCTTCGAGCCCTCAGCGGGACGAAGGTGGTGGACCTTGAGCACCTGCGGGCGGGGAGCGGACTCCTCCGCCTTCTTCGCGGGGGCCTTGCGGGCAGGAGCCTTCGCCACGGGGGCGTCAGCTGCTACGGACTCGGCCTTGGTGGAAGCAGCCTTGGTCGAAGCTGCCTTGGTCGAAGCCGCCTTGGCAGGCGCCTTCTTCGCAGGAGCCTTCTTGGCAGCGGGCGCCTTTGCGTCAGCCGTCTTTGCAGCGGCCTTCTTCGCGGGAGCCTTCTTGGCGGTCTCCTCGGTGACGTCTTTCTTGTCAGCCATTAGTCGATCTCCTCAACCTTGACGAGGTGAGCAACAGTGTTGACGTAGCCACGGTTCTGCGAGTTGTCCTCACGGACAACCACAGCGCCGATTCGCTTAAGTCCCAGGCTGCGCAGAGTGTCGCGCTGGTTCTGCTTCTCACTAATTTTGGATTTGATCTGCGTGATTCGCAATGAAGCCATTACGCACCTACCTTTGCGGCTGCCTTGGCAGCGGCCTGGGCCTCGACCTGCAGCAGCTTGGCAGGAGCAATCTCGGAGTACTCCTTGCCACGGCGTGCGGCAACGGCGCGAGGCTCTTCGAGCATCTTCAACGCGGTAACTGTCGCGTGAACGATGTTGATGGTGTTCGACGAACCGAGCGACTTGCTGAGAACGTCGTGGATGCCTGCACACTCAAGGACGGCACGGACGGGACCACCGGCGATAACACCGGTACCCGCAGCAGCCGGACGCAGGAGAACAACACCTGCGGCTGCCTCACCCTGGACGGGGTGCGGGATGGTCGAGCCGACGCGGGGAACGCGGAAGAAGTTCTTCTTCGCTTCCTCGACGCCCTTGGAGATGGCGAGAGGCACTTCGCGAGCCTTGCCGTAGCCGACGCCGACCATTCCGTTGCCGTCTCCGACGACGACGAGAGCGGTGAAGCTGAAGCGACGACCACCCTTGACGACCTTGGAGACACGGTTGATGGTGACGACGCGCTCGAGGAACTGGTTCTTGTCAGCGTCGCGGCTGTTACGCTCGCGGCCCTGGTTACGCTCGCCACGACCGCCACGGCGGCTGTCGCGAGCATCGGTGCGACCCGAGCTCTCGGTACCGGCTGCAGTTTCGACCGGCTTTTCGACGGCTGGCAGCTCAGCAGCAGCTGCAACCTCGGTCTTCTGTACATCACTCACAGGTTCAACCCACCCTCTCGAGCACCTTCGGCGATTGCCGCGACGCGACCCGCGTAACGGTTGCCACCGCGGTCAAAAACGACTTCTTCGATGCCGGCGCTCTTCGCACGCTCTGCAACGAGCTCGCCGACCTTCTTGGCCTTTGCGGTCTTGTCACCGTCAAAGGTACGGAGGTCAGTTTCGAGGGTCGATGCCGACGCGAGGGTGAAACCCTTGCTGTCGTCGACGACCTGCACGAATACGTGACGAGCCGAACGGGTCACAACGAGACGCGGACGAGCCGCTGTTCCCGCGATCTTCTTACGGAGGCGCGCGTGACGACGGTCACGCGCAGCCGACTTGGACTTTACGGCCATGGTTACTTACCAGCCTTTCCGGCCTTGCGGCGAACAATCTCGCCGGCGTAACGCACACCCTTGCCCTTGTACGGCTCAGGCTTGCGAATCTTACGAATGTTGGCAGCAGCCTCGCCGACGGCCTGCTTGTCGATACCAGACACCGTGAGCTTGTTGTTGCCCTCAACGGTGAGTGTGATGCCGGCAGGCGGGTCGATCAGGACCGGGTGCGAGAAGCCGAGCGCGAACTCAACAGAGCCGCCCTTCTGGGCAACGCGGTAACCGGTTCCGACAACCTCAAGGCCCTTGGTGTAGCCCTGGGTTACGCCGACGATCTGGTTGCTGATGAGTGTGCGGGTGAGTCCGTGGAGCGAACGTGATTCACGCTCGTCGTCGGGGCGAGTGACCAGAACCTGGCCATCCTCAACCTTGACCTCGATGGGGCTTGCGACGTTCAGCGCGAGCTCACCCTTCGGGCCCTGGACGGTGACGGCTGAACCGTCGACCGAAACTGTGACCCCTGCGGGGATCTCAATGGGAAGTCTTCCAATACGCGACATATCTGGCTACCACACGTAAGCGAGAATTTCTCCGCCTACGCCCTTCTTCTCAGCCTGACGGTCTGTAAGCAGACCAGAGGAGGTGGACAGGATGGCGACGCCGAGGCCGCCGAGAACCTTGGGGATCTCCGTCGACTTTGCGTACACGCGGAGGCCTGGCTTCGAGACACGCTTGATGCCCACGATGGAGCGCTCGCGGTTCGGGCCGAACTTGAGGTTCAGCGTCAGGGTCTGTCCGACGCGGGCGTCAGCAACTTCCCATCCGGAGATGTAGCCCTCTGACGTGAGGATCTCTGCGATGTGGCTCTTGAGCTTCGAGTGCGGCATGGACACGGTGTCGTGGTGCGCCGAGTTCGCGTTGCGCAGTCTGGTCAGCATGTCTGCGACCGGATCTGTCATTGTCATGTGTTATTTCCTTCGGTTCACCAGGTTTCGTTCACCCGTTACACGAATGACGACCTGTGGTGGTTAGGGGAGAAACGGATGCTCCGCCCCCCTGATCTCCACGCTCGAGTGCGCCGGACACCGATTTGTCAAACAAATGAGTGCCGGCGCAACCGTGCGAGAGAAATCTTCAGTTGTGGGCAACCGCAGTGCGGGCCGGCTGCAAGCAACCGACCCACTCTACAGTTACTTTGCTGAGTCTGTTGACGTGAAGGGGAATCCGAGCGCCTTGAGGAGCGCGCGACCCTGCTCGTCGGACTTCGCCGTCGTAACAACGGTGATGTCCATTCCGCGTACGCGGTCGATCTTGTCCTGGTCGATTTCGTGGAACATCGACTGCTCGGTCAGACCGAACGTGTAGTTGCCGGTGCCGTCGAACTGCTTCGGGCTGAGGCCGCGGAAGTCGCGGATTCGCGGGAGAGCGAGGCTCAGCAGGCGGTCCAGGAACTCCCACATGCGGTCGCCACGAAGCGTGACGTGGGCGCCGATGGGCTGACCTTCGCGCAGCTTGAACTGTGCGATGGACTTGCGGGCCTTGGTGACCTGTGGCTTCTGACCGGTGATCTTGGTCAGGTCGGCAACAGCGCCATCGATGATCTTTCCATCGCGGGCTGCCTCACCGACACCCATGTTCACGACGATCTTGGTGAGTGTCGGAATCTGGTGCACGTTGGTCAGGCCGAGTTCCTTGAGCAGCTGCTCCTGGATCTCTGCCTTGTACTTTTCCTTGAGGCGGGGCTGGATTTTGCCAGCCGCCACTGCCGTGTCAGTCATTAGAGGTCCTTACCTGACTTCTTGGCGTAACGAACACGGACCGTCTTGGTGACGCCGTTCTTCGTTACTTGCTCGTTGCGGTGTCCGACTCGCGTCGGCTTCTTGGTCTCGGGGTCAACGAGAGCCACATTCGAGATGTGGATCGGAGCCTCGTGGGTCTCGACGCCACCGGTCTTCGTTCCGCGCTGGGTCTGACCCTGGCGGACGTGCTTGGTGACGTAGTTGACGCCCTCAACGATGACGCGGTTCTTCTCGACCAGGACCTGGATGACACGACCCTGCTTGCCGCGTGAACCGCCGCGAGCCTGGGTTGCGCCAGAGATGACCTGGACGAGGTCGCCCTTTTTGATCTTCGCCATGACTAAATAACCTCCGGTGCCAGCGAGACGATCTTCATGAACTTCTTGTCGCGAAGCTCGCGACCGACCGGTCCGAAGATACGGGTACCGCGGGGGTCGCCGTCGTTCTTCAAAATCACTGCTGCGTTCTCATCGAACTTGATGTAGGAGCCGTCCTGACGACGAACTTCCTTCTTGGTGCGAACGATGACTGCCTTGACGACGTCACCCTTCTTGACGTTTCCGCCGGGGATTGCGTCCTTGACGGTCGCAACGATGGTGTCGCCGAGGCTGGCGTAACGCCGGCCGGATCCGCCGAGAACACGAATGGTGAGAAGCTCCTTGGCGCCGGTGTTGTCGGCAACCTTGACTCTGGATTCCTGCTGAAGCATTTTCTAACTCCTTCTGACAAGTAAAGCCCGGGGGCTTACTTGGCCTTCTCGAGGATCTCGACCAGGCGCCAGCGCTTTGTGGCGCTGAGCGGGCGGGTCTCGCTGATCAGAACCAGGTCACCGATGCCGGCGCCGTTGAGCTCGTCGTGCACCTTCCTCTTGGAGGTGCGGCGGATGACCTTGCCGTAAAGCGGGTGCTTTACGCGGTCTTCGACCTCAACCGTGATGGTCTTGTCCATGCGGTCGCTGATGACGTATCCACGTGCCGTCTTGCGGTAGCCACGAACAACGGCCTCAGCCTCAGTCGAGGGTGCTGCGCCCTTAGCGTCAGACTTAGCCATTACTTGGCCTCCTCAGTCTCGGTTTCGGGTGCCGCTTCAACGGCATCCTTCTTCTTGGTCTTCTTCGCAGCCTTGACCGGAGCCTCGACTTCAACGGCAACCGGGGTGGCCCGGATTCCGAGCTCGCGCTCACGGATGACCGTGTAGATACGAGCGATGTCGCGCTTCACGGCGCGCAGGCGGCCGTGGGTCTCGAGCTGGCCGGTGGCCGACTGGAAGCGCAGGTTGAACAGCTCTTCCTTGGCCTTGCGCAGCTCGTCGACAAGACGTTCGTCTTCAAATGTGTCGAGCTCAACGGGGGTGAGCTCCTTGGAACCGATCGCCATTATGCGTCGCCCTCCTCGCGCTTGATGATGCGTGCCTTGAGAGGCAGCTTGTGGATTGCACGGGTCAGTGCCTCGCGGGCGAGTGTCTCTGGGACACCGGCAACCTCGAAGAGCACACGGCCGGGCTTGACGTTCGCGACCCACCACTCGGGTGAACCCTTACCGGAACCCATGCGGGTTTCAGCAGGCTTCTTGGTGAGCGGACGGTCGGGGTAGATGTTGATCCAGACCTTTCCACCACGCTTGATGTGACGCGTCATCGCGATTCGAGCGGACTCGATCTGACGGTTGGTCACATAAGCGGGGGTGAGGGCCTGAATGCCGTACTCGCCGAAGCTGACAACGGTTCCACCGGTGGCCTGGCCAGTGCGGTGTGGACGGTGCTGCTTGCGGTGCTTGACACGACGTGGAATAAGCATGATTAAGCCGTAGCCCCTTCTGCAACCGGAGCGTCCGCACGAGGTGCACGACGCGGACGGTCACTGCGCTCCGGGCGGCTCGACTTAGCGTTTGCCTGCTCGCGAGCGAGTTCCTTGTTGGTGATGTCGCCCTTGTAGATCCAGACCTTCACGCCGATGCGGCCGAAGGTGGTCTTTGCCTCGTAGAAGCCGTAGTCGATGTTCGCGCGGAGCGTGTGCAGTGGCACACGGCCTTCGCGGTAGAACTCCGAACGGCTCATCTCGGCGCCGCCGAGGCGGCCGGAGACCTGGATGCGGACACCCTTGACAGTCGAGACGCGCTGGGCGCCCTGCAGGCCCTTACGCATTGCGCGGCGGAATGCCACACGTGCGGAGAGCTGCTCGGCGATGCCCTGTGCAACCAGCTGGGCGTCAGCCTCTGGGTTCTTGACCTCGAGGATGTTCAGCTGGATCTGCTTGCCCGTGAGCTTCTCGAGGTCTGTGCGAATCCGCTCAGCCTCGGCGCCACGGCGACCGATCACAATGCCCGGACGGGCGGTGTGAATGTCGACGCGGACACGGTCACGGGTGCGCTCGATCTCGATACGCGAGACACCGGCGCGGTCAAGCGAGGTGCCGAGCAGTCGACGGATCTTGACGTCTTCAGCAACGTAGTCGCTGTAACGCTGGCCAGGCTTGGTGCTGTCGGAAAACCAGCGCGACACGTGGTCGGTGGTGATGCCGAGGCGGAAGCCGTATGGATTTACTTTCTGACCCATTACTTCGTACCCTCCTCAGGAGTGGCGAGCACAACAGTGATGTGGCTGGTGCGCTTCAGAATCTGGAATGCCCGGCCCTGTGCACGCGGCTGGAAGCGCTTGAGGGTCGTGCCCTCATCAACGAATGCCTTGGCGATGTACAGGTCCTGCTCGTCGAGGAACTGGTTGTCCTTGTCTGCCTTGACGCGAGCGTTCGCGATGGCAGAAGCAACCAGCTTGTAGACGGGCTCTGATGCACCCTGCGGTGCGAACTTCAGAATGGCCAAGGCCTCAGTGGCCTGCTTTCCGCGGATCATGTTGACGACGCGGCGGGCCTTCATGGGGGTGACGCGGATGTGACGCACTCGTGCGACTGACTCCACCATTTCTCTCCTCCTTTTCGTCACCGCGTTAGCGGCGACGACCCTTCTTGTCATCCTTCACGTGTCCACGGAAGGTGCGGGTGGGTGCAAACTCGCCGAGCTTGTGCCCGACCATCGACTCGGTGATGAACACCGGGATGTGCTTGCGACCGTCGTGCACCGCGATGGTGTGCCCAAGCATGTTGGGGACAATCATCGAACGGCGCGACCAGGTCTTGATGACGTTTTTGCTGTTGGCCTCGTTCGCGCGAACCACCTTGCGGAGCAGGTGGTCATCAACGAAGGGGCCCTTCTTAAGACTGCGTGGCATCTTCTACAACTCCTACTTACGCTTCTTGGTGGCGGTACGGCGACGAACGATGAGCTTGTCGCTTTCCTTGTTCGGGTGGCGGGTGCGGCCTTCTTTCTGACCCCACGGGCTGACCGGGTGACGTCCACCGGAGGTCTTGCCCTCACCACCACCGTGCGGGTGGTCGACCGGGTTCATGGCGACACCACGCACGGTCGGGCGGATGCCCTTCCAGCGGCTGCGGCCGGCCTTACCCCAGTTGATGTTCGACTGCTCGGCGTTGCCGACCTCGCCGATGGTTGCGCGGCAGCGTGCGTCGACGTTGCGGATTTCACCGGACGGCAGACGAAGCTGCGCGTAGGGGCCATCCTTGGCGACGAGACGAACCGATGCGCCTGCTGAACGAGCCATCTTGGCGCCTCCACCCGGACGCAATTCGATTGCGTGGATGACGGTACCCGTTGGGATGTTCTTCAGCGGCAGGTTGTTGCCCGGCTTGATGTCAGCGCTTGCGCCCGACTCAACAACGTCGCCCTGTGCGAGCTTGTTGGGAGCCAGGATGTAGCGCTTGGTGCCGTCAACGTAGTGCAGGAGCGCGATGCGAGCCGTGCGGTTGGGGTCGTACTCGATGTGAGCGACGCGGGCGTTGACGCCGTCTTTGTCGTTACGACGGAAGTCGATAACGCGGTACTGGCGCTTGTGGCCACCACCGATGTGACGGGTCGTGATGCGGCCCTGGTTGTTGCGACCACCGGTCTTGGAGAGCGGACGCAGAAGCGACTTCTCCGGGGTCGAGCGGGTGATTTCAGCGAAATCAGAAACGCTCGATCCGCGACGACCAGGTGTCGTGGGCTTGTATTTGCGAATAGCCATAGTTTTTCCTTACGCCCCTTAGCCGACAGCCGTGAAGATGTCGATGGAACCGGACTTGAGCGTCACGATCGCGCGCTTGGTGTCCTTGCGCTTGCCCATACCGAACTTGGTACGACGAGTCTTGCCGGTGCGGTTCAGTGTGTTGACACTTGCGACCTCGACCTTGAAGATCTTCTCGATCGCGAGCTTGATCTCGGTCTTGTTCGAACGCGGGTCGACAACGAAGGTGTACTTACCCTCGTCGATCAAGCCGTAGCTCTTCTCGGAGACCACCGGCGAGATGATGATGTCGCGCGGGTCCTTGTGAATGTTGGACATGACTAGGCCTCCTCAGTGACGTCAGCCGACGAAGCAACAGCCTTGACCGACTTGCCCTTGACCGGACCGGCGACGAAAGCGTCGAACGCGGCCTTGGTGAAGATGATGTCGTCCGAGACGAGAACGTCGTACGCGTTCAGCTGGTCGTAGTTGATGACGTGAACGGATGGGATGTTGCGGACAGCCTTGTAGCTGAGCACGTCGTCACGCTCGAGAACGATGAGGACGTTCTCCGAGTTCGCAACCTGTGCCAGGTACTCGGTGGTTGCCTTGGTGACACGTTCCTCGGCGACGATGAAGGTCTCCACGACGTGGATACGCTCACCGCGTGCGCGGTCGGAGAGTGCGCCACGGAGGGCAGCAGCAATCATCTTCTTGGGGGTGCGCTGCGAGTAGTCGCGGGGCACTGGACCGTGAACGATGCCACCACCACGCATCTGAGGGGCGCGGATCGAGCCCTGACGAGCGCGACCTGTTCCCTTCTGCTTGAACGGCTTGCGGCCTGCACCGGAAACTTCACCACGACGCTTGGTCTTGTGGGTTCCCTGGCGGGCTGCAGCAAGCTGTGCCACAACGACCTGGTGGATGAGCGGGATGTTGGTCTGGACGTCGAACACCTCTGCGGGAAGATCGACCGTTCCGGTCTTCTTGCCCTTGGTGTCGAGAACGTCGACCGTAGCGATCCGAGTTGCGTCAGTCATAGGACTACGCTCCCTTCACTGCGTTGCGGACGAAAACGATGCGGCCACGAGCGCCGGGAACGGCACCCTTGACGAGCAGCAGGCCCTTCTCGGTGTCGACCGAGTGGACGTGGAGGTTCAGCACGGTGACGCGCTCTCCACCCATACGACCGGCCATGCGCATGCCCTTGAAGACACGGCTCGGGGTCGACGAAGCACCGATTGAACCGGGCTTGCGGTGGTTGCGGTGAGCACCGTGAGATGCGGAGACACCCTTGAAGTTGTGGCGCTTCATGACACCGGCGAAGCCCTTACCCTTGCTGGTTCCGACGACGTCGACCTTCTGGCCGGCCTCGAAGGTGCCTTCAACGGTGAGTTCCTGGCCGAGTGCGTAGTCGGATGCGTCAGCGGTGCGGACCTCGGTGACGTGACGGCGAGGCGTGACGCCTGCCTTGTCGAAGTGTCCGGCGTCCGGCTTGTTCACCTTGCGCGGGTCGATCTGGCCATAAGCGATCTGAACCGCGTTGTAGCCGTCAACCTCTGGCGTGCGAATCTGCGTCACAACGTTCGGGGTGATCTCGATAACGGTCACTGGCACGAGCTTGTTGTTCTCGTCCCAGACCTGAGTCATGCCAAGCTTCTTGCCGAGCAGACCCTTGCTGGTCTTGTTCTGCGTAGACATGCGTTCCCTTAGAGCTTGATCTCGATGTTGACGTCGGCAGGCAGGTCGAGTCGCATGAGCGAGTCGACGGCCTTCGGCGTCGGGTCGATGATGTCGATCAGACGCTTGTGGGTGCGCATTTCGAAGTGCTCCCGGCTGTCCTTGTACTTGTGAGGGGAACGGATGACAGCCACCACGTTCTTCTCGGTCGGAAGCGGCACGGGGCCGACAACCGTGGCACCCGCGCGGGTTACCGTGTCGACGATCTTGCGCGCCGAGGTGTCAATGACCTCGTGGTCGTATGACTTAAGTCGAATGCGGATCTTCTGTCCCGCCATGTTTGACTCACTCTCTGTCTTGCGTCTTACGAATTGCTTCGCATTGGACGCGCTTCTTAGCGTTTTTCAACGCTGGGCACCACTTGCTGTCGCACCACTATTTTTCTGTCAAGTCTTTGCCGGCCCCCGCCCGTGACTCGAGCTGAACGCGCAGATGTACTGACGTTCTGGCCGATGCCAATGTTGGGGGTTGCCGACCAAGTCGATGTTCTGCTGCCCGCGGCCTAGCTCTACTCTCAAGTGAGGGTGATCTATGCACTACCTGGCAGTGATTCCGGCGCTAAAGCACGGAAATGTTGAACTAGACGAGTCTGACAGATTGAACCCCGTTATGCAACCCGGGCGTGTCGCGTTGGGCGTGGCGGGATCGCCACTCGACCCCGCTCCCCCTCGCCGCCGTGCTGCTCCCCAGCCGGCGGCCCCTTGAGGGGTTGGGGCCGCCGGTGGACGTGACCGAGGGGATGCTGTCACGGTGCACTCCACTCTAGCTAAACATGATGAATCGTCATATACCGGCAGCATCGCGCTCGCACCCCAGTACAGGTGACTACGCACCGGACGTCGTCGACCTCACGCACAGGCGACCGCGCGGGCCACGGACATACGCCCCACGCACAAAAAGGGGGCCGGGCCCGAAGGGCCCGACCCCCTTCAGGGAATCGTCAGTAGCGAAAAACTACTTGATGATCTTGGTGACGGTACCAGCACCAACGGTGCGGCCACCCTCACGGATTGCGTAGCCGAGGCCCTCTTCCATGGCGATGGGCTGAATCAGCTCAACGGTCATTTCGGTGGTGTCGCCAGGCATGACCATCTCGGTGCCCTCGGGCAGCGTGATGACGCCGGTGACGTCCGTGGTGCGGAAGTAGAACTGCGGACGGTAGTTCGCGTAGAACGGGTTGTGACGTCCACCCTCTTCCTTTGACAGGATGTAGGCGGTGCCCTCGAAGTTGGTGTGAGGGGTAACTGAACCCGGCTTCACAACAACCTGTCCACGCTCAACGTCTTCGCGCTTGGTGCCACGAAGAAGAAGACCACAGTTCTCGCCGGCCCATGCCTCGTCGAGCTGCTTGTGGAACATTTCGATACCCGTGACGATGGTCTTCTGCGTCGGGCGGATGCCGACGATTTCAACCTCGGAGTTCAGGGCAAGGGTTCCACGCTCGGCGCGGCCCGTGACAACGGTTCCACGACCGGTGATCGTGAAGACGTCCTCGATCGGCATAAGGAACGGCTTGTCCTTGTCGCGAACCGGGTCGGGAATGTTGGAGTCAGCGGCTTCCATGAGCTCGAGAACCGAGTTGACCCACTTCTCGTCACCCTCGAGAGCCTTGAGGCCCGAAACGCGGATAACGGGAGCGTCGTCGCCGGGGAAGCCCTGGCTCGAGAGAAGCTCGCGGACCTCGAGCTCAACGAGCTCAAGGATTTCTTCGTCGTCAACCATGTCGGACTTGTTCAGTGCGACCATGAGGTACGGAACGCCGACCTGCTTCGCGAGCAGAACGTGCTCACGCGTCTGGGCCATCGGGCCGTCGGTTGCGGCAACCACGAGGATTGCGCCGTCCATCTGGGCAGCACCGGTGATCATGTTCTTGATGTAGTCGGCGTGGCCGGGTGCATCAACGTGAGCGTAGTGACGGTTGGGCGTCTCGTACTCGACGTGCGAAATGTTGATCGTGATGCCGCGCTGGCGCTCTTCGGGAGCGGAGTCGATCGACGCGAAGTCGCGCTGAACGTTCGTTGCCGAAGGGTACTTGTCAGCAAGCACCTTGGAGATGGCAGCGGTAAGCGTGGTCTTGCCGTGGTCGACGTGACCGATCGTACCGATGTTTACGTGCGGCTTGGTCCGCTCGAACTTGGCCTTAGCCACTATGGTCCTCCTCAGGACTGATGTAGCGACGCCGGGCACTGGATTGCAACCGGTTTACTACGGGGGTTTGTGTTTTTTATGTTACTAGGTCGCGGCTGGGGATATGCCTCCCCAGCCGCAGGGCGATTACTCGCCCTTGCTCTTCTGGATGATCTCCTCGGCGACAGCCTTCGGAACCTCCGCGTAGCTCTCGAATGCCATCGAGTACACGGCACGACCGGAGGTTTTGCTCCTCAGGTCACCGATGTAGCCGAACATTTCAGAGAGCGGGACTTTGGCGGTGATGACCTTCACGCCTGCTGCGTCTTCCATTGCCTGGATCTGGCCGCGGCGTGAGTTGATGTCACCGATGACGTCGCCCATGTACTCCTCGGGAGTGCGCACCTCAACGGCCATGAGCGGCTCAAGAAGAACCGGGTCAGCCTTGCGTGCGGCTTCCTTGAAGCCCATGGAACCCGCGATCTTGAACGCCATTTCTGACGAGTCAACATCGTGAGCCGCGCCGTCAAGCAGGATTGCCTTGACGCCGACGAGCGGGTACCCGGCAAGGATACCGACCTGAAGCGCATCCTGGAAACCAGCGTCGATGGACGGGATGTATTCGCGAGGGATACGTCCACCGGTGACCTTGTTGTCGAACTCGTAGGTCTGGTCAGCGGTGATCTCGAGCGGCTCGAGGCCGAACTGGATCTTCGCGAACTGGCCGGAACCACCGGTCTGCTTCTTGTGCGTGTAGTCGTGCTTCGGGACCGCGCGGCGGATCGTCTCACGGTAGGCGACCTGGGGCTTGCCCACGTTCGCCTCGACCTTGAACTCACGCTTCATGCGGTCGACGAGGATGTCGAGGTGGAGCTCGCCCATTCCGTGAATAACGGTCTGGCCGGTTTCCTGGTTCTGCTCGACGCGGAACGTCGGGTCTTCCTCGGCAAGCTTCTGGATAGCTGTTCCCAGCTTCTCCTGGTCCTGCTTGGTCTTCGGCTCGATTGCAACCGAGATGACCGGCTCAGGGAAGGTCATCGACTCGAGGACAACCTGGTTGTTCGGGTCACAGAGGGTGTCACCGGTTGTGGTGTCCTTGAGGCCGATAACCGCGTAGATGTGACCTGCGGTCACGAAGTCCACCGGGTTTTCCTTGTTGGCGTGCATCTGGAAGATCTTGCCGATGCGCTCCTTCTTGCCCTTGGTCGAGTTGATGACCTGGGCACCGGAGTCCAGGCGACCCGAGTACACGCGAATGTACGTGAGGCGTCCGAAGAACGGGTGGACAGCGACCTTGAAGGCGAGAGCCGCGAACGGCTCAGCAGCGTCCGGGTGGCGAAGGATGATCTTCTCTTCGTCGCGCGGGTCGCGTGCCTCGGTTGCCGGAACATCGAGCGGGTTCGGCAGGTAGTCGATGACAGCGTCAAGCATCGGCTGAACGCCGCGGTTCTTGAACGCTGAACCACAGAGAACCGGGTAGATCTCGCTGTTCACGGTGAGCTTGCGGATCGCAGCCTTGATCTCAGCAACGGTCAGCTCTTCGCCACTGAAGTACTTCTCCATCAGCGCGTCATCGGTCTCTGCGACGGTCTCGAGGAGGAGCTTGCGGTATTCAGCAGCCTTCTCGGCGAGGTCGGCGGGGATCTCTTCGATGGCGTACTTGGCGCCCATCTCGACGTCACCCTTGCTGTCGCCGCGCCACGTAAGCGCGCGCATCTCAACGAGGTCAACAACGCCCTCGAACTCGCTCTCAGCGCCGATGGGCAGCTGAATGACGAGGGGCTTGGCGCCGAGGCGCTTGATGATGGTGTCGACGGTGAAGTAGAAGTCAGCGCCGAGCTTGTCCATCTTGTTGACGAAGCAGATGCGCGGGACGTCGTACTTGTCGGCCTGGCGCCAGACGGTCTCGGACTGGGGCTCAACGCCCTCCTTGCCGTCGAACACTGCGACAGCACCGTCGAGGACGCGGAGCGAACGCTCCACCTCAACCGTGAAGTCGACGTGACCGGGGGTGTCGATGATGTTGATCTGGTTGCCGCCCCAGAAACACGTGGTGGCGGCGGAGGTGATCGTGATGCCACGCTCCTGCTCCTGCTCCATCCAGTCCATCGTGGAGGCACCGTCGTGCGTCTCACCGATCTTGTGGTTGACGCCCGTGTAGAACAGGATGCGCTCAGTTGTGGTGGTTTTACCGGCATCGATGTGGGCCATGATGCCAATGTTGCGGACCTTGTTCAGGTCGGTGAGCACGTCAAGTGCCACTGGGTTCCTCCAGGAAGTTTGGTGAGATGAGGGTGAACAGGCAGGCGGATGCCTCGACACGCGTGTCGAGGCATCCTGCCGCCGTGACTACCAGCGGTAGTGCGCGAATGCCTTGTTCGACTCGGCCATCTTGTGCGTGTCTTCGCGGCGCTTGACCGCGGCACCGAGGCCGTTTGATGCGTCGAGAATCTCGTTCATGAGACGCTCTGTCATTGTCTTTTCGCGGCGACCCTTTGCGTAGCTGGTGAGCCAGCGGAGTGCGAGGGTGTTTGCGCGGTGCGGCTTGACTTCGATCGGCACCTGGTAGGTCGATCCACCGACACGGCGTGACCGGACCTCGAGGGTCGGACGAACGTTGTCGAGCGCCTTCTTCAGTGTGACGACGGCGTCCTGGCCATTCTTAGCCGAAACGCCTTCGAGCGCTGTGTAAACAATGCGCTCTGCGAGGCCCTTCTTGCCGTCAACGAGAATCTTGTTGACGAGCTGGCTGACGATGGGTGCGCCGTAGACGGGGTCTGCGACGACGGGGCGCTTTGGTGCTGGTCCCTTACGAGGCATTACTTCTTCTCCATCTTTGCGCCGTAGCGGCTGCGAGCCTGCTTGCGGTTCTTCACGGCCTGCGTGTCAAGTGCGCCACGAATGATCTTGTAACGGACACCAGGAAGGTCCTTTACTCGTCCACCACGGACCAGGACCATGGAGTGCTCCTGGAGGTTGTGGCCTTCACCTGGGATGTAGGCGGTGACCTCGGTGCCGTTGGAGAGCTTCACACGAGCGACCTTGCGCATCGCCGAGTTCGGCTTCTTCGGGGTTGTGGTGTACACACGGGTGCAAACGCCACGCTGCTGGGGGTTGGCCTTAAGAGCGGGAGCCTTGGTCTTGGTGACCTTCGGCGTGCGACCCTTACGGACCAACTGCTGAATAGTTGGCACTACTTCTCCTTGTTTGTGCTGCACGGTGACAGCGGCAATGTTGCTAGCATTCGCGCGAGGCGAGTTCAATGGACCCACCGGCAGCGCAGAAGAGCGCGGCTTTTGGTGTGATGGGTATGCCGTGGGAGCCGGCGCTTATGGCAATCCGACCCAGTGTGTGAGAGTTGCCTGACCTCAAGCGGACCGTTTCGGGCTCGAGTTAAGAGCGCGACAAAGCGCACACCCCTAAATACTACCCGGGGGTAGCCCCGCGGTCAAGCGAAGGGCGCCTCTGCCTGGCCCTGTCGCGCGAGCGGCGTCCGCGACTGAGCCGGCCATAACCGCAGTCAGGCGACTGCGGCCGCGGCCGGCTCAGGAGTGTAGCTGGATGCGCGGAATTGCGCGACGATGTGTCCGTGTATCAGGGCACGTAGACGAACGTGGCGCCGTCCTCACCGAACGCCTCGACGTACCCATCGACGTCGAACGGGAATGAATCGGTCGCGATCGGTCCCGTCGCGCCGGTCAGCGGATCCCTCGCGTCAGCGCCAGCCTGGGCACTGCCATCGGTGTCCGTGGAAACAGGCCAGGTCCCATCGGCGAATTCTCCGATGGTAAAGGTCGGCCTGGTCACGGTCCACGTGAAGTTCGAGAGTTCATATCCCTCCGAGTTCGTCGCCCAGAATGGGCAGCCGGCCGGAGCGAGGTCCGTCGAGGCAACACAGGCGTCCAGCCACGCGTTGACCGCATCGGTGGCAGCTGTCGTTCCCTCTTCGGTGAGTGCGATCTCGAGCGTCGGCGCCTCTGCGGCCTCCGCTTCAACGCCGAATCCGACGACGGATGCCGACACCTCCTCGGCACTGTACCAATCGTTCTCTCCGCCAAGGGCGATCGGATATGTGCCGGGAAGAACGCGGAGGGTGTACACCCCGTCATCCTTCTTCAACTCGGAGATGTCGACTCCGGCAACCTCGACGACCGCGTCGTCCGGTGCGTTGATTCCGACCGCGATGCTGGAAAGGGGCGGGGACTCGAGCTGCCAGTTGTCAAAGAAGACGGCGTCCTTACCCTGCTTGACCAGGGTGAACTCCTGGTCATACTTCTCGCCGGCCTGGGTGATGCTCGCCGTCACGGTGGCGGTGTCGCCCTCAACGGAAACGTCGCCGAGCGTGTACCTGGTGATGCGGTCATCGACGTCGGCGTATGCCTTCTTGGTGAGGAGAAGGTCGGTCTTTTCCACCTTGGTGTCCGAGACCTCAAAGGCACCGGAGACGTCGCCCTTCTTGAGAGCGTCGAGGTACGCCTTCACTTCGAGCTCTGGTGCGTGGGCGGACGAACCGACGCCGAACGCTACGGCGCCGCCGATCCCGAGAAGAAGGACTGCGGTGCCCCCTGCGATCCAGGGCACGAGGCTCTTCTTTTTCCTGGGAGCCGGTGGAGTCGACGGGGCACCGGCGGGGTAGGCAGCCGTCGGGGGCTGTGGGGGGTACCCCGCTCCGCCGGCTGGCTGACCCATCGACGGGCCGGCAACGGGTGGCGCCTGCTGGGGGTAGGAAGCCGCACCCTGGTGCGCGCCGGGCGGAGTCGGCTGGCTCTGCTGGCCGAACTGCGGTGCGGCCGTCGGAGATGCCGGCTGCTGAACGGGGAGCGCTGGAACGGCAGGCGTTGCCTGTGGGTGCGAGGGCTGCGAAGCCGGGTACGGCTGCTGCGGCGGGTACGTGGGCTGCGGCGCTGCCGGCTGTCCCTGATGCGGGTTGGGCTGCGGCGCTGCCGGCTGCCCCTGATGCGGGTTGGGCTGCGGCGCTGCCGGCGAGGTCGACTGTCCCTCGTGCGGCTGGACCGGCTGCTGACCCGGCTGCGGCGGCTGCGGCTGCGGCTGCCCCCACGGGTTCGGCTCGGCGGGCTGGCCCCACGGATTCTGCTGTCCTGTGTTGTCGTTTGTCATGTCTCCCCGATTGATGGCGTGCGACTGCAGCGCAAGCATATCGATCAGAAGCGCTCACCATGTTGGGCACAAGTCCCCATCTTCAGGGGGCGAAAAACAGAATTTGCCGGGGCGGATGACGCATGATCGTTGGAAAAGCGCGCCAGTTTGCCCCCGGCCGCGTCACCAGGAGGGCGGCGAGTCCAGCTCGAGTGTCAGGTCGGCGAGAAGAGCCTCGATCTGGGGCTCGACGTAGAGAGCGACAGCCGCCAGAATCCGCTCACGGTGGGGAGCGATCGCGAGGCAGACGAGCTTGCCCGCGTGGATGGCGCACTCATCGGCGAGCCTGATTTCTGTGCGAAGCGCAGACTTCTCTTCCTCGGACAGGGGCGCGGGAACCGCCTCGGGTTCCGCCACCTCCTGTCCGGCCAGACCAGCGAGGGTGAACAGGTATGGCTCCCCCGGTACCGGGTCAGGATCGACGGGCAGACCGTCGTACTCAGGCTCCAGTCCGCGGTCAGGGCGGTACGACCGTGCCTTGCTCTCCTCGGCGGCCTTCAGCTCGCGCTGGAGGAGTGGGAGATTACGCTCCGTGTACTCGTCGACGACCTCGTCGACGATGGCCTTGATCCTGGTCGACAGCCCATGCTGGACGGTGTGCGGAACGTCACGGTCAAGCCCGACAGCGGCCATCACCGGGGAGCCGAAGCAGCGGCGACACAAGCGTGTTCGCCCGCGGTGCGTCGACGGTCGCCATCGCGGCAACCACTCAAGCCACGCGTCGACCGCCTGGCTGACCCTCGTGTCGAGCGACCGATCCATGACTCTGAGGGTACCTCGCTACTTCTCCCACGGCCACAGAGGGCGCGCCGGATGCGAACCCCCGGCGGCCAGGATGAGGGCGAAGGCCAGGTACACGACGACCGCGAGGACACCGACCGCCACTCCGTACAACCGCAGGATCGCATCCGCGGCGAACAGCATCCCCGCGAAGAGCTCATCCGCCGCTGCCGCATAGAGAATCGAGCCGACGAGCGCGTATGCGGCCCAGGCAAAGATCCCGGTTGAGATGGCGCGCCCCAGGGGAACCCGCACCGGGTCGCCGAGCGATGCTTCGGCGGAGCGCCGCACCGCGGCCTCGTACTGCCGTGCGGCGCCGAGGAGAGCGAACAGGACAACGGCCACGGCGGCAGCGGCGGCCGCTGGCCCGACGAGTGGACCGGCGTCCGGTCGGGCGACGACCTCGGTGTCCGTCAGCAGGCTGATGAATCCAAAGGCGCAGACGACGAGCGCGAAATACGTGAACGTCGCGAAGACCGACAGCACGTACGAGTATGGCGTCGGCCTGTTCCCGCTCTCCTCGGGTGACACTGACACGGTCAGCCCAGCCTCACCGCAACCCGGTACTCGCCGAACCTGATGTCAACACCAGGCAGCAGTGGAGTGGGTACCTCGGGAAGGCACGGCGTGAGGCTGCCGTCCTGAGCCACGAGAAACGTCCCGTTCGTTGAGTTCAGGTCGACCACCCAGGCGCCGCCCGCTGAGACGCCGAGCGCCGCGTGCGTCTTCGATACGCTTCGCTCGACGTCGTGGAGCCTCGCGAGCACGCTTGCCGGGTACCCCTCCTGCCGCAGCGGATCACGGCCAACGACGAGGCCGCCAGCGAGCGGAAGGACTGTGCCGTCCGGGAGTACCAGACTCGGGGCGGCGGAAGCGTCGCGCTCGTGGTTCCTGCCGGGAGCCGGTGCCTGTGGGGTCGGTGCCTGTGGGGTCGGTGCTGGACCGAACCCGGGCTTCGCGACGGGCACGACGGCGGGGAAATCAGAAGACGGCACGGTGTCAGGGTCGAAGTTGATGCCGGGAGGCATGCCGATTTTGAACTTGGCCGGCTCAGGCTCTGACTCGGCGCTCACGCGCGGGTCGGCGTTCCCGGCACCGGGCATTGGCACCGCCGGCACCGCCGGCACCGGTGATGCCGGTGCGCCGGGCGCGGCCGGAACTCCGGGCACGGCGGGGATACCACCATCGGATGCGCGAGCCACGCCGACCGGCGGAAGGGGCGGCCGCGGCGGAATAGGGTTGCCGTTCCACTCATCGGGGAACTCTGAACCGTTCGTCATTTCTGGCTCTCCCCCTTCGCACGTCTGCGCGACCTGCCCTTGTGCGCCGCCTGCCGCGTCGAGCCCGTTGTCGAGCCCGTTTTCCTCGAACTGACACGGAACCTGCTGAGTTGACGGCGCCACCAGCCTACAGCGGCAGCGGCGGCTACCGACGACCGTTCGGATGCCTGCCACAGTCCGTCCACATGCTCGTCCGTGGCGTCGACACCCGCGAAGACAGCTTCATCGGCGCCGTCCGCGAGGCGGGTCAGGACAGTGCCAGCATCCTCGCCGTCGCTCGCCCCGGCATCCGTCGACTCGCCCTGGGCAGTTGCGTGCGAACTGACCTGTGTTCCCAGGTCCCTCGCGAGCATGCCGCGGGTGCCGACGGCAGGGACGCTGAAGCCGAGCTCGGTGAAACTGTCGAGAGCTTCGTCCCACGCACCGGCAGCACGCGCGTCGGCCGTCGCGGCCTCGCGCCGCCTCTTCCTGCGCCTCGATTTGATCAGGGCGATCACGAGGAGGGGAACGAGATAGAGCACGAGCGGGACGCCGACGATCCACAGAATGGCGACGAGCCAGCCGGGAAGCTCGAACGCGTCGTCATCTTTCTTCTCGTCGTCGCTGTCGTTGATGTCGACATTGGTGAGGAGATCTTCTGCCTGCTTCTCGGCCCGGGGCGGCTGCCGTACCTGCGGCTGCGGTTCGGTCTTCGGCTTGGGGTTCTGGTCCTGCGGGATCTCCTTTTCGTCGGGCGTCGGCGAGAACGAAATCCAGCCGACACCTTCGAATGGAACCTCAACCCACGCGGTGATGTCCTCACCGGTGATGGTGACCTCTGCACCCTCCTCGATGTTCTCCGGTGCGAATCCCATCACCACGCGCGCCGGATAGCCGAGGGAACGTGCCATCAGGGCAAAGGCCGCCGCGAACTGTTCCTCATCGCCGATCATCTGGTTGCGGGTGAAGAGCTCTTCGATCCGGTCGGCGCCGTGTCCAGCCCGCGATGGGACGGCATCAGAGGCAAGGCCGTGGCTGAGGAATCCGTTGGCCTTGAGCTGTCGCTCGATCTCACGCAACTGCGCAACCGGGGTCGTCGCGGTTCCGACGTACTCGGCCGCCTTGGCGGTGACCACGTCAGGCACCTTGTCGACGGCTGGCAGCGTGACATCCGCCGTCGGGACGTTCTTCAGGGCCTCGTCGGAGTACACGTCCTGGATCTGGGCGTCGAAGCTGTAGCTGTAGCCCTTGTCGACCCCGGAGGTGAGCACCGTCGTCGCCGTCGCCGCGTTGTACCGAAGGTCCTGTGTCTTGTCCTCCGGCTCGGTGGGGAGGGTCAGCTTCGTCGGGTATCCGACGACGGGCACCCAGACCCCCGAGTACGCGCCAACTGACACAGTGACGGATCGTGAGGACTCGGAGACCAGGAGCGGCGCGTCTGGCATCCTCTCGCCGACGAGGCTGAACGAACCGGAGCCGCCGGTCTGGGTTTCGGGGCCAGCGACGTCCCACAGCCTGCCATCGTAGGTGTCCATGACGGCGAGACGAATCTTGTCCGCCGCCTTGAGACCGGTCACCGTCATGAGTTCGGACTCACCGAGGTCCTTGGTGTATTTGCGGAAACCGGCGAGCGGGCTCGGGTAGTCCTCCGGGTCGAACGGCGGGACGACCTTCTCTCTCAGCACGAACCGGGACTCAGGAGCGGGCACGAGTGCTGACCCGGCCAAACCGGTGACCAGGGTCGCCGCGACAACGATGATCGCCGTGCCGATGAGCTTGTTCCGGTTGAGTCCCTTGCGCTCCTGGAGACTCGCGTTGTTCGCGGATCCCTTGCGCCAGCCGAGCCACACGAGGGCGACGACAGCGAAGGCGATCCCGCGCAGCGTCGCGAGGAACGGTGTCTGCGTTCCGATGAGCACGCCCATGACGTACAGCAGGATCGGGCCGATGAGCAGGATGGCGAGCCGCAACGGGGTGCGGTCGTGCCGCGGCATCCACCGAAGGACAAGCACCGCCGACACCAGACCGACGAGCCAGCCCGCCGCATATGGCAGCACGGTGATGTAGTCGGGCGCACCGACGGGTGCCGCGAGCGTGACGATGTCTGCCCACCCGAACACCGAGCCGAGCGCGAGGCCGCGGAGCGTCTGAAGCGTTGGGAGCACGGCGAAGAGGGCATACCCCGGCATGGCCAGGGCGCTGCCCAGAATAAAGTAGACGGCAATTGCGCCGAGCGCCGTGACGAAAGCGTTGAGCCGGAAGCGGTGAGAGAGATAGCCCGCTCCCGTACCGACAAGGACGCCGCCGATGCCGGCGAGGAGGTAGCCGGTGTCTCCGAACGCCGGAGCGAATCCCCACACACCGACGAGCGAGAGCGCCGTCACAACCGCGAGGTCCCGCCACGTCGCCGCCGACACGGTTCCACGGGGAAGCTGGGGTGCCGGTACGCCCGGCGCGCGCGGCGGCCGTGCCCCGCTGCGTGAGAGCTTCGGCATCTTCGGTTTTTTCCGTCGCGTGGTGCCGGCGGATGGTTCGGCGGGAGCGGGCGCGGGTTTGGCCGCTCGGACCGTCCTGTCGTCGATGGGCTCGCTCATACCGCCCTCGCCATCACTCGGGGCAGGTCGCTGAGCGCGCCGATGGTAATGATTGCGAGACCAGCGACATCCTGGATCCTGGCCCGTGCGCCGGTTTCGATCCGGAGCGCCAGAACGTTGGTCTCGCCGCCGAACAGTCGCTGGATTGATCGGTAATCTGTCGCGTCCATGAGCGACCCGGCGACGATGACCACGACGCTCGGTGGCGGCAGCCGTTTGGTCGCCTCCCTGACGAAGTCCCTGGCGGATGCCGTCGAACCGGCGATCGACTCGATCCGGCACGTGTCGTCGAGCAGCGACGTCACCGAGTGCGTCTTCAGGATCCGGTCTTCCGTCACAACGCTGATCTGCGTGCCGTCGCGGATCACCTGTGAGCCGATGGATGCCATGACCGATACCGCGAGTTCGAATTCGGCGTCGTCGGCGTAATAGCGAGTGTCACTCGAGGCGATGATCGTGAGCTGGCTGCGGCGGGATTCCTCGAATTGCCGCACCATAAGCTGCCCGGTGCGGGCCGATGTACGCCAGTGCACGTAACGAACATCATCGCCGGTGACGTAGGCGCGCAGCGCGTGGAACGAAATGTCGTTGTTCGTGATCTTCTTGGTGACCTGGCCCTCGAGGTCGCGGACCAGTCCGGCTGCCGTCGGGTGAAGCCGGGTCGTGACGGGGTGCACGAACAACTCGATCTGGTCGGTCCATCGCACGGCCCTGCGGAAAAGTCCCAGTTGGTCGCCGCGCACCGAGACCGCAGGACCGGCGAGAATCACGGCTCGACGGTTCGTCGGCACGGCGAAGAGCTCTTCGGTGTCCTCGCCGGGTTTCAGGCCACCGATGGCGAACTCGGCGAGGCCCTCCCCCACCGGTACCTCCAGCGTCGTCGCCGTTGACGGACGCTTGCCAATGTTGGTCACAAGCACGCGGCCGATGGCACGGTCGCCAACGGTCACGCGGCGCGGGTTGAGTTCGATGTCGATGGAGTAGCTCGATCGGCCGATCAGGAAGAACAGGGCAACGACAGCGGCGACAAGGAGGGTGAGACCGATGAACGTCAGTTCAGGCCAGCCGAGCAGCAATCCGCCGGTCAAGGCGACGGCCCCCGCCACCAGCACGAGGGCCCCGAGGCCCGAAATGACCTGGACGTACGGGGCAACGAACCGCCATCCGCCGGCGGCCAGCCGCGACCCGGCTCGCCAGGCGGCTGTCGCTCCTGAGCGCGCAGAGGCTGCGACCGGGGCGAGCGGGTTAGCCCGCCGGCGTTTCTCCGGCGGCAGCACGAACTCACCGGTCACGTCGGCACCGCTTGTATCGGGTGCCGGCGCGATCGGTGGCGCGTCGAGGCTCGTGGTCATGTGAGGAACGGCGATCAGGCTGCGCGATACGCGGGAACAGGGAGGTCGACGAGGATGCCGGAGACGATGTCCTCTGCCTTCACCCCGGCGAACTCACTCTCGGCATCGACGATCAGGCGGTGCGCGAGGACGGGGATCGCCAGCGTGTTGACGTCATCAGGCGTTGCGTAGGTCCTGCCGTGTCCGAGCGCCCAGGTCTTGATCATCCGGGCGAGCGCGAGGCCACCGCGCATGCTGACACCCAGAGCGACATCCTTGTGCGAACGCGTCGCGTGCACGATGTCGGTGATGTATTCCATGACCGAGCGGTCGACGTGAACCTCGGATGCCAGTTGAGACATCGCGATGAGCGACGGCGCCCCGATGATCGGCGTGATTTTCGACGAGCGCGATCGGTTGGCGGCGTCGAGAAGCAGGCTCACCGCGGTATCCCTGTCCGGGTAGCCGAGCGACGTCTTGATCAGGAAGCGGTCGAGCTGGGCTTCGGGGAGTTTGTACGTTCCCGCCTGTTCAACCGGGTTCTGGGTGGCGATCACCATGAACGGCTTCCCAACGGGGTAGCTCTCGCCATCCACCGTGACGACGCCCTCTTCCATCACCTCGAGCAGCGCTGACTGGGTCTTCGGCGACGCACGGTTGATCTCATCCGCGAGTACGACAGACGCGAAGATCGGGCCCTTGTGGAACTCGAACTTGTTCGACGACTGGTTGTAGATCGTGACTCCTGTCACGTCGGACGGCAGCAGGTCGGGGGTGAACTGGATGCGGGAGTTCGTTCCCTCGAGGGTGTTCGCGAGCGCCTTCGCGAGCACAGTCTTTCCCGTGCCGGGGAAGTCTTCGAGGAGCACGTGGCCCTCGCTCAGCATCGAGGCGATGACCAGCTTGATCGTTTCCTCCTTGCCGAGAATGGCCTGCCCCACGTTGTCGACGAGGGAATCGAAGGCGCCCTGGAACCATGCGGCCTGTTCTGAAGTGACACTCACTGTTTCTGCTTTCCTGTCTGTGCTCATGGACGGAAGTCCACGTAGCCCGATTCTTTGTCCCCGACCTTGACCTTCGTGTCCGGGAAACCCGCGAAGCAGGTGAGTGGTGCCTCGTCGAAGCCCCCGCTGCCGTTCGTCCTGAGGGTATATGTGCGGAAGTAGCTGCCGTTGGTGTAACAGCTCCAGTCGTAATCGGTGTTTGGCTCCCAGTTCTTCATGGTGATGTGGAAGTAGAACATGCCACCGCCCGCTGGCGGCCCCTTCTTCAGCGAGAGGGTGCGCTTATCCTCCGGTGGCGCCGGCGGCGGTGGTGGAGGCGGTGGTGGCGGCTCGGAAACGTGAACAGCATCCGACTTGGCCCACGGGCCACACTCGAACTGACCGCACGCCTGAACCTCAACCGTGTAGTCACCCGCACCGACGTCAGTGATCGACGCAGACCTCGACGTGGTCGAACCAGCCGTCCCGTTTGAGAATCTCCAGTTGTAGCCCGTGATGCTGCCGCCGTCATCGTCCGGCACTCCCCAGTTCGCCCTCAGGGCGGTTGGGGCTGTCTTGCCGCTCGGATTGCTGATCGCCACGCTGGTCGGAGCCGTCGGCGTCCCGTACGAGGTCGCCGACCGCGTCGGTGACGCGGCGCTCTCGCCGACCTTATTGGTCGCGCGCACGCTGAACTCGTATGGCGTCCCGTTCTCACCCGCGAAGCTGAGCCGAGCGCCGGCCTTTCCCGTCTGGACAACGGAACCTCCGCCGCCGGTCCGCGTGACCGTGTACGACGTGATCTCCGCACCGTTGTTCGACGGCGATGGCTCAATCGTCACGGTGATTTTCCTGGGGCTCGCCGCAAGCGTCGGCGCGGCCGGCGCATCCGGGGCGCTCGTGACGATGACGTCTGCGCGCCCCTGGGCCTGCCTCGAGGCATCCTTCGTCGCGTCCTGGATCGTGTAGATCACGCTGATCTGCTGGCTCTTCTCCGGGCCGGGCGTGATGATCAGGTTGGAGCCAGAGATCGTCACTGTCGCGTTGCCTGAATTGAGCTGCGTCGAGGTGATGGTGAGCGGCTGGCCCGGGAACGGGTTGTAGTCGTTGGCCAGCACGTTGAGGGTGACAGCCTTGCTGCTGCGCCCGTTCGGTTCGGAGTCATCCACCGTGGACGGCATGGGCTTACTGGAGGCAACGACCCGGACGTTCATTGAGCCGTCGATGACGAACTCCCGGTATTTCACCTGGAACGTGAGGGTGGTCGCTGTACCCGTCGGCGTGCCGAACGGCGCAGAGACAGTCACAGTGGATCCGCTCAGCGCTGCCTGGATTCCGCCGGCAGCGCCGCCGAGTCCGGAGTACGTCAGGGCTGCGAGGACCTCCGGATTCTGGTGGAAGCTCGCCGCGCGGAGGTCGAAGGTCTCCGGTTCGCCGTTGGCCTCGATCGTCATGTCTGGCGGGGTGAATGTCGGCGGCTCATCCTTCATCTCGGGGTCGCCGACGACGATGGGGAGAACCAGTGTCGCGACGCCGGTGGACGAACCGTCTGTCGCCTCGAACGTGATGTTCGCGGGCCCGCGGTAGTCCAGCGCCGGGGTGAACGTGAGGGTCTGGTCGTCGACGAAGTTCGGGGCGCCGTTGCTCTTCGCGCTCGAGACAGCTTTCGCTCCCGTGATGCGGATCTTCTTGCCGGTGGGCGACTCAGCAATGTCGTCGAGCTTCCAGGTGCGGGTCGCGTTCTTATCGACGTACTGGGTCGGCAGATCCTTCATGCGCGGCGGCAGGCCGTCGGAGAACGGAGGCACAACGATGAAGGCGGCGGAGCTGAGGGCGTCGACGGTGTTCGTCAGGCGGTAGGTGATCGCCATCCGGTTGTCGACGAGGGTGACGCGAACCATGCCGTCGCCGAGGTTCTCCGCGTTGGCAGCGTTAGGTCCCTCGAGTGACACTTCGAGATCTTCGGTGCGACCGCCAGAGTTGTTCGCGTTCTTCAGCACATCGATATCGACGGTTTTCTGACCGACGACGTCGGCCGCCTCAACGATGTGGTCGATGAGCGTCGGCGGTTCGATTGTGGCGTCCCTGGTCACCCGCACCTGAACGAACGCAGTGTCAAACCCTCCGTTGTTGTTGGTGATCTCGTAGCGGATGGAGAGCGTCGTCTCCTCCTCCGGCGCCTCGATCTCGACGAACTGCTTCTTCGATACGGTCGCGGTCACGCCCTCGGGGACCTCTTTGAGCTTCTTGACCACTTCGATCTCGTACCCGTTGGGGTCGGAGTCGTTGGCGAGCACCGGCACTGTCGCGACCCGGCCCGGTTGCACCTCGATGGTGTCGTCGACGGCGATGGGTGGCGAGTCCTGCGCTGGGCGCTGGATGACACCGATGCGCACGGTCCCGATCGCTGTCGCTCCATAAGTGTCCTTGAGCGTGTACGAGAAGACGTCGGTACCGCTCGAACCCGGGGCTGCGGTATAGACGAACGTCGTGCTGGTGGAGTCCGTCACACTTCCGAGCGCTGGTGAGCTGGCCAGCCCGTCGAAGACGAGCGAGTCACCGTTCGGGTCGAGTCCATCCAGCGGCACGTTGACCTCGACGGACGAGTCGGCGAACACCCGGGCGGTCAGTGTTTTGGGCGCTGGTGCATCGTTGTCGTCCTTGTTCTCGGCGACGACATTGAAGGTGACCCGCGCGACCGCCTGCTGCTTGAAGGCATCCGTCACCGTGTACACCGCCGAGTACACCCCTGGCTCACGCGGCGCCTGGTAGCGCACCTTGCCTTCGGCGACGAAGGCAAGCCCGCCCGTGGCAGGCTCCACGAGGTCCGGAGCGAGCGTCATCACCGCGTTGTCGGGGTGAACATCGTTGTCGAGCACAGGGACGCTTGCAATGTCGCCGGCGCGCACGGTGACCGTATCGTCTGAAGCGATCGGCGCCTGGTGCTTGGTCAGCGGCGGGACGGGCACGATCGACACCGTCGTCGTTGCCTCGTGAGTCCCATCGGACAGCGTGTAGCTGAACTGAAGCTGGTCGGTAACGGCGCCGGACGACGTCACGCGGATCACCGAGGAGTTGAGCACCTCGATGGAGAGCACCCGCGACTCGTCGGGAATGTCGAGTGAGCGAATGGCGAGAACGCTGCCGCTCGGTGACACGTCGTTGGTGAGCACGTTGAGAGAGGTGGGCTCGTTGGGACGAAGGTAGCCCGTATCGTGCACCGCGATCGGCTTCTGGACCTCGGTGGGTGCGTCCCGGACATCGACGCGGAGCATGCCGATGCTCGTGGCGGCACCGGCGCCGAGCGTGTACTGCACGTAGTAGACGCCGGCGTTGCCCGCCGCGAGTTGCATCGAGTTGGAGTCGGGCTTGACGGTAACGGTCAGTCCGCCGCTCTGCGCCTCAGCGCCGAGGAGCGCGAGCTGGGATCCGTTGGTGGAGAGGTCGTTGTCGAGGGGATACGCCTCGACGGGTTCACCGACGAAGGTCTGCACGTGGTCGGGCGTGCCGATCGGCCCGAGCGTGCCTGCCGGCTTGACGTCGACGGTGAAGGTTCCGGATGCCGTCTCGTAGCCGTCAGAGACGACGTAGACGATGTCGCGCGGGCCCTCCTGCGCTGAGGTGTGTGTGACGGTGACGAAACCCTCGTGGGAGAACCGGACGAGGTCACCGTTGTCCGACACCGCTGACTGGAGGAAGATGTCGTCGCCGTCTGGATCGCGCCAGTCGATGAGCGGGTTGTAGGAGATCGATTGCCCGACCTCGACGCTGACCGCACCCTTCCGCTGCTCGACGGGAGGCGAGTTGGTCTCCATCGGCATGATGGTGACGCTCACCGTCGCTTCGGCGACGCCTCCGGTGCGACCGTCCGACACCGAATAGCGGAACGAGATTGTGCCGGCGGACTGCTCGGCATTCGGGGTGAACTGCAGCGCGCGGCCGCCGTCGATGAATTCGACGAGCCCTGACTCCGGCACAAGCCCCTGGAGGTTCGCACCGATGGTGAGGACGTCGCCGTCCGGGTCTGTGTCGTTGTCGAGGACGGGGAGGATTGTGCTCTTGCCTGGGCGCGCACCGAGGACGTCATCTCGCGCGATCGGCGGGCGGTTCTGCTCGGTGCGGTCGGCGAGGGTGTCTTCGAACGACTGGGTCGATGCCTTCTCGTCACCCTCCTCGCCGTCATCCTCCTGAGGCGGAGTAACTTCCTCCCAGTTCTTCACGAGCCGCATGTTCGCGTCGACGAGCCAGACGTCGCCGGTCTGCAGGTTGTTCAGCGCAACGACATTCCTGTTGACGCGGAACTCGAGGGTCCCCCCCTCGGCGAGCGGCTCGATGGCCTGGCGGGAGGGCGAGGCGTCTCCACACACCGCGACGTACTTGCTTGCGCCCGACCACGCGCCGTGGGCACAGCCGTTGAGGTTGACCGGCGATGAGATCTCGTTGGCCTTCTTCACCGGATTGGTGATCTCGGCCTTGATGGTCTGCGGCTTGTCATCGTTGAGGCGGACGCGAAGCAGGGATGATCCGGTCGCGACGATGACCTCGCCGCCGGTCGCGCTCACCTGCTGCAGCTTGACGCCCTTGTCTGGCAGCGAAATCGAGCCGTCGGCATCCGTCAGTATTCGGTTCTTGTCCCGGTCGAGGATGACGGCCTGCTCACCGGCAGCGGTCAGGAGGTAGTCGTCGAGCTTCGGCAGCGCGGTGACCGTCGGCTCTCCCCCGCCCTCGGGGTAGGCATACAACTTCTTCTTCTCGGGTGACACAGCGAATACCGTGCCCTCGCTCGACACAACCGACTTGGCGTTCTTGCCGAGCTTGGCGATGGGCTTGGTGTCGACCGTCGAGAACCGCAGCTCTCCCGCCGTGTTCGTGACCCACAGCTCACCGGACTTGGGGTCGACGATGGAGAGCTTCGCGTCGCCGAGCGACAGCTCGGCGCCCGGCGGCATATCCGCGCGCTGGACAAGGGTGGTGAAAGCGGAGTCGATGCGCTCGACGGTGGAGCCTGAGCGGTCGTGGAGCAGAACGTTCTCGCCGTTCTGGAGGACGTCGATGTCGTTGGACACCGTGGAGACGGAGGCGTTGAGCTCTTCAATCTGACGGTTGAGACGACCAGCCATGAGCTCAGTGCCGTTCGTCACCCAGACGTCGCGGGCGCTCAGGTCGACGTCGGTGACCGGGAAGCCCTCGTGGATGACGGCGACGGTGACGGGGACCGCGACGAGAACCGAGAGCGCAACGACGGATGCCGTGATTTTGCGCCCCTTGAGCCACTTCAACAAGCTCTTGTCCCCCCAGGATTGACACGGTCGAGGGGTTCCTCACCGGCGCGACATCATCGCCGTGCTGAGAAAACCCACGCAACGCTAACATGCAGGGCAAGTGCCCCGATTATGCTTTCGCATGAACGCGGCAGGGCTACGACCGCGTGAGCGCGCGGGGACTGCCTTCGCCGGGTTCGAGAGAGTCGCCGCCCCCCAGTTTTGGGGTAGCACCGGGCCCGCTCGCATCGGCAGCAGCTGCGGCGCGTTCGAGCTTTTCCCTGTCGAGCAGCACCAGGTCACTCGCATCGACGAGTCGCGACGAGACGGCGTACTCAACGAGGCGGGCACGACGCCCGGTGGCGAGCTTGCCCCGTCCACCTCGGAGTCCTCGGACGCCGATCCGGTCGAGCTTGTCGCAGACATTGTCGAGTTTGCGGTTGAACGCCGTCTGGGTCCAGCCGAGTCGGGCGGCGGCGTCGACGGATGATGGAATCTCACCGCGGCCGGGAAAGTCCTGTCGCAGGACGTTTTCGGCCAGCGCGACGATCAGGAGACGCTGGCTGCTGGTCAGGTGCACCGGACCAACGGTGGTTGTGCCCGCTGCCATCGCGGTCATCGCCGATGTGCCGAAGTACTCGACCTCCGAGTGGACGGTGAACTCGTATGTCGTCGAACCCGCGCTGAACATCACCGTGAGCTCGGGGAACACGATCGGCAGCCTCGCGCCGGGAGCGAGCCAGGCCTGCACCTGACCGGTCGTGTCTGTCACCGTCGCGGAGAGCAGGTTGCCGACGTTGGCCAGCCACCAGAGTCCGCTCTCGTCACTGATCGAGAGGAACCTGCGGTGCAGGAACGGGTTCTCGTCGATGATCAGGTCGGACTCCCGCCCGACGAAGAAGGGTTGTCCTGGTGTGATGTCGTACCACTCGCCGCAGAACTCGATACGTGGAGCTTTCACTGTGTGCACATCTCCAATGGGTCGCCCGACACTTTCCCGGAGCTTCGCCTGGTGACGATCTCGATGCAGACCTGGCTTCCCGGGGTGATCGAGTCGAGGGTCACCGTCGGCTCCTTCGCGGTTTTGGGTTGCTCGTCGGCCGCGCCACCGACTCGCCGCCAGATGAAGGTATCGCCGTCTTCCGGTTCGGGGTTCGACCAGGCGAACGTCACCGAACTGCCGTCACCGACCGGTGACACCGACACCGGTTGCGGCTGGGGCACTCCCGCCGTCACGATGTCGGACGAGGCCGTTGGGGTGGGAGCCGCGTTCGGGTTCTCAGCGCCGGAGCCAAAGACGACGGCTGCGACAATACCGCCGGCGACGACCACGATCGCACCCGCACCGGCCAGGAGCGGAAGGAGTCGGCGTGGTTTCGGTGCGGGCGCGGGTGCGTCTTCGACCTCCGTCGGTGTGGCCCGCTCACGGATGACTGTGTGCTCGGGAGCGTCGCCGGCGATAGAAGGAACGGCGGGCCCCGCCCCGTGGGGCTGGATCGACGGCATCCGCCTGATGACCGTCGGGTCCCCACCGGCCTGAACCGGCGAGGACGCTGGAGGCTGGACGGACGGCGGCGCCTGCACCTTGGCGGGCTGCGCGTGCACGGTGGCGACGCCACGGATCCGCGTCTTGTCCTCTGAGTCCTCAGCCCGGTCGCCCGGTCGGTCAAGAATCGTGAGATTCGGTACATCGATGGCGGTCGGCGCGTACGAGAGCTCCATCTCAACGCGCTGCAGCGCCCGTGCGAAATCGACGGCGGTGGAGAAGCGATCGTCGGCCTGAACCGACATCCCCTTCGCGAGGATGGAGGTCAGCGACCGCGGAATGTCGTCGCGGTCCATCGGTGTGACCGTGCCGCGCTCGATCCGGCCGATGAGGTCGACGGTGCCGTTGGGGCGTCCGGGGATCTCGAAGGGCGTGTGGCCCGCGAGCAGGGTGTACAGCGTTGCGGCGAGCGAAAACACGTCGCTGCGCACGTCCGGCTGCGGGTTGTCGTCGAACATCTCTGGCGGTGACCACGGAATCGACATGCCGATGGAACCGGCCGCTGTCGCTCCGACCTCGGCGTTCATCGCCGCCCGTGTCGTCGAGTTGACGGGCAGTTCGGTGTCGACAGCGCTCGAAATCCCGAAGTCGGTGAGGGCGGGCCAGCCGTAGTTGTTGGTCAGAACGTTCGCCGGCTTGATGTCCCGGTGCAGGATGCCTGCCGCGTGCGCCGTCGCGACGGCGCTGGACAGCCGAACTCCGGTGCGCAGCGCATCGGCGACACTGAACCGCGCCCGCTTGTACTGCTCGGCGAGGCTCGGCCCCGAACAGTACTCCATGACGAAGTACGGGCGTCCGTCGGGCGCAAGCGCCGCGTGGTAAATCGTGACGATGTACGGGTGCGCCGAGAGCTGGGCCATGAGGTTCGCTTCGGCGATGAAGGCGGCCCGAAGCGCGTCGGTGAGTTCGTCGGATGCGAGCACCTTGACCGCCACCTGGCGCTTGGGGAGTTCCTGCTCGTAGAGGTAGACGTCACTGAATCCGCCGGCGCCGAGCGGCCGGACGTATTGGAGGCCGGGCAACTCCGGAGGAGTGGCGACCTGGCGAGGGGCCACCCTATGCCTCCGTGATGCGCAACACGATGTCACTGCCGAGGTCGATGACCGTCCCGATGATGACCGGGGTCGGCTCTCCGCCGCGAAGCAACTGCGGCGGCTTGCCAGGGGCGACGACGTGGGTGCCGTTGCTCGAGTGCAGGTCGGTCACGACGACAGTTCCGCCCTCGACCGCGACGCGGAGGTGGCTGCGCGAGATGTCATCGCCGGTGAGGGTGACGAGGTGCGGGAGAACGGATGCCGGCACGTTTGACACGCTCGGCGCCCGGCCCAGGATCACGGGTGCCGTCAGTGGCTGCTTTCCGCCGCCGGGCAGTTCGAGCACGTACGCGTGTGTGGGTTGCGCGGGCTGCGGAGAGCTCGTCGCGACCGGTGTTCCCTGGGGCGCCCCGTGAGCCTGGGTGCGTCTGCGAGCCTCGAGGATGTCCGCGGCCAGCATGGTGTTGCCGTCGTGGTCGCCGAGCGTCGTCGAGGAAGCTGGCGCTGAGGCAACGGTCGTCGAGGAAGCTGGTGCCGGGGACGCTGCCGTCGATGCGGGCTGCTGGTGAGTCGCCGGGGCGGCGGGGCGGCCGGCATCCTCGTCCTCATCGCCGGGCTGCTCGACCGCAGCGGAACCGACGGTGCGGAAGACGGTTGCCCCGAAGAGGTAGTCGTAACCATCGGGTTCGTCCTGGCTGGCCGGAGCGACGGGAGTCTCGGCTTCAGGCTTCACCCCGGTGGTGGTGTGGAAAACGCGCGTCTCTTCTGTGCTCTCAGCGAGCGACGGTGATTCGGGTTCCGGTGCGGGTTCCGGTGCGGGTTCCGGTGCGGGTTCCGGTGTGGGTTTCGGTGTGGGTTTCGGTTCAGCGTGCTGGGGAGCCCGTCGCGGCGTGGCCGTCGCGGCATCCGTTTTCTTCTGCTCATCGCCGGACTCGCTCGCGTCGCTGTCGAGTCGAATGGACGACACCCACGCCGCGCCCTGCGTCAGCGGGAGCAGTGGAGCGTCGGACGAGCCGGCACCGGTGTCGACGGTGAAAGTGACGGCGTTCTCCACGACCTGCTCGGTCCATGTGGTCACTCCACGTGAGGAGACCACGACCGTGCCGTCGTCGGTGACGACGCTGACTGTCGCTCCCCCGCGCACGATGACTCCGAGGCCATTGCTGCGCATGGCACCGTCTACCCAGAACACGAGGGCGAACGGTCCAACGTTCGACAACCCTTTTGCGGTGAGCATTTCCAGGACGGTCTGGACGGATGCAGCGGGGTCGATTGCCGAGGCAACCTCGGCGATCCGTTCTGCGTCCTGCGCGACCTGGGCCACGAGGACGCGGCCGGTCGTCGCGACGGCAAGCCAGTCGTGCTCGGGCGCGTCGGCGTAGAGATACCCTGTCATGTCACCCTCAGATCCTCGGCAGGGTCTGCTCGAGGAATCCGAGCGACCGATTTTCATGATAGCCCGGGCGCGGTGGCGCCGTGTCGACGCTGCGCGAGTCGACGATGAGGATGGTCACGTTGTCGTGCGCACCGGCGTCGAGGGCAAGTTGAAGCAAACGCTCGGCCGGATCTTCGACGCCGGACCGCAGCACAGCTTCGATCTGCTCGGTGGATACCTCACGCGTGAGCCCATCAGAGCAGATGAGGAACGTCTGGTGGTCGGATGCCGGGAGCAGCCAGACATCGGGGTCGGCATCGGTTTCGACGCCGACCGCGCGGGTGACGACGTTGCGTTCGGGGTGGGTCAGCGCCTCGAACGGCGTGATGTCTCCCGCGTCGATGAGTTCCTGGATCGCTGAGTGGTCGACGGTGACCTGACGCAGCTGGTGGTCGTCCCAGAGGTATACCCGGGAGTCACCGATGTTGAACGCCATCCAGTGGCAGTCGGCCTGGCTCGAGAGCGACACGAGGGCGAGCCCCGCCACCGTTGTTCCCGCGATTCCCGAGCTCTCGGCCCACGACGAGATGAGGGAGTTTGCGGCGGTGATCGCCGTGAAGACGGCCTCGGGCGACGTCGGCTCCCCGCGGCGGATGCTGTGCGACAGCTGGTGCACCATCGCCTGGCTGGCAAGATCCCCGCGGGTGTGTCCGCCCATCCCGTCGGCGACGGCGAAGATCGGCGCTTCCGCGATCAGGCTGTCTTCGTTGTGCTCCCGGACGTGTCCGGTTTCGCTCCGGCCGGTGACGGTCACCGTCACTATCGAGCGCGGAGTGGTGATGGTTTCAACGTGGGCAGACATATTCATGCAATTCTATGGACGGGGCAGGGCCTGATCGCGGTGCGGCGCCATCGAGACGCCGGCGGTATCCGAGCATGAGGGCGGTCCGGAACCGGACCGCCCTCATGCTCGACACGCTGGGGTGTTAGCCGCTGATGCCCTTGGCGAGCTCGCTGTCAACGTTGCCGAGAGCATCCGCCGCCTGCGTCAGGAACTGGCTCATGCCCTCAAGACCGTTCACAGCCTCCGTCGTGCCCTTGGTGAACTGGTCATACGACGTCTGGAACGCACCCGAAGCCTGGTCAGTCACAAACCCGTTCTGAACCAGGCTGTTCACCTGCGTCTGCAACTCAGTCAGCTTCGAAACGAGATCTTCCTTACCCGTCGTCAGACGCGTAGCAGCATCCGTCATCTCGCTGTAAGTCACATTCATGTTCGCCATGACAACACTCCTCAAAATCTCAGGCCAACCCCAACGGCTGACCGGCACACCACACACTATCGACCAGCACACCACCCACCAATGGGGAGGACTCCCCATTGGTCCTAAACGAAGGACTCGCCGATACCGAGGGGCATTCCCGCTTTCCAGTACTGCCTGGCCATCCACACGCCGACGCAGAACACCACGCAGCCGATGACAAGCGAGACCAGGAACAGCACGATGTCGGCTGTGAACAATGCGAGCCAGCAGCTGCCGAGAACAGCCCCGCCGACCCCACCCAGCCAAAGATCGAAGCGCCACCGATAGGTGAGCCAGCGCCAAATTCCTACCGGCGACTCGAGCAAGCGGCGATCCTCAGCGGCAATCATGTCGAGATACCGCTTTTTCTTGAGCTGTGAGACAGCAAGCACGCCGGCGATCGCTGATGCGAGGGCACCATACATGCCGAGAGTGAGCCAGACGTATACCTGCGGGAGTTCGTCGACGGTCGCGGGCCAGCCCCCGCCGAGAGCGAGAACGAGCGGCACGACGATCAGCAGGAACCACAAGGCGAGGGCAACGCCGATCCAGGTGGCCTGCGCCCTGGCCGAGAGGATGGGGCTGCTTGAGACAACCGTTCCTCCCCGCAGCCCTGTGGTTATCCGCGTTCCGACCTGACCGCGAAGCACCCGGCCCGTCATGATGAAACAGAGCGCGAGAAGGAAAAGCACTCCCGGAACGGAGAGAAAGAACGACAATTGCTCGATCTCCGACGGAGACATCCCGAAAAAGCCGCCGGGCACTACGACGTCGTTGTCCCACTCGGCCACGTCCCGGATCCGGGAGAAAAAGAACAGGTTGACGGCAACCGTTGCCACACCCAGAACCGCGAGAACAACCCCGATCCCGACCACGACATTCAGCGTGCGCTGCTTGACCTTACTTTTCGGCGCTTTACGACTGTCGCGCGTCTTCGACAAGTTCACGTCCCACAATCTCTTCTGCGATGTCAATGTCCCACGTGAGCGAGCCGATCACCGCATCAAACAGCTGAATGAACAACGGCGATTGCGGCGCCATCGGCGCTGAAACGGTGATGTAGAGCAGCTCGCTCGTGTGCGGTGCCGGCGTCCAGTATTCGACGAGAAGCGACGGTGTTTCTTCGGTGGCGTACTTTTGCGTCCCCGTCGTTGCCGTCCTCGCCGCCCAGCCGCCCCCATCGAGCGGAAGGATCTCGGCATCGGGGAACGTCGTCGCGAGGCGCGCTGCGGCGTCACCGACACCTGGATCAGACCAGGGCTGCAGGCGGGCCATCATGGCAGCTCCGAACGGCACTCCGGGCAACAGTTCAAGCGCGAGGGCGAACGAGACGGCTCCCTGCTCGGCCGCTGTGCCAGCGACCTCGGTGAGCTCATTGCGCAATTGCAGTCTCCGGCTTGCGAGCCGGTCGTCGCGACCCATCTGCTCTTTGACCAGCGCCGCGACCCGTCTCTTCATCGAGTCGGCGTCGGCCATTGGTATCGCAGCCCACGTGCCCGGCAGGACGAGATAGAAATCGGTCAGACCCAGTCTGACCTGACGCGTTTTCATCCGCGCTCCAGGGCGACCTCGATGGTTGCAACGAGGCCCATCGTCTGCTGAATGATGTCGTCGTAGGAATTCAACGACTGAGCGGTGAAGATGCACTCCACCATCTCCTTGCTTCTCGGTGGGAACACCCCGATAACCGTGCGTTCTTCGACCGTGGTCTCCTCGCCGAGATCGGTGTGCGCGATGAGGTTGTATGCCCCGACCGCCAACCCCGCCTCAACCGGCGCCGTCCACGTCTGCACGTTCTGGAACTCGACGCCGAGTTCGCGCCGGCCCTCGTCAGCGGCGAGCGACTCGAGATAGGTCTCGGGCCCCTGGTCATCAGCGAGCTGCACCAGACCGAGACCGAGGATGCTCGCCACGTCACCAGTGGACGGATCAGGAATCCAGACGGCCGTCGTCAGGTGCGAAGGCATCCGCCTCATCGTCTCCTGGACGGTACCGAGGCGCTCGACGAGCCGCTCCTTGACGTCGCCGCTCAGACCGAGCTCTCCAGCGAGAGTGCGGGGCCACGCCGAGGCGGTCTCAGGCTCCAAATCGACGGGGTACCAGTCCTCCGTCAACCCGATGTCGCAGTCGGCAATGATTCGGTTGCGTTTACCGCGCAGCATTCGGCTCCCAGTGAGTGAAGGTTTATCGGTGCGAAGAAGTGCTCTTAGCCTATTGGCCGGAGCGCAGCGTTATTTCTCGCTCGCGGATGGCAGGTACGAGTTGACTTCCTTGGCGATATCACCAAGCGGGCCGATCGCGTAGCTCTCCCAGTCGGTGACATCGAAGTTCAACACCGCGTTCGTGGACTGCGCACCGTGGACTGTGGCGGCGAGGCCCAACCGCGCCAGAGTCATGGAGTCCTGAAGAACTGAGGGGTTGTCGATGGCCAGGCGAATCGCCGTGTACGTGTCTTTGTTGAACTTCACGGCAGCGAGCCCCGGATCCACAACGAAGTTCTTGAAGAGCGTCTTGATACTACGGAAGTCGGCAGGAACCATACCCTTCTCGATCGTCGTCATCGCCTTGAACGGCTCCTTGAAGAAGATGTCCTTGATGCCCATACGTACTCGCGCACCGGCTTCCATCATCGACGGCGCGATGCTCTGGTTGCCCTTCAGACCGAGCCTGACCTTCATCCGCTTGAGTCCGGCAGGATTCCCGGTGACCTTCGCTGCGCTCTTGATCATGATCGAGGACTTGGCGAGCTTTCCGAGGTGCTTGATCAGTGCGCCACCGAAGAAGGTGAGGGCGACGCCAACGGCGGCTCCCAGAACGTCCATCCAGCTTCCGCCCTCGGCGATGGCTTTGACAAGCGAATCGATAAGTTCGATGAGGGCGCCGATCGCGGCGAGCACCAGGAGGATCGGCCCGAGAAAAGGCACCCACGATAAGAAGATGGCCAGAATCCCGGCCCACTTGCAGATGTTCTTGAACGCCTCGTAGAGCTTGGATCCGATGTTGTCCCACCCGGTGTCGTTGAGCTTGTCGCCCTTCTTTCCCTCGGTGACTCCGATGATCGACGCTATCGCGGCTTCGGCGGCGTTGTTCTTGTACGTCCTGGCATCACGCCAATCCTGCTGGTAACCCGTCAATGCGCTCGATGCAGCTACCAGGTCCGAGTCGGCGTCATCGACGGCGGTCGTCGGCAATGTGGGGTCACCTTCGGCGGCCTTCTGAGCCGTCGTCTTTGCGGTCTCGGCCGCATCGACGCTGGACTGGGCCGAGCCGATACTCGCGATGGCTGTGTCTGCGTTGCTCTTCGCCGTCTTCAGTTTGCCCGCGTAGGTCTGAAGGGCGTTTGCCGTGACCTCGTAGCGCTCTTGTGCCTTCGCGATGTCCTCCGCGACCGCGGTTGCGCTCGTGCGGACCGCATCGATTGCCTTGCTCGTCATCTGGCTGGTGTCGGCAAGGCTCTTGAGGGATGCGATCGAACGGGTAATCGCGTGCGCGATCTCCAGGTAGTGGGTCGCCTTCGACGAGACGACGGCGTCGTCGCCCTCAAGAGGTTGGAACTCGGTGTCAGCCATGGCGTGTCCTCTGCTTCGTGCCGCGGAAAAGGTTCAGGAATCGGAAATGTTAAACAGCGTCAGGCGCCGATCGGCCCGACGAGCCGGGTGCCGCATCCGGGTTGCTCGCAGCGGTGTCGGCGGCAGCGTCTTCGAGCGCTTTTGCCAGCTCACTGTCGACTTCGTTGAACGCGTCAGAGATCGCTTCGATCTGCTGCTGAAGTGCTTTGATCGACTCGGTCATGTCCGCGCGCTTGTCGTTCCACTTGTGCGCAAAGTCGGTGACCTTCCCCGACAGTTCATCGTGTCCTACGGCGTTCGCCACCTCGTCGCTGAAGCCGTCGGCCTTCTCGAATTCCTTCGCGATAGCGTCGAGGTCTGTCGTCAGCTGCTCGAGCAGGTCAGTGCGGATTTCCAGGTCGCTCATGGCGAACTCCTTTCAGCGTGTGGACGGCCGGCCCTGATGGGCCGGCCGCGACAAAGGTTGTGCGGGTGTTAACCGCTGATGCCCTTGGCGAGCTCGCTGTCAACGTTGCCGAGAGCATCCGCCGCCTGCGTCAGGAACTGGCTCATGCCCTCAAGACCGTTCACAGCCTCCGTCGTGCCCTTGGTGAACTGGTCATACGACGTCTGGAACGCACCCGAAGCCTGGTCAGTCACAAACCCGTTCTGAACCAGGCTGTTCACCTGCGTCTGCAACTCAGTCAGCTTCGAAACGAGATCTTCCTTACCCGTCGTCAGACGCGTAGCAGCATCCGTCATCTCGCTGTAAGTCACATTCATGTTCGCCATGACAACACTCCTCAAAATCTCGGGCCAACCCCAACGGCTGACCGGCACACCACACACTATCGACCAGCACACCACCCACCAATGGGGAGGACTCCCCATGCCCCCTAAGTGGGGTCGACGAGTGGGAGTTGAACCCGGGCGAACTTACCCCTGGCGATATACATGCCACGCCCGGGCGGGAATTCGGACTTCGCGATGCGCGGCAGCGGCGTCTTGAGGATGAGGTCTCCCTCGATCATGTCCGGCTGAAGCAACAACCCGCGCCTGGCGTTCTTGAACTCGCTCATGAGCGGCCAGGACGAGTTCCAGGACGACGTTTCTGCCTCGGCGAGTATGAAGTGGTCGCTGCGCTTGACAGCCTTCGTGAGCTCGACGATTGCGGCGTCGGCCGGGGTCTGCAGGAAGTCACCGATCGCCTCGATAAAGACCGCGATGCGGCCCTCCGTCTCCGGGTCAGCCACGGCGGCCGACAGGTTCTTGGCAAGCGCCGCAATGGACTCGATGGTGGTCGCTGCTTCGACCCATTCACGGCCGCTCGACACTGCGGACCTGGCGTTGCCGATGTAGTAGAACCGGGTCTCCGGGTCAAAATGCCGGAACGCATCGATGATCGCGAACAACGAATTGGTGCGTCCGGTCGCCGGTCCTCCGGCGAGGAGCATGGAGCCGGCCGGATCGATTCCGTACGGGCCGAGTTCGGCCTCACTGATACCGAGGACCGGCTTCCCGTCGAGGGCCGCAGGAAGATCGGACTGCGCATATTCCTTGGGCAGCGAACCGATGGGCGGCGTTTCGACCACTCCCGCACGTCCCATGGACGCGGCGAGGCGCCTGGTTGCCGCAGCCTGGTCGGACATCTGCGCTGAGCCACCGATGATCGCGATCTGGGTTTCGAACCCGTCGACAATCGCCCGGCCGGGAGGCGACGTTGCCGAAAGCACATCGCTCGGTGCGTCGAGCAGGCTGTATCCGCTCTCATCCGAGAGCCGCAACACGACGCGACGCTGAATGTTGGATCCGATGCTGCCCGGCACGGCGCCCGGCCGGTCCGCGGTGAACGCCACGTGCATGCCAAGCTGCCTGCCATCCGTCAGGATGCTCTTGAATACGTCGTACCAGATCGATCGTCCCGCGGGCACTTCCCACTCATTGCGGAAGGCCGGGTAACCGTCGATCACCAGGAGGATGCGGGGTTCATCCGGGCGGTTGGCCAGACGACGATAGTCGGTGATGTTCGCAGCGCTGGCCTCGGCATAGCGGGGGCCGCGCGCCTCCAGTTCACTGTTCAAACGACGGAACAAACGCACGATGCGTTCGGTGTCGTCGCCCGAGATCACCGCACCAACGTGCGGAAGGTCGTTGAGCATCCGCAGGCTGCCCGCACCGAAGTCGAGGCCGTAGACCTGCACGGGCCCACCCCGAGGGGTGATTCCCGCTGCGCCGGCTATCGTGCGCAGGGCAGCTGACTTGCCGGAGCCACCGGTTCCGAAGATCGCGATGTGGCCGTCGACATCCGGCTGGAAGTAGACGGGCTTTTGCTGCTGGATGTCCGGAAGGTCAGAGACTCCGAGGAGCAGGTCGGTGTCGCTGCGCTGGCGCAGCAGCCCGAGGTCGTAGATCGATGCGATCTCGTCGAGCCATGGCCGTCGCGGTGCCGGGATTCCGGCTGAGGAGGCCGCTGTGATCAGGGATGCGACCAGCCGCTGCTGGTCGGTCGGGCCGAGATCCTTTTCCTCGGTCTGGGTGGAGTTCGGCTCTTCCCATCTGGTCTCGCCTCCGAACTTCAGCTCGGCGACGTCGATGTCAGGCCTGTCGATCTCTTTCGTGGTCCAGCCGCCCGCGTACCCCGACTGGAACTTCATAAGCCGCCCTGGCCCGGTCTTGGCGACACCGCGTCCGGGAATGGCGGGGTCGAAGTGCGCCGCGTCCTGGATCCCGACGACGTCCTGGCTGTCGGACTCGTCTGCCATGCGGAGCGCGACCCTGAGGTTGGTGTTTGCACGGAGGTTGTCTTTGATCACTCCGGCGGGGCGCTGTGTCGCCATGATCAGGTGGATGCCGAGCGACCGGCCACGCTGGGCGATGTCGACAACGCCATCGACGAACTCGGGAACCTCACCGACGAGTGCCGCGAATTCATCGATGACGAGGATGAGAGCGGGAGGGCTGTCGGGGTCGCCGCGCTTCTCCAGCTCGAGAAGGTCTTTGGCTTTCTTGCGGTTGAGCAGGTGCTCACGGAAATGCAGTTCGGCCCGAAGGCTCGTGAGCGCACGTCGAACGAGGTGCGGGCTGAGGTCCGTGACGAGCCCGACCGTGTGCGGGAGCGACACGCAGTCGGCGAACGCGGATCCGCCCTTGTAGTCGACGAAGAGGAACGTGACGCGGTCCGGGCTGTACTCAGCAGCCATGCCGAGAACCCACGCCTGCAGGAACTCGCTCTTTCCCGCACCGGTGGTTCCACCGACGAGGGCGTGTGGCCCCTGGGTACGCAGGTCGAGGTGCATCGCGTCGACGCCACCGGACCCGACGATCGCCCGGAGCTTGCCCGCTCGGCGCGGCTTGTGCGGAGCGCCGGGGGTGCGGTCGTGGATCGACGAGTTCTGCCGCCACCGGTCGATGACTGCTTCGCTGGATTCGACGAGGTCGTGCCCGAGCAAAGTCACCAGCGAGACGGAGCGGGGCAGGTCGCTCGAATCCTCCACGAGGGCGCCCGCGTCAATCAGCGGCGCCATGCGCTTGCCATAGTCGAGCGCGGTGTCCGCGTCGATGAGTTCGGTCTCGACATCATCGATGTATTCGCCGAGTCGCACGAATCCGGCCGTCGCCTTGGTGCCATCGTCCGGCACCGACAGGAAGGTGCGGCACACCGCGGGAAGCGACGCAACGTCGCGAGCGATCCAGATCGGGTAGACGCCAGCATCCGCCCCCAGCTCCGCGAGCTGAACGAGTCGTGCCCGGTCGACAGCGACGTCGTCGGTGATCAGAACGATGACCGCTGGAATCTGTGACTTGGTACCACTGGAGATCGAGTCTTTGCCCACCTCTGCACCTCGTTCAAGCGCGGCGGCGCCCTGCGTCATGGCCCCACGCCGGACTCTGCTCGACCGGTTGGCACTCAGCCGCGAGTGGATGAGTTCCTCCAGCGCGGACAGGAGGTGGCCGGCGCTCGAGGCGCTGTCGGCAAGGTGGATCGCATCGATCGGGCTGTGAGGCGACGATGTGTGTGGCAGCCATTTCAGCCACGCGAGCTCCTGCGACCAGTCGGGCGTCACCAGGGCGGCGACGACGACCTCCGCTGGCGAGTGCAATGCGGTGATTTGCACGAGAACGGAGTTCACCGAACCCGCGGCGGAATGAGGAGAACCGGCGATGCCGAGGGCACCGGAGTCATAGAGGTTGTCGATGAGGGGAACACCGTCGATCGTCCGGTTTTCTTCGATCACGGCGTCCAGTCGCTCCTGGAACTCGGGAAGCATGTCGCCTCGCGCACCAGAGCTGATCGTGTTGCGGCTGGTCATCGTGCCCACACCGAGCCGGACGTTGAGGAACGACCAGTGTTCCGGGCGTCTCGTCCACAGCACCGGGCCGCGCCTCATCGCCTGCTCGTACGCTTCCTGGGTCGAGGGCGACTCGCCCAGCCGGAGCTCGCGCTCCGTTGGGCGTTCCTTCTCCATTTCGAGATTCAGCGCCTCGAGCCGCGCCTCGAACTTTTTGATCTGCTTTTTGAGTTTGCGCTTGTCCCGCTGCTTCTGCATGACGAAGTTGCCGATAATCATGATCGGCGACAGAGCGACGAAGATCAGGGAGGTCAACCGCTGCGTGACGGCGAAGAGCCCGAAGCCCATCAGGGCGGGGGCCAGCATGGCGAGGAAAGGGAACGGCTGGTCGTCGGGTTCGGCAGGCACTTCCGGCCCCGCGAATTCCTGGCCGAGATAGCGCTTCTCGACACGCGGTGACCGGTTGAAGAAGATCGGGCCGGCCTTGGGCGCAACACCCGAGTGCACGACGGATTCCGAGAGCGTGATTTTGAGCTGGGTATCACCGAGTTGAATGGTGTCGGAGTCCGTGACGCGGAGCCGGGACACCAGCCCACCATCGACTTCGACACCGTTGGCCGAGCCGAGGTCGATGACGTCGACGCCATCGCCTACTTCGAGCCTGACGTGCTTCTTCGACACGAGTTTGTCATCGAGCGCCAGGTCGCAGGACGCATCGCGCCCGACTGTGTAGCTGCCGACCGACAGTGGGATGGTCCGCCCGACGTCGGGACCGGAGAGGATCGTCAGCGTCGCGATGGTCGGCGCGTGCCCGGTCTTCGCCTGGGAGAAGTACTTGCCAGCATCCGAGATGTGGACAGTCGCGCCCGATCCGATCCATGCCTCGCCGACCGGCCCGTCAGGGGGCAGCGGCAGCCACTCGGTGTGTCCCGGAAGCGCGGCCTGCAGCGTGTAGTCACCCTCGGGCGGCAGCGGCTGGGCGGGGTCGGCCCGCGCAACCTTCGACGCGACCTCTGCGATCGTGGCCGCGGCATCCGTGGTGACGACGATGTCCTCACGCGATCCGTTCGGGCGCGCGAGAGTCAGTTTGAGACGCATCGGAGGTTCCCTTTCGCAGGTCGGTCCCGGCGAATCATCGCCGGGACCGGAAGTACTGTCACACTATCGGCCGATTCCGCCCTTCGGCGTCACGATGTGGACTAGTCCCCATTCCGACTGTGGCGGTCGCGACGCATGCGAGCGCGACGGCCAGATACACAGTTGGATACCCGGACTGTGCGAGCGCCAGGGCCGGTCCCTTGAGGGGGTCGCCACTGCCGAGTCCGTGAAGCACAAGCGCGGCCAGGAGAAATGCACCACCCGCACCCACGGCTGGGAGCAGATATCGCGAAACCCCGGTGACACCCTCAGGCAACCGCAGCAGCACGACGAGCCAGCCCGCCACCGCGGCGATGATCATGACCGGTGGGAGCCAGGCCGCGTAATCACTGCCCCCGATCGGCTCACCGAGTCCGACGCTGAGGGCCCACGCGCCTCCTCCGAGCACGACGAGATACCCGACAGCTACGGCCAGCAGACGCCCAGGCGATTGCGGATTGCCGCTCACTAAGAGACCACGGGCCCCTGCTCGAGAATGCGCTCGTACTCGGCCTGAGCCTCTGCGTTGCGCTCCCTGACCTTGCGTCCGCGCGATGCAATCCACGCACCGAACCAGATCGGCACCTCTCGTGCGACGAGGAACGAGATGATGGCGGCGGGCGAAAGCAGTGCCTGGCGGACGGTCTCTGACACCTGATTTGGGGTGATGTTGTTTGCCTGGTCGACGAGCACTCCACCGAGGAACGAGGCATAGACGATCGCCGCGACGGCAAAGCCGCCCAGGACGTAGGCCCACCAGCCGCCGCGGTTGACGACCGCCACCAGCAGGGCCATGGCGAGGAAGAAGAAGATGACGGGAATCCAGTACGGTGCCTTGGCCAGGACATCCCCCAGAACGTCGACGGAACCGTTGTTGACGACGAGGATCAGGGCGAGGATGCCGGCGTACAGGGCGGCGAACACCGCGGTAGCGAGGAGCGAGACGGCGATGCCGAAGCCGCGGTTGCTCTTGGGCTTCGGTTTCGACGGCGCCTGCACGTAGATCGGCTGGCGAACGGCGGCCGGAGCCGAGGCGGTTGCTGTGTCCCGCGTGCCGTTGTCGTCGGAGTTCCGGTCAGAGCGATCGTTGCGCTCCCGGTCGGCCTGATCTTGCCGGTCGGCTTCTGCGCGAGCCGCGGCAGCGCGTTCTGCGGCGCGTTCTGCTTCTGCACGCGCGGCCTCTGCGCGTTCTGCTTCTGCACGAGCGGCTTCGCGCTCGGCAGCGAGGCGCTGCGCAACGGTCTGCTCGGCGGGGACAGCACCGGTTCCTGCCTCGGCTGCACGAATTTCGTCCTCGCGAAGGTCGGCCTGGGTCAACACGCTCGGCTCGCTCGACGATGCGACGCGCGCGTCGGACTCTGCCGGGCGGTCGGCGTCAACGGGAGCGGCGTCAACAAACGCAGGCTCACCATGCTCGCGCTGAACGTATTCAGGCTCAACGTACTCGGGGTCAACAGCGGAACCGTAGTCGATGACGATCTCGCGGTCGTCGGCGGGATCCACGGTGGGCGCAACAGCCGTGTCGCCCTCACGAGGCAACTGGTCCGCAGTGTGCGACTCCGGGTTCGATCCGTCGCGGATCTCTTTGTCGGGTTCCGGGGTTGTGTTGCTCATGTGACGCTCCTCGTTGCTCGGGGCGTACAGTGCCCCCTTTGTGGTCACTGTAGCGCGAGCAGGCTCCCGCGAAGCCCTAACGCGCGGGAGTTAGTCGTCATCCAGCGGGTGGAGAACGCGGTGCAGGAACTGCTTGGTTCGTTCTTCGCGCGGCGCCGAGAACATCTGGCTCGGGGTACCACGCTCGATAATGACGCCCTCGTCCATGAAGAGGACCTCGTCAGCGACCTGTCGCGCGAATGCGAGTTCGTGGGTGACGACGAGCATCGTCCAGCCCTCATCGGCGAGTTCCTTCATGACCACGAGTACGTCTCCGACGAGTTCGGGGTCGAGCGCGCTCGTTGGCTCATCGAACAGGAGCAGGTCCGGTTTGAGAGCCAGTGCCCGGACGATACCGACACGTTGCGCCTGTCCGCCCGACAACTGGAACGGGTAGACGTCGCGCTTCTCCGCCATGCCGACGCGTTCAAGCAGGGCTTCGGCCTCGCTGACCGCCTGCGCCTTCCGGACACCCTTGACCTGGACCGGGCCTTCGATGATGTTCTCGAGCACCGTCATGTGCGGGAACAGGTTGTAGTGCTGGAACACCATGGCCGTGCGGTTGCGGAGCGCGAGAATGTCCTTCTTCGCCGGCTTTGCTGCATAGTCCACGCGGATGCCGCCTGCCGCGGTGACGACACCGGCCTCCGGGATCTCCAGGCCGTTGATCGAGCGGAGCACCGTGGTCTTGCCGGAGCCGGATGGCCCGATGAGCACGAGAACCTTGCCGCGGTCGACGGAGAGGTCGATGCCGCGAAGAACCTCGTGCGTGCCGAACTTCTTGCAGAGGCCGGTCACCTCGAGAAGCGGTGCGTCCTGGCCGGTGTTAGTGAGCGACATAGCGGTCCAACCTCTTTTCGAGCAGGCTCTGCCCCGATGACAACACCAGGCAGATCAGCCAGTAGATGAGCGCGGCCTCGAGGTACAGCAGCATGAACTCGGACGTAAACGATGCGATCTTCTGGGCCTGGCGGAACATCTCCGTCACCAGGATCAGCGATGCGAGAGAGGTGTCCTTCACCAGGCTGATGAAGGTGTTCGACAGCGGGGGCACGGAAACCCGCGCCGCTTGGGGCAGAATCACGCGTCGCAGGGCTCGCGCTCGCGACATCCCGATTGTGTATGCGGCTTCCCACTGCCCCTGATGCACCGAGAGGATGGCCGCGCGGATGACCTCTGCCGCATAACCGCCGACATTGAGCGAGAAGGCGATGATCGCGCTGGGCCAGGGGTCGATGGTGACGCCGATTGACGGCAGCCCGTAGAAGATGACGAAGAGCTGGACGAGGAGCGGCGTTCCGCGAATGATCGAGATGTAGACGCGGGCGATGCTCGACACGAGCCGGTTTCGCGAAAGCCGCATGATCGCGACGAGAAGCGCAAGCGCGAGTCCGACGGCGAACGAGATCAGCGCGAGGGGAATCGTGCCGGTGATTGCTCCAGACAACAGCGGCCAGAACGAGCTGAGAAACAGAGTCCAACCGGACTCTGTCGCTCCGCCCGTTGCCGCTGTCGGCGCGGGTGCCGACAGCGTGACGTTGAGAAATTGCCACTCGGTCATGAGGGCAGTGTCCCAGCCGCGGGGACTACTTGCTCACGTCCTCGCCGAAGTACTTCACGGAGATCTCGGCGAGCGTCCCGTCTGCGGCGAGCTCGGCGAGAGCCTCATTGATGGCCTCGGCGAGGTCATCGCTGCCCGACTTCAGGGCGAAGGCGCTGAGAGACGGGTCTTCGGTTTCGGCGACTACCTTGATGGGGGCGTCAGGCTTTCCCTTGAGGTAGTCGAGGTAGGTGAGCTTGTCGTTGACCGTGGCGTCGATGCGTCCCTGCTCGAGAAGTTCGATGGCCTGGGCCCAACCCTCAACGCCTTCGACCGTTGCCCCTGCTTCTTCGGCAACCTTGTACCAGTTGCTCGTGAGCGACTGGGCTGTGGTCTTGCCGGCGAGGTCCTCGAGCGAGGTGATGTCTGTGTTGTCTTCGGAAACGATCAGGACGCCCGGTGAGACCGTGTACGGATCGGTCAGTGTGTACTGTTCTTCGCGGTCGGGGCTGATCGAGACCTGGTTGGCGATGATGTCGAAGCGCTCAGCTTCGAGACCGGCGAAGATGCCGTCCCACTGTGTTTCTTCGAATTCCACGTCGAGTCCGAGCTGGTCGGCGACGGCGGTGACCACCTCAACGTCGTACCCGGTGAGGTCTCCGGCTCCGCCTTCGTGGAAGCTGAACGGGCGGTAGGTTCCCTCGGTTCCGACGACGAGAGTCCCGGCTTCGGTCACACGCTCGAGTGCACTTCCGCTCGTCTCCTTGGCTGATCCTCCGCCTGCATCAGCCGAGCAGCCCGACAGAGCGAGACCGGCAACGATGGTTGCTGCGAAGACAGTGGTGAGACGGCGTGAGTTCATGACGTGGGTGTTACCTTTCAACTTTGTGGAGGCATCGCGATCAATCAATCCAGCGGATGCGCCAACTTACGACCCTAAGTGGACTCGGTCGGCAGACAAATTCGCGTGACGGACTATTACTCTGACGTGACAGGTATTTATTACTTTGAATAGAACCGTCGACTGCTCGGGTTTATGCCTGTGCACGCAGATTTATTTGATATTCGAACCCCGAGCTCCAGTTTGCGCTCGAATTCCGCACCTGCACTCGGCCGACCGGGCGGGCCGGACGCCAATCCCCAGACATGCTCATGCTCGCCCTCAGCTGCACCTACGCGGTGCAGCCGACTACGCGGTGCGGGTGTGCTGGGTTGGCAGGTGGGCGGAGCTCTCCCCCGGCCCTTGACCACCGGGTCTAACCGCCCGGTCACCGCCACCACCGGCAACGCCCGCCCCAGCACTGCCTCTCCCGGCGGCGGCGGCTCGTGCTGCGGCGTCCGCGGCGTCGGTTGCTGCTTTGATCCCGGCCAGGCGGAGTCGTTCCTTCTCCAGCGGTGATTTCGAGGGCATCCGGATCGGGATCCGTTCCCCGTTCTCGCCCGGCGGCGGGATCAGGTAATACTCACCCTCGATCCGAACCACCCGATACCCAAACGTGTGCACCAAAGTGTGGTGATACGGACACAACAGGATCCCATCGGCGAGATCGGTGCAGCCCTCGTGGGCGACCCATTCGTTGATGTGGTGCGCTTCGGTCATCGACGGCGGACACTCACACCCCTCGATCCGACACCCACCGTCCCGCACCGCCATCGCCACCCGCTGCTTCCGGGTATGCAGTCGTTGCTCCCGCCCGACGTCGAGGATCGTGCCGGAAGTGTCCATCAGGATCGGTGAGATCCCGGAGATACAGATCTGCTTCTCGATCACACTGCCCGGAACCGCATCTTTACTGTCTTCGAGATAGCCGGTACCGACCAGGTGCTCCGCACCTTCACCGTCAGTACCGTCACTGTCGGTGGTGCGGTTGTCGAGGTTGGGTTCGGTGATCACCACCCGGATCCCGGGTTGGCGTGACCCATACGTTGCGGTCGGGTCGGCCTGCACACCGGTGCGCATCGCACCCATCAGGATGTCGTACACGATCTGGTCGTTACTGCGCTCATCAACCCGGAGTTTCTCGGCCCGTTCCGCCTCGACCGGATCCACCATCCGCGGGCCGCCCCGGCGCGGCCGCAACGCCGCACCCACGATCGACTCCACCCAGGCGGCGCCTTCCTCATCGAAGGCCACGTACGCCGTTTTCGTGCCGTCGTCGTTGCGGCCGAACCGCCACTTCCGGTTCGCGAACCGCTCATCCCACCGCAACTGCACCCCGGCCGGATCAATCCGGTCCCGCAGATGCCGCGCACGTGCGCCGAGCTCGTCAGCGTTCACACCGGCAGCATCCGCAATGAGCTCCACCGCTGCCGCGCGCAGCATCTCCACATCCACCCGCTCATTCGGCACCCCGAGGCCCCGCATGATGATCGTTACCGCCTCGGACCGGATCACACCTTCCCGCGCTGCCCGAGAGATCGGCTCGTGCCACGGCACCACCGGCACCGGACGCAATACCGACACCGCAGCGCGGTCTTTGTCCGCCTCGGGGTCGGCATCAGGATCAACGAGGATGTTCCCGTCAAGATCAACCAGTGGCTCATCCGAGCCGTCGACACCGGGGCCACTGCCAGGACCAGTGCCGGAGCCTAACCCGGTCGGGTGGGTGGCGGCATCCGCTTCACCCATCGCCTCGCCGAGCCGCACCTGCCGGAACGCCTCGGACTTCGTCGACCCGGTCAACCGTTGCACCAGATTCACCGCCGTGCGATCCCCGGTCGACTGCGCCCACCCCGAATAACCCAGATCACGCGCCGACCGCTTCGCCGCAACCCCAGCACCGGCCGCGATCACCGCATCCAGCTCGGACTTCGCCCGCGCCGCGTTGCGCAGCAACTCCTCCAGCTCGGCATTCGCTGCCCGCTCCAACACCATCGATAACGGCAGGTCAGCGTCGGAGACAGTCCCAGCAGCGCCAGCAACAACGCCAACACCGCCACCGCCTACACGAGGGCTCATCTGCTCCGGCTCCGGCTCCGGCTCCGGCTCCGGCTCCACCGGCACAAATCGCGGCCGCTTAAACGACGAACCGGCACCACCGAACTCGGTGATGCCGGTCGAAACCTCAGCAGACGAAGATCCGCCCCTGCCAGAACCCCGTAACGATCCTGACGCAGGTTCAGGACCGGACGCTGGCTCCGGCCCCGCGGCATTCCCCGCCGCACGACCAACCGCCTCAATGGCGTCCTCATACCGGGCGATCTGGTCACACACCCGAAGGGCGACCTCTCGAATCTGCTCGGACACCTTTGCCATACTTCATGATACCAAGAGATTCGATATTAGAGAAGCGTTTTCCGTAAAAGATTAGAACATATCTTCACTCGACCATCCCCGCGCGTCGCGCGCATCGGGAGCCGGCCCGCAGCCCTACTTCTCCAGCAGCGTGTAGATATACCCGGTCACCACGGTGACTAACAGCTCCGGCGCGTCGTCTTTCGGCGCCATCGACAGTTGCGTCGCCATGAACAAGCGAGGCCCGTGCTGCAGCTTGTCAACAAACGACCGCACGCCGTCACGATCGCCCTGCACGTTCACCGTGATCGGAATCGCCACAAAGTTCTCAGCGGAGATGCGAGCATCGGTGATGACCGTGGGAGTTTCAGGCCCTTCTGGTTCGGATGCCGCGGCATCCGTTTCAGCAGCTTCGTCGCCTTCCGCAGCTTCCTCGCCTGAATCCTCAGCCGGAGCCTCCGCCGGAGGCGGGGCAATCGACGTTTCCGGAGCCGTGTATTCGATCGCCTCGGCCACCGTGAGGGACGTAACCGTCGTCCCGCTCTCAGCTGCCAGAGTGTCGAGCTGGGTCAGAAACGCAGGAAGATCTCCGTCTGCAGGGATCGAGCTTCGCAAACCAGCAAGCTCAGCCCGCAGCGCATCGATGCTCTCAAAGTCGCCTTTCAGTTTGGCGATCGTCTGAACGGTCGCGTCGTTCTGCGCTTCCACAGAAACCCGCTGCTCGTCGGCGGCGGCCTTCGCCTGCAGTTGCGGGTCAACACCGACGAACCACCCCATCGCGAGGATGCCGACCATAACGACGGCGAGGCCGAGGACCCAGAGCTTGTACTTGTCCATAACTACTCGCCACCCTCACCGTTCGCAGCATCGCCGGAGTCGTCAGCATCCGCGTCAACTTCTCCATCGGCCTCCGCGTTCGGATCAACCTTCTGGTCCTCAGGCACGTAACGCTGTGACCACGCGCCCTCACCGATGTGCATGGTCACGACGGTCTTGTACAACCCGGTCTCCTCCTCGAGGGTGATCGAGTCAGGATTCGCATCGGTATACCCCGGCAGTTTCGACAGGGCAACGAGCCACGCGTCAGTATCCGGCAACGCAACAGTCGCCGCCCCGAATGTCAGCGTCGCCACCCTCATGCCCTGCAGCGGTGCACTCGGCTGTCCATAATCAACAAGAGGCGACGCCCCGTCGATCGCGATCTCGACAACAAGAACGTTTGGGGGCAGGGTCGCCTCGATCTGGTCGATGTACGCCTTCCAGTCGATCTCCGTCGCCGATCCGACCATCTGGCCGGCCTTCACTGTGGCGAGCGCATCCTGCACGACGCGCACATCCGCATACTTCTGCTGCTCGAGCAGCAGCTCCGCCGTACGGTTCTGCTCGGCCTGCAACTGGATTTGCGCGGTAAGCGCGAAGTAGAACGACGTCCCGGTCGCAACAAACACGAGCAGAACAACTCCGAGCGTTGCGTAGATCATCGAGCGCATGCCCCGCTTGCCGCGGTGCACAGCCCGGATCTCGAGCGGCAACAGGTCCGCCCGCGGCACTCCTCCAATTACCAGCGACTCTGTACTCTTGCTCATGCTTTGCTCCCCAGCGCGAGTCCGAGAGCCACGAGAATCGAAGCCTGGCGCTCGCGCAATTCGTCCGCGTTGAATGATTTCCCCAACGCGATGCCCGCATACGGGTCTGCCTGGATCACGCGCGTGCGCGTCAATTCGGCGAGCGCGTCAGGCAGCCCGCCGAGGTTCGCTCCCCCGCCCGTGAGCAGGATGCGGTCGACGGATGCCTCCGGCCGCGACTGGCTGAAATACTCCAGCGTATTGCGCGCGCTGATCAGCAGTTCACTCGTCACCTCGTTGATGATTTCCATCGGGTACTGGTATTGCGGGTCGTCGACACTCGTCCGAAGGCCGAGCCCGCGTTTGAGTCCGTCGGCCTGCTCCGGGGTGGTCTCCAGCCGCTGCGCAAGCGCCGTGGTGAGGTCATCGCCACCCGCAGGGATGATGCGCAGGAACTGCGGCACCCCGTTCGTCGCAATAACGATGGTGGTGGCGGATGCTCCGATGTCGACGATCGCGACGGTCCCGTTCGCCTGGTCCCCACGAAGCAGGACCCGGGCAAGGGCGAACGGAATGAGGTCGACTTCTTTCGTGGTCAACCCTGACTTCTCGACCGCGCGGACGTTTCCCATAACGGCTTCCTTGATCGACGCGATGAGCAGCCCGTGCACAACGGGGCCCGTGTCTGACTGGCCTTCGGAGACGGGATAAAAGTCGAGCATGGCGTCGGCCACCGGAACCGGCAGCAGTTCCTGCACCTGGAACGGGAGGGCTTCGCGGATCCGTTCCTGTGACATCCGCGGCAGGGTCAGGTCTCGAGCGAGCACCCGCTGGTTGCCCATGCCGATCACCACGTTCTTGCTCTTGAACCCGCCGGTCGACCACAGCCGTTTGAGCACGGATGACACGGTGCTCGGCTCGATCACCTCACCCCGGTTCACCGCCCCCGTCGGCAGCGGAAGCTCGTGAAAGCGCAGGAGAGTGGGGCGCGCCTTATCGGCATCTTTCAGCTCGACGGCGCGGATAGCGACGCTACCGATGTCGATACCCACGATTGTTGCTGACATGCTTCTCCTCTTACTTTCTACCTACGCCACGCCGAGCAGCGAGAGATAGGACTTCCATAGCGCGGTGCCAAAGAAAATGCCGGTCCAGGCGCCGATGAGCATCCATGGCCCGAACGGAATACCGCTCTTGCGGCCCGCCTTGCGCGCGAGCAGGAGCCCGGTCGCGAACAGCCCGCCGAAGAAGAACGCGGCAAATGCGCCGACAAACAAAGCACCCCAACCGACGAAGCCGAGGTACAGTCCGAGCACACCGGCGAGCTTGACGTCGCCGAATCCCATACCGCCGGGGTACAGCATCGCCATGAGGAAGTACGCCAACCACAGCGCCGCCATCCCGATACCCGCCCGAATCAGCGAGTCAAAATCCGAATTCAGGATGCCGACGGCCGCCAGCAAAACTCCGCCGACGAGGTAGCTCGGCAAGACGACTGCGTTGGGAAGCTTGTGCGTATCCAGGTCGATCAGCGCGAGAGCGACGCTGACGCCCGCAAGCCAGAGAAAAGCGACGAGCACGAGCACGTTCGCGACGATGCCGCTGGTCGAGGTCGCAGACGCGCTGGAATACAGCCACCACCACACGGCAACGACAGCGAAGAAGACACCGACGCCTGCTTCCACGAGCGGGTACCGCGCCGAGATGGGCTCTTTGCAGCTCCGGCACTTGCCCCGGAGCGCGAGCCATGACAGCACAGGCACGTTGTCGTACGGCTTGATTTCGGAGCCGCACCCCGGGCACGCGCTCGGTGGCGCGACGACGGACATGCCGTTCGGCACGCGGTAGACGACCACGTTGAGGAAGGAGCCGACGAGGAGGCCGAAAATGCCGACCGCGACAGCGAGAAACGTCAGCGGAATGCTGAACTCGGCGGGGGTCATGGGGTCGACCCGTCAGCGTTGAATGCCGTGCCAACACTTCCGATCTGACTGACACCGTACGTCGTCGACGTCGGCGAAAGAAACTTGGGTGGTGCCGTCGTTCGCAGTCGTCGGTCATAGTGGTAGCTCTTGTCATAGCCGGAGCTGCCCGTAGTCGCCACAGGCCCACGGAATACTTGCGCGATGGCGCCATTCACCGTGAGCGTGCCGCGCTTACTTGAGCCCTTGTCGTAGTTTTGAACAGAGAACGAGTTCGTCACGGCGAGGAGTGCAGCATTGATCGTCCGATCCTGCCCCAGTGCGAACTTCGACCTTTCACAGGTCGTGGTGTACCTCCCGTTCCTCACTTCATATTGGGTGCACTCGATCGGGTTCCAGACCCAGATCGCGTTGGCGACCAGGCCCAGAATGTCCGTCCCGGCATCCGTATAGGTGAGATCGCCCACGACGTAGGCATAGTTTTGCGCAGCGATCGTCATGGCCCCTTTGAGCTGTCCGGCCACGTAAACGTCACCGTTGCGGCACCCATAGTGGGCGGGCTTAACGGCCGCGGGCGCAACCTCGTTTTTCATCGGGTACTGGGAGACGGTGCTGTCTGACGAGAACACCCATCCGCCTTTCGTCGTGTTGGAATCCCCGTTGGAGCACACAAAATTCGCCGGATAGGTACCCGGCTGGGTGTAGTTCTTGTCGGTGTCGACAGACGGCACACTTTGCACGTAAAGGAGGTTCTGATCGACGACATCGATAGTCGCGCCTGTGGCCGACCCCAGCCCACCGGGTTCTGTTCCGGGCCTTCCGCATTGGTCCGGGTTAGATCCGACCGCGGAGTCGTCACCGGCGGTGTTCGTGAATTGCGTGTATGGCGACTTAACCGTCATCTTGCCCGTCGCCCCGTTGAGGGAAATCTGGGTGGGTCCGGTGTAGAGGCATCCAGGCCTGGGGACGTCCTGCTTCAGGTCGGACCGCGTCTCGCGTTTCATTTCCGCGTTCGTGGGCGGCATCCCGATGGTCTGGCTGGTCTTCGGGGCACCGGCATCGAATACGGGATTCGAGCAGGCATTTTCGTAGTTCTTCGGCGTCTTGTTGTTGGCAGTGGTTATTTCGCCCTTAAACCGTCCGCACAGCCGGAGCGTGTCGTTCGAGTGCATGGGGCCATCCATGACGTCAGTGGAAGAAAACTGAATGGTGTCGCACGAGTTCCCTGCCTTCCAGCTGTAGGTCGGTGTGCAGCTTTTACCACCCTGGCTCGGATCTCTGACTTCGTAGTCGGTGAAATACAAGAAGTCGATAAAACCCTTCTGCTTGAGATCGGCGACTACGGTCCTGGTCGCCGTCCCGACCCGCCCGGTTGAACGAATGGTTAGCACCCCGTTCGCCGTGTATTTCGAATTGTCGACCTCGTAGCGAAAAGAGGCTCGATCGTCGCTACCGGGAACTGTGCCCCACGTTCCGGCGACTCCGCTGCCGAAGGCCGGATTCTCCGGACTCGTCGGAAGAGTGACGGTGCTTCCGGAGGCCGACGAAAAAGCGGATGCTGGATTGCCGTACTTGCTGTACGTGCTGTCGTTTGCGAGCCGGTTCTGGTATTCGTCGACCCCCGCGTACGCCGCTGCAAGGGCAGCATTCCAGTCTTCGCTCGACTTCGAGCTACGCGCGCCGCTGACGGCGATAGTGACGGCTGTCGTCGCCACCATCATCATCACCGCTCCCAAGACGATGACCATGACGAGGGCTGCTCCGCTTTCTCCCCTGAGCCGCAAGAATCGGCCGACGGCATGTCTCATTCTGCACTGACCTCTCCGAGGTTAGGTACGCCGACGATGTTCTCAAGTTCGATGATCTGCCCCTTCGCGCCGCCCTCGGCTTCGACGCGCATCGTGATCAATACCGAACGGACTTTTCCGAGGTTCGGAGCTGACAATTGATTCCCGGCGCTCATCTCGATCGGATTCCTCTTCTCGTCGAGATAGGTGAAGAGAGGCCGCTCCTCGTCTTTCGGGATGAGCAACGAACCACTGAGGTTCCGAGAAGTCATCGCGGCGTCTGCCGGCCAGGAGAAATATCCGTCTGTCACCTTTGCCGTCCACCGTTGTTCTATGAGCTGGCGCTTGGCATTAACTGTGAACTTCACTTTCACCGGAGAGAGCGACAAACCAGACCCGCCCAGAATCGAATGGATCGTCAAGGATTCGGGGCCTCCAGCAACGAAGGCCGCGAGGGGGATGATGTTGTTCTTCACGGGAACAGTCGAACCGTTTCGAATAACGAGAGCCAGATCATTCATCGCATTGGACGCCGTCTTACTACTGGCGTCGATTCCCCGGCTCATGGTCGCGGCATTGGTCAAGCTGATGAGGAGGGCGGCGACGACGGTGGTCACTATGGATAACAGCACCATCGCGATGATGAGTTCGATGAGAGAAATCCCGCGATCACGCTCGGCCGCCGCGCGCGCGGCGAGGACAGCGACTCGCTTTCTGCTGGTCATCACGGGAGCGCCGTGCGCGGATCGAGAGTGAACGTCTTCGAGCCGGGCGGCGGCGGCGTCGAGGTGCGAACGGTCACCCGCGTTGTGTCGAGGGCCGTGGGATTAGTCCCGTTGGACCTCGGACTCGTATACAACTTCCAGGTGCCAAACGGCAGACCCACCGTTACTGTCTTATTCGTGCCCTGCGGAATCACCGTGTCTCCGAAAGAATATGTGACGGCATCCGTGCAGGCGGGCTGGCCACTGGCCGACACTTCCGGCGTCGTGATTCTCTCGGCGAAGAGGTACCGCTGTTCGGAATCTCCGGTGATGGAGACCACGCCGATGGGTACCGTAATAGCAGTGCTCGCCGGCGGCTTGGCCGCGACGAGGTTCGGCAGTTGCCCTACTCGCGGCGGCGTGGCGGTCTCGTCGTCGACCCAGGAGGTGGGATCGACGACCATACACGATTCCTTTGCCGCGGGCGCACCCGCTTCCTCAATCGTTTCGGGCATGAATGCGCCCGCGATCATTTGGTACCCAGCGCCGGCTGGAAAGAGGTTCATCGTCGACGACAGCGCTCGCACTACGGGAGGGCCTCCGCCGAGCACGCTGACCTCCATGTTTGTTGGGATCTTGATGGCGCCCGGCAAGGGCGCAGCCGGAGTGGGCGTGGCGGCATACGTGACGGAGTATCTCGCGGCGGCGTCATACGCGAACGACGCCGACGTCGATTGGCCCTTCAGCACGGTGACGACGCTCTCAGGGGTGGGGTTGTGGAGGTTGTCAACACTCCCCGTCTTCTCGAGCTTGACCGTGTACGTTCCCGGTACGACTTTGAGCAGGTAGCTGCAGCCGTCGGCGTCGGTCAGCGGAGGAGTCTCTGTGATCGCACCGCCCTCCGAGGTCTGCGTTGCGGTGACCTTCACGTCGGGGGTCCCCGCGCCGGCAGCGTTCTTCACAGAGACGAGGATCGTGCCCGTTGTGGGTTCATTGATCCTGCTCCCCGGTGTGAGGATGGTGTCCGCCCGAACTTCGGTCGACATATTCCCTTGCCAGGTAACGGTCACATTGACGCGTTTGTATTGCAGCGCCCCGCCTGCGCTGTCGCAGCGCACATCGGTGCCCGCCGTCGAAATCCAGGAGGTCGAACGGTTGATGGTGAAGCGGGTGCCGTCCACTTCCCTCTCATACGTTTCCGTCAGCACGTCGAAGACGTCGTCGAGCGATCTGACGAAGTCAATGTCACTGGCAGCGAGGTTGGTGGCTACGACCCGCGCGCGCGACCCCGAGGTCGTGGAGAGAACACTCGTGATAGACATCGACACGCCAACGGCGATGACCGCGAAGACCATCATCGCAACGAGGAGTTCGATGAGCGTCATGCCGCCTTCGCGACGCTCACTCGGAAAATGAGAACGGATTCGGTGCACAGCTATCCCTCCTTCGAGTAGGGCGCCTGAGGGGATTGCGGGACGGGTGCATAAGGAAAATAAGCGAGGGCGCCGCCTCTCGGCGACGCCCCACCCTCTCAAGCTGCTAGCCAGCGGTGGTGCCAGTGCAGGGCCCGGACTCTACTCCCGACGAATCGGTTACGTGGAACTTCTTGCCGTCCGTCCCCGTACGCGCCCCTTCGATGCAGAACGCTGGGCTTGCGGAGGTAGGAATCTTCTTCAACGTGAGTGAGCCGGTTTCCTTGCTCTTGGTGAGACCAAGCTTTGCGAGCTCCGCACCAGCCCCGGTGGTTGCCGCTGGATCCAGCGAGGTGGCCGTGAGTGCAGCCGCGCCATTGGTCTGGTACGCGACAACGGCGATCTTCGCGTTGGTCAGGTCCGACTGCACAGCGCTGTCCTTGGCATTCTCCTGAACACCCATGTAGATCGGGATGGCGATTGCGGCGAGGACGCCGATGATGATGACGACGATCAGGAGCTCGATCAGGGTGAAGCCCTTTTCCTTCTCCTGAATGGCCTTGTAGCGAGCCGCGAGCGCGGCGTTGATGCGAGAAACCATGAGGCTTTCCTTCTGACTAAGCGGTACTGATTTATGGGTCGGAAAGCCCGGTGGCCCCCCGTCTCTGACCTTACGTGAAGGAAACACTCAGGTTGGACACGCGAACAGGGGTGACTTGAGCATTTCGCCACCCCAGAGCGGGGGCGGTTGCACGTTAAGCTGAGTGAATCTCAGTTATTGCATCAGTGTGGCGATGTTGAAGACGGGCAGGTACAGCGCGACGATCATGCCGCCGACGACGATCCCGAGGAAGGCGATGAGCAGCGGCTCGATCAGCGACGTGAGGCTGTCGGTCATGGTCTGCACCTCCTGGTCATAAAATTCAGCGATCTTCTCGAGCATCTGCTGCATCGCCCCGGAGTCCTCGCCGACGGCAACCATCTGCACGACCATGGGCGGAAAGACGTCCTCCTCGGCCATCGGGCCCGCGATCGACTTGCCCTGCCGCACCGAATCCGAGACCTTCTTGAGCGCCTCCTCGATGACATAGTTGCCGGACGTCTCACCGACGATCTGAAGCGACTGCAGGATCGGCACGCCAGCCCCGATCATGTCTGCGAAGTTGCGCGAAAATCTCGCAACGGCCAGCTTCTTCATGAGCAGGCCGAAGACCGGCATCTTGAGCTTCAGCGGGTCGAGGAACTTGCGCACACTCTCGTCGTTCTTGTGCGACTTCCACCACGCGGTGCCGGCAATGGCGAGTACGAGGATCAATGGCCCGAGCCAGATCATTTGCTCGGAGAGCGTGACGAGGATCTGGGTCGGCAGGGGCAGGGTTCCACCCATCCCTTCGAACATGTCCTTGAACACCGGCACGATGAAGATGAGCATTCCCGCGACCGCGAGAACCACCATCCCGACAACGACCACCGGGTAGGTCATGGCGCTCTTGATGCTGTTCTTGAGCGCCGCTTCCTTCTCGAAGTTCGTCGCGACAGTGTCGAGCGCCTTATCGAGGAACCCGCCGGTTTCCCCCGCCTTGACCATGTTGATCATGATCGGCGGGAAATCCTTGTGGTGCTTGCGCATGGCATCCGACAGCGACGACCCGATCTCCACGTCGTCGCGCACGGTGCCGAGGATCTTCGCCAGAGGCTTCGACTCGGTCTGATCCGCCAGGATCGTCAGAGTCTTCATGAGCGACAGGCCCGCGCTGGCCATCGTCGACATCTGCCGGCTCATGATCGCGAGGTCCTTGAGCCCGATGCCCTTCGAGAACCCCGGGATGGTGATCTCTGTACTCAGCCCCGTGCCATCCGGAGCGGCCTCAATCGAGACCGGTGAGAGTCCCATCGAGCGGAGTCGCGTCGCAACGGCGGACTCGCTCGATGCCTCGACTTTGCCCTTGACGATCTTGCCCGCTGCGTCTCGTCCCTTGTAGGCATAGGCGAGGGTGGTTGGCACTTACCGCTCCAACCTGTTCGAGAACGAATCGCCGAAATCGATGTCAGACGCCTGCATCGCGCGAGTCGATGCCTCTGTCGGCGACTGAACACCGCTCAGCATCCGCGAGAAGCCCTCTGGGTCGTGTGCCTTGGCCTCGGCGGCCTGACGGGTCACCCGACCCGCGTTGACGAGCTCAGCGAGGTGCTGGTCCATCGTGTGCATGCCGAGTTCCTTACCCGCCTGCATCGCCGAGAGGATCTGGTACGTCTTGCCCTCGCGGATGAGATTCGACAGCGCCGGCGTAATGACCATCACCTCGGTTGCGACCACGCGGCCCGATCCGCTCGCCTTCGGCACGAGCGTCTGACAGACGACGCCCTGCAGCACTCCGGACAGCTGCGTGCGCACCTGGTCCTGCTGGTGCGACGGGAAGACGTCGATCACACGGTCGATCGTCTGCGCGGCATCCTGCGTGTGCAGCGTCGCGAAGACGAGGTGGCCGGTCTCGGCAGCGGTCAGCGCCACCGAAATCGTCTCGAGGTCGCGAAGCTCACCGATGAGGATGACATCCGGGTCCTGACGCAGCACGTGTTTGAGCGCGTTCGCGAAGCTGTGCGTGTCTGCACCGACTTCACGCTGGTTGACGATCGACTTCTGGTTCTTGTGCATGAACTCGATCGGGTCCTCGACCGTCACGATGTGGTCGGCACGGGTGCGGTTCACGAGGTCGATGAGCCCGGCAAGCGTTGTCGACTTACCCGAACCGGTCGGACCGGTTACCAGTACCAGACCGCGCGGCAACGCCGCGAAACGGCTCACAGAGTCAGGCACTCCGAGGTCGCTGAGGCGCTTGATCTCGGTCGGGATCAACCGGAACGCCGCCCCGATCGCCCCTCGCTGCATGTAGTAGTTCACACGGAAGCGGCTCTCCGCGCTGAGCGTGTGCGCGAAGTCGAGTTCGAGATGCTCGTAGAACGTCTCGCGCTGCTTGTCGGTGACGATGGCGGCAAGCTCCGCCGTCACCTTGTCGCGCGTCCATGGCGCTGCACCGTCGATCGGCGTGAGCCCACCGTTGACGCGGATCATCGGCGGTGCGTCGGCAGTGATGTGCAGGTCGGATGCCCCGAGGGCGACGACAGCGGAGAGCGCCTCAGCGAGCGAGATCTCAGCTTCTGCCTGGGGTGCGGTCTGCTCACCACCGTTTCGCTCGGCGCGCGCTGCTGCGGCGGCCTGGGCCATCCGGTTGGCCTCACTCCGCGTCATCGGCTTGGCGGCCTGCGGAATCGGCGTAGCCATGGCTCCGGACGCAGACAGGGACGGAGACGCATCACTGAACGGCAGCCCCGCGCGCGGCGCGAAAGGCGGCGTGAGCTCGTCAAAGACGTCGATGCCCGTAGAGTCCGAGTCGGAGGTCGCGTTGCTGGGCGCAGGATCCGGTGTGGCCGCTGCGGGGACACCAGTACTGGCATCCGTTCGCGGCTTGATTCCCGGGGTCCAGCCGCCGACGTTCGCGCCAGGTGGCAGGATCGGAATCTCATAGATTGGATCGCTCAAGCGTCACTCCCTCAAATGTGCTTTCTGCTGTGTGATACCCGGATCCGGCACATGCCGCCCCGGCCCTGCCGGCGTCGCTATACGACGACCCGCAGGATCTCCTCGAGGCTCGTGAGCCCCATGGTCGCTTTGGTGTACCCGTCTTCGCGGAGCGTGAGCATCCCCTGCTCACGAGCCACCCTCCCGATGTCCGCACTCGAGGCGCGGGCAACGGCCATCCGTTCGATCTCTTCCGAGATACTCATGACCTCGTGGATCGCGAGGCGACCGCGGTAGCCGGTGTTCGAGCACTGGTTGCAGCCCACGGGCCGGAAGATGCCCGGCATCCGCCTGCTTACCTCGACCTGCGGGAACTTCATCCGCTGCAGGTCATCGGCCGAGTGCTCCGCCGGCGCCTTGCACCGGTCGCAGAGCCGACGGGCGAGTCGCTGGGCGACGACGCAGTCGAGGGCAGAACCGACGAGGAAGGGTTCGATGTCCATCTCGGTCAGCCGGACGACGGCACTCGGCGCGTCGTTGGTGTGCAGGGTCGACAGCACGAGGTGGCCGGTGAGTGACGCTTCGATCGCAATCTGCGCGGTTTCATGGTCACGGATCTCGCCGAGCAGAACCACATCGGGGTCTGACCGCAGGATCGACCTCAGCGCACTCGCGAAGGTGAGCCCGGCTTTGGGATTGACCTGCACCTGGTTGATGCCAGCCATCCGGTACTCGACGGGGTCTTCAACGGTGATGACGTTGATCTCGGGCCGGGCCACGGTGTTGAGCGTTGAGTAGAGCGTCGTCGACTTTCCCGAACCGGTCGGACCGGTGACGAGGATCATGCCGTACGGCTTCGTGTACGACGCCTTGTACGCCTCGAAGTTTCGGTCTAGCAGCTGCAGGTCGCGCAGATCGAGGCTCGTGTTCGAGTTGTCGAGAATACGCATGACGACTTTCTCGCCCCACACGGTGGGCAGTGTCGCAACGCGCAGGTCGATCTTGCGCCCGCCGTGCATCACCGACATCCGGCCGTCCTGAGGCTTGCGCCGCTCGGCGATGTCGATCTCGCTCATGATCTTGAGCCTCGAGATCACACCGTTCTGGATGCTCTTGGGCGCGCTCTGCATCTCATGGAGCACGCCGTCGATGCGGTATCGCACCCGGAGTTCGTGTTCGCCGGGTTCGATGTGAATATCGGAGGCGCTGTCCTGGATCGCCTGCGAAACGAGCAGGTTGACGAACCGCACGATCGGCGCATCGTCGTCGCCGTTGTCCGCGAGCCCGAGTCCGGCATCCTGTGGCGCTGACTCCTCCTCGAGGGTGCTCGTCAGGTCGTTGAGCTCATCATCGGCACGAAGGTACCGATCGATGGCGGCGAGGAGATCCCCCTGCTCCGCCTGCACCTTCTCAACCCGCAGATGGGTTGCCGCGCGTACGTCATCGATCGCGAACACATCACCGGGCGTGACCATCGCGAGTTGAAGTACACCGTCGACGAGCCCGATCGGCAGCACCGAGTGGCGGCGGCAGAGCGTGGCAGGAACGAGGGCGACGGCCGTGCGGTCGACCGGGTACTCGAGCAGCTCGACGAAGCCGATCCCGGCCTGCGTTGCCCGTGCCCGCGCGAGTTGCACCGGGGTGACCATCTTCTGTTCGAGCAGCGCGCTGAGCGCAACCTCGTCGTCGGCCTGGTTGCGGCTGACCCGCTCGAGCTGGTCGAACGGCAGGATCCCCTGGAGGATCAGCGTCTCCATGATGGATGGCACGAAGATCACCTCCGGATCGTGTCAGGGCTTGGCAGCCTTGTTACGTTACAGGCCACAGTCGCATCGGCCACAGTCCCCCGTTGGGGATTCCGCCGCCCCCGTTCGCGTGACGCGTGTTGTCGTCGACGCTGCGAGCTATCCCCAGAGGGTCGCCACAATGTCCTCGGTGTAGCCCGCGATCTCAACCTGGGTCCAGTGCGTCGAGACCCATCCGTTCCCGCGGAAATAGTGCGACTCGCCCGCCGGGCCATATTCGCCCGTGTCGTCGGTCCACAGGATCGTGCAGTGCGTGCCACCCATCCAGTCCGCGCAGGTATGACCGTCAGCGGTGAGCGCTTCGATCGCCCCGGCACGCTGACCCTCGTCGACGATATTCACGGCGGACCCGATACCGACCTCGCTCGCCACCCCCCAATCGCAGTCGATGGATGGCAGGGATTCGCGAATCGACTCCGCTTTCTCCGACTTGGTCGGAGGAGTACCCGCGAGGGTTTCATCGTTGAGCGGCATACCGGAAACGTTGAGACTCTCGAAGAACGTGGGGCTGTAGACCTCAGAACACTCCGACGGCAGCGAGATCGCGTCAGGGCCTTCTGCCGTCGGCGTCGGCGTAGGCGTAGGCGTCACGCTCGGAGTCGGCGTGGCGGTCGCGGTGGGCGTCTCCGTCGCTGTCGCCGTCGGCGTCGGTGACGCCTCACCGCCGGTCCCCGCATCGCCACGGGTGGCCCAGAACACGACCAGGGCAATTACGACGGCGACCGCGAGCCCAACCGAAACCCACAGGATAAGGCGCCGGCGTCGTCGCCCGTCATCCACCGACACGGGCGTTTCATCACCGGGGATCCCGAACTGGTCCGACATGGCTGTCCTTTCACGAGGCAGGGTCCCCCACAAACTATCGGGAAGCCGACCCCTCACTCCGCAACGACCGGTCACGATTCGGACACGCATCACAACGGATGCCGTCGCGTGCGTCGTTCATGCGGCCGGAGGCATCCGTTAACGACGAAAGGCCCCGACTCAAAAGTCGGGGCCTTTCGCGTCAGCCGCCGAAGCGACCGTGCCTGTTACCTAGTTGTAGGTACCGGGGGTGAAATCGTCACTCGAGAAGGTGTCGAAGTCAACGAAGCCGAGGTCGGCCTCATCGAATGCACCATCCGTTGCGAAGATACGGTTCGGGTAACGCTCGGCCTTGGCCTCGTCAGTTGCCTCAACTGTGACGTTGCGGTACTTTCCGAGTCCGGTTCCGGCCGGGATGAGCTTACCGATGATGACGTTCTCCTTGAGGCCAAGAAGCGGGTCGCTCTTGCCCTCCATGGCGGCCTGCGTAAGAACGCGGGTCGTCTCCTGGAACGATGCGGCAGAGAGCCACGACTCGGTCGCGAGAGAAGCCTTGGTGATACCCATGACTTCCTGACGAGCGGATGCCGTCTTCTTGCCTTCGGTCAGCGCAGCGCGGTTCAGCTCGTTGTACTTCATCCGGTCGACGAGCTCACCAGGCAGGAGGCCTGTGTCACCGTGGTCAACCACTGTCACCTTACGGAGCATCTGGCGGACGATGACTTCGATGTGCTTGTCGTGGATGGGTACACCCTGCGAGCGGTAAACGCCCTGGACGCCACCAACGAGGTGCTTCTGAACTTCGCGAACACCGAGAACCCGGAGAACTTCCTTCGGGTCGACGGCACCGAGGTGCAGAGGCTGACCGAGCTCAACGTGCTGACCATCTTCAATGAGGAGGGTCGCGCGCTTGAGAACCGGGTAGATCACTGGCTCGTCACCGTTGTCCGGCGTGAGGATGATCTTGCGGCTACGGTCAGTGTCTTCGATGTTGACGCGGCCTGCAGCTTCAGCGATCGGCGTCGCACCCTTGGGGGTACGAGCCTCGAAGAGCTCCTGGACGCGGGGAAGACCCTGCGTGATGTCGTCTGCTGATGCCGAACCACCGGTGTGGAACGTACGCATCGTGAGCTGCGTTCCTGGCTCACCGATCGACTGGGCCGCGATGATGCCGACGGCCTCTCCGATGTCGACGAGCTTTCCGGTTGCGAGCGAACGGCCGTAGCAGGCTGCACAGACACCGACAGCGGACTCGCAAGTCAGGACCGAGCGCACCTTGATGCTCTCGACACCTGCCTCGACGAGCTTGTCGATGAGAACGTCTCCGACGTCCGAACCGGCCTCCGCAACAACGGTGCCCTTCGGGTCGATGGCGTCTGCAGCGAGCGAACGAGCGAACACGGAGTTCTCAACGTTGGCGTCACGGACGAGGGTTCCGGTGGAGTCGACAGCGGCGATCGCGAGCTCGAGGCCCTTGGTCGTTCCACAGTCTTCTTCACGGATGATGACGTCCTGCGACACGTCGACGAGTCGACGTGTGAGGTAACCCGAGTCGGCCGTACGAAGCGCCGTGTCAGCAAGTCCCTTACGAGCACCGTGGGTTGCGATGAAGTACTCAGCAACCGACAGGCCCTCGCGGTAGGACGAGATGATCGGGCGAGGGATGATCTCACCCTTCGGGTTGTTCACCAGGCCTCGCATACCCGCAATGTTGCGGATCTGCAACCAGTTACCACGAGCACCAGACGACACCATGCGGTTGATCGTGTTGTCCTCGGGGAAGTTGGCGCGCATCGCCTCAGCAACCTTTTCGGTCGCCTCGGTCCAGATCTTGATGAGCTCCTGACGACGCTCGGCGTCGGTGGTCAGACCCTTGTCGAACTGGCCCTGCACCTTGGCGGCGAGCTTCTCGTAGCCCATGACGATCTCGCGCTTGTTCGGCGGGGTGAGAACGTCGCTGAGCGCAACGGTGACGCCTGAGCGGGTTGCCCAGTGGAAACCGGCGTCCTTGATGTTGTCAAGGGTCGCGGCCACAACTGTCTTCGGGTAACGCTCTGCGAGGTCATTGACGATCGCGGAGAGCTGGCCCTTGTCGGCAACTGCTTCGACGTACGGGTAGTCGTCAGGAAGGGCTTCGTTGAACAGCGCGCGACCGAGTGTGGTCTCGACGAGTACAACTCCGGAACCTTCGTAGCCCTCTGGGCCCTCGCCCTTGGCAAAGGTGATGTCGTGAAGACGAATGCGCACCTTGGCGTTGAGGTCGAGTGACTTCTGGTCGAACGCGAGAATTGCTTCCGCGATCGACGAGAACGCGCGACCTTCACCGGCGACACCCTCCTTGAGGGTGGTCAGGTGGTGCAGGCCGATGATCATGTCCTGCGTGGGCAGGGTGACCGGGCGTCCGTCAGACGGCTTGAGGATGTTGTTCGATGCGAGCATCAGGATGCGAGCTTCAGCCTGCGCCTCAACCGAGAGCGGCAGGTGAACAGCCATCTGGTCACCGTCGAAGTCAGCGTTGAATGCAGCACAGACGAGAGGGTGAAGCTGGATGGCCTTACCCTCAACGAGCTGAGGTTCGAACGCCTGGATTCCGAGGCGGTGGAGCGTTGGTGCACGGTTCAGCATGACCGGACGCTCGCGGATGATCTCTTCGAGAACGTCCCAGACCTCGGGACGGCTGCGCTCGACCATACGCTTTGCTGCCTTGATGTTCTGAGCGTGGCTCAGGTCGATCAGGCGCTTGATCACGAACGGCTTGAACAGCTCGAGAGCCATCTGCTTCGGCAGACCACACTGGTGCAGCTTGAGCTGCGGTCCAACGATGATGACCGAACGACCCGAGTAGTCAACGCGCTTTCCGAGCAGGTTCTGGCGGAAACGACCCTGCTTACCCTTGAGCATGTCGCTCAGGGACTTGAGGGCACGGTTTCCCGTTCCTGTAACCGGACGACCACGGCGACCGTTGTCGAACAGAGCGTCAACAGCCTCCTGAAGCATGCGCTTCTCGTTGTTGACGATGATCTCGGGGGCCCCGAGGTCAAGCAGTCGACGCAGACGGTTGTTGCGGTTGATCACACGACGGTAGAGGTCGTTGAGGTCGGATGTCGCGAAGCGGCCACCGTCGAGCTGCACCATCGGGCGCAGTTCCGGCGGGATGACCGGGACAACCTCGAGCACCATCGCGGCCGGCGAGTTGCCGGTCGAGAGGAACGAGTTGACGACACGGAGGCGCTTGATGGCGCGGATCTTCTTCTGACCCTTGCCTTCGGCGATCTGCGTGTGCAGCAGCTCGGACTCAGCCGCGAGGTCGAAGCTCAGCAGTCGCTTCTGGATCGCTTCTGCGCCCATGAACGCCTCGAAGTACAGGCCGAAACGGTCCTGCAGTTCGTGGAAGACGGCATCCTCAGGCTTCAGGTCTCCGACCTTCAGGCTGCGGAAGTCATCCCAGACACGCTCGAGGTGAGCGATCTGCTCGTCGTACGACTTGCGGGCCTGGCTCATCTCCTTCTCAGCGGCGTCCTTGGTGCGACGCTTCTGGTCAGCCTTGGCGCCTTCTGCCTCAAGGGCAGCGAGGTCGTCTTCAAGCTTCTTCAGACGGTCGGCAATGCGGGTGTCGCGCTGGTCGCCGAGGGTCTTGATTTCGAGACGGATCTCGTTCTCAAGGCCTGGCATGTCTTCGTGGCGAGCTTCCTCGTCAACGGAGATGACCATGTATGCCGCGAAGTAGATGACCTTTTCGAGGTCCTTCGGTGCCATGTCGAGCAGGTAGCCCAAGCGCGAGGGAACGCCCTTGAAGTACCAGATGTGGGTGACGGGGGCAGCCAGCTCAATGTGACCCATGCGCTCACGGCGCACGGACGACTTGGTGACTTCCACTCCACAGCGCTCACAAACGATGCCCTTGAAGCGGACACGCTTGTACTTGCCACAGGAGCATTCCCAGTCACGGCTCGGGCCGAAGATCTGTTCACCGAACAGACCATCCTTCTCGGGCTTCAGGGTGCGGTAGTTGATTGTTTCAGGCTTCTTGACCTCGCCGTACGACCAACGACGAATGTCGTCGGCTGTAGCCAGGCCAATGCGAAGCGCATCAAAAGTTGTTACGTCGAGCAATTTCTCTCCTAAAGAAAGTTCTCTGAGGTCTTCAGTTGGCCAGGCTTAGATCTCGTCGATTGACGAGGACTCGAACCTGGAGGAAATGTTGATTCCGAGTTCTTCCGCAGCGCGGAAGGCGTCGTCGTCGGTGTCTTTGAGGCTGACGACAGTGCCGTCAGCAGACAAGACCTCAACGTTCAGGCAGAGAGACTGCATTTCCTTGATCAGAACCTTGAAGGACTCGGGGATGCCGGGCTCCTGGATGTTCTCACCCTTGACGATGGCCTCGTACACCTTGACGCGGCCAAGGATGTCATCGGACTTGATCGTCAGCAGCTCCTGGAGCGCGTAAGCGGCTCCATAAGCTTCGAGCGCCCACACTTCCATCTCACCGAAGCGCTGTCCACCGAACTGTGCCTTACCACCGAGCGGCTGCTGGGTGATCATCGAGTACGGTCCGGTCGAACGAGCGTGGATCTTGTCGTCGACGAGGTGGTGCAGCTTGAGGATGTACATGTAGCCAACCGAGATCGGCATCGGGAACGGCTCACCGGAGCGACCATCGAACAGGCGGGCCTTGCCGCTTGATCCGATGAGGCGGTCGCCATCACGGGTGACCGTTGTCGAGTCGAGGAGACCTGCGATCTCTTCCTCGGAAGCACCGTCGAACACGGGGGTCGCAACCTTGGTTCCGGCGGGAGCACTGTGTGCCTCTGCCGGCAGGTTCTTCGCCCACGTCGGCTTGCCTTCAACCTTCCAGCCCTGCTGAGCGATCCAGCCGAGGTGAAGCTCGAGGACCTGGCCGAAGTTCATTCGACCCGGGATACCGAGCGGGTTGAGGATGATGTCGACGGGGGTTCCGTCTTCGAGGAACGGCATGTCTTCGACAGGCAGAATCTTCGAGATGACACCCTTGTTGCCGTGACGACCGGAGAGCTTGTCACCCTCGGTGATCTTGCGCTTCTGGGCGATGTAGACGACAACGCGGCGGTTGACGCCCGAGCCGAGCTCGTCGTCGCCATCTTCGGAGTTGAACTCCTTGACGGCGATGATCGTGCCGCGCTCACCGTGGGGAACCTTGAGCGAGGTGTCGCGAACTTCGCGGCTCTTCTCGTTGAAGATCGCACGGAGCAGACGCTCTTCGGCGGAAAGCTCGGTCTCGCCCTTCGGCGTGACTTTTCCGACGAGGATGTCGCCGGGGCGAACTTCGGCGCCGATGCGGATGATGCCGCGCTCGTCGAGGTCCTTCAGCAGCTCCGGGCTGACGTTCGGAAGGTCACGGGTGATCTCTTCCTTACCCAGCTTGGTGTCGCGAGAGTCGACCTCGTACTCCTCGATGTGAATCGAGGAGAGGGTGTCGTCCTTCACCAGGTTCTGGCTCAGGATGATCGCGTCCTCGAAGTTGTGACCCTCCCATGACATGAATGCCACGAGGAGGTTCTTTCCGAGTGCGAGCTCGCCGTTCTCCGTTGCTGGACCATCAGCGATAACCTCGCCGGCCTCGATGCGGTCGCCCGCTGAGACGATGACGCGGTTGTTGAAGCTGGTGCCCTGGTTGGAGCGGTCGAACTTGCGGAGGTAGTACTCCTGGGTTCCACCCTCGTCGAGCTGGATGGTGACGACCTCGGCGGAAACCTCGGCGACAACACCCGACTTCTCGGCGGTGATCACGTCACCGGCGTCGATGGCTGCGTAGCCCTCCATACCGGTTCCGACGATCGGCGACTCCGAGCGAAGCAGCGGAACAGCCTGGCGCTGCATGTTGGCACCCATGAGTGCGCGGTTTGCATCGTCGTGCTCGAGGAACGGGATGAGGCTCGTCGCGACGGAAACCATCTGGCGAGGCGAAACATCCATGTAGCCGATTTCGCCGGCGGGGAAGAGGTCAACCTCTCCACCCTTGCGGCGGGCGAGGACGCGGTCCTCGGTGAAGCGGCCATCGTCGTTCAACGGTGCGTTGGCCTGGGCGACGATGTAGTCGTCCTCTTCCATCGCCGTGAGGTAGTCGATGTCCTTCGTGACGAGTCCGTCGACAACGCGACGGTACGGGGTCTCGATGAAACCGAACGCGTTGATGCGAGCGAACGATGCGAGCGAACCGATCAGACCGATGTTCGGGCCTTCAGGCGTCTCGATCGGGCACATACGGCCGTAGTGGGACGGGTGAACGTCTCGAACCTCAACACCTGCACGCTCACGCGACAGACCACCGGGGCCAAGCGCCGAGAGACGACGCTTGTGGGTGAGGCCAGCGAGCGGGTTGTTCTGGTCCATGAACTGCGAGAGCTGCGACGTACCGAAGAACTCCTTGATCGCGGCGACGACGGGGCGCACGTTGATCAGGGTCTGCGGGGTGATCGCTTCGATGTCCTGCGTGGTCATGCGCTCGCGAACGACGCGCTCCATGCGGGACAGACCGGTGCGGACCTGGTTCTGGATGAGCTCGCCGACGGCGCGGATACGACGGTTACCGAAGTTGTCGATGTCGTCGATGTCGAGGCGGATCTCAGCCTTCTTGCCATCGCGAAGACCGGTGAAGGTGGTCTCACCCGAGTGCAGGCGAACGAGGTACTTGATCGTCTCGACGATGTCGTCGACGGTCAGGACGCTGTCGCTGAGCGGTGCTTCAAGACCAAGCTTCTTGTTGATCTTGTAGCGACCGACCTTGGCGAGGTCGTAGCGCTTGGAGTTGAAGTAGAAGTTGTCGAGGAGTGCGCGGGCTGCCTCAGCGGCGACCTGCTCTCCCGGACGGAGCTTCCGGTAGATGTCGCGGAGCGCATCTTCCTTCGTGAGGATGGTGTCCTTCTCGAGGGTCAGCTCGATCGACTCGAAGCCCTTGAACTGCTCGAGGATGTCTTCGCTGGTCAGGCCGAGGGCCTTGAGGAACACGGTGACCGACTGCTTGCGCTTGCGGTCGATGCGAACGCCGACCTGGTCGCGCTTGTCGATCTCGAACTCGAGCCATGCACCGCGGCTCGGGATGATGCGAGCGGAGAAGATGTCCTTGTCGGATGTCTTCTCCTGGTTGCGGTCGAAGTACACACCCGGGCTGCGGACGAGCTGCGACACAACGACACGCTCGGTGCCGTTGATGATGAAGGTGCCCTTTTCGGTCATGAGCGGGAAGTCGCCCATGAACACGGTCTGAGTCTTGATCTCACCGGTGAGGTGGTTCATGAACTCGGCCTCGACGTAGAGCGGAGCAGCGTAGGTCTTGCCACGCTCCTTGCACTCATCGATCGAGTACTTCTCCGGCTCCAGGAAGGGGCTGGTGAAGCTCAGCTGCATCGTCTCGCCGAGGTCCTCGATGGGAGAGATCTCCTCGAAGATCTCGTCGAGGCCGGAGTGAGTCGGCAGGTCCTGTCGGCCGGCCTTTGTGGCTTCATCGACGCGTGCTTTCCACACGTCGTTGCCCACGAGCCAGTCGAAGCTCTCGGTCTGCAAAGCAAGCAGATCCGGAACCGTCAGGGTGTCGGTGATCTTCGCGAACGACAGACGCGATGCGTCGCGGCCGTTCTTGGGTGAGTTGGTGGATGCGTTGCGCGCAGCAGCCAAGGAAATAACCTCCGTGGGCCCTCGTACAGGCTCTAGTTACTGGTAGTAATGGAGAACTCGTCAGACGCCATCAAAAATGGTGCGTCTTTCTTGAGAAAGAAACACTTGGGCCGACCGCAATATGAAGGCATGGAAACGTCTGGGAGCGCAAAGGTCTACTATATGTCTTCCTAACTCCGCTGTCCAGTGCTTCGCCTTGACTGACATCCGTCGCTGCGGTATAAAGACCGCCTGCCGCTGATCCCGCCGGTCAGGAACCCCGGAATGGCGTGCACTGACGGCATGGAACGGTCCTCAACCGCCCGCTCGTTCGGTTCGCTGATTCACAGAACTTGTCCAGCCGCAGGCCGTCGAAAACGCTCCAACCATTCTGGGCAAATGACCGCGCGCAAACCTCTTCCCCACGAGCTCACCGGCCGCCCATTCACGGTGACCGAGGCGCGGGCGCTCGGGGTCAGCCGGGCGCGGCTGGCGGGAGGCGACCTCGCGCACCCGTTCTCGGGCATCCGTACGCCAGCAGGGACTCCCGTTCACGATCCGGTGTCGGCGGATGACTGGCGGCAGGTCTTCCAGACACACCAGCGGCGAACCCGCGAGTTGTGTGCCGCCTTTGACCTGCGGATGCCGTCAGGCGGTTTTTACTGTGGACCAACAGCGGCCCTCCTGCACGGCGTCCCGCTCCCGTACCGACTCTCATCCGACACCCGGCTCCACATCGGACTCCCCGAGGGGTGTCGAGCAGTGCAGGCGATCGGCACGATCGGTCACAGCTACAGCATCGACGAGGCCGAGATCGTCTCGGGAGCCCTGGGGCGCCTGACTGGCCCCGAACGGACGTGGTGCGACCTCGCCCGCTACCTGCCGCTCACCGAGCTCGTTGCCGCCGGCGACTACCTCATCCGCCGCACCCGCCCTCTGACGTCCACCGACCGACTGGCCGCCGCGGTCACCGCATACACGGGGCGGCGCGGCGTCAAGACCCTTCGGCGAGCGCTGGAACTCCTCAACAATCGCGCGGAGTCACCCAAGGAGTCGATCCTGCGCGTCGAACTGGTACTCGCCGGCCTGCCCTCACCCGAAATCAACGTCGACGTGTTCGACCGGCACGGCAGGTTCATCGCCAGGGTCGACATGATGTTTCGGCAACACCGTCTCATTCTCGAGTACGAGGGGTTGCAGCATCTGCTCGACGCCGACCAGTGGACCCGGGACATCCGGCGCACCCGAAGGCTCGAGTACGAGGGGTTGCAGCATCTGCTCGACGCCGACCAGTGGACCCGGGACATCCGGCGCACCCGAAGGCTCGAGTCCGAGGGTTGGCGGGTCATTCGGGTCACGCAGGCAGACCTCCACAACCTCCGCTCCCTGGTCGGGCTCATCACCGCCCACCTCACCGCGAGTTGCTGACTTTGCACGGGTTGGGCGGCCCCGCACCCGTGCAAACCCAGCAACTCGCGTGATGGAGCAAAGGTAGGCTCGAACCATGGCATCGCGCGAGACCGACAACCCCAGCATCAAACTGGCCCTGAGCGGTTTCCAGGCTGTGATCGAGGCCGACCGCTTCAACCCGGGGAGCTTCCAGCTCGTCGTCGACGGCACCCCGCAGTCGCACGTCAACCTCGACGACCCGAGCCAGCTCTTCTTCGAGTACATCCAGCGCATCGGCCACGTCATCGACGAATTCCGGGATCCTGGCAAGCCGATCACCGCCGTTCACCTTGGTGCTGGCGCGCTCACACTCCCCCGCTACATCGAGGCCACCCGCCCGGGCAGCAGGCAGCAGGTCATCGAGATCGAGCAGGATCTCGTCGATTTCGTGCGCGAGCACCTGCCGTGGCCCAAGCGCGCGGCAATCCGGGTCCGGTACGGCGACGCCCGCGAGGTCCTCGGCCGGCTGCCGGGCGGACTCGCCGGCACTGTCGACCTCGTCGTTGTCGATATCTTCTCCGGGGCACGCACCCCCGCCCACGTGACGAGCCTCGAGTTCTATCGCGCGGCATCCGCCCTTCTCGCGCCAGACGGCATCATCGTGGTCAACGTCGCTGACGGCCCCGGCCTGGCCTTTGCCCGTAACCAGGTTGCGACGCTGAACGCCGCGGTCTCCTCCGTCGCCGTGCTCGCCGAGACGCAGATCCTCAAGGGCAGGCGGTTCGGCAACCTCGTCCTCGTCGGTTCGAACGCTGAGTTGCCGATGGACTTCATCCCTCGGCTTCTCGCCGGCGGACCGCACCCGGCCAAGGCCGTCTACGGCAGTGAGCTCAAACAGTTCGTCGCGGGCGCCCCGGTGATGACCGACGCGACAGCGATCCCGTCTCCCCCACCCGCAAAGAGCATCTTCCAGGTGAAGTCAGGGAGCTGACATGGCACGCCGCACGCAACTGGGCACTGCCATCGCGCTGGTCGCGACGGCATTTCTCACTGGATGCACGGCGAGCGCCCCCGAGGCGCCTGGCGCGCCATCCGGTTCGCCGGCGACCACCCCGGCTCCCGCGCCGACGAGCACCGGTCCCGTCGGCCCGACCGGCGAGACGACGGTCCTTGCCACCGGCCTCGAGGCACCGTGGTCGATCCTGCCCCTCGGCGACAGCACCCTGATCAGCTACCGCGACACCGGCCAGATCATGGAGTTGACGATCGCCGGAGACCTCCGCGAAGCCGTCGTCGTTCCCGACGTCGCCGCGCAGGGAGAGGGCGGCCTCCTCGGACTGGCCTCCCGCACGGTCGCCGACACCAGGTGGATCTATGCCTACCTCACCACGGCTTCTGACAACCGCGTCATACGGATGCCGTTGGACGGTTCACCCGGCTCCCTCTCCCTCGGCGCCGCTGAGGTCGTCATCTCCGGGCTTGAGAAGGCGGGCAACCACAATGGCGGCCGAATCGCGTTCGGACCCGACGGGATGCTGTACGTCACGGTCGGCGACGCGGGAGACCCCGACAACGCGCAGGACCAGGACTCGCTCAACGGCAAGATCCTCCGACTCACGCCGGTCGGCGAGGTCCCGCAGGACAACCCGTTCCCCGGTTCTCCGGTGTATTCGCTCGGCCACCGCAACCCACAGGGCATCGCCTGGAGCGAAGACGGACGCCTGTGGGCCAGCGAGTTCGGGCAGAACACCTGGGATGAACTCAACCTGATCGAACCTGGTTCGAACTACGGCTGGCCGGTCGTCGAGGGTGCCGCAGCCAACGCAGACTACGTCGACCCCGTCTTCCAGTGGTCGACGAGCGACGCGAGCCCGAGCGGCCTCACCGTCGTCGACAACACCCTGTTCATGGCGGCCCTTCGCGGCGAGAAGCTCTGGTCGATCCTCGACGGAGTCCATGTCCCGGAGGGCAGCGTCGGGCTTGAGGGCGTGATTTCGGCCCAGCCATTCTTCGACACCGAGTTCGGGCGCATCCGCGACGTAGTGCCCGGCCCCGACGGCTCACTCTGGATGATCACGAACAACACCGACGGCCGAGGAAATCCGACCCCGGATGACGACAGGCTGGTCGAGGTCACGCTCTCCCCGCTCGTCGAGGGTTAAAGTCGAGAGTAGCCCCGGGGAAATCGGCGACACCGGGCAGCACCACCCTTTTGGAGTACACCCTGAGCATCATTCTTGGCTACGACGCCAAAACACTGCGCGAAAAAGTCGACCTCAAGGCTGTCGGAGAACGCCTCGAGGAACTCGGCGATATGCGCAGCCTCAGCGCCCTCTGTGAGAAGGCGTGGCTGTACAAGGTCGCCGGACAACTCGATGAAGCACTCGACGTCGCCAACCAGTGCGTGCGCCTCGCCCGGTTCACCGGCGACCGCAAAGGACTGATGCAGCCACGGATGCTGCGCGCACAGGTTCTGCAGTTCCGGGGCGCTTTCGACGAGGCGATTCACGAACTGTCCTCGCTCATCGACGAAGCACACACCCACGAGTGGAAGCTGCACGAGGCGCTCGCGCTCCAGCACCGCGGCAAGGTCTACTTCGACCAGCGTGAGTTCAAGCCAGCGCTCGCGGACTTCAGGGCCGCGGTTGCGCTGCGGACCGAACTCGGAGCATCCGATGACCAGATCGAGTCGGCTCTCATCGCCGTCGCCGTTACCGAGTCCTTCGTCGGTCAGCGGGCTTGACCGAAAGTGCCTGAATGTCGGCGGCTGCCGCTAACGTGATGACATGTCAGATTTGGTAAAGGTTCGGCTGTGGGCCGATTCTCTGATCAAGTTGCACCTTGACCCCTCGGTGTGGTCGTTCGGCTTCGACAACGCCAAGCGCCGCGCAGGCCTGTGCAACTTCACGACGCACCGGATCACCGTGTCGCGTTACCTCGCTGCTCGATACGACGACGATGATGTCCACCAGATCCTGCTGCACGAGGTTGCCCACGCGCTGGCTGGCCAGCGCGCCGGGCACGGGCCGGCGTGGCAGCGGGTCGCCGCCGACCTGGGCTATGTCGGCTCGAGGCTTCACCACGGCGAGACCGCCGACGAGCTCGCACCCTGGGTGGGGGCGTGCCCAAGCGGGCACACCCTTTATCGCCACCGAAAGCCCAGGCACGTGACCAGTTGCGGTGTGTGCTCACGGAGCTTCGACCCGAAGTTCACCATCACGTGGCAGCACCGTGAGATCACGCCGTCGATGCGGCAGCGCGCGGCCGCGGCGACTCCCTAACCCGCGAACCCAGGAACCGACGAACAGCGACGAGAACAATGACGACCTCCGGCACGCAGAACGACGCCCCGCGGCGCTGGGTCGCCCTCCTGCGTGGTGTCAATGTCGGCGGCGTCACCATCAGGTCCGCGCCTCTCGCCGACGTTTTCCGTGCGCTCGGCTTCGACGATGTGAAGACGGTGCTTGCGTCAGGGAATGTGCTCTTCACCACGACCGAGGACGACGGTTCGGCGCTGACCGGTCGAATCGAGAAAGCCCTGACCGACGAGTTCGGCTACTCGGCGCGGGTCGTCCTGGTGCGGCAGTCCACCCTCGCCGACGTCGTCACGGCCTATCCGTTCGATGAGGTCGACGACCGGCAGCCATACGTCATCTTTGCGTCAGACCCGATGATCTTTGGTGGTGTTGATCTTGCCGATCTCGACGAGTCGATCGAGCGTGTAGCTTCGGGCGATGACGTCCTCTATTGGGAGGTGCGGCGAGGCCTGTCCACAGACAGCACCTTCTCGAAACGCACGGCGAAGGCCAAGAGCACGGCTGTGACCACAACCCGCAACCTGCGGACGCTGCGCAAGCTGCTCTGAGCACCGGCGCGTGCGGTCAGCGGCGATGCTCAGCTACGCCAGAATGAACTGTGGACATCCGATGGTTAACCGCATCAGACGCTGACGTTGGTGCCGCCGTCGCGGCCTTGAAGCGCGACTCCCGACCCGCCTGGGTACCGAATAAACGGCAGGTGCTTGTTCATGTGAACAACTGTCTTCTCCTCTGGTATCTCTGCATCGTCTTTATGACGTTCGGCATCCGTGTGGATGACTTCCAGGGCGGTCAGGTCACGGGCACGGACGTTCTCGACATCGTCGGCAGCATGGTCGTTTTTGCGGCCTGGCTCGCGGGAACCGTATGGCTGACGCGGTGGGCGGCCAGACCGCCCACGCCGCAAGCACAACTCCGGCAGTGGCGGCAGGACCTGACCGCCCTCGCCAACGGCTTTGAGCCACGGCCACGTTCGATCGCTCAGTTCTCCTCCTTCCTCGGCGCCGATGGGCGCCCGATGGAACAGTTCCCACGCTTCGAAGCGCCCGGGATCGAGTTCGGCAACCTCACTCCGTATGGCCCGCGAGCTGGCGAGTGGCGGTATCTGCGCGTCGCACTTCCCGCGCCGTTGCCCCACCTCGTCCTTGATGCGACAGCGAATGACGGGCTCACGAGCGACCTGCCCGAGGGCATTGAGCGGCAGCAGAGATTGTCTGTTGGTGGGGAATTCGACAACTGGTTCCGCGTCTACTCACCGACGGAGTACGGCACCGAGGCCCTCTACGTCCTGACGCCCGACGTGATGGCCGACCTCATCGACCACGCCTGGGGCTTCAACGTGGAGATCCGCGACACGTCGATAATTTTCTTCACCAGGCCGGGGGCGGACTTCGCTGATCCCGCCTCGTGGCAGAGCTTCGGCGCCATCCTCACCACCGTCGTACCCCGCATCACCGCCAAAGCCGCCCGGTACCTCGACGAACGCGTTCCCGGGCAGGACACGTCTCGCCTCGTCACGCGCATTCGCGCCGAGCTTGATGCGCCCGACGTGCGGTACGTCGCCCAGGAGCCGCGCATCGGACACGATGGGCGCCGCCTCGCTCTGCGCGAGTGGGCCAACAACGCCCGGTGGGGTCTGCGAGCAGCCGGCTGGCTGGCCCTTCTCACTTTCCTCTACGTGGTGCCGGGGCTTTTCGCTTTCGCCGGGTTCATGTCGATCGTCGACGGCCGGTAATCCGCGACCACGTTCACGCATCGTCGCCCCTCAGCCGGGCGTCGAGGGGCGGGCGCGGAGGTGGATGCGCTTACCCTCTTTGCTGAAAATCGACAGCATCTCGACGGGCCCGGCACCGGTCGCCGACAGCCAGTGCGGAATGCGCGTGTCGAACTCCGCAGCCTCTCCAGGCCCGAGAGTCACGTCCTGTTCACCGAGCACGAGGCGCAGATGCCCCGAGAGCACGTAGAGCCACTCGTGCCCCTCGTGCACATTCGGCTCAGGCACAGCGGCGACACCCGCCGGGTTGGCGGGAAATGTGACCTTATAGGTCTGTACTGGACTCGACTCCGGCGAGAGCGTTTCGAACTGAATCTCGCCGACGCGCTTCGTTGTTCGGGCCACCAGCGGGCTGGGCGCGGCACGAGGAACTATGTCATCGAGTTCCAGTCTCAGCGCCCGCGCGATCGGGACCACGAGCTCAAGGTTCGGAGCACGCTTGCCCGCCTCGAGACGCGAGAGTGTGCTCGATGAGATCCCGGTAGTCTCCGAAAGCTCGGCGAGAGTCATACTTCGCTTTTCGCGCCAGCTCTTGAGCCGTGGGCCGATGAGGGCGAGAGAGTCGTCGGCCACGGGAACTCCGTTCTTGCCAAATTGGCACAGATAGTTGCTAACACGCTAGCACGGGGACACGCTGGGGGAATGACGAACAACGACCACCTCTCCGCCACATCCACCCCCGGCGCCCCTGACCCCTCGACTTCGAATGAGCACTGGGACGTCATCATCATCGGCGGCGGCACCGCCGGACTCAGCGCCGCTCTTATCCTGGCTCGCGCCCGCCGCCGCGTACTCGTCTTCGACGCGCAGGAGCCCCGCAATCGATTCGCACCCCACATGCACGGCGTGTTGAGTCGAGACGGCTACTCACCGCTCGATCTCGTCGCCGACGGCTACCGCGAAGTGCGCGCTGTCGACGGTGTGATCGAGAACGCCCGTGTCATACAGACTCGTGCGACGCCGGAAGGATTCGAGCTGATCGCCGACACTGGTGTGCGTGCGACCGCGCGCCGCCTCATCGTCGCGACAGGAACACGCGACGAACTTCCGGACATCCCTGGCCTCTCGGAACAATGGGGGCGCGGCGTGGCGGCCTGCCCGTATTGCGACGGCTACGAGGCGACCGGTCGGGCTATCGGAGTGCTGGCCAGCTCCGTAATGGGCCTGCACAAGGCGCACATGCTGCGCTCGTATTCAAGCGATGTCACAGTGTTCACCGCGCTCGTCGGCCCCATCCCCGACACCGACCTGCGCGTGCTCCAGCAGCGCGGAATACGGCTGGAGGATCGCCCCGTCACACACGTTGTCACTGAGGGGAGCACGATGACCGGGCTCGCCCTCGCGGACGGCACCGTCGCGCCCCTGGATGTCGTGTTCGCCGAACCGAGACCCATCGCACTGGACGAGCCACTGAGGCAGCTCGGCGCCGAACGCACCGACACGCCCTTCGGCCCGTGGACAGCGGTTGACGCGTTCGGCAAGACCAGCGTCCAGGGCGTGTGGGCGGTTGGCAACTCTGCCAACCCGGGTGCGCTGGTTCCCATCGCTGCCGGCGCAGGAGCGACCGCCGCCCTCGCCATCAACGGTGAGCTCGTGGCCGAGGACGTCGCTGCAGCTACAGAACGCGTCACTACAATCACTTCTCACCCCTCGAATGATTTCCCCGCCGACCGAGTGTTCGCGCCCATCTCCGAGGCGGTCGGAAAGTGACGGCGATGAGTTCCGAGAACCCGATCACCGATCCGGCCGCTTTCTGGGAGGCTCGCTATTTCTCCACCCAAGGCGACAACGGGGGGATGTGGAGCGGTCGCGTCAACGCGACGGTCGAACACGAGGTGTCCGGCCTGACCCCGGGCACGGCACTCGATCTCGGGAGCGGTGAGGGTGGCGACGCGCTGTGGCTCGCCGCACGCGGCTGGGACGTGACCGCCGTCGACATCTCGGCGACCGCGCTGGCCGTTGGAGCAACCAGAGCTGCCAACAGCGGCCTGGCCGATCGCATCAGCTGGGTGCAGGCTGACCTCGCGACGTGGCATCCGTCAACCGAGTTCGACCTTGTGACTGCGGCGTTCCTGCACTCGCCCGTCGAACTCCCGCGCGAGGACATCCTGCGTCGCGCGACCGCAGCGGTTGCGCCTGGCGGTCGGCTCCTCGTCGTCGGGCACGCAGCCTTTCCGCCGGGGGCGGGCCACGACCACGCCGACAACCACGACGCCCAACCGTTGCCGACACCGGACGCGGTGTTGGCGTCGCTCGAGCTGCCTGCCGGTTGGGTGGTCGAGACCAATGCGCTCGTCGACAGACCCATCACGGGGCGGGACGGAACAACCCTCACGCTGGTCGACTCCGTGTTGCGGGTGCGACGGGGCTAGACGGGCTGCCTGCTGACCAGCCGAGTTCGTCGGCAGGCCCCGGGGCTCCCTCAACCGGCTGCTCAGTACCATGGTCACATGCACCCCACTCCGCAGAATCCCTCTGCACTGAGCACGCCACCCGGACCCCTGACCAACGCAATGCGCGATGCTCGGGGGCCCGGTGCCGTGACGGGCATGACCGGGCAATGGCTCGTCTCCGAGGGCACACGCTGGTGGTTTGACACCGGTTCGCTCGCCCTGGACTTCGCATACACCGGCCAGGTCGGCGTCGACGCTGCAGCTGAGGGCGCGGAGGACGAGGAGACGCTGCGCACACCCGACGACCTCACATCATGGCTCAAGACGAGGCTTCCGAGTGCACCGGCCACCGAGCGTGATCTGCAGGACGCACTCATGCTTCGCGGGTCCATCGCGAGGCTCGCGCTTGCGGCGAGCGCCGGACGCGATCCGGAAGCCAGGGACATCGACCTGCTCAACCTGTACGCGGCAACCCCTGACATCCCGCCACGCCTTGCCGGCGGTACCGTGCAGGCCGGCCGCACAGAACCTCGGACGGGGCAGGCTCTCTCGACGGTGGCACGCGACGCCGTCGCACTCTTCTCGGGTGAGACGCTCGGCCGCATCCGCCAGTGCGACGCCGACGATTGCGCGCTGATCTACCTCGACACCTCACGCGCCGGCAACCGCCGCTGGTGCTCGATGCAGCGCTGCGGAAACCGGCACAAGGTTCGCGCCCACCGCGCCCGGGAGGCGGCTACTCGCTGATCGTCACCGAGCGGTCGAACGCCACGTACCCGGAGAAGTCCTTGCCGACCCTGTCGAAGGCGGTCGGGTACGGCTCCGGGTAGCTCCACGCCAGATCCTTCTTCTCCGTGCCGTCGACCGTGACGTTCCAGTACTGGCACGCGCCCTTCCAGGGGCAGGTGTACGGAGTGGGACTCTCGGAGAACAGGTCCTCGGCAATGCTCGACGGAGGGAAGTACCAGTTCCCCTCGATCTTGACGAGGTCTTCGGTCGGAGAATCGGCGATCACTGTGTCCTGATACGTAGCCTTCATGGCCCCGACGATACGCCCGGCATCCGCTGGAAACCATCGCTTGCGGGAGTTCGCAGAGAGCTGTCAGGATGCCCCGACGCTCCCGTGCCGGCTCAGACCAGACGCAGCACGTCGACCGAGTCCGTCGAATCCAGCCGGGCGGCGGCGACAACCCGGTCGCGCTGACCGTCTGCGATCAGTTCCTGGCCGGCGACGGATGCCGTGAACAGATGTCCTACCGCGTTCCTCAGTCCGTCGAAAGCCGCACAGGCGACAGCGGCCTCGGGCGAGGTGAAGTCGATTCCGAGCGCCGTCAGCGCATCGATGACCGCGCCGGCCGCGAGCAGGTCGTTGCTCGCGAAGCCGCCATCCCGCCCTGCGGCGACCACGGCAATCGAGACCCGGCGCCCCCGCTGGAGCTGCTGCTCGAGCAGCCACGCGGCGACCGCACTGCGGTTGGTGAGGTTCGCTGCCACGGCGCTGGTCGAGTCCCCCAGCGACTCGAGCGCAGCGTCCACCCCGGCGAGCGCGAGCGAGTCGACCCACACGACGATGTCGGCGTCGCCGATTCGCGCGAGGCCGTCGATACCGACATCGAACCGCACCTGGTACTTCGACTGGGCGGTCGGCAGGTTTCGGGTGGCGAGTTCAGGCATGGATCAAGGCTAGCTGCGGCATCCGGATGCCAGCTCTACTGTTACGCCGTCTAACGGCGGTGCTCGGGGTAGCGGCGATCATCGGCGCTCGGCCGCTGCATGGCCTCCCTGATCAGATGGAAGTCATATCGTGAGATCTCAAGCAGCCCGCGTCGCAGCTGGTAGCCCCACTGCGGCTGGTCGCGAGTGAAATCGAGCATGCCGAGCATCGGGCGGATGGGCGCTGGCTCGGCCTCCCGCTCGTAGTCGACGCGTCGCCGCCACGGCCGCCGGTCGAGCGATATCGCCTGGTACGGCATACCGGAGGCGATTCGACCAATTGCCGTGAACTCACGCAACGGCTCCCCGTCGGGATACTCGGTCTTGGGCGAGTACCAGACGATCCCGTCCGCCTCACCCATCGCGTCGAGTCCGCCGCGCTGCCCATGGTTCACCTGGGCGATCCCGAGGTCGACGGCATTGTGGACGTGGTCACGCGACGCCACCGCCAGCCAGTACCGAATCGCCATCCCCCCTGTTTAGCGCATTCCGGCGGGTCCACCGGTCGCGCACGGCGTCTCGGCCCACAAACACCTCCATACTGGGCATATGCGAGTTCAACTGAAGCTCATCCTCGACTGCGAGCCCGACGACGCGTGGCGGGCACTGCGCTCCCCCACCGTGCTGCAGGAGCTGTACGGGCCGCTGCTGACCCTCGCCCCTGACTCGCCAATGCCAACGCTCTGGGAACCCGGAGCGATGCAGGTCACCATGAAGGGTGTCGGCGTCGTGTCCGTCGGGCGCCAGCTGCTCGACCTTGACTTCGACCTGAAGCGGATGCCCGGCGTGCGGATCCTTGTCGACAACGGTCGACCGCTGAGCGGCCCCCTCGCCCTTCTCGACAGCTGGCACCACCGCATGGCTGTCGCGCCGGCCCCCGGCCAGCCCGGCAAGACCCTCTACCGCGACCGGCTCGACATCACGGGACCCGCCGCTGTCGCACTCTGGATGCCGCTGTGGACGATGTGGCAGTGGCGCGGGCTGCGCCTGACGCAGATGGCGCCGCACTGGGCGTTCGAGCCGGTGCAGCCGGACGCTCCGGCGGACGCAGAAGCTGGTCCAGAAACCGGTCCAAAAGCCGGCCCAAAAGCCGGCAAGGAGTAGCCATTCTCGGCGTCCTGCCAGACGTCACCAGGAGCATCCGCTAGACTGGGAGAACTTGCGGGCCCATAATTGTGCCCCTTGCGTCGTAGAACGCTTCCTCTCTCCCCGAGAAACTCGGGTCGATGACTCTTCATACGGCGAACGGATGTGGCCTTCGCCACCTTCGCCACTTGCTCCCGCTCCAGCGATTTCGCCTGTCGAGATCCGTACGGGATGCTTTGCCCCGAAAGGCACCACTTTGTCAGAAACTGTCCCAGACACCACTTTCGCTGAACTCGGCGTTCCCGCGCCCCTCGTCTCGGCCCTCGCCGCAGACGGCAAGACCCTCGCCTTCCCGATCCAGGTCGACACCCTCCCCGACACCCTCGGGGGACGCGACGTTCTCGGCCGCGGAAAGACCGGCTCGGGCAAGACGCTCGCGTTCAGCATCCCGATGGTCGCACGCCTCGGCGGCAAGCTCGCCGGTGGAAAGCGCCGCCCGGGCCGTCCGCTCGGCCTCGTGCTCGCACCGACCCGTGAGCTCGCCACCCAGATCTCGGCTGTACTCACCCCGCTCGCTGCGGCATACGGCCTCAACACCACCACCATCTTCGGCGGGGTCAACCAGACCCGCCAGGTCACCGCGCTCAAGGCCGGCGTCGACATCGTCGTTGCCTGCCCCGGTCGCCTCGAAGACCTCATGAAGCAGGGCTTCGTCAACCTCGACGCCGTCGAGATCACCGTGCTCGACGAGGCCGACCACATGGCCGACCTCGGCTTCCTGCCGGTCGTCACACGCATCCTCGACAAGACGCCGTCCAACGGACAGCGCCTGCTCTTCTCGGCAACGCTCGACAACGGAGTGGACAAGCTCGTCCGCCGCTTCCTGCACAACGAGGTCCTGCACAGTGTCGACGAGGCCACCAGCCACGTCTCAGCGATGACCCACCACGTTTTCGAGGTTCACGGCCCCGACGCCAAGAAGGACCTCATCGAGACCCTCGCATCTGGCACCGGTCGCCGCATCCTCTTCATGCGCACCAAGCACCACGCGAAGAAGCTCGCCAAGCAGCTCACCGACTCCGGTATCCCCTCCGTCGACCTGCACGGTAACCTCTCGCAGCCGCAGCGCGACCGCAACCTCGCCGCGTTCAGCGACGGAACCGCCCGTGTTCTCGTGGCAACGGATGTCGCGGCTCGCGGCGTGCACGTTGATGACGTCGAACTCGTCATCCACGTCGACCCGCCCATGGAGCACAAGGCATACCTGCACCGTTCGGGCCGTACCGCCCGTGCCGGCAGCGCCGGTGACGTTGTCACCATCTGCCTCCCGACCCAGAAGAAGGACCTCGCCGTTCTTCTCCGCAAGGCCGAGATCAAGGTGACCCCGGTCGCCGTCACGTCGAAGAGCCCCGAGGTCACCGCCCTCGTCGGTGAGGTCGCCGCGTACGTCAAGCCGCTCCCCCGCGTCGTTCAGGCACAGGGTGGTGGACGCTCACAGGGCGCCAACGCCCAGCGCAAGCGCGCTGGCCAGGGTGGACAGGGCGCTGGACGGTCTCGTTCAGGCGCCGGTTCACGCGACTACTCCACGTCATCCGCAGGCACAACGGGTCGCCGCCACGAGGGTGCAGCATCGGGCCGTCCGGCTCAGGCTCGCCCGGCACAGGCTCGCCCCGAGCGTTCCGCGCGTCCGGCATCCTCCGGTGGCGCATCCGCCGGTGGACAGCGCACCAACCGCAGGGTTTCCAGCGGCAGCTAACAGCCTTCTGAGCTGAACACCGGCCGGTCCGCGTTCCAGGATTCTGGAATGCAGACCGGCCGGTTTTTTTGTTGCCCCGGCATCCGCCCTCGCCCGCTTCTCGCCCTGTCTGCACCCGCATGAACCGGTGACGCGTGGATGCCGTCACCCGATTTCACGGCAGCGGGACCAGGGGGTATCGTCACGGTATGAGCAGCGAAGCCACCGTCACCCCGATCCGCGACGTTATTGTCCGCCCCGTCCGCGATGTCGACGCGGAGTCACTCGGTCGAGTCCACGCACAGTGCTGGCACGAGCAGTACGACGAGATCATCTCGAAAGCAGCGCTCGAGCACCTCTCCCCCCGCCGCATGGCCGAACTCTGGACCCACTGGATGAATCAGGGGCCCGAGTACCTTCAGTTCGCCGCGGTGCTGGACGGAGACATCATCGGGTTCTCGGGTTCAGGCCCAGCCCGCGACGCCGATGCACCTCGCCCCCGGGAGCTGTACTTCATCAACATGCTCGCCGAGTTCCGAAGCACGGGCACCGGCCAGAAGCTCTTCGACGCCGCGATCGGCGACGCTCCCGCATATCTCTGGGTATCGACGGCGAACACCCACGCCCGCCACTTCTACGAGAAGAACGGGTTCATCGCGGATGGCGCCGAGCACACTGAGCCGTTCCTCGGCGAGGAGATCCACGAAGTTCGCTACGTCCGGTAGCGCTTCGCCCTCCGCCACAAACGGCTGAACGGGCCTTGCTCGGCCACAAACGGCTGCGTTTCCTCGCGAAACCCAGCCGTTTCTGTCGGCGAGCGCTACCTCAGCTGCCCCACCGATGCGAGCGCGACCCGAAGCAGGGTGCCGCGTCCGCCCTCCATCTCGTCGCTGACGGCATCCGACTGCGCTTCTTCCGGGGTCATCCAGGTGATCTCGAGTGCGTCCTGGCGCGGGTCGCAGGTCCCGGTGACGGGAACGACGTAGGCCAGGGCAACGGCGTGCTGCCTGTCATCGGTGTATGCGGAGATACCGGGCATCGGGAAGTACTCGGCGACGTGGAACGGAGTCGGCGACGCCGGAAGCAGCGGGAACGCCATGGGTCCGAGGTCTTTCTCGAGGTGGCGGAACAGCGCGTCGCGCAGCGTCTCTCCATAGAGCACGCGCCCGGAGACGAGCGTGCGGGTCATCTGCCCCGTCGACGTCGCGCGGAGCAGCACTCCCACCTCGGTGACGATGCCGAGGCCGTCGACGCGAACCGGCACCGCCTCCACGTACAGCAGCGGCAGCCGCTGGCGAACCTCAGCAAGCTCAACGTCGCTGAGCCAGCCCGGGGTCGGGTTCGATGACGGTTCCTGGGGCTGGTCGGGGTCGGGAGTGCGAACGCTCATGATCCATTCTTACCAGCGTTCACCTCTGTAGGCTTGACCGAAGTCCCGAATGAGAGAGAACCGCCGGATGACAAAGCCCATGATTGACCACGACGCCGTCCTTTGGTCGGCAACCGGGGAGGATCAGGACGACAGGTCCCTCTTGATCGTGATGCACGGCTACGGATCGAACGAAGCCGACCTCTTCGGCCTGGCACCGTTCCTGCCGCTCGAACCGGTGATCGCGTCCCTTCGCGCGCCGCTCATCGCCCCCTGGCCCATCGACGGCTTCTCCTGGTACCCGATCGACTCGCCGGGACAGCCTGACGAGTCAGGGGTCGACCTGGCCGCCGAGGCCGTGCTCGAATGGCTGGACTCGCTGCCGAACCAGCCATCGACGATCGGCCTGCTCGGCTTCTCCCAGGGCGGAGCGATGGCGATGCAACTGCTCAGGCACGCTCCCGAGCGTTTCGCCTACGCCGTCAATCTCTCCGGCTATGTGCCCCCTGGCGTGGTTCCCGGTGACGCGGTGCTCGCCGAGCGCCGTCCCCCGGTGTTCTGGGGCCGCGGCACTCACGACCAGGTCATTCCGCTCTCGGCGGTCACCCGGACCGTGGACTGGCTGCCCGAACACTCCAAGCTCGCCGGGCGCATCTACGAGGGACTCGACCACTCGATCTCACAGCAGGAACTCGCCGACATCCGCGCGTTCATCGAACGCCAGTTGTAAATCCCCCGGGCATTTAACCCGGAGGGACGGATGCTGTCAGTGGCGTCAGGCAGGATGGAAACGTGCGAGATGTCCTCGACAGGTTTTCCCCCGCCACCCGTGAGTGGTTCAGCGGGGCGTTTGCCGAGCCCACCGGCGCCCAGATCGGTGCATGGGATGCCATCTCGCGCGGTTCCCACGCCCTCGTCGTTGCCCCGACAGGGTCGGGTAAGACGCTGTCGGCGTTTCTCTGGTCACTCGACCGGCTGATGGCAACGCCGCGGACCGACGACACAGGCACCCGCGTCCTGTACATCTCTCCGCTCAAGGCGCTCGGTGTCGACGTCGAGCGCAACCTCCGCGCACCGCTCACCGGCATTACCCAGACCGCGCTGCGCCTCGGCGCAGAGCCACCCCACATCTCGGTCGGTGTCCGCTCCGGCGACACGCCTGCCGCCGACCGCCGGTCACTCGCGAAGAACCCGCCAGACATCCTCATCACGACGCCTGAGTCGCTCTTCCTCATGCTCACCTCGGCCGCGAGAGACACCCTCCGTTCAGTCGAAACCGTGATCATCGACGAGGTCCACGCCGTTGCCGCGACCAAGCGCGGCGCGCATCTCGCGCTCTCCCTCGAACGCCTCGACGCACTCCTCGAGAAGCCGGCACAGCGCATCGGCCTGTCGGCGACGGTTCGTCCGCGCGAAGAAGTGGCACGCTTCCTCGGCGGCTCCTCGCCGGTCGAGATCGTCGCGCCGCCGGCGTCCAAACGGTTCGACCTCAGCGTCATCGTCCCCGTCGACGACATGACCGACCTCGCATCGGGCGCCCCGTTTCTTCCCGAGGGCTCAACATCCGGCGCAGTCGACGGCGAACGCACCGGCTCGATCTGGCCGCACGTCGAAGAAGCCATTGTCGACCGCATCCTCGACCACCGATCCACCATCGTCTTCGCGAACTCCCGCCGACTGGCCGAACGGCTCACCGCACGCTTCAACGAGATCTACGAAGAGCGGCTCAATCCAGAGTCCCGCGTCGAAGAAGCCCAGCCGGTCGGCACGGCCGTCGGCTCGCCTGCGCGCCCACCCGCAACGCTGATGGGCGGAAGCGGCCAGACCGAGGGCTCCGCGCCCGATGCACCACAGCTCGCCAGGGCACACCACGGGTCCGTGTCCAAAGAACAACGCGCGTTCATCGAGGATGACCTCAAGTCGGGCCGACTCCGCTGCGTCGTTGCCACCTCGAGCCTCGAACTCGGCATCGACATGGGTGAGGTTGACCTGGTCGTTCAGGTCGAGTCGCCGCCCTCGGTCGCGAGCGGCCTTCAGCGCGTCGGCCGCGCGGGGCACCAGGTCGGTGAGATCTCGCGTGGCGTGCTGTTCCCGAAGCACCGATCCGACCTCGTCAACTCGGCAGTGGCATCCGAACGGATGGTGGCGGGGCGCATCGAGTCGCTCGCCGTCCCGACGAACCCGCTCGACATTCTCGCCCAGCAGACCGTCGCGGCCACGGCACTCGAGCCCATCGGCGTCGAGGAGTGGTTCGAGCAGGTGAAGCGCAGCGCCCCGTTCTCCAGACTGCCCAGGTCCGCCTACGAAGCGACCCTCGACCTGCTGGCCGGCCGCTACCCCAGCGACGAGTTCGCCGAGCTGCGTCCACGCATCGTCTGGGATCGTGACGCCGGCACCCTCACCGGTCGCCCCCGCGCGCAGCGGCTGGCGGTGACGAGCGGAGGCACGATCCCCGACCGCGGCCTCTTCGCCGTATACATGGTGTCGAGCGACTCGACGCCGGGGTCCCGCGTCGGCGAGCTCGACGAGGAGATGGTCTACGAGTCTCGCGTCGGCGACGTCTTTGCGCTCGGCGCCACCAGCTGGAAGATCCAGGAGATCACCCACGACCGTGTGCTCGTCACGCCGGCGTTCGGCCAGCCGGGCAGGCTCCCGTTCTGGAAGGGTGACAGTCTCGGCAGGCCAGCCGAACTCGGTGAAGCGGTCGGCGCGTTCCGCCGTGAGATCGACGGGGCGAGCGAAACGGATGCCGCGGCGCGGCTGAGCGGCGCCGGTCTCGATTCACGCGCTGCAACGAACCTTGTGGCGTATCTCACCGAGCAGCGAACGGCCACCGGGCACATCCCGTCGGACAAGACGCTCGTCGTCGAACGCACGCGAGACGAACTCGGTGACTGGCGGGTCATCCTTCATTCCCCATACGGCATGCAAGTTCACGCGCCGTGGGCTCTCGCGGTGAGCGCGAGGGTGCAGGAGCGCTTCGGCCTCGACGGCGCGTCGGTCGCGAGCGATGACGGCATCATTGTGCGGATTCCCGACACCGAGGCAGAACCTCCCGGTGCCGAGCTGTTCGTCTTCGACGCCGACGAGCTCGAGGCGCTCGTCACCGAGCAGGTCGGCGGCTCCGCGCTGTTCGCGTCCCGGTTCCGCGAGTGCGCGGCCCGTGCACTGTTGCTGCCCAACTACTCGCCCGGAAAACGCGCTCCGTTGTGGCAACAGCGCCAGCGATCGGCGCAACTGCTCGATGTTGCCCGCAAGTACCCGAGCTTCCCGATCATCCTCGAAACCGTGAGGGAGTGCCTTCAAGACGCGTACGATCTTCCCGCGCTCCTCGACATCACGAAGAAGCTCGCCGGCCGCGCCATCCGTATCGTGGAAACCACCACCGATCTGCCGTCACCCTTCGCAAAGTCGCTGCTCTTCGGGTATGTCGGTGCCTTCATGTACGAGGGCGACAGCCCGATCGCCGAGCGCAAGGCTGCGGCGCTGACGATTGACAGTGCCTTGCTGGCCGAGCTGCTCGGGCAGGTGGAGCTCCGCGAGCTGCTCGACCCTGGCGTCATCGCGCGCACCGAAGCGGAGCTTCAGCGGCTGGCCGAGTCGCGCCGGGCTCGTGGCCTCGAGGGGGTTGCCGACCTGCTGCGGATGCTCGGTCCACTCACCGTCGAGGAAGTCGCGGAGCGGCTGGAACCGGTCGGCACCCCAGACGTTTCGGGTACGCGAGACGCTGTCGGCGCCGGAGACGTCGCCGTCGACGGAGACCCGGCTGACGCAGCAGAGGGATCCCGCGCTACTGACGGCGCGCCGGCATCCGCACCCGCTGACACACACGGCACTGCGGCGCCCATCGACGCGGAACGTCTCGACGCTGCTGCCGCACACCTCGAAACGCTCACCGCCACGAAGCGGGCCATTGCGGTCTCGTTCGCCGGCACGAGCTGGTTCGCAGCGATCGAGGATTCGGCACGGTTGCGCGACGCGCTCGGTGTCCCGCTGCCGATCGGCGTTCCGCTCGCGTTCATCGAGCCGGTCGCCGATCCCGTCGGCGATCTCGTCGCCCGTTTCGCACGCACCCACGGTCCGTTCACCACCCAGCAGGTGGCCGACAGGTTCGGGCTCGGCAGCGCCGTCGCGGCGCACACCCTCACCCGGCTCGCCGACGCCCGACGGGTCGTCCGCGGCGAGTTCCTCGCCACGGGCAGAGAAGCCATCGGCGATAACACTGAGTGGTGCGACAGCGAGGTCCTCCGTCGACTCCGTGTCCGTTCGCTCGCGGCGCTCAGGCACGAGGTCGAGCCTGTCGAGCAGGCTGCTTTCGCCCGGTTCCTTCCGGTCTGGCAGCAGGTCGGAAGCCGACTCCGCGGCGTCGACGGTGTTGCCGCGGTCATCGACCAGCTCGCCGGTGTCTCCCTTCCGGCATCCGCGTGGGAATCCCTCGTGCTGCCGCAACGGGTGACCGACTATTCACCGGCGATGCTCGACGAGCTGACGGCGACGGGCGAAGTCGTCTGGGCCGGCGCGGGCTCGCTCCCCGGAAACGACGGCTGGGTCACGCTGCATCTCGCGGAGACTGCACCTCTTACCCTGCCGATCCCGGCTGACGCCGACACCGACGAACTGCAGCGCGAGGTGCTCCTCGCCCTGGGTGGCGGCGGGGCGTACTTCTTCCCCCAGCTGGCGGAGGCGACCGGTGCCCGCGACGATGCGTCGCTCGTCACCGCGCTGTGGGAACTGGTCTGGGCTGGGCTGATCACCAACGACACCTTCGCGCCGCTTCGCACACTCACTGGCCACGGAAAAGGCGCACACCGAACCACCCGCGCCCAGCCCAGGTCGCGCATGTACCGCGGGCGGCCGATCCGGCCCGCCACGATGGCCACGAGGGTCGGCGCCCCGATCCTCGGCGGTCGCTGGTCGATCCTGCCGCTCGCCGAACAGGACTCCACGGTGCGCGCCGCGGCCACCGCTGAGATCCTGCTCGAACGCTACGGCGTCGTCACCCGGGGTTCCGTCATGGCCGAGGGCGTGCCAGGCGGTTTCGCCCTGACCTACCGCGTGCTGAGCGGGTTCGAAGACTCCGGCCGCGCCCGCCGGGGGTACTTCATCGACGGACTCGGAGCCGCACAGTTCTCCCTGGCGGGCACGGTCGACCGCCTCCGAACCTTCACCCGCCCCGACGACGACGAGAAGCGCGCACCGGCGGAGACTGTCACCCTCGCCGCGAGTGATCCTGCCAACCCGTACGGTGCAGCACTTCCGTGGCCGGCCCTCGAGACGAGCGGAACCAAGCACAGGCCGGGCAGAAAAGCGGGTGGCCTGGTCACGCTCGTCGACGGTGAGCTCGTCCTGTACTTCGAGCGTGGTGGCAAGACGCTTCTCGCGTTCTCCGACGACCAGGACACACTCACCGTGGCGGCGACATCCGTCGGAATGCTCGTCAAACGCGGCGCGATCGACAAGCTCTCCATCGAGAAGGTCAACGGCGAATTTCTCCTCGGCACGCCCGTCGCCGCGGCGCTGCGCGAGGCTGGCTTCAGCGAGACGCCACGGGGGCTTCGGATGCGACATGCCTGAGGGTGACACCGTCTACCGCGAAGCCTTCCATCTCAACCAGGCTTTGCAGGGCGCGACCGTGACCGGGTGGGACATCCGGGTGCCTGCGTTCGCAACCTCCGACCTCACCGGCGAACGCATCGATGGCGTCGCCAGCCGCGGCAAACACCTGCTCCACCGCGTGGGCGACTTCACCCTGCACAGCCACCTCAAGATGGAGGGATCGTGGCACCTGTACCGGCCGGGCTCCCCGTGGAAGCGCCCGGCGTTCCAGGCGCGCGCTGTTGTCACGACCGCTGACTGGGTGAGCGTTGGCTTCGACCTGGGCGTCGTTGAATTGATCCCCCGGACAGAGGAAGAAACGGTGGTTGGTTACCTCGGCCCCGATCTCCTCGGCGCCGACTGGAACTCCGATGAGGCAATCGCCAGGCTCACGGCTGCCCCAGAGGTGCCTACGGCCGTCGCGCTCCTCGACCAGCGGAACCTCGCCGGCCTCGGAAACGTCTTCGCGAATGAACTGTGCTTCCTCCGTGGAGTTCTGCCCAGCCGCCCCATTGGCGAGACGGATGTTCCGGCGCTGGTCGCACTCTCGTCCCGGCTCATTCTCGCAAACCGGGATCGCGTCGAACGAACCACGACGGGAGACGCCCGTCCCGGCCGAAAGGTCTGGGTCTACGGCCGAGCCGGCAAACCCTGCTTGCGATGCGGTACCCGCATCCGGGCGGGCAAGCTCGGCCAGGACGAACTGAGTCTGCGCGACACCTACTGGTGCCCCCGCTGCCAGTCCTGAGACGGCGTCAGACGCTGTCGACCTTCGCGAGGAATCCGGCGAGTCGGTTCAGCAGCCCCTCGATCTTCGCGGCGACCACCGCCGACGGATCCGGCTGGATCTCAGACACCGGCGGTTCGACCCGGACGTGCGCGGAGCAGTTCAGGCCAACACAGAGGTAGGTGCCTATGGTGTTGCCGTTGCGGCCGGCATCGCCCGAGCGCGGAGCCACAAACAGGGCGACGCTGTCGGCCGGTTGCGGCGTTTGGCAGAGCGAGCACATCTGGAATCTGGCACGGGAGGCAACCGGGTCGGCGCGGCGCAGCACGATGCCAACCGGCTCATCACCACGCCAGGTCACGAGGTACGCCCGCTGCGGGGCCTTCGGGTCCTGCCAGCCCAGGTAGTCGCGGCGCTCCCAGTCGAGGTGTTCCAACCCGACAGGGACCATGATGCGAAACGCCTCACCCTTGGAGCAGTTCATGAAGGACGTGCGGATGTCGATCTCGCTCAGCTCACGCATGGATCCCCTTCCGAGTGTCGCCCCTCCAGCCTACGAGCCACTCCGCGTCACCCTCAAGCGACGGGCGGAGAACCGCGACTTCCCGGAGCGTTCTCTATCCGCGTGTACGCACCCCGTCCTCTCGCGAGGTGGGCCGCGTTCCAGCGGGAGTCGCGTCCGCTGCGGACGCTCGAGCAGTCAGTTGCGCGTACATGTACATGTCGCGCGGCGTCCCATCAATTCGCTGCCACGCCCGGAGAAGTCCCTCGCGTTCGTAGCCGGCGCTTTCTGCTGCACGCCAGGATCCGCGATTCCACGGCTCGACGTAGAGCTCAAGGCGGTCCAGGTCAGGATGGTGTCGCGCCCACGACGTGAGAGTCTCAAGGGCCTCCGCCGCATACCCCTGTTGCCGCTGGGATGCCACGATCCAATAGCCGACGCTTGCGCGTGCCCCGGCACCTGCCGCGAAGAACATCCCGATGTGGCCGACGGCGCGGTCGGATGCATCGGCGATCACAAATGAGTAGCCCTCTCGCGTTCGTAACCGGTCATGTTGCCGAGCAACAAAGTCGAGAGCTTCGCGCTCACCATCCGTCGACGGCACCGTGGTGATGGACGGGATCAGTTGATCGCGGGACGCCTCCTGCACGGTTGGCACGTCTGATGCTCGCCAGGCACGCAAGCGCAACCTCGGTCCGCCGAGGAGCGGGAGTTCCATCGGGATGTCCGTCATGCCCTATGGTCCCACGCGGCTCGGGCGCTGCTTGGCCAGAAGGGGCGCGACTTCCGGTGATGGAGTAGCCGGTTGTGGCCGAGCAACGGGGATGAGCAACCGTATCTGGCCGAGCAATGTGGTGAGCAGCCGGTTGGGGCCGGGCAGTGGGGGTGGGGCGGGTGCTGCGGATGTTGTGGCCGGGGGGTTAACGAGGAAAAGCCACCCGGTGTGGGTGGCTTGGTTGCGTTGGTGTGGCTGGCTTTGACCGTCGGAAGTCGCGGTCTGTTGTGGGTTAAAGACGAAGAGCCCACCCCGGTGGGGTGGGCTCTTCTAAGTTAAGTCCGGCGGTGTCCTACTCTCCCACAGGGTCCCCCCTGCAGTACCATCGGCGCAAAGAGTCTTAGCTTCCGGGTTCGGAATGTGACCGGGCGTTTCCCTCTTGCTATGGCCGCCGAAACATCTTGTGACACTTGGTCAAAAGTTGAATCGAACAAACACATAATGTGTGTGTTCGGTTCTCGACCGTACATCGAGAACCACATAGTGGACGCTACGCATCGTGAATTTTATCGATCACGAAATTCGATTTACCTCAAAACTCATGCTCCACCACGAGGGTGGGATGATTGGTAAGTTATCGGCTTATTAGTACCGGTCAGCTCCGAGAGTCTTTAGTCCTCTCTTCCACATCCGGCCTATCAACCCAGTAGTCTAGCTGGGAGCCTCTCGCCCGAAGGCATGGAAATCTCATCTTGAGGCCGGCTTCCCGCTTAGATGCTTTCAGCGGTTATCCATCCCGAACGTAGCTAATCAGCGGTGCTCCTGGCGGAACAACTGACACACCAGAGGTTCGTCCAACCCGGTCCTCTCGTACTAGGGTCAGATCCTCTCAAATTTCCTGCGCGCGCAGCGGATAGGGACCGAACTGTCTCACGACGTTCTAAACCCAGCTCGCGTACCGCTTTAATGGGCGAACAGCCCAACCCTTGGGACCTACTCCAGCCCCAGGATGCGACGAGCCGACATCGAGGTGCCAAACCATGCCGTCGATATGGACTCTTGGGCAAGATCAGCCTGTTATCCCCGAGGTACCTTTTATCCGTTGAGCGACAGCGCTTCCACAAGCCACTGCCGGATCACTAGTCCCGACTTTCGTCCCTGCTCGACTTGTCAGTCTCACAGTCAAGCTCCCTTGTGCACTTACACTCGACATCTGATTGCCAACCAGATTGAGGGAACCTTTGGGCGCCTCCGTTACTTTTTAGGAGGCAACCGCCCCAGTTAAACTACCCACCAGGCACTGTCCCTGAACCGGATTACGGTTCGAAGTTAGATATCCAATATGACCAGAGTGGTATTTCAACAATGACTCCACCGACACTAGCGTGCCAGCTTCACAGTCTCCCACCTATCCTACACAAGCCACACCGAACACCAATACCAAGCTGTAGTAAAGGTCACGGGGTCTTTCCGTCCTGCTGCGCGTAACGAGCATCTTTACTCGTAGTGCAATTTCGCCGAGTTCGCGGTTGAGACAGCTGGGAAGTCGTTACGCCATTCGTGCAGGTCGGAACTTACCCGACAAGGAATTTCGCTACCTTAGGATGGTTATAGTTACCACCGCCGTTTACTGGGGCTTAAATTCTCAGCTTCGCCTTGCGGCTAACCGTTCCTCTTAACCTTCCAGCACCGGGCAGGCGTCAGTCCGTATACATCGTCTTGCGACTTGGCACGGACCTGTGTTTTTAGTAAACAGTCGCTTCCCACTGGTCTCTGCGGCCCTACCACGCGTCCCGGAGCAAGTCCGTTGACGTGTCAGGCCCCCTTCTCCCGAAGTTACGGGGGCATTTTGCCGAGTTCCTTAACCACGATTCTCTCGATCTCCTTGGTATTCTCTACCTGACCACCTGAGTCGGTTTGGGGTACGGGTGACTTGAACCTCGCGCCGATGCTTTTCTTGGCAGCATAGGATCATCGGATCTTGCCCTTACGGGCTCCCCTTCAGCTCTCAGCCTTATATGAGAGACGGATTTGCCTATCTCTCGGCCTACAACCTTGGCCTGGGACAACCATCGCCCAGGACCGACTACCTTCCTGCGTCACACCTGTTAATACGCTAACCGCACCAGCATAGGGTCGAGCGCTAGGCCCACCGTCTCACCCCGAAGGGATCAATCAGTGGGATTCAGACTCTTAGCATCACTGGATTAGCTTGGGCGGTTCTTCGTCAGTACGGGAATATCAACCCGTTGTCCATCGACTACGCCTGTCGGCCTCGCCTTAGGTCCCGACTTACCCAGGGCGGATTAGCCTGGCCCTGGAACCCTTGGTCTTTCGGAGGACGGGTTTCTCACCCGTCTTTCGCTACTCATGCCTGCATTCTCACTCGTGTGGCATCCACGGCTGGTTTACACCGCCGCTTCGCTCGCCACACGACGCTCTCCTACCCATCAATACGGCTGGACCACGAAGGCCTGCCTATAAATATCAATGCCACAACTTCGGTGGCGTGCTTGAGCCCCGTTAAATTGTCGGCGCGGAATCACTTGACCAGTGAGCTATTACGCACTCTTTCAAGGGTGGCTGCTTCTAAGCCAACCTCCTGGTTGTCTGTGCAACTCCACATCCTTTCCCACTTAGCACGCGCTTGGGGACCTTAGTTGGTGGTCTGGGTTGTTTCCCTCTCGACGATGAAGCTTATCCCCCACCGTCTCACTGCTGCGCTCTCACTTACCGGCATTCGGAGTTTGGCTGACGTCAGTAACCTTTTAGGGCCCATTAGCCATCCAGTAGCTCTACCTCCGGCAAGAAACACGCAACGCTGCACCTAAATGCATTTCGGAGAGAACCAGCTATCACGAAGTTTGATTGGCCTTTCACCCCTATCCACAGCTCATCCCTCAGTTTTCAACCTAAGTGGGTTCGGTCCTCCACGTGCTCTTACACACGCTTCAACCTGGCCATGGATAGATCACTTCGCTTCGGGTCTAGGACATGCGACTGAATCGCCCTATTCAGACTCGCTTTCGCTACGGATACCCCTCACGGGTTAACCTCGCCACATATCACTAACTCGCAGGCTCATTCTTCAAAAGGCACGCTGTCACCCCTACAAGGAGGCTCCAACGGTTTGTAAGCAAACGGTTTCAGGTACTATTTCACTCCCCTCCCGGGGTACTTTTCACCTTTCCCTCACGGTACTTGTTCACTATCGGTCATCTGGGAGTATTTAGGCTTATCAGGTGGTCCTGACAGATTCACACGGGATTTCTCGGGCCCCGTGATACTTGGGATACTCTTCACGCCATCACGAAATTTCGACTACGGGGTTCGCACCCTCTATGACCAGGCTTTCAATCCTGTTCGTCTATCACGCTCTGTAACGTCGCACCGGCGGCAGCCAAGTGCAGAAAAGTCCCACAACCCGAACATGCAACCCCTGCCGGGTATCACACATGCACGGTTTAGCCTCTTCCGGGTTCGCTCGCCACTACTAACGGAATCACTGTTGTTTTCTCTTCCTGTGGGTACTGAGATGTTTCACTTCCCCACGTTCCCTCTACCCGCCCTATATATTCAGGCGGGAGTCACCAGGTAACCTTGCAGCCCTGGCGGGGTTTCCCCATTCGGACACCCTCGGATCACAGCTTGTTTATCAGCTCCCCGAGGCTTATCGCAGATTACTACGTCCTTCTTCGGCTCCAGATGCCAAGGCATCCACCGTTTGCTCTTAAAAACTTGCCAATCACATGAGTTTTGAAAATCGAAAATCTATCTCGAAAAAATTGACCAATGGACTCAAACATAAATGCTTGAGTCAATTGTTGTTTTCGACTCGAACCGAAGTCCGAGTCAAAAGATGCTCGCGTCCACTGTGTAGTTCTCAAAGTACGGGCGGTACCCACCCCATCCAACAACCCGAAGGTTCCCGTTGAACAGGAGAAGGTCCAGAGGTACAGTCCGAAACACTCGAAAGCGTTTCGTTCCGGTCCCTCAGGACCCAACAGCGTGCAACATACGAACCGTGCCGGCCCGACTCTTTCCTTCCCCGGCAAAACCAGGGCGTACTCGTGTCGAATCATTACGATCCGTATCAATGTCAATGTTCCACCCATGAGCGCCAGCAGGAACGTTCGTCCCTGAACTGACTGGCCAGTGAATTCCGCTGTATACAGACGGACTGGCACGTGCTCCTTAGAAAGGAGGTGATCCAGCCGCACCTTCCGGTACGGCTACCTTGTTACGACTTAGTCCTAATTACCAATCCCACCTTAGACGGCTCCCTCCCAATAAAGGGTTAGGCCACCGGCGTCGGGTGTTACCGACTTTCATGACTTGACGGGCGGTGTGTACAAGGCCCGGGAACGTATTCACCGCAGCGTTGCTGATCTGCGATTACTAGCGACTCCGACTTCATGAGGTCGAGTTGCAGACCTCAATCCGAACTGGGACCAGCTTTTTGGGATTCGCTCCACCTCGCGGTATTGCAGCCCTTTGTACTGGCCATTGTAGCATGCGTGAAGCCCAAGACATAAGGGGCATGATGATTTGACGTCGTCCCCACCTTCCTCCGAGTTGACCCCGGCAGTATCCCATGAGTTCCCACCATTACGTGCTGGCAACATAGAACGAGGGTTGCGCTCGTTGCGGGACTTAACCCAACATCTCACGACACGAGCTGACGACAACCATGCACCACCTGTATACGAGTGTCCAAAGAGTTCACGATCTCTCGCGCGTTCTCGTATATGTCAAGCCTTGGTAAGGTTCTTCGCGTTGCATCGAATTAATCCGCATGCTCCGCCGCTTGTGCGGGCCCCCGTCAATTCCTTTGAGTTTTAGCCTTGCGGCCGTACTCCCCAGGCGGGGAACTTAATGCGTTAGCTGCGACACGGAGACCGTGGAATGGTCCCCACATCTAGTTCCCAACGTTTACGGGGTGGACTACCAGGGTATCTAAGCCTGTTTGCTCCCCACCCTTTCGCTCCTCAGCGTCAGTTACGGCCCAGAGATCTGCCTTCGCCATTGGTGTTCCTCCTGATATCTGCGCATTCCACCGCTACACCAGGAATTCCAATCTCCCCTACCGCACTCTAGTCTGCCCGTACCCACTGCAGGCTGGAGGTTGAGCCTCCAGTTTTCACAGCAGACGCGACAAACCGCCTACGAGCTCTTTACGCCCAATAATTCCGGACAACGCTTGCACCCTACGTATTACCGCGGCTGCTGGCACGTAGTTAGCCGGTGCTTTTTCTGCAGGTACCGTCACTTTCGCTTCTTCCCTGCTAAAAGAGGTTTACAACCCGAAGGCCGTCGTCCCTCACGCGGCGTTGCTGCATCAGGCTTTCGCCCATTGTGCAATATTCCCCACTGCTGCCTCCCGTAGGAGTCTGGGCCGTGTCTCAGTCCCAGTGTGGCCGGTCACCCTCTCAGGCCGGCTACCCGTCGTAGGCTTGGTGAGCCATTACCTCACCAACTACCTGATAGGCCGCGAGTCCATCCTTGACCAAAATTCTTTCCAACCACTGAAGATGCCTTCGCGGTTCGTATCCGGTATTAGACGTCGTTTCCAACGCTTATCCCAGAGTCAAGGGCAGGTTACTCACGTGTTACTCACCCGTTCGCCACTAATCCGGAGAGCAAGCTCTCCTTCATCGTTCGACTTGCATGTGTTAAGCACGCCGCCAGCGTTCGTCCTGAGCCAGGATCAAACTCTCCGTAAATGTTTAATTGCACGACCACCGAAGTGACCGGCACATTGTTTGCGGTAACGAACCGGAATAGGTTCAGAAACCGCGAGTTTGAAACTGACAGAACAAATCATTACTGACTTGCTTTGTTGTTTAAATGTTTTCCAAAGGAATCCGTAACCCAACCAGAAAAGGTCGAGTCAACGGGTATTTGGCATTTGACATTGTGCACGCTGTTGAGTTCTCAAGGATCGGATGCTCCCGCTTTTCACCCTCTCGGGCTGCTCCGCAGGGCAACTTCTCTACCTTAGCACCCTTTCTCAGCAGTTCTGACAGCATCCGAAGTGATTCGGAAGGCCAAAAGCTCGAGAGAGGAGCCAGGAATCCCACCATCAAAATAGCATCCGAAATTCGGAACATTCTGAGAGTGGGAGGTGGTCCCGCATGAGGCCGGCGAGCTAAGCTCAGCCGCACCTTTGGGGTGACGAGTAGTTACTCTACGTTGGCTTTCGTCACTCCGGCAAATTGCACGTACACGCCGGGCGTGTCGGCTCCTGACGCGGTCACACCGTGAGGACAGAACGCCGAGATCTAGGCAATCTTCGCGTCGTCGTTCTCGTCACCCCGGAGCATCCCGACCCAGCGACCGAGATACACGGCACCCGCCTCGTCGTGAATGAGCGTCGGGTGGTATCGGACCGGGTACGGAGTGTCTGGAACCCCATCGGCCGGCCGGACGTCAACGTGTGCAACGTCGAATCCGTGGGCATGCAACCAGTCAGCCATGGCGTAGTCGGTTCGAGAATCACCGAGTGTCCGCCACGACTGCGGTACCGCTCCCCCGTCCTGGGTCAGCAGATCCAGGAACTTCTGCGCCCCAAGGTCCTTGCCGAGGCGCACTGACTCAATGTCAGTCGAGATGATCGTCGGGTCGATGCGATAGGGCACCGCACCATCGGCGTCAGGGTGCCGTTCCGTGTTCCACTCGTAACCCAGGTCGAGGCGCTCGAAGACGTGAGCGGCGTCCGCGTCGAAACTCTCGCGAACCGCGGCATACTCTTCCGCCGATATGGAGGTCAGCTGCTCGACGGACACCATGGCGCGTTTGGTCTCGTCGAAGTACACCACCTCCGAGTACCGTGACTCGACGAGTTCCCGGATAGCAGCACTGTATGCATCGGGCATTGCGAGCGTGGTGTCGACGGTGATCTCGCCCATTCCCTCCGGGGTGATGCGCGTCGTCACCGCGCCCTTCTCGCACACCGCCCACACCCTGGCTGTGGCATCGAGGCCGCGTGCGAGGAGTTGAGGGACGACCTGCTCTCTGATGAATGCATCCGAGCGGCCGGTGTTGAACGCGACCGGGATACCGGCATTGGCCAACTCCACGAGATCACCAGCGATGCTCGGAATGGCGATGCTGCGGCTCACCGGGCTCGCAATCGGTCCGTCAACATCGAGCAGGAGGCCAAGAATGGGCGCGTTATCAGTCACCCGATCATTTTACGGACGGATGCTGCGGCGGGGCTGGTGTCTCCCTGGATACCAGACGACCGGTGTCGACGACGGCTGCGTATCGACCTCACAGTCCAAACGACCCACAACGTGAAACAAACAAGTACCGTCGGCGCGACGGTTGAGCTCCACCCTGAGTTGAACCACAGCAGCATCGATATCGAGTGGATGAGAAGCACACCGGCGATCCACAGGTTTTTCCCGACCACCCCGATGATCCCTGCAAGTGCGATGAAGGCGATCGCAACCCACATCATCTGAACTCTTCCCTCGATGTTCCTGGGCGTAAGCGGGCCACCAAAACTGAACTGTTTAAGTTGCGCGTCAAGGGCGAAGACCTCACCGATCAGGAACAGGGCAAAGCATCCGTAAATTGCGGCCTGCTGTTGCCATCGCCAGGGAGTCGTCGGTGTCATGTGCACGATGATGAGCCTCTGATGCGCCACGATGATTCCGGACCGGTCATGGGGCTCCTTCGCGTTGAGCCGACACTAGCGGACCCGACGTCGAGGGTCCACGATTAACCCCTCGAGCAAATGACAAAGGCCCCGACACCCTCTGATTTCAGGGGATTCGGGGCCTTCGTGGTGGCGGTGACGGTGGGATTTGAACCCACGGTGCGCTTTAGACGCACACAACTTTTCGAGAGTTGCACCTTCGGCCGCTCGGACACGTCACCGCCGTCGAGTGTAGTAGATCCTTCATGCCTGCGCGAATCGGGGCGGATGCCGCTGGGGACCTCGAGTCGGTTCTGCCCCGCTCGCGCGCGGGGACCAGTGATGTCCGACGTCGAGGTTAAGCTCTGACCATGGCTAAACCGACGTCGACATTCAAGTGCACCGAGTGCGGCTGGCAATCCGCGAAGTGGGCGGGCCGATGCGGCGAGTGCCAGCAGTGGGGAACCGTCATCGACGCCACAGCCGACGCCGGACAACGTCTTACTGCCACCACCGTCTCTGCCGACCGATCCGCTCGCCCGATCACCGAGGTGACCGAGGCCGACGTCTCACACTGGCCGACCGGGATCGATGAGTTCGACCGCGTGCTCGGCGGAGGTATCGTGCCAGGGGCCGCAATACTTCTCTCCGGCGAGCCCGGCGTCGGAAAATCCACACTCCTGCTCGAGGTCGCCGCCCGCGCCGCGAAGGCCAAGTCCCGTGTGCTCTACGTCAGCGCAGAGGAGTCGGTCAACCAGGTGAAGCTGCGGGCTCGCCGCACGGGCGCGTTGAGCGACAACCTCTTCCTCGCTGCCGAGACCGACCTCGGTGTTGTGCTGGGTCAGATCGACGCGGTGAAGCCCGAGCTCCTCATCGTCGACTCGGTTCAGACCGTGTCGAGTTCGCTGTCCGACGGCATTGCCGGGCAACCAAGCCAGGTGCGCGAAGTCGCCCAGACCCTGATCAGGGTTGCAAAAGAACGCGGGCTTCCCGTGTTGCTCGTTGGCCACGTCACGAAAGACGGCAGCATCGCAGGCCCCCGCCTGCTCGAACACCTCGTTGACGTCGTGTGCCAGTTCGAAGGCGACCGCCACACGTCACTCCGATTCGTGCGCGCGCTCAAGAATCGCTTCGGACCCACCGACGAGGTGGGGTGCTTCGAGATGACCGGCGACGGCATCGCCGAAGTGCCTGACCCGAGCACGCTCTTCCTCAGCCGCGGCATCACGGTATCCGGCACCTGCGTCACCGTATCGATGGAGGGCAAACGTGCGCTTCCGGTCGAGATTCAGGCACTGGTGCTTGAGACCAGCGCGCCGAACCCGCGGCGCGTCACCAACGGCGTCGATTCTTCCCGCGTCGCCATGCTGCTCGCCGTGCTCGACCAGCGTGCGGGGATTCGTCTCCACGACAAAGACATCTACGTTTCGACGGTGGGTGGTGTCCGACTCAACGAGCCCGGCGCAGACCTCGCCATCGCCATCGCGCTCGCATCCGCCGCGCTCGGCTACGCAGTTCCGCACAGCTTCGCCGCGTTCGGCGAAATTTCGCTCGCGGGCGAGGTGCGGCCCGTCAGCGCCGCGCGCCAGCGAACGTCGGAGGCCACTCGCCTGGGCTACCGGACGATAGTGGATGCCCGCACCGGCAGCATCCGCGAGGCACTCGACGTTGCGAAAAAGTCAGCAGGAACCCCGTTCGACCGTGAACTCGACGCGGTGTTTTAGGCCACAACGGATGCTCGGCGCGATGTGACCGATAAACCGCTGCCTAAAGGGCGAGGACGCGAAGAATTTCGTCGGGCGTCGCCTGCATCGGATGCGGCCCGGCGATGTCGAAGAAGACGGTTTCGATGTCCTGTCCGTGCGTCCGGAGGAAGGTGTGCAGCCAGGCGCCGTCCTGGAGGCCGACGAACGGGGGCAGCGCAGCCGGCTTATTGGCCGCATCGCTGAAGATCAGCAGCGCGAGGCGCCCGGTTTCCGGTTGCTTGTATGTCCACACCTCACCGGCGTCGGTCGGCTTGTCGCGCTGACCAGGCTTTACAAGGGGGACGACCATCCTGTCATTCCTGAGTGCGAAAGCGACGGCCGCCATGTCCTGCTGTTCGAGGGCTTCTGCGAGAACCTGTGACCGGAACTCCGGCTTCTTTTTCGGCATGCCTCTATCTTCGCAGGCGCGGGTCAGCCAGTGATCATGAACTGCTTGGTCTCGGCGCTCTCGAAGCCCGCGACGGAGGTTGCGAGATGGTACGACACACCGTCAGACGGAACCGGGGGACGCTCCCCGTCGCAGGTCGTCGTGCTCGATCGGGTCCTGTCCCACGCAATCGGGGTGCTCGACGCGACAGTCTGACCCGGCTCCAGCTGGACGACAGCATCCGCCGGTTCCACCTGACAATCGGTCGAGGTCCAGTAGACATCGGTACCACTGGTGATGGTGAAGACCTGCTGGCTGGTGCCCACGTTGATCGAGCAGGCGTTCTTTCCCGTGTTCGTAATCTGCAACGACAACTGGGGAAGCTCGTTTGCGCCGTAACTCCCCTGATCGGTCATGGCCTCGACGAGCACGTTCTTTTCCGAGCAATCCGTTACTTCGCCGGTCGCCTCTTCCGTCGGAGACGGCGCGGCGCTCGGTTTCGCTGACGCAGAGGCCTTCGGCGTGGGTTCGAAACCGGACGTCGACCCCGGCTTCCAGATCACAAGCACGATGATCGCAATGACGGCGAGCAACCCGGCCAGGACAAGCAGCCGTCGGCGAACGTAGACGCTTCGCTTCTCTCGTGTCTCCCGGGTGGCCATGGAATCAGGATAACCAGAGGCATCCGGAGCGCACGCAAAGACGCGCGGAGGGTCGCGATTGCGGCCCGCCGCGCGTCGATGCGCTCAAGCGCTCGTTCTACCAGCCGAGCAACCGCGCAAGCCAGCCGATGATCTTCTTGATCGCGGCGATGACCTTCTCGATCGGCGTCGGTTGCGCCGGTGGTTCATCCGGAGCAACAGTGAGAGGGATGGTCACCGTTGTCCCCGACTCCGCCGCCGTGAGAACCACGGTCGTCGGACCCGTCCCGGCAGGCACCGTGAAGGTGACCGTCGCAGCCCCGGCCGTTACCGGTGATGTAGCGACCGTCGCGCCGTTGATCACCGCGCTCACGCTGGTGTTGGCCGGGCTGCCAAGCGAGGTGAGGTCGAGCTTCGACAGGGTGAGAGTGACCGAGGAACCCGCGGAAACCGGTCCGGCAGGAATGCCGGTGACCTGAACCGAACGCCGGTCGAAGGTCGGCGAAACCGGGCTGTTCGCCGTGAGGTACGAGATCCAGGCGTCCCGGTCCACGAGACCGGAATCCCTCGTATCAGTTGCACTGGTGAAGACGTGGAAGTTGTCACCACCCTGAAGCAGGAAGCTGAACGAGCCGATGCGGTAACTGCGGCTCGGATCGATCGGCTCCCCGTTCACCGTGATGCTCGTGATGCGGTCGCCCTCCGCGCGCGCAGGGTCGAATGTGTACGTCACGTTGTTCGACAGCCCGAGCTGGAGGTACGGCCGGGTCGGCACAGCGCCCTCGGCCGTGCGCTGCCACTGCTGCTCGAGCATGACCTTGAACTGGTCGCCGGTCAGCGAGGTGGTGCCCAGGTTGTTCAGGAACGGGAGCACAGCATTCGCTTCGGCGTACGTGATGTCGCCAGCGTCCAGGTCGGCCCGCAGGCCACCGGGGTTGACGACGCCGATTTCGGCCCCGCCTCGTTCCGGCGCCGCGAGCGAATCAACGAGTGCGTCGGCCACAAAATTGCCGAGCGTGGACTCGGACGAGCGGTCATCGCGGACCCCATTGCTGAATGCCGTCGTAATCGGTGCCGTCGCGGAGCCGACGACCTGCCGGCCGATGACATCCGACTCGGCGATTGCGGATCGAACGATCCGGTCGACGACGGCCACCGCGGGGTACTGCGCAATCAGGGTTGCATCGTCTGTCGTGACGCGGGCGACGTTCTGCGCCGTATAGCTCGCCACCTCACCGGTGAGGGTATCGACCTGGAGCGTGATCTGGCCGACGAACTCGCCATAGCTGCCGGTCTGCAGGATCGGCCTGGTTCCCTCGCCACCAGGAATGGGAGCATCCCACGCGTAGCGCTTGTGGGTGTGACCGGTGAAGATCGCGTCGACCTCAGCACTCGTTTCAGTCACGATGTCGGCAAAGGCTCCGCCAGCGGCTATCTCCTCCTCGAGGGTTGCACCGTCGGGCGCGCCTGCCCCCGCACCCTCGTGGTATTCCGCGACGATGACATCGGCCTCTCCGTTGGCGTCGTCTCCATCGGAAAGCTGAGCGGTGACCCGGTTCACGGCGTCGACGGGGTCACCGAACTCGAGACCGGCTATGCCAGCGGGCAAGACGAGCGACGCGGTTTCCTCGGTGACGGCACCGACAACTCCAACCGTGACACCGTCGACCTCGAACAGCGCGTATTCCTGGAGCGCCGGTGTCGAAGTTCCCGCGTCATAGACGTTCGCCCCCAGGTACGGGAATCTCGCGTTCTGGCCGCCGTTCATCACGCGGTCGACGAGATCGTCGTAACCCTGGTCGAACTCGTGGTTACCAACGGCTGCCGCCGCGAGGCCGAGCGCGTTGAGTACATCGATCGTCGGCTGGTCCTGCAGGGCGCTCGACGCGAACAACGAGGCGCCGATATTGTCGCCGGCCGAGAGGAAGAGCGTTGACTCCGGGCCGAACTGGGCCTTGAGCTGCTCAATTGTTCCAGCGAACTTCACGGTATTGGCGTCGATCCTGCCGTGGAAGTCGTTGATGTTCAGCAGGTTCACGACGCTCGTCGGGCTGAAGTCGATGCCAACGAGCATGGGGTCGTGGTCGCTCGAACGGTAGGGGTCGGGCGAGTAGAAGTTGGTCGCGTTGTAGTTGTATCGCGAGTACTCGAGCGCGATCGACTCCACTGAATTGATGTTCCAGATATCAGCATCCGTCACCAGCGAGTTAGCGGCGGCTGACGCGAACACATAGTCCAGGGAACCGATCGCCTGGCCGAAGGTGTACGTCTCCTCACCGGTCTTCGCTCCCTGGTTGATGTAACCGGCCGCTTCGATAACGGCGATCGGGTCTTCTTTGGCATATGAGTTGAAGTCACCCACGAGGAAGACGTTGCTCGTGTCGAGCTCGCCCGATACCTCGTCAGCGAAGTCGACAAGGGCCGTGGCCTGGCGGGTGCGGTCGCCGTTGTACGCGCCCTGGCCGGTGTCGATGTTGTCACCGGTGGCCCCTGAGTCGCTCTTCGACTTGAAGTGGTTGGCAATGACCAGGAAGGTTTCGGCATCATCCCCGCCGACGGGCTTGAACGCCTGCGCGTCGGGCTCGCGGGCGTTGGTAAACGCGGGCGAGTCGAGGAGGATTCGTGTCTCACCGACCGTCTCGACGGATGCCGTCTGGTAGATGAATGCGGTTCGGATCACGTCTTCGTCTGCGGGCACATCGGCGGGTGACGGCACGAAGTTCCAGACGTCGCTCCCCGCTGACTCGTTGAGGGCGTCGACGAGGACGCTCAACGCGTAGTCACGGTCCTTGCCGATGGACGCGGAGTTCTCGATCTCTTCGAGCGAAACCACGTCAGCGTCGAGCGCGTTGATCGCAGACACGATCTTGGCCTGCTGGCGTTCGAGGTTCTCGGCGTCGGCGGCTCCACGAACGCCGCAGCCGGCGGCATCCGAATTGTTCACGGTGACCGGGTTTCCGGCGCGGTCCGTGTAGAACGTGCACCCCGAGCGGTCGGCGCCCGTGGTCGCGAAGTAGTTGAGCACGTTGAACGTTCCGAGGGTGATGTCGCCACCGACGTCTTCGGGCGCATCGGTGCGGGTGTTCTCGAAGGTCACCGGCTGGACTGTCGCAGCGTTCTCCCCGGTGAGCTGCGCGGTCGGCTGGAACGACCAGCTGTCAAACCGGTAGTCGAGTACGACAGGCGACGTGAAGGTGACCGCTGCACCGACGCGGACCGGGGCCTCGGTGGAGAGGTACGGCAGCGGGATGTTCCGGTTCGCTCCGTTGTTGGCCGACGACAGGAAGTTGGTCGTTGCGCCGTCGTCGAGAAGAACGAGCTCGGTGGCAAACCGCGCCTGGGCTGCCGCGTGCTCTGCGCTCCCGGGCAGACCGAGGACCGTCGGGTTGACCAGCGGCGTCGACGATGCGGTGAGCCCGATGGTTCCAAACCCGTTGGTGTCGTAAACGTCGGTCACCGTGTAGTCCCCGACCGGCGCCAGCAGCATCCCCTCGAATGCTTCGCGCTCGGCGGCGGTTCCCGGGTATGCCACTGCTGCGGGCACCGGCGCCGTGGCCGGATCGAGCTGTGTGAGCCCGCCTGCCTCAACGGTGAGCTGACTGAGCCCGTTGTATTCGCCAACAACGCCGGTCACTTCGACGTGCTGTCCTGTGGCAACGTCTGCGACGGTCGACGGCGAGTAGATGAAGATTCCATCGGATGCCACGTGGTCGGCGAGGTCGCCGCCTGACCCTGGCGTCTGGATGTAATAGCCGTTGAATCCACCGGTCGCGTATGCGGCAGTCACGACTCCGGTGGTCGTGACCGTTGCGCCAACCCACGGGCTCGCGTCACCGGTGCCCTGAACCTCAGCGATGCTCAGCAACTCCGGGTCGGTGGGATCGGTCGGATCAGTGGGGTCGGTGGGATCGGTCGGGTCGGTGGGGTCTGTGGGATCGGTCGGGTCGGTGGGGTCTGTACTGTCCGCGGTGCTCTGCGGCGTGATCGTAGCGGACAATGTGAAATCGCTGGCGTTGCTGTCGGTGTCTGCGAATGCCGTGCGGCCGAGCGACTTGACGTCGGTGTTCCCGGCGGGCGCGGCTGCCGCCGCCGTCTCGAACGTGTTCGAGGTGCCGTACCCGAGCAGGTCGACGACCGCGGTGTTGCCAGCGACGTTGCCGACGGGCAGCGTCACCGCTGTCGGGGTGTTCGCGAGGATGATCGTCCCGCCAGCGCCGCCCGTGTTGATGCTGCCGCTCGACGCGTCAGGGGTGGGAAGCGCGGCACCGTTGGCGCCGTTGCTCCCGCCAGCGACGAGGTAATACCCGCCAGCGCCGATGGTGCCGCTCAGCGGAAGCACACCGCTCGGCGCCGCTGCGCCCGTCGCGGACCGGTATTGCACAGACCAGCCGGACAGATCAACGGCGGCGCTTGTGGGGTTGTACAGCTCGATGAACTTCGTCGAGTACGCGGCTCCCGCGCTGCCGCCCGAAAGATACGCCTCGTTGATGACCACTCCTGACCCGTCGGGAGCGGCCGCAGCCGGGAGGGCCGAAAGCGGAGCTGCGACGAGCCCCATCAGCGATGCAAGAGCGGCGGCGCGCCAGCCGCGTTTGGACAGCAACATTGATCTCCCTGGGGTGTTTTCACGGTGATGACGCGTTCTGCGAAAGCGCCTCGTTGCGCCACCGACAGAGCAATGCGGCCAACTCCAACTCACGATAGAGCGGCTCTATTAACGCGTGATCACCGGGAAAGTAAACAGTGCGTAAAAGCTAGCGGCCCAGCGGAACCCCCCGCAAGAGGTACAACGGATGAGCAGGAGCGGGCAGATCGCTGTCAGAGCAGTTTCAGCATCCGGCTGTTACCGAGGGTGTTGGGTTTTACCCTGGCGAGGTCGAGGAACTCCGCAACACCTTCGTCAGTGGAACGGACCATCTCGGAGTAGATCGCCGGATCGATGATCTCTTCACCGATCTCACGGAATCCGTTCTTCGTAAAGAAGGGCACCTCAAAGGTGAGGCAGAAGAGCCGTCGAAGCCCCAGCTCGCGGGCGTCGTTCTCGAGCGTCTGAAGGATCGCCCGGCCGACACCGTGGCCGAGCCACTCGTTCGCGACGGCGAGGGTGCGAATCTCGCCGAGGTCCTCCCACATGACGTGCAATGCACCGCAACCGATCAGCGTGCCGTCGGCGAGCGTCGCAACACGGAACTCCTGCACCGCCTCGTAAAACACCACGCGTTCCTTGCCAAGAAGGATCCGCTCGGCAACGAGGGGCTCGATGAGCTTCTGGATCGCGGGGACATCCGACGTGCGTGCACGGCGAACCAGGTATTCGGATGCTCCTGGTTCGGTCATTCTCAAAGTTTAGTGACCTGTACTGTTTCGATATGCGCCTCGGAGTACTCGACATCGGTTCGAACACTGTCCACCTGCTCATTGTCGACGCCCACCCGGGTGCGCGACCTGTCGCGGAGGCCTCGCACAAGTCGGTTCTCCGCCTCATGCGGTACCTGGACACAGACGGTTCGATCACCGAGGAGGGCATCGTCGCGCTCGTCGCCGCGATCGGTGAAGCTGCGCGGATCGCCAAGGGGAGCAATCTGGACGAGGTGCTGCCGATGGCGACCTCCGCTATTCGCGAGGCGACCAATGGTCCTGAAGTCATCGATCTGATCGAACGGGAAACCGGATTGACGCTGCAGATCCTCAGCGGCGAAGAAGAGGCGAAGCTCACTTTCCTCGCCGTTCGCCGCTGGTACGGCTGGTCGGCCGGGAACATTCTGCTCTTCGATATCGGCGGTGGATCCTTGGAGATTGCGCTCGGTGAAAACGAGGAAGCTGACGTGGCACTGTCACTCCCCCTCGGCGCCGGACGAACGACCGTCGGCTTTCTCCACGACGACCCGCCGACCGAGGCCCAGCAGGACGCACTCAGGCGACACGCGCGAGCGGTGCTCTCCGAGGCGAAGACTGCATTCAAGGGGCTGCCAAAACCGACTCACGTCGTTGGCTCGTCAAAGACCATCCGGTCATTAGCGCGGCTCGCCGGCAGTGTCGTCGACGGCATCGGCGACGATGACCGAGCGCGACTGCGCCGCAGCCAGCTCGACGACTGGGTTCCGAGGCTCGCGCGGATTCCGGCGGCAGCACGGCCCGAACTTCCGGGCATCACCACCGATCGGACGTTCCAGATCGTGGCCGGCGGCATCGTGCTCAGCGAGGCAATGGCCACGTTCGGAGTGCGCGAGCTCGACGTGTCGCCCTGGGCAACGCGCGAGGGCGTGCTGTTGCGCTACCTCGACCACCTGAACTGAGCGTCCGGAACCTGACCTGATCCCCCGGACCTGGAACCGGGCCGGGGCCAGAACCCGTCGGGTACGCGAAAGGCCCGGAGGATTTCTCCTCCGGGCCTTTGTCGTACTACTCGTGCTTAGGCGTTGCCGATCGCGAGATCGGGGGTCGCGGACCCCGTGCCGATTGAACGACCCGAGTTGACCCCTGCGCCGACGGTTTCACCGCGCGGCTTGGTGTCGAAGACGAACTCGCCGTCGGCGAAGTCCACGTGGACGTGGTCTCCGGCGTTGAGCTGTCCGTTGAGGATGCGCTCGCTCAGGCGGTCTTCCACCTCGTTCTGCATCGCGCGGCGCAGCGGCCGAGCTCCGAGAGCGGGGTCGAAGCCGACCTCGATGAGGCGTTCCTTCGCCGCGAGGGTCAGGTCGATCGTCATGTCGCGGTCGAGCAGTCGCTCGCTCAGTCGCTTCGCGAACAGGTCGACGATCTGGAGGAGCTCCGGCTTCGACAGCTGCGGGAACACGATGGTGTCGTCCACGCGGTTGAGGAACTCGGGCTTGAAGTGCTTCTTGAGCTCTTCGGTGACCTTGGCCTTCATGATCTGGTAGGTGGCGACGGTGTCGCCCTCGACCTGGAATCCGACCGGTCCGCCAGCGATGCCCTTCGAACCGAGGTTCGTGGTCATGATGATGACGGTGTTCTTGAAGTCGACAACGCGGCCCTGGCCATCCGTCATCCGTCCCTCTTCGAGGATCTGGAGGAGGGAGTTGAAGATGTCGGGGTGTGCCTTCTCGATCTCATCGAAGAGCACGACGCTGAACGGCTTGCGGCGAACGCGCTCGGTCAGCTGACCGCCCTCTTCGAAGCCGACGAATCCGGGAGGAGCACCGAACAGTCGTGAGACCGTGTGCTTCTCGCCGTACTCACTCATGTCGAGCGAGATGATGGCGTCTTCGTCGTCGAACAGGAACTCGGCGAGTGCCTTGGCGAGCTCGGTCTTTCCGACACCGGTCGGGCCGGCGAAGATGAACGAACCGGAGGGACGCTTGGGGTCCTTCAGACCGGCGCGGGTGCGTCGGATCGTCTTGGACAGTGCCGAGATGGCTTCTTCCTGGCCGATGACGCGCTGGTGCAGCGCCTTCTCCATGAAGACCAGTCGGCTCGACTCTTCTTCGGTGAGCTTGAAGACCGGGATGCCGGTGGCCTGCGCGAGAACTTCGGCGATGAGACCTTCGTCGACGGTCGCCGTCGTCTTCACGTCACCCGAGCGCCACTGCTTCTCGAGGCGGAGTCGCTCACCGAGGAGGTTCTTCTCCTCGTCGCGCAGCGATGCTGCCTTTTCGAAGTCCTGGTCTTCGATCGCCGTTTCCTTGGCTCCGCGGACGACCGAGATCTTCTCGTCGAACTCACGCAGTTCTGGCGGGCTCGAGAGGATCGAGAGACGCAGGCGTGCGCCGGCCTCGTCGATCAGGTCGATCGCCTTGTCGGGCAGGAACCGGTCAGAAACGTAACGGTCAGCGAGGTTCGCCGCGGCAACGAGTGCACCATCCGTGATGGACACCTTGTGGTGCGCTTCGTACCGGTCGCGCAATCCCTTGAGGATGTTGATCGTGTGCGGGAGGGACGGCTCGTTGACCTGGATCGGCTGGAACCGGCGCTCGAGCGCGGCATCCTTCTCGAAGTGCTTGCGGTACTCGTCGAGCGTTGTCGCACCGACGGTCTGCAGCTCACCACGAGCGAGGAGAGGCTTCAGGATGCTTGCAGCATCGATCGCGCCTTCAGCGGCACCCGCGCCGACGAGGGTGTGGATCTCGTCGATGAAGATGATGATGTCGCCGCGGCTGCGGATCTCCTTGGTGACCTTCTTGAGGCGCTCTTCGAAGTCACCGCGGTAGCGGCTTCCGGCGATGAGCGAGCCGAGGTCGAGCGAGTAAAGCTGCTTGTCTTTCAGCGTCTCGGGCACATCGCCTTTGACGATCGCCTGGGCGAGACCCTCGACGACGGCAGTCTTTCCGACGCCGGGCTCTCCGATGAGAACCGGGTTGTTCTTCGAGCGACGCGAGAGGATCTGCATGACCCGCTCGATTTCCTTTTCACGGCCGATGACCGGGTCGAGCTTGTTGTCGCGGGCAGCCTGGGTCAGGTTGCGGCCGAACTGGTCGAGGATCTGCGAGCCACCCTGCGCCGTGGTCTCCGTGGTGTTGCCACCGACGGGAGCAGCTTCTTTGCCCTGGTAACCCGAGAGCAGCTGAATAACCTGCTGGCGAACACGGTTGAGGTCGGCGCCGAGCTTGACGAGAACCTGCGCGGCAACGCCCTCACCCTCGCGGATGAGACCGAGCAGGATGTGCTCGGTTCCGATGTAGTTGTGGCCGAGCTGGAGTGCTTCGCGGAGCGAGAGCTCGAGCACCTTCTTGGCACGCGGCGTGAAGGGGATGTGGCCGGTGGGCTGCTGCTGGCCCTGACCGATGATGTCCTGGACCTGTTCACGAACGGCATCCAGCGAGATGCCGAGCGACTCGAGCGCCTTTGCGGCAACGCCCTCGCCCTCGTGGATGAGACCGAGCAGGATGTGCTCGGTTCCGATGTAGTTGTGGTTGAGCATCTTGGCCTCTTCCTGGGCCAAGACAACGACGCGACGAGCGCGGTCGGTAAATCTCTCAAACATGTTCGCTCCTTGGGCACCCGGGCAGGGTTGGGGGTGCCGTACAAAAAGAGTAACTTCCGGGGCTGAGGAAAACTCCTGTGTTCGCTCTGCGCGCACGGCGCGAAGCGCCGTGAAAGGCGGCAGCCCTCAGCCAGGCATCCTCAAAGATGTGACTTTCGCCGTGAATCAGAGAAACCCAGCCTCCCAAACGCCCGCACCCCTCATTCACGCAACCTGCAAACGTCCGCCCGCACCCCGCACCCATCTCTCACCCTGACGCGAACCGGCATCCGCCCCGCCCTGTGGATAACGCCCGCAGCGCGGTCACCGTTCGTGCCAGCATCCCGAGATGAGACACCCCACCCCTCTCCCGCAACAGCTCGACCCTGTCTTTAGCGCTGTTCAGGCTCGCGACGCCGGCGTCAACGCCGACCGTCTCTCCCGTCGTGATCTCACTGCCCCATTTCATGGCGTGCGTTCCCGAGTCCAAACGACTGTGAAGACGGATGCCTCGGGGCTCGACGAATTCGAGGCGCGCGCCGAAGAGGTGCGAACAATGGCGCGCGCCTACGCCGTGCGCATGCGTCCCGTCGAGTTCTTCAGCCACGTCACCGCCGCCCAACTCTGGGGCGCGCCAACACCACGCGTCGTAGACTCCCTCCTCGATGTTGCGGTATTCGGCAATGATCCGCTCCCGCGGTGCCGTGGCATCCGTGGGCATCGCGCGGACCCTCGACTGACAACGACGACCCTCATCGACGAACTCCGGGTGGCTTCTCCTGCCTCGGTGTGGGCATCACTCGGCGTCTTGGCTGTCGAAGACCTCGTCGTGATCGGCGACTACTTCTGCCGCGAGTGGCGTCAGGGATTTCTTCGCCCGAATGTCGGGCGTCCTCCGCTGACCACACGCACGAAACTCGCGGCAGCGCTGGACGCCGGACGCCGGGTCGGCGTCGCCCGGCTTCGCACAGCTCTCGGAATGATTCGCGAGGACTCGTGGTCACCTCGAGAGTCGCTCTGCCGGATTCTCCTGACCACAGCGGGTCTGCCCGAACCGATGCTGAACCTCGATATCGACGGCCCGCTCGGCTTCCTGGCCTGCGTTGATATGGCATATCCGCATTATCGCGTCGCAATCGAGTACCAGGGGCAAATGCACGGCGCACGTTACGCGAAGGACGTCGAGCGCATCGAAGCGCTCCGCACCGCTGGCTGGATCGTCATCCAGGTCACGTCAGCACTGCTTGCACGGCCTTCGGAACTCGTGGATCGGGTTCGGCAGGCACTCATCTCCCGGGGCTGGCGCGCGTGAACTACTTCACATGCCGCAAAATCGCTGAATGGCCAACGCATTCCGCGGTTTTGCGGCATGTGAAAGCGCCAACCCCGGGGCGTGAGCGGCACAGCACGCCCGGCCACGCTTGACAGCAACTCTCGCGGTCACTAGCTTATCGATTGTCGTTGTTATCGATAATCGTTAGGAAGCGTCATGGAAACCGAAGTCACCGCCCGTCCCACCCGTTCGGACCGCGCCGACCTGTGGACGGTGATCGTCGTCGGCGTCATGGTCGCCGTGTTCGTGCTGGTGAACGCCATCGTGCGGATCGCGTCGATCGTGCCGAACACCGATGTGGACGTTCTCGCCCCGTTCTTCGACACCGTTACCGCGCTCCCGCTCGGGCCCGACGGCGCGATGGTGGACGTTCGCGTCGACTCGGCGTGGCTGACAGTGTCTGACCTCCCGGTCATTGTGGTCGTGTCGCTCGTCGCCGCCGTCCTCGTCGAGCTGGCCATGACCCTCGTCATCGTGGCAAGCGCCATGCTGCTCTGCCGCAACCTCATGACCGGAAACGCGTTCTCACGCACCAACACCCGCCTCGTCTTTACGGTGTCAATTGCCCTCATCGCAGGCACGACCCTGAGCAACCTCTTCACGACGATGGGGACGAACGGCGCTTTCGCAACCCTCAGCCAGGGCAGCTATGACGGCGCGGTTGCGACCGGCAACGTCATTCCCTACTTCGCTGCGATCGCCCTCGCGGCTGTCGCGCTCGCTTTCAAGGCTGGCGAACGGCTGCAGCGCGACGCAGAAGGCCTCATCTAGTGGGCGGCGCGGACGACGAGCCGACAGGCATCCACTGCCGTCTCGACGAACTGCTCGCGGAACGAGGAATGACCCTCACCGAGCTCAGCGAGCGGGTCGGCATCAGTATCGTCAACCTCTCTGTGCTGAAGAACGATCGGGCGAGGGCGATCAGGTTCTCGACCCTGGTCGCGATTTGCGACGTCCTCGGCTGTGAGGTCGGCGACGTGCTCGTGCGCGCCTGACCGCTACTGCAGCGCCGACGTCAACCGGGCGAGGTTGTCGAGCACCGTGGAGCGAAGCGGCTGCTTCATCCATTCGTCGAGCGTGAGCTCCCGGCTCTTCACCCGGTACTCGTCTTCCACCGCGCGCATATCCCTCACGAACGTGTCGCCCCTGACCATCAGCGACACCTCGAGGTTGAGCCCGAACGAGCGCATATCCATATTGCTCGATCCGATGACGGCGACGTCGTCGTCGATGGTGAAGTGCTTGGCGTGAAGGATGTATGGGGCCGGGTACAGGTAGATCCGCACGCCGGCGCGAAGCAGCGCCTCGTAATACGAACGCTGTGCGTGGTAGACGAGCGCCTGGTCGCCGACCTCCGACACGAACAGATCGACGGGAACGCCGCGCTGCACCGCGGTGGTGATGGCGTAAAGCATCGATTCGTCAGGCACGAAATACGGGCTGGTGATCACGATGCGCTTCTGGGCTGAATAGAGCAGGCCGAGGAAGAGCCGCAGGTTGTTCTCCCCGTCGAACCCCGGGCCGCTCGGCACGACCTGGCAATCGAGGTGGCCATCCTCGTTGTCGGGGTCGACCAGGTCGATCTCGCTCGAGAGCAGTTCGCCGGTTTCGCTGTACCAGTCGCTGAGGAAGATCGCCTGGATGCCGCCGACGACAGGCCCTTCGACGTAAGCAACAAGCTCCTGCCATTGCAGCCCACGACGGATGTTTCCGCGCTTGTTGTACGAGCGATCGATCACGTTCTGCGACCCGAGGAAGGCGACGAGTCCGTCGACGACGAGGATCTTGCGGTGATTGCGAAGGTCAGGTCGCTGGAATTTCCAGCGCCAGGGCTGCAGCGGGAGCATCAGGTGCCAGTCGGCGCCGATCTCATCGAGGCGGCGCTTCGTCTTGAGATAGCCCTTGGTACGCAGGTTGGCGACGTGATCGAGCAGCACTCGCACGGTAACGCCCCGCGCGACCGCTCGCTCGAGCGCCTCGAAGAACGGCTCGGTGGTCTTGTCGCAACTGAGGATGTAAAACTCGACGTTGACGGAAACCGCCGCGGCGTCGACCGCCGCCGTCATCGCATCGAGCGTGTGGTTGTAATCGGCGAGCATCCTGGCTTCGTTGCCGCCGAGCAGCGGCAGCGCGCCGAGGTTGCGGTTCAGCTGCACGAGCGAGGAGAACCAGGCGGGTGGGTTCGGCCGCAGCTCCTGCTTGGGGAGATTCTCGGCGGCGATCCTGATGAACTCGTTGATCTCGTCCTGAATGTTCCGGCGATACCGCGGGAGTTTCGGGTTTCCGATCAGGATGAATGCGATGACCCCGACGTATGGGATGAGGAAGATGGCGAGAAGCCACGCCATCGCCGCAGACGGCCGTCGGTTGCGGGGAACAACAATGACAGCGATCACCCGGATGATGAAGTCGACGGCCCAGAAGAGAATGAGCGTCCAGTTACCGGTGAAGGCCGTGGCGGCCCAGGCCCAGAAGCCGGCCCAGAATGACGCAACGTCCACGAACCGCTCCTGTCATTGGGTAGTGACAGCCAGCCTATCCGTCAGCGGTGACGGATCAGTTCGCCGCCTCGCGCGACCCACCCGCGGAGTGGGGGTCCTGGGCCGGTAGGCCGAGGCGGGCGCGTTCCGATGCTTCCACCTTCGCGTATGCGGCCCGCTCGTCACGGTCCGATCGAATGATCGCGCGCATGATGACCCAGAAGACCAGCCCGACCAGGACGGTCGGAGCGAGCGACCACAACGCGTTTAACCAGAAATTGTCCATGACAGCCTAAGAATACCCCGGTTCTGGTGAACGGATGCTGTGGGCAGGCTAGGTGAGGATGCCCCAGATGCCGCTGAGCAGCAGATACAGTCCGACGCCACCGACGATCACCCAGATGGCGATGCGGTTTCCCGACGGCTTCTTCGGGTCCCTGGGGTCCGTCACGTCTTTCGGCAGGAAGTCGTTCATCACTTCACCAGGGGGAAGAGGATGGTTTCCCGGATCCCGAGTCCGGTGAGTGCCATCAGCAGGCGGTCGATTCCCATGCCCATTCCGCCGGTCGGGGGCATGCCGTGCTCGAGGGCGCGGAGGAACTCCTCGTCGAGACGCATGGCCTCGACGTCGCCGCCCGCTGCGAGGCGGGCCTGCTCGACGAAACGCTCACGCTGCACGACGGGGTCGACGAGCTCCGAGTATCCGGTTGCCAGTTCGAAACCACGGATGTAGAGGTCCCACTTCTCGACCACACCGGCCTTCGAGCGGTGCGCACGGACCAGCGGGGAGGTGTCCACCGGGAAGTCCATGACGAAGGTCGGCGCAACGAGGCCGCCCTTGACGAAGTGCTCCCACAGTTCCTCGACGTACTTGCCGTGGATCGGGTGGGGAACGACGATTCCCTCGCGGTCGGCGAGAGCCTTGAGCTCCTCGAGCGGCGTCTCCGGCGTGATCTCGACTCCGGCAGCCTCGCTGAGGCTCTCGAACATCGAGATCCGCGCCCAGTCGCCACCGAGGTCGTATTCGGTACCGTCGGCCCACGTCACGGTGTGCGATCCGGAGACCGCGAGGGCGGCATCCTGAATCAGCGTCTGGGTCAGGTCGGCGATGGAGTTGTAGTCGCCGTATGCCTCATACGCCTCGAGCATCGCGAATTCGGGGCTGTGCGTGGAGTCGGCGCCTTCGTTGCGGAAGTTGCGGTTGATCTCGTAGACCCGGTCGATGCCGCCAACGACGGCGCGCTTGAGGTAGAGCTCCGGCGCGATCCGCAGGTAGAGGTCGGTATCGAAGGCGTTCGAGTGGGTGGTGAACGGCCGAGCGGATGCTCCACCGTGCATCACCTGGAGCATCGGCGTCTCGATCTCGAGGAAGCCGCGCTCGGTGAAGGTGTGCCGCAGGCTCGAGACGGTCTTCGATCGCATGATGACGTTCTGGCGCGCCTGGTCGCGGGCGATGAGATCAAGGTACCGGCTGCGTACCCGGCTCTCCTCGCTGAGTTCGTTGTGCAGGTTCGGCAGCGGGAGGATCGCCTTCGACGCGATCGTCCACTCGCGCACCATGACGGAGAGCTCGCCGCGGCGGCTGGAGATGACTTCACCGGAGACGAAGAGGTGGTCGCCGAGGTCGACGAGTTCCTTCCATTCGGCGAGCGACTCTGCACCGACTTCGGCGAGCGACACCATCGCCTGGATCCGGCTTCCGTCGCCGGACTGGAGCGTTGCGAAACAGAGCTTGCCCGTGTTGCGGAGGAACACGATGCGCCCGGCAATGCCGACGGTCTCCCCCGTCGTCTCGTCGGCTTCGAGGTGCCCGAACTTCGCGCGGACCTCGGGGATCGTCGTCGTGACGGGAACGCTTACCGGGTAAGCCCCGCCTGCGGCATCCGTTGCGCTCTCGATGAGGCGTTCGCGCTTCGCCAGCCGCACGGCCTTCTGCTCGAAGATCTCCTCGGCGGTCGGTTCGGTGGCCTCGGCGGCGGTTGGGGCGTGAGTCATTCGGGACGTCTCCTTGTGGGGTCGGTTAAGTTTACGGGCACCGGCTCGCAGCAGGGATCAGGAAACGACGATGGTCCGGTTGTCGATCAGCCGGGTGGTTCCGACACGCGCCGCGACGAGCGCGAGAACGGGGCCGGTGTAGCCCTCGTCAACCGGCGAGAACGTGGCCGGGTCGACGGCGGCAAAATAGTCGAGTTCAACGAGCGCTTCACCGTCGATCTCCGAGTGTGCGGCAGCCAGCACCGCATCGACGCCCTGCTGGCCAGCGGATGCCGCCGCCTCGAGCGCGCGCGACAGCGCGAGGGCTGCCTGCCGCTCGCTGTCGGAGAGGAAGGCGTTCCTGCTCGAGAGGGCGAGGCCGTCTTCTGCACGCACCGTGCTCACGCCGTGCACCTCGAGCGGGAAGTTGAGGTCCCGCACCATGCGCTTGACGAGGAACAGCTGCTGGCCGTCCTTCTCGCCGAACACCGCGACATCCGGTGACACGATGTGGAACAGCTTGGAGACCACGGTCAGCACACCGTCGAAGTGGCCTGGTCGAGTGCGCCCCTCGAGGATGGTGCCGACCTCGCCGGCAGTCACGCGTGTGCCGACGTCGCCATCCGGGTACATTTCGGCGGCCGTGGGAGCGAAGACCAGGTGAACGCCGGCCTCGGCGAGCTTCGCCGTGTCGCGTTCGAGCGTGCGGGGGTAGGTCGACAGGTCTTCACTCGGCCCGAACTGCAGCGGGTTCACGAAGATCGACACGACGACGATGTCACCGAGCGCCTGCGCCTCGCGAACCAGCGACAGGTGTCCGTCGTGCAACGCGCCCATGGTGGGAACGAGAACGACCCTGGGCTTCCGGATGCCCCGGGCAACGGCCTCGCTGCGGGCCTCATCGATGCGGGTACGGATGCTGGTAATACTGTCGGTCACTCCCCGATGGTACCCGCTCGGTCGCTACAGACCGTCGCCGTCGAAGTACGGCGGCTCGAGGGGTTCCGGCCTCGACGTCTCCCGAAGTGCGTTGTCGACGGATGACCGAACGAGGGAAGACAGAAAGCCCCCTGGGTGCTCGATACCGATCTCTGAGAGGATGCCGGTGGCCTGCGAGACGATGGACCTCGAGAATGCCGTCGCGATCTCAATCGCCTCGGCGTATGCGGCCCTGTCCGCCTCAGCGACGATCACCGGCTCTCCGCCCATCTCGACGACGAGGGCCTGACCGATCGGCTGTACGGGCGCCGGGGCCGTCACGGCGAACCAGGTCTCGTTGAGCCGGCCGATATCGATGCTCGTCCCCGTGAAGTCCATGGCGGGGTGAATGGCAATGGGAATCGCGCCGAGCGCCTGCGCAGGCGCAAGGACGGCGGTGCCCGATCCGGGCGAGGTGTGCACGACGAGCTGGCCTGGCCGCCAGGTCGAGCTCGCGGCGAGACCCTCGACGAGCGCGGGCAGTTCGGCATCCGGAACGGCGAGAATGACCAGCTCGCTGCGCTCGACGATGTCGGGAATCTCGAGGATCGGCACCGACGGCAGGATGGCTTCGGCCCTGTCCCTGCTCTCGTCGGAGATGGCGCTGATTCCGATGATCGCGTGCCCGGCCCCGGCGAGGGCTGCGCCGAGAATCGGGCCAACGTGGCCCGCACCGATAATTCCGATGCCGAGACGGCCGGCTCTCGCGCTCACGCGCTGACCCGGTTCTCTGCCCAGCGGTGCGTGCGATCCGCGGCTGATGCCTGGACGGCGCTGCTCGAGACGTGCTCGAACAACCGGACAGCTTCATCCGAGCCGATCGCGGGAAGCGTCGGCGTGATCGGGCCTGCGATGGTGTGCACGCGTGCAGACGCGAGCCGGAACGCCCGTTCGAGCGGACCCTGCGACACGGCGATGCTCTGCATCCTGGCCAGGGGCAGGATGTCGAGCCTGCGCCAGATCACGCCCCGCCGGAAGAGGAGCAGTCCGTCGTGCACCGCGTATCCGGTACGTCGCCACGCAAACGGATTGAGCCACCTGGCGCGACGGGGCGCGAGGGTGAAGCCCGACGTGTGCGGTGCGCGGAACGCCGCGGTCATTTCTGCGAGGGCCGCATCGGCGTGGACGTCGTCGAGGATCAGCTCGAGGACGCGGGCGACATCGGTGAGGTTTCCAACGGGCAGGATCGTCGTGTTGCCCTTTCCGCTCATCGCGGCCTCCGCCGACAGCCCGGCCTTGTTGATCTTCACCTGCCACCAGTCGAACGGTCTCCACAGCACGGATTGCGAGATCTCGACGGCGTGGATCCGACCGGGGGGAAGCGTGTCGTTGCTCGTCGACAGCAGTCCGAACCCGACCCGGACGCCCGACGGTGTTTTCGCGATGCTGTACCTGAGGGACTTCATGACCGTCGACCAGTAGTAGCTGAGGAAACCGATGACACTGGGCACGAACCAGAAGAGCGCCCAGATCTGTCCGTTGACGAGGGAGACGATCAGCACGACGGCGAGCACGACGAGGAAGACCGTGCTGCCGCTCAGTACTGTCGATCCGATCAGCCTGCCGATGGAGATGCGAACGACGGATTCCGGTGGTGCGGCGTTGGGGTCGAGTTCCGGCGCGAGAAACTCATTGACGCGTTCGGTCACGAGCCGGGTGAGCGCCGGGTCGGTGGGAGCTTCGACTCCGTCCGGTCCGACCGTGGGCCGTGGCGCCACACCTGCCTCAGCGAGCTTCACACCGCTCGCGAGGGTGAGAACGTCACGCCGCAGGTCATCCGCGTCACGCGAGTACAGGTACTCGAGCTTGACGCTCGCATCCTGCCCGGCAACGCTGACGTCCATCTTCGCCGCCCCGAAGATCCGGGGAAAGAACGGCCGGTTGATTCCGACGCCCTGGATCCGGTCGAGCTTCGCCTTCCGGTGGGTGCGGAACAGGATGCCGCTCCTCACCTCGACCGCCTCGTCGGTGACGCGGAACGTGTGCATCCGCCACGACAGGAAGAACCCGCCGATGATCACCAGCAGCACGACGAAGAGTCCGGCCAGCGCTATGGGCACGTACCCGTGTTCCCAGACGTAGGTGAGCGGGTCGTATTCGTAGGTGCGCGAGCCGTCGTCCTCGGGACCGCCGCCCTGTCCGTCGCCCTGGCCGGGAAGGAAGATGTCGACGAGACGTTCCCGGAGGTTGGCGATGACGAAACCCGCGATCGCGATGAGCGCGATGCCGCCCTTGAGCAGCGGCGTTGCCGGGTGGAGCCTGTGCCACTCGCCGTCGGTGAGGGTGCGCGAATTCTCGCGGACAGACCCGCTCGCCGCCGACCGCTCGCCAACGGCATCCGGGTACTGCACAGCATCCGACTGTTCCACCGGACCGGACTGCTGCACGGGGCCCGCCTGCTGCGCAAAACCAGGCTCCTGCACCGGCTCCGGTTGCCCGCCGGGCACCATCGACGGGTCGGGGATGCCGCTCGCGCCGCGTTCGCCGCTCACAGCCCTGTCCGTCTGCTCTCCGCCACGGCGACGAGGTGGTCGCGCAGGCCTTCGGCTTCCTCGATCGGAAGCCCGGGGATCACGATCGCCGTTGCCGCCGATGCGGTGACGAACTTCAATTCGGCGAGCCCGAACGCCCGTGCGATCGGACCGCGGTTGATGTCGATGAGCTGCATCCGCCCGTACGGAACAGCGACAAGCCGCTGCCACATGATGCCTCGGCGGAAGAGGAGGTCGTCATCACGGAGCTGGTAGCCGATCGAGCGGATGCGACGGGGTGCAAGTGCGCCCGAGATGAGATCGATGGCGAGGAGTGGCCCGGCCACCCACCAGACCCAGTTCTGGTCGAGAACGACGTGCATGACGATCGCAGCGACGAGGACGACCAGTGCGGTGATGGCATACCCGAGCAGGTCGACCACGATGTACTTGGGCGAGACGCGGTGCCACTCGACGTTCGCAAGATCGAGGCGTCGGGGAGCGTCTGCCGTTGGCCCGCCGCGATACTCGACTGCCTCGTCCGGCCGCTCTTCCTGCGGGTGCGCCACAGGGAACGCCTGCGCGGAGGCGGGTGCCTGCTCGACCCCGTCGATGCCGGCCTGCCGGGCGTTCGTCGCCTCGTCAGCGAGCGGGAGGTGCTCCGGGTGCGTCATCGTCATCGTCCTTCGGCAGTGTGCACAGGTGTTCAGCAATCAGGCCAGCTACCGCGAGTAGCACGGCCCCAATGCATGAGCCTATCGTCAGCCACAACGAGCCTACTCCGGGCATCACGGGTCTGGTCGTGAAATAAATCAGCGCCCCGAGCGCCACCCCGGCGAGCAGCGCACCCACCCTCGACGACGCTCGTGCGAGCGCGACAACCCGAAGGGACTGGAACGGATCAACCGGCCTTTTCGACCTGCCGGTGACGGCGCGCCGGATCGGCAGCGAGAAGCCGACGATGATCGCACCCACAACCACGAGAGTCAGCGGAAGACTGATCGGCGGGATCAACAGCGATCCGCCGGTCGACTCCGAGCCGAGCTCGAGGAGGAAACCGATGGCGAGTCCCAGCGCCGCAAGGCCGATCAGCGGCGTTGCCCTGGTGCGCGTCATGCCGGTCCCCCTGCGTCCCGAAGCGAGGAAAGCAGGGCGTCGACCCTGCCACGGCCCGGCAGCTCTGCATCAGGCTCGACCTCGAGCCATGGCCCGAGTACAAAGTCTCTTTCTGCCGCACGCGGGTGCGGGATCACGAGATCCGGTTCGTTCACAATGCGGGAACCGTAGGTGATGATGTCGATGTCGAGCGTCCGATCTCCCCAGTGCTCGGTCCGGACTCGCCCCAGGTCATGCTCGATTGTGTGGATCGCAGCGAGGAGGTCGCGCGCGCTCAGGTCAGTGGTCCCGAGGGCAACGGCATTGAGGTAGCCGGGTGCCGACGGGTCAGGTCCCCCGGGCTTCACGGCGACGGACTCCACGAACGTCGACACTGCCCGGACCCAGATGCCGGCGGCTTCGAGCTGCCGGAGCGCAGCTCGAAGTGTCGCGTCGCGGTCGCCGAGGTTGCTGCCGAGCGCGAGAACCACCGAGGCATCGCGCGCGCCGAGCTCGGAAGAGCGCCGCACGGGCGGGTGGATCGGTGGCTTCGGGATGGGACTCATGCGCGGCCCTCCGTTGTCGGGGTCTGGTGCGGGGCCGCTGACCTCACGATGGTCACGGCGACGTCGCCGAATGGAACGGAGATGGGAGCATCCGGCTTATGCACCGTCACTCGCACGTCGAGGGCTGCGGGGTAGGAGAGGGCGATGCCGGCGACCCTCTCGGCGACGGTCTCGATGAGGTCGACGGGGTCGGATGCCACGGCTGCAGCGACCCGTTCGGCGAGTTCGCCGTAGTGGATGGTCGCCGAGACATCGTCACTCTGTGCGGCACGACGGAGGTCGATCCCCACGGTGAGGTCGATGACGAAGTCCTGGCCGCCCTCCCGCTCGAAGTCGTAGACGCCGTGATGGGCGCGCACACGAATGCCCGTGAGGGTGATGGAGTCGCCGGTAGTCACCCGACAACTCTACGGCGCTCGGCTAACTCCCGGCGGGAGACCGGGTCAGTCAGCACCGCGCGCGACGAGCGCGTCTGCAAGGTCGTCGGAGTGCCGCAGCGAGAGAACGAGCAGGGGAACGACGAACGCGCGGATGCTCACCCGTCCACCTCTCGAGCGCTGGGCATCGCGCAATTGCTGTCCGAACCCGGCAATCACCGGCACCGTGCGGATCGACAGCGCGAGCACGAGGCTGATGCGCTGCGGGTCCACTCCGATGCGGCGAAGGGGCGAGAGGGCCACCTCGAACGCATCGAGCAGGGCGGACGTCCGAGTGGTGAGCGTGACGAGCCCGGCGAGAACAATGACGAGCACCATCCGTGTGACATTCGCGAGCGCGGTGTCGAGAGGCAGAAAGAGCAGTCCGGTGATCGTGACCAGCAGGATCAGCCACCGGATCATCACGATCTGGCGTCCCAGTTCTCGAAAGCCGAGACCGGCGATCAGGTACAGCGCGATCACCACGACCGACAGCGAGCCGAGGAGCCACACCGACGGTGGCGGCACGCTGGCCGCGAGCGCGAGGACGAACAGCACGATCAGTTTGGTTCCGGCGCCGAGCCGGTGCATGAGGCTCGAGCCTGGCCGGTAGAGGCCCAGCGCCTGCATCACGCAAACTCCCGCTCGTAGCGACCGACAACATCCGTCGGCTCACCCTGCTCGACCAGCCTGCCGCCTTCGAACAGCAGCGCGACATCGCACCGTTCAGCGAGCCGGAGATTGTGGGTGACGAGGACGATCTGCTGCGGAAGCCGGGCGAACAGGTCAGCGATCCGCCGCGTGTTCGCTGCGTCGAGCAGCGTTGTCGGCTCATCGGCGACGAGAAGCTCGGGTTCGCTGACGAGCACCGAACAGATCGCGAGCAGTTGCTTCTGCCCGCCGGAGAGACTGTGGGCGGGAGCGTCGGCGTGGTCACCCAAGCCGTTGTCGGCGAGAACGGATGCCACGCGTTCCGCGATCTCGGATTTCGACAGCCCCCGGCCGCGCAGGGAGAACGCGACATCCTCGGCCACCGTCGGCATCACGATCTGGGCGTCAGGGTTGGTGAAGATGAAACCGACCCGGCGACGGAGCTGCTTACCCTGGCGCACCGGGTCAAGGCCGT